>NZ_OY763421.1:1317446-1976170 GCF_963667555.1 uncultured Methanolobus sp.
CTAAATCTGCACCTTGGTCACCTGACAATGCAGTTTGTTGAACAGAATACCCTAGGCTATTATAGAGAGTGGCTATGTATTCTTCAAATTCATAACCACTCATTTGATCAATTTCAGCCATATTTAAAGATAAATTTGGAGAGGTATTAGAATCTGATAAGGAGATAAGAACAATTGAAATTAAAACAATTAAAGCTAAAAATAAGATTACTAATATAAGACTCAATGTTCCATAATAAACCCAAACCCAGAAAAGACCAAAAAAAACAGCACCCATTATTGCATCGCCAATAGTAGGATCTCTTTTTTTAGACGAATTTTTGGTAGTGTCTACATAAATTCGCATAGACGATAAAAGAATTGTATGTTAGAAATAAGTTCCGACATTAGACCGATACTTAGCAAAAACTTAAATAAACTTTTTGTATTTAGAAATTTGTACAATTGATTACGGTATAATCTACAATCCTAATATATTTTATACCCTACGTATTAGGCATAAATTTTTAAGAGTGGCATTTTTCTGAGTTGCCTATATCCCCTCACTACTGTGCGATGGATATAATCCGAACATTAGCAAGTCAAATATGATTACCGCAAGATATCGTCAAACCTCCTCACAATCCTCATGTAAACCTCTCTTGTCTGCTTAACCTTGTTGAGATAATGCGAACTGCCCACCGTCACAGGTGCTCTGCCCTGGATGAAGTCCGCGATACTCTCGGGTAAACCTTCGGATATCATCAGGTTCAAGTGCCATTTGCGTATGGTCTTTGCAGAGACACGTTCATTTAAGCGTATGATAGAGTTAGCATACGAGTAAGGTCAGGTAGACACACTCTGCCCCATTACACAATAATTAAATAAAATTGCGCAATAGTTGATAGTATGGAAGCCATTGGAAAAGCAAAGGTATCAAAGCATAAAATTAACGAACGACACACGTATCCTTTGATAAGATTACCTGAGACACATCTCGATTTAGCAGGTGATACCGTACACATGTACGAGGGTCAATACAAGGGTAGGCGAGTGTTCGTCTTGTATCCAGACGAGGACTTTGATGGAGAGGTTACACAACCATTACGCAATTCTAATGAGTCAATTGTGCAATTATTGAAGAATATTACACAATCTACAGATAATTCGGAGTTGGAATCTCGTGTAAATGTACTAGAACAGAAGTTAGAATCGATATTGGAAGCATTAGAATTAAGTGGTGGGCCCGATGAGATTCGAACTCATGACCCCCGCCGTGTAAAGGCGATGTCATAACCGGCTAGACCACGGGCCCATTGTTTTGCGAATAAAGTTGTTCGGTGGCGCTTTCGCCCTCGAGCAACCCCTAAATGTAACTAGTTGTATATAACCTTTTTTGATGAATGGCCTGTAAATGCGCGTAAACTTCTGGATATCACAGAAAAATCCGGCATAAATCTAAAAATCTGCCGGGATTATTGAGTGTCCTTTAAAAATAAAAGGACAAACTCAGCCATTTTTAGTGCCGCAAGTGGATGGTTTGGGATAACCTGAAGACTTGCCCGTCATCTCAGTAATCTCAATCTTAATTACGGCAGTTTTAATTAGAACTTTGTCTGGATAAGAATCATTCGTCTGTCCTGCATACTTGTCCATAAGCAGGTTCAGTGCCTTTGTCTTATCATCCTGATCAGTAATCATGGAAGCATTTCCCCATCCGATTATGCTGTAATACTTCATACTCCAGCCACAGCTTGTAGGAGCAGGTGAGACCTCGGCCTTATACTCCATCTCAAAACAGACATGGGGATTCTCAGCCATCATGTCAAGTTTCATACCTTCCCGAACTGCATGGAGATAAAGAGCATTGTCGTGGTATGCAAAATTCATTGGCACAACATACGGAACATTATCCCGGCACATGCCGATCCTGCATACAATGGCTTCATTGAGGATAGTCTGTAACATGTCCTCATCCATTATCTGTTTCTCAGGTCTTTTCATCAAACTCGATCCGGACAATTTCAAATTGATAGAACTCAAATATTAAACCAGATAATCCACAACAACCCTGTTGTCGTTGATCTTACCAACGAACTCTGCAACCTTTACATGCTCAGGGTGTACCTGGTACGTCTTAAGAGCAGCTTCATCTTTAAACTCACAATAAAGAGTAACATCATAAGCAGCATCAGAAGGAATAGCATTAATTCCTACTTCGATAACACCAATTTCAGGAATCTTAGATTTAAGAGCTTCAAGCTTCTGCTTCATGAGTTTTGCATTCTCTTCCTTGCTGTTACCTTCTGCACTTTCCTTCAATTTCCACATAACTATATGTTTTAACATTGGATTTCCTCGTTTCAGGAAAGGAAAGCATCGGTTTTATGTTTAACTATGGAGTTGAAGCCGAAATTTCGGCTCTTTAGAAATCCTGTTTACATGATTGACACAACTTTTGCTCCATTTTGTTTCCACAAAACCGATTTGCAAACTAAAACCAAAGCAACTATCCGCCGAAGGCGGCACGTTCCGACGCTGCCATACAGGCAATAAATGCATTTATGCTGAGAATTTTACTGAAGACTCGTAAAGAAAGTACAATGTATTAATGCAGATTCTTTTGTATTGTCTTGTAGGAAAGCGCCGGCTTCGCCGGACCCTTCTAGATTGGTTAAGTTACTCATGAAAGATGATAGATGGTATCGACCTGACAAAACCAACCTGCTTACTTTAAAGTTTGCTTGCAGGATTTCCACAAAGCTCAAACTTCAAAAAAGCTCATTGATGCCTGATACGTATAAATAATAACAAAGTGAAATAGGGCAATATAATGGCTCACGACACAAGTGATGAAGACGAAGACTATGAAATAGAGGTCGTCGAGGAATACATAGGAGATTACGGAAGTGTCCGCTCCATAGTGCGTGAGGCATTGCCATTTGAACTCATGGCTACAATAGGAGGAGTAATATCCGGACTCATTCTTTCAGGAATGAGCAACGAGCTTGAACTGATCCCGGGACTTATCGTAATAACACCGGCAGTACTCGGAATGCGTGGGAACATCTCATGCACCCTGGGTTCCCGTCTTGGAAGTGCCATACACATGGGTCTTATCACTAAAATAGACCGCAATCCCGAGCTTATCAACAACGTATCAGGCTCCCTTCTTCTAAGTTTTATCATGTCGGTGATCCTTGGAATTGCCGGCCATTTCATAACCATTACACTTGGAATGCAAAGTGCAGGTGCAATTACCCTTACACTTATCGCAGTCCTTGCAGGAGTTTCCTCTGGGCTTATTCTCGCAGTTGTAGCAGTGCTGCTGGCACTTGGAATGTTCCGTTTCGGGTTTGACCCCGACAACGTTGTAACACCAGCAATTGCCACCATCGGTGACATAGTGTCCATGATAATGATCTTCCTGGCTGCAAAGGTGGTGCTTATGATATGAGTTACTACACAGTCAAAGGCATAGTCGGAAGAGGATTTCCAATACTTCTGGTAACATCCATCATAGGTATATTCTCAGGTCAGATACTTAATATCGAGATCGACAAGATAGTATCAATGCCGATCATCCTGGTGCTCATTCCGGCCCTTATCAAGATCGGAGGAGACACCGGCAGCATGCTTGGAGCAAGACTTTCATCATCCTTCCATATGGGTCTTGGTAGTCACCTTCACAGGAGCCCTGTCGTCCGAAATAGTGTTTACGCGGCTCTTATAGTCGGCCTTGTTGCGTGCGTCTTTGTCAGTATCACGGTATGGATAACTGGAATGCTGTTTGACATGAGAATTGCATTCCTGACACTTCTGGCACTTTGTCTCCTCGCAGGCACATTTGAACTGCTGGCAGTTTTCTCAGCCACCATAGCAATCGCATTCGCATCTCATAGGTTCGGAGTTGACCCTGATGACACCGTAATTCCGCTTATAGCCACACTTGGTGACCTGATAGGGGTTAGCGGTATTTTCATGGCTATGCACATCCTGAACCTGATATAATTATAACTTTAATTAGAGCTTCAATTATAACTTTAATTAGAACTTTAACTATAACTATAATGAAGATAAAAACCAATAAAAAAGCAAGAATACAATGAACGGTAGAAACTTATGAGTCCCAAGGAAATTAGGTATATTCCACGTAATCTCAAGGACCTCCTGATAGAGATGAAGGATACATCCGAACTCATGGTAGATCTGGCATACTCAGCCATGGTCTATGATGACGAGGATATTGCGGAAGAGGTCATGCGCCTCGAAGAAAAGATGGATACGCTTGACTATCACATGAAAATAGCTGCAATGCTCAGTACAAGACGTGTTGAGGAAGCAGAGGAAATGTCAGGTGTTCTTCAGGTTGCACGTGCATCCGAGAACATCGCAAACGCAGCAGGCGACATTGCCCAGATAGTTCTCAGGGATGCTGGTATCCCAATGGAGCTCAAACTTGCAATGAGAGAGGCCGAGGAAACCATCACCAGAGCAACGGTGAGCGAGGATTCAAAACTTGCAGGAATGAACCTGGAAGATATTGAACTTGACACTGAGGCCGGAATGTGGATCATCGCAATACGCCGCAATGATGAGTGGATATATGACCCGAACCATGCGACCCGTATAAGACCGGATGATGTCCTTTTTGCAAGAGGACACGATGAAGGAGTACCGCTTTTTATTGAACTTGTGACAAACCGCAAGTATGTACCAAGGACAATGCAGCATGAAAGATTCCTCATTGATCTTGAAAGAGCAGTAGATATCATAGTTGAAATGAAGAACATGGGAGAACTTTCCGTAGGTCTTGCATATTCTGCACTGCTTTTTGATAATGAAGACATTGCACATGAGGTAAAAGCCCTTGAGTCTGAAATGGACAGCATGAAGCATGAACTCCAGCACTGGGTACTTGAAACTGCAAAACATGTGCCTGATGTGAACATCCTGCGTGGTCTGCTCCAGCTTGCAAACTCTGCTGAAGCTATCTCTGATGCAGCGTACACAATTGTGGACATAGTACTGAGAGATATAGACCTGCACCCAATCATTACGATCGCTGTCAGGGAATCTGATGAAGTCATTACCAAACTGGTAGTTCAGGAATGTTCACCAATAGTTGAGAAGTCATTCGGCCAGCTAAAACTGGAAACTGAGACCGGTGTGCATGTAATGGCTATCAAAAGAGATGACAGGTGGGTTTACAGACCTAATAAGAGAACTGTTATAAAAGCCGGAGACATACTCATAGCAAGAGGTTCACACACCGGAGAAGAAGCATTATTCGAACTGTGCGCCTGTCCGCTTGATGATAAAAATCATTCCTGATCATTAAGATCAGGAGTTTTAATTCATATTTTTATTTAGACTTAAGACATTATTTCTACGGAACCGTCTTTCTTACCGATGTAGACCTCGTCCACATTGGTAAATATTCCGTGTTCCACAATTCCAGCAACCTGTGAGAGAAGTGCTGATGTTACAACAGGGTTCTCGATCACGCCGAAGCTTGCATCGATAACGAAGTTACCGTTGTCTGTTATTACGGGACCGTCCTTTCTGGCTGCAAGACGAAGTTCAGGTTTTCCGCCGATCCTGCGTACCTGCTGTGAAACATACTCCTTTGCGTATGGAAGTACTTCCAGTGGCACATAGTGGTTGAGCTGCTCACTGTATTTTGATTCGTCAGCAACTATAATAAAGCGCTCAGCAGAACGTGATACTACCTTTTCACGTGTGTGTGCAGCACCGCCGCCCTTGATGACATTCAGACCTTTATCGATCTGGTCTGCACCGTCAATAGCGATGTCAAGATTTGGATGTTCTGCAAGTGATGTAAGTGTGATCCCGGCCTGAATTGCAAGCATTTCAGACTGGTATGATGTTACAACTGCAATGATATCAAGACCTTCGTCAACACGCCTTCCAAGCTCGGCTATTGTGTAGGCTGTTGTAGAGCCGGTACCAAGACCGACAACCATGCCATCCTGCACAAGGTCTGCTGCTGCAATTCCTGCAGCTTTCTTCTCAGGACTTTCTCCTGCCGGATTCCTTTCCTTCATAAGTATCACCTGAAAAAGAATTATGGGGAAAGTCTGCGCCTGTCCCTTGGGAAGAGTACGACATCACGGATGTTCTCAACACCGAGCATTGTCATGACAAGCCTTTCACAACCGATACCCCATCCTGCATGTGGTGGCATACCGTATCTGAAAGCCTTGAGATAGAACTCGAATCCTTCAGGGTCAAGACCCTGTGACTCTATTCTACTGATGAGAAGTTCAGGGATGTGTATACGCTGTGCACCGGATGAAAGTTCCATTGTCCTGTGCATCATGTCAAATCCCTTTGAAAGTATCGGGTTATCCTCATATGGCATCGCATAGAATGGCTTTATCTCTGTTGGCCAGTCGATGATAAAGTAATGCGATTCCCCCGTTTCCTTGAATACATGCTCACCGATTGCGTGTTCGGCAGCTGTACCAAGGTCATCTCCCCAGTTAAGCATCTCATCTGTGGTTGTGTTGACGATCTCAATTGCGTCGTCGTAGGTTACTCTCTTGAATGGTACCGTTGGGACCTGAAGCTCTACACCGAGTACTGCAAGTGAATCTGATGCATTCGCAATGACCTGCTCGTAGATGTAAGCGACCATCTTCTCAAGGATCTCCATTACATCGAAGTGGTCACAGAAACTTGCCTCGATATCAATGGATGTTGCTTCGTTGAGGTGCCTGCGGGTGTCGTGTTCCTCTGCCCTGAAGATTGGACCGATCTCAAATACCCTGTCAAGTCCTCCTGACATGAGGATCTGCTTGAAGAGCTGAGGACTCTGGTTAAGGAAAGCCTCTCTGTCAAAGTATGTGATCGGGAAGAGTGATGTTCCACCTTCTGTTGCTGTTGCTACGACCTTTGGACTTGTTGCCTCTATGAAACCATTTTCAGTAAGGTATCCCCTGACAGCCCTGAGGACTTCGTGTCTTATCTTAAAGATTGCAGTTGTTCTCTCACGCCTGAGGTCAATGAACCTTGAATCAAGACGAGTGTCAAGTTCTGCTTCTACCTTTCCGGTTGTGTCCATTGGAAGTGGTGAGTCTGCCTCGTTGAGCAGTGTGATCTCATCTGGAATAAGCTCGTAACCGTTTGGTGCCTTTCCTTCCGGCTTTACGCTTCCTGTGATTGAAACCACGGATTCCCTTACAAGCTTTCTTGCCTGTTCCAGAAGTTCTGGGTCTGTCTTCTTTTTTACCAGTGTGATCTGGGATCTGCCTGTACGGTCCCTGAGCACAACAAAACAAATTCCACCAAGGTCACGGACCTCGTGAACCCATCCTGCCACGGTAACCTTCTGGTCACCAAGTTCCTCGGGTTTGATCTGTGACGCATAGTGTGTCCTGAGATTTGCTAATGTCATAATATTCACCTTATCTGACTGATAATATTATAATACTAATTTGCTTCAATACCTAATTTATTCGTAATAAAGGTTTGCGAATTAAGGTTTTAACCCTTAAAGGATTTCGGCTCTGTAGATTTCCTGCTATGAAATTTACTTAATAAATTCCGAAGGAACCGGCGAAGCCGGCACTTTCCTAAATGAATGAATAAAATGCTCTGCACAATAGTGCAGAATAGTTTTTGCAGGAGTTCAGTAGAATTCTCTGTCAAAATACAAATTGTTTGGGACTTTTTTCTGTACAGAATCATCGGAATGTGCCGCCTTCGGCGGATGGTTACTTTATATTTAGATTACAAGTTGTTTTTCTGTCACTAAAAAAAGCAAAGTTTGCGTCATTCATGTCAATAGAATTTCTATAGAGCCAGGAATTCAAAAATAAATGTATTCGATTGCTTTCATAACAACCCCTATACATAGAGAATACGTGAAGTTTATCATTGTACCCGCTAAAAAATAGAGTGTATTTTCACTTTTCATATCTTCAGCCCGGACAATCGTCTTTGCTGTAAATATGATCGCTAAAGCTGTGTAAGCATTAAGAAGTATCAAAGTCGGTATGAGTATATTTTCGCACTTTCCAACAATAAAACCAGTATCCCTTATTTTTGGATCAGAAGGTATAACGTCATCCTGACCATCTTTTTGTTGTTTTGTTGAAACATGGGATAAAACAAACTTGAGAACCTTGCCACTTGTCAATATCAAAAACATATAGCATACTAGAATCAACAAAGCAAACTGAATGTAAGAATAAATACTAATTGAATTAATTTCAGATAACACCCAAATTCCCCTTTATTCAATATTTATTTATGTTGAATGTAGTTATTGTACAACTTCAATGCATTATTTAAATCTACCTCTATTGAATTGATTTCTTCCCATCTTATTTTTCGAAGAGTATTGGACACAGCCTGTTGGCTTATTGACAATTTATCTGCAACCAGAACCTGCTTTTTCAACTCGGAGTAATTCTCAGATATTTGTTTTTCTCTTGCTGTCCACTTGTCCTTATAAAACAATAAAAGATTTATCTGACCTCGTAAAGTAGAATCAATTATCTCATTTCCCGTAAAGATATCAAATAATAGTTGTGATTTCTTTAGTTCCATTATCCTGTCTGTCGTACTATGAATTGCAGGACCATCCATTTTTTCAACGTTTTTTGATTTTACCGCAGTATCAATGTCCCCATATACAATAGAAAAACGCACCTTATGCGGGGAAACAAATCCCTGGATAGCAGTTATTATTTTGTAGATACCAGATATATCGGTAAGAACACCTTCAATTTCATCTATACCTTTTATTATTTTGAAAGATGCGTAAATGTCGTCTTTATATGTGCCATTAACACTGTCACAGGCAGATTCAAGTTTGCATTGAAACTCATCCCTATCTTTGATCCTTCTGGAATCTATTACGTCACCCTGTACAACAAAGAACTTTTCTCTCATCAGGACACACATCCCTGTTTCTTTTCTACTTTCTATCGGCAGCCAGTCATAGACGATACACAGGACATCCCCGGCTTATGAAAAATACAACTTAAATAAGTTGTAATCAAAAATACAATCTATTTTAGTTGTAATAACATATACAACTACACATATAAGTAGATATTCAAGGATCTCTTCAACATTGAGTGGATAATTTAATATTCTGTTAATCCAAGACTTTGCTTAAATTTTGTCGAACCTTTTTCTATGTATTAATTCATATCTTAGTCTTATATTAAAACAAAACACGAGTAGAATTATTTCTTGAAATCGTAAAATCACACGCTCGTTATCTTTTTAGATTAAACATCTATCCATTTTAGCTCATGGCCATAATGCATATATAGTTCGGAAAAGAATTGTACAATGTCACATTGAAATAATGTGAGGTGGGGTCCAATCTATTTTTGCAGAGTAGGCTTGAACCCCGGAATGCCCTAAGGCAAGGTTATAATTGACTTTGATGATTTTTAAGGCTTACGTAATCTTGCCTTTGGTACATTGTGAAAATAAAACAAAGGTGGATTTATGAAACGATACTTAAGAATTGGTTTTGCTGCAATGCTTTGTATGCTCTTGCTTGTAAGTACTGTAGCTGGAGAAGTATCTTCAGAAACATCAGCGATGGCTGAAGACGAAAGTTTAGAAGAATTTATTACTAACATTCCAGCAATTAGCAACAAGACATTAGATAATTTAAAGAGGAACAGCAATATATTGAAAGTTCAAGGAGAAATTCCTGAACTAGAAAGTGGAAAAGAAGTATATGAATGGACAAATCAAGTTGACAAAATCAGAGTCAATATACGAGAGAATAAATCTTTAGACAAATACTATTACCCATCTGGACCACTTCTTGCTTATGGAACAGATGCTAAAGGTTATTTCGTGGTAATGCTTTATGATAAAGCAGAAATAAAGGATGAAGATATTGATTCCATTTCTGATATTATAACAAAATATGCAACAAAATCAAGCATCAAAAATGTTCCTATTGTTTTTACTGCAGATGAATTAATGAGTTTTGCTAGTTCTTCAGTGAGTACAAATAGTACTATTTCTGTAAAAACTAATCCTTATCTTATAAAATACAGTCCAATAACAGCTGGAATTGCTCATTCTGTTTATTTCCCATCAGAAGGAGCAGCTCAACTTGGAACAATTGGATTTACTGCAAAGACTAGTGACAACACAAAAGGATATGTGATTGCTGGGCACGTTGCAGGATGGCAAACTGGTCTCAGTTCATATCAGCCCACATATGGTGCAGCTAATTATAATGCAGATGTTTCTGTAATAGGAGCAAATACCGACGCAGCTTTTGTTCCATATAGCGATGTAACAGATGACCTGCACATAGGAGGAGGGACTTTTGTAGATGTATCTGGAACTTATTCAGGAGGAATATCTGGCATGCAACTTACAAAATCCGGCACTGCTAGCGGTTCTGTCACAGGTACATATCTCGCAGTCTTAACAGGCCAAACTATTTCAGGACACCTTATGGATAAGGTTGAAATAATGAGCACAGCCTGTCAGGATGGAGATAGTGGTGGGCCAGTATATTATACAAGCAGTGGAAGATATAAAATTGTAGGAATAATATCTGCCTACGGACAATATAACGGAGCTGATATTACAGTCTACATCCCATATGGAGAAGTATCATCCAAACTTGGGGTGACAGCTCTTAAGTAAACCTCAAGAAGAGGTTTACTTTTTATTTATTTAAAATGGGATGGAAGTATTAATCTATGAATAAAATAAACATTGTTATCATTATAAGTACACTTTTGATAATAGGAATTCCACAAACAAGTGCCTTCAATGTTACCTCTAGTAGTAATGATAATGGGATATTTGAAAGAATTAATACCTTGTCACAATATGGGATTGAAAACTGCACTAATCCTGAAAGTCCCATATATGACGCGTCGGTTGTGAAAGCATATGGAAATGTTCCTGTTATAGATAATGCAAGCCAGCTAAATGAATTTGCAGACAAATTAAAACACGTCAGAGAAAGCTCATGGGAAGAAATTGATTTTTATCCTAATGGGTCCATTGTCCGATATGGCTCAGACACTTCAAGAGGTTATTTCCTAATAGAGTTATATGATGACAGGGGAGGAAATTATTCTGAAGAAGATACTAGAGAGATTTACGATATCGTAGAAAAATACGCAATGAAAGATGGAGTTGAAGATATTCCTGTTGTTTTTACACTAACAAAAGAAACAGATATTATAGGTTTTGTGGAGTATCCCGTTTATAGATATGATGTTAACAATATGACAGTAGGAATCTCAGGAATAAACAATTCTATGAATAATACAAATAGCACAAGTCTCCATAACAGTCAAAGTATACCTTTATCAGGAGTTCTAACCAGTCTTCTTATTATTGTACTTGCATATACAATAATTAAAAAGGAATAGGGCGCATTGTAAGTAAGGTTAACAGAATACTACATATATCCCAATTTGCTTCGATTGATACTAAAAAGCAGAAAGGAATTGATATTCAATGGGTCATTGAATATCCTTATTCATATTTTATATTAATACAAAAAGTGTAACTACTAAATGCCGTTGAATGTCTTATTCAAGGCTCCTTTCATTTATCTCGCACCTGATATCCTGTTTAAGGATATCAACTGCATCATCATAATCCTGTATCTGACCAAGAGTCCACATCATCTTAACTAATGCAACCTCAGGAAGCATGTCCTCACCTTCAATTGCTCCGACTTTTAGGATGTCCCTGCCTGTGTCATATACTCTGTCACATATCCTGCCGTTAAGACACTGGGAAGTGACAATGACCGGAATCTTCTGTGATGTTGCTCTCTCGATCTGTGGGATCCAGTCTGTGGATACGTGACCAAGTCCTGTTCCCTCGATGACGATGCCTTTGTAGCCTGCATCGATAAAGTAACCAAGAATATCCGGGCTTGAACCAGGAGTGAATTTCACAAGGGCGCATTTAGGTTCGATTGCATCCATAAGTGTCAGTTCCCTTTCATTCCTCTTTATGTAGGAAAGACCGGTTGTTATTTCTCCGGTGGAATAATCAACATAACCTATTGGTTCAGAGTTAATTGACCTGAAAGCATCCCTTCTGGAAGTGTGCATCTTGCGTACCTTGGTTGCACGGTGGATAGAACACTTATCGTCTGATGACTCGCTGTGCATGACAACGGTAACTTCTGCAATATCACTTACAGCAACCTTTGCTGCACAGATAGCATTCATGGCATTGTCACTGCTTGGCCTGTCAGCACTTCTCTGGGAACCTACAAACACGATCGGTACTGGTGTGTCAACCATAAATGACAATGCAGAAGCAGTGTACATCATGGTGTCTGTTCCGTGAGCGATTATAATACCGTCAGCGCCGTTCTTGATCTCTTCAACGACAGCCCTGGCAAGCTCCTGCCAGTATTCTGTCTTCATATTCTCAGAAAGAATGTTGTAGATAGCCTTTCCACTAAAATTTGCAATTTCTGTAAGTTCAGGAATTGCCTGCAGGATATCATCTGCAGAGAACTGGGAAGTTACAGCACCGGTCCTGTAATCTATTTTACTTGCAATTGTTCCACCGGTTGAGAGGATGGATACCTTTGGAAGACCTTTTTTAGGTTTGATCTCAGCCTTTGCTGCTTTCTTTGCTGAAATTGCCATATCAGCTTTCTTCTGCACTAATGTTACAGTGGCACCCTCAGGTTCAATTCCTGCATTGTAGCCGCTGACCATCTTAATAATAATGTGACCGGTTGTACTTGGCATCACAATGCCTTCATACTCCACACCGGACTTCTCGACCTTTACTCTGTCGCCCTCTTCATAATCCATGATCATCACTTGATTACCTGTAAGTATAAGTATAGTATAAATTTGAGTCTAAGTTAAGTATTCATTGCTATTCAATGAGATAAGTTAATCGTAATATATGCCTTAAGCATTGTTTCCCGTGTACTTTTCAACAATACCGTAAAGAACCTTCAATGATTCCTCAATACCGCCGTTCAGCTCTGAGATACTTGCTTTTGTACCCTCAAGTTCTTCAGATCTTATCTTAATTGCCTTTTCCATTTCAGAAGGTGCAGGACCACCTGTAATTGAACGCCTGTTGATGTTAAGAACCGGGTCGAGGGCTTCCTTTACCATTACCTCAGTAAGACCCCTGGAGCTTAAGGTTTCCCCGATAACATCCTTTGCCACTGCATCGACATCAGCAAGTGTAGGGTTTCCATCCCCTCTTGCCAGTACGCCAACAATCTGATGGGCTGTCCTGAAAGGAATTCCACCGGCTCTTACCATGGTGTCTGCAAGTTCTGTTGCTGTTGTAAAACCAAGAACTGACTTTTCAGCCATGCTTTCAGTGTTGATCTTCATGGTGGCTACCATACCTTTTGTGATACGGACAGCGCTTCTTGTGGTTTCAACTGCACGCCACATGTTCGGTGTTGCTTCCTGAAGGTCACGGTTGTAGCTCAAAGGAAGTGCCTTGCAGAGAGAAAGCAGAGCCATGAGTGAACCGATAACCGTACCTGCCTTACCCCTTACAAGTTCTGCAGAATCCGGGTTCTTCTTCTGTGGCATTATTGATGATGTGGATGCGTACATGTCATCAAGTTCAACGAAGGAGAATTCGGAAGTTGACCAGATGATAATTTCCTCTGCCATCTTACTGAGGTTCACCATGATATTGGACATCACTGATGCAGATTCTATCAAAAAATCACGGGTGCTTACAGCATCCATTGAGTTTCCAAGAAGAGCATCAAATCCAAGCAGTGAACAGGTCCTGTCCCGGTTGAGATTAAAACCGGTTGATGCAAAAGCTGCTGAGCCTAGCGGGGATTTGTTCACCCTTAAGAATGCACTGATTACACGCTCAATATCCCTGCCGATTGCATCTGAATGTGCAACAAGATGATGTGCGAAAGTTGTTGGTTGTGCATGTTGCAGGTGTGTGAATCCCGGCATGAGGGTTTCAGTGTTCTCTGACGCACGTTCAAGAAGGGTACTTCTAAGACCTGAAAGCTCCTCCATTAAAGAGAGAAGTTCATCCCTGAGCCTTATCCTTATGCAGGTTGCAACCTCATCATTTCGGGAGCGTCCGGAGTGCATTCTGCCTCCTGTGTCCTCACCGACCATGTCAATTAATCTGGACTCCAGTGAGATGTGAATATCCTCATAACTGTGGTCCAGCTTTTCAATACCTTCTTCCCTGATCTTCAGTAGTCCTGCAAGAATGCTGCTGCAATCCTTTTCTTTAATGATTCCCTGTTCATGCAGCATGACCGTGTGGGCCATGTCAACAAGGACATCCGCCTCAAATATCCATTTGTCAGCAGACATTGATGATGTAAAATTGAGCATATCCTCATCAGGTGTTGAAGATAAGCGTCCTCTCCTTAAAATATCGCTCATGTGAACCCTCGTGATTGTGATAATTAAAAACTAAAAGTGATCCTGATTTTGATCCTGACTTTTAGCGTGGTATTGGTCTAAATACTTAAATAAGAATCGGTTTTTTGGAAGTTGCTGACCTGGAAATGCCATTCAATAAAATAATAGAGTTTAAGAGAAGGTATTTATACTAACTGCAATATAATATTAGCCAGAATAATTATCTACGAGATGTATTTGTGCTAATACTATTTCGTTTTCACTGAGGTAAAACTATGACTAATGTAACTGGAAGTTATACTGACAATGTTAACGATGACCTTCACCAGCTTGTTATTTTCAACTTAGGCGTTGAAGAGTTCGGTGTCAACATCATGCAGGTACAGGAAATCATCCGCATGCCTGACATTACAAGAATACCAAGATCCCCTGACTACATTAAAGGTGTTATCAACCTTCGAGGAAAGATCATTGTAGTTATGGACCTTGACAGGCGTTTTGGAATGAAAGAGACAGAAATGACAGACGAATCAAGGATCGTAGTTGTTGATATTGAGGGAACAATAATCGGACTTGTTGTTGACTCTGTAAGCGAAGTCATTCGCCTGAAAGGTTCTAATATAGAACACACACCAGAGATCATTACACAAAAGATCAATGCCGATTACCTGAAAGGTGTCGGTAAGATGGAAGACAGGTTACTTATTCTTCTTAACCTTGAGAACATCATAACAGAAACTGCAGCAGCATAATTGCCTGCAGGATCTTCTTTTTTTACTTAACACTTCAGTCAGATACTATAATGCCTGCAACTCAAAACAAGTATATATTGCCGTTTGAGAGGAATCAATATGAAAAAAATAAACTATCACATTCTTCTATTTGTGGCTTTACTATCAATTTTTGGAGCAGGATGCATCTCTGAGCCAACAGAAGATGCAACATTCAATGAAGCAGAAGGTGAAAGCCATATTGTCAGTACTGAAACGCAGATGGATACAATCTACCAGTTCTCGGTCATCAATGCACTTCTTGAAGGAGTCTATGGCGGCGAGATAAGTTGTGCAGATCTGAAAGAGAAAGGTGATTTTGGTCTTGGTACTTTTGACAACCTTGATGGTGAGATGCTGGAACTTGATGGTGTTATCTATCAGGTGAAAGCCGATGGGAATGTTTACGAGGTTGAGGACACGGAAACCTCACCATTTGCAGCAATCACATTCTTTGAAGCAGACATTGAGGACAGTACAAACACAGAAATGAGCAGTCAGCAGCTTGCATCATATATTGAGGACATGCTTCCAAGTCAGAACCTTATGTATGCTGTTAAGGTCACAGGAACTTTCCCATATATGAAAACACGCAGTGTAGCTGCCCAGGAAAAACCATATCCAAGACTTGTTGATGTGACAAAGGACCAGTCCGTCTTTGAATTCAATGACACTGAGGGAACAATTGTTGGATACTGGATGCCTGAATTCGTTGACGGCATAAATGTACCCGGATACCACCTGCATTTCATTACAGCTGACAGGACAGCCGGAGGACACATACTTGACTATACCATAAGTTCCGGTACAATTGAAATTGACAGTTGTGATGGGTTCTATCTGGAACTGCCGGAGAATGAGAATTATCTGAGCACAGGTCTTTCAACAGATAATGAAGGTGACCTTGAAGAAGCAGAGAACTGATTTTTCTGCTTTAATGGAAGGGATATGTGAACATCTGTTCCTGTCCCGTCCTGACTTTCTATCCATATTTTTCCATTATGGCTCTCTATTATTACTTTACTGATATAGAGACCAAGTCCATTTCCGCCATAATTACGGGTTGAGGAACTGTCTATCTGATAGAACTTTGTGAAAAGATCGGGTATATCCTCTTCTGAAATACCTATACCTGTGTCGCCTATGACAATGTGAACCATATTTTCTTCCACGGATGCAAAAAGAGTAATATTTCCACCCTGCGGGGTGAACTTTATGGCATTGTCAATTAAATTGTGGAAAACCTGTGGCAGGTAAGTCCTGTCACCATCAATAAAGCATGAATCAAAAGCAAAATCTGTCATTATTGACAGATTTTTCTCTTTAATAGAATCACTGGAAATGTTTACGATCCCGTTCAGTACTGAAACAAGATCTATCTGCTCGAAATTGTATTTGACATCGCCACTCTGGTTGGTGCTCACAAACAGTAATGAATTGATAAGATTCTGCAATTTACGTGTTTTTACAACCACACGTTCAATGGCCTTCATCTGGTTATCATTCAATTCACCAAGAGTTCCATCATATAGAAGCTCACTGAATCCTTTAATAGATGTAAGTGGAGTGTTTAGCTCATGTCTGAGATTGGAAAGGAATTCGTCCTTGAGCTTGTCGAGTGATTTCAATTCCTCATAAGCACGTTCCAGATCCACCGTTGATCTTTTCAGAGCCTCTTCAGTTTCTTTACGCTGGGTGATATCACGAATGTGGCTTACAGCCATCATCACATCGCCTTTGGTATCATATACCGGAAATATCCTGAAATCCCTTACCCTGTGATCACTGGGGTCCGTGTGTTCAAATTCGTTCATTGTACCGGATGAGAACACTTCCTTTATCGGACAGGGTTCACACGGCATTAAGGTGGGACCAAGTGATTCACATACCTGTGGATGCGGATCATTGGGATTCTGAGGTTCGATTATGTCGCCTTTCCAATTACTGGTGACTATTCTCATATCACGGTCAACAACAATGATCAGATCCTGAAGGGCATTAAAAGTGCTTGTCAGAAGCTCCTTCTGGTTTTGGAGTTCCTCTTCGGAATTTTTATTGGCAGTAATATCAGCTATGAGACAGATACCGCCTTCTATAATGTTTTCCCGTCCTCTTAGAGGTACATAATATGACCTCATGTATTTTTCACTGCCTTCTATCCTGGCAGAATACTCATTCTCATAGAAAGGAAGCAGATCAGAGGAAGCACCTGCCAGCAATCTGTTAAGCGAATCATCATTAACAAAATCAAAGATCTCCGAGCCTATGACATCTGCTTTCTGGATGTGGAAAATATTCATGAAACTTCTGTTGCAGTGAGTTATGGTTCCCTTGCGGTCAACAAAGATACCCAGCGGAGATGCGTCAAATATAAGCCTGTACCTTTTTTCTGAATCAAGTAGAGCGGCTTCAACTTTCTTCCTTTCTATTACCTTGCAAAGACGGGAAGTTATCATGTTCAGTAATCTTTGCTCGCTGTTTAAGAAAGGACCAACTTCCTGAAGCGGAAGATCTTTTTTATAAGAGACGCGGATCATGCCGACCTTGGCCCCGTGAACTAGAATTTCGCTGGATAACGAATCTTTGTGACGTTCATAACCTTCGGTATGATACTCATTACCGTCCAGAATTGCGCAGGCTTCTGCAAATTCAGGGTACAGAAAAGCTGCCGGTAATCTTTGGAGAATTCCTTTTAACAGAGATTCGGTAGGAACATGCAGGTCAAAGAGGTCAGAGATACTGTATATGCATTCCAGCTCACGTTCTCTTTTATCCTGTGTGTCTATTTTTTCATCATCGATAATTGTCCGCACCACATAATACTGAGTAATATATAATTTTATTATATATTTTTCCTATTAATAGATTTTGTTGTGTTCTATGATGAGGTAAAAATAAGGAAAGGATTTGCCTTATACCATCATATTAAATAGATGTGGATCATAGCATGAGGTGCCTAAGATGCCATTAGGCTAAAACATGCTTGAACTTACAGGTGAACAAATGTATTCTGACAGGATTAACTCATTGCCCCCATACTTATTTGCGACAATAGACGAGTCCAAGGCAGCGATCAGAGCTAAAGGAGTAGACGTTATTGATCTTGGAGTTGGCGACCCTGACCAGCCAACACCCGCACATATCGTAGAGTCTATGTGTGAAGCTGTGCGCAACCCGGAAACACACACATATCCATCCTATACAGGAATGATGAGCTTTAGAAAAGCTGCAGCAGACTGGTGCAAAGAGAGTAGAGGACTTGAACTTGACCCTGCTTCACAGGTACTCACCATGATCGGCTCAAAGGAAGGAATTGCACACATACCACTGGCATTTATCAACCCTGGAGATGTTGCACTCTGTCCTGACCCTGCATACCCGGTGTACAAAATTGGAACACAGTTTGCAGGCGGAGAGCCTTGTATAATGCCACTTATGGAAGAGAATGATTTCCTTCCTGACCTTGATGCAATACCAAGGGACAAGCTTGAAAAAGCAAAGCTGATGTTCCTGAACTACCCGAACAACCCGACAGCAGCGATTGCTGATAAGAAGTTCTTTGAAGAGGTTGTTCAGTTTGCAAAGGACAATGACATTGTTGTCATCCACGATAATGCATATTCTGAAATGACCTACGATGGCTACAAAGCACCTAGCTTCCTGAGTGTTGACGGTGCAATGGACGTGGGAATTGAGCTTTACTCACTTTCAAAGACCTACAATATGACTGGATGGAGACTTGCATTCGCTGTTGGTAACAAGCAAATAATCTCAGGCGTTGGCAAAGTAAAGTCAAACGTGGATTCCGGAGCGTTCGACGCTATCCAGATGGCAGGTATTACTGCACTTTCCAGCTCACAGCAGTGTGTTGATGATATGAACAACATCTATGAGCAAAGAAGGGATGCACTCCTTAAGGGACTCCATGAACTCGGACTGGATGTTAAGCCACCTAAAGCAACATTCTACGTATGGGCACCTGTTCCTGACGGCTATGACTCCATGGGATTTTCAAAACTGCTTCTTGAGAAAGCAGGTATTGTAGCAACACCTGGTGTCGGCTTTGGAACTTACGGTGAAGGTTATATCAGATTTGCACTTACGCGCTCCGTTGACAGAATAAACGAAGCCGTGGAAAGGATGAGCAAACTGAATATCTGATATTCAACCTTTTTCTTTCCTTTTTTGTTTGTTTTATTTTTCATTTATTTTCGTTTCAATTGTGGATTGTAGAATTTTATTGCAGTCATGAGTAACTTGAACGATCCCGATGGGTCCGGTGAAACCGGAGCTTTCCTACAAGTCAAAATAAAAAATCTGCATTGATACATTGTACTTTCTTTACGAGTCTTCAGTAGAATTTTCTGCATAAATGCATTTATTGCCGCATAGCAGCATCGGAATGTGCCGCCTTCGGCGGATGGTATCTTTGTTTTTAGATTGCCAATTTTTTGAGAAAATAAAATTGGCAAAGACTGTATCAGTCACATAAACAGGATTTTGACCGAGCCCTGAAATGGTCCATATTTCATTAAGCAGACTTATTTTCCCTATACATATTAACAAGAGGATCTTTTCCTTCCGGGAACATTGCACCGAACTGTTCGAATTTTCCAATTTCTTCAACTGTACAGAAGTGCATTCCGTTGTCTGCACCCATCATCATTAAAGGACGGGCTTTGACTACATTGCACAATCCATCCTTGCCATATACTTCATCTGCAACTTCAAGATGGACAACTTTACCCATGATCAGTATGTAATTGGATTCTTCATACAACTTGAAAAGCTCACATTCCATCCAGGCATAACATCCTTTTATTCCGGGAGCACTGATCTTTTTTGAGCTTTTTTCCTCAAGACATGCAAGTTCAAACTCATCCTGGTCTGCAGGAATGGCTTTTGCAGTTGGTATGACCTTGTCTGCAAAGTCTGCACCGGCAAGATTGACAACGAATTCTCCTGTTTCTCTGATGTTGTCAAGTGTATCCCTTCTTTTTGCCGTTGCTATGCATATAAGGTCAAGAGGCCTGAGCACTGGCATAATGCAACCATACGGGGCGATGTTCCTGATTCCATCCTTGCTTACAGTAGAGATGAAAGCAACAGGAAGTGGCATTACAGATTCTCTTTTGAATGGTTTTAATTCCATAATTTCACCTTTGAATTTTCGATTTCTAGTAATACCATGCAATAATAAATAGCTATTAGTTGTTATTTTTTAATACATTCGTAATATTGATATACAAAGAATTCCTATTATAAATCAGACAGGTCAAACACTACTACAACAATAACCAGAAGTTCTCCGAAATATATTCTGTATAGCATGTTAGTGGTTCACACATAAATGCTGTGTTTGACCTGTTGTTATTGGCCAATTATTGTACCAAGACCTTCCAGTTAAATTGGCCAATCCTCCTATTTCTTGTGAAGAATTGAGCTTTTGATAGTTTACTCAAAAATGTATGCTAAGATCACTGGACTTTTACATTAAAAATAAGAAGATGACACTAAGAAAAGATGAAATTGAAACTAAAAATAGTATTTCGATATAATAGTAAGGTGATATTATAAGATAATTGCATCAATTTGTAGCATATAAACTAAGACATATAACTAAAATAAACTACTATAAATAGTATCTTTTTCACTCCATTTAAAATTATTTATTAATAAATATAGGTTGCAAATCTTTATAGATACAAATCATCCGGGAGTTAACAAATGGTTAAAAAAAATAAAATGATAAAAGTAGTAGGTAATGAAACAAGGGTTAGAATTATGGAGTCTCTTTCTTTCAGAGATAAGCATATAGCGGAAATTGCAAGTGAGCTTGGAATTTCATGCACAAGTATCTCCAAACATATACGTGTGCTGGAAGAAGCACAACTTATTGAAAGAAAGATATTTGGAAAAAGTCATGTCCTTTCACTATCAAATAAACAAAATGAGGGAAGAAAAAATATACGGGATTCATCTGACTTAGAATTGTATATTATAGATAATCTGTTCCTTATTTAAACCAAATTGGCTACTCACTTTGATATGAAACAAAATGTAATCATCATGTTAGTGAGTAATTTAACACTTTTCTACATTTTATTCCAGATTAATGATTGACTGGTCGATAATAGTACATCATTGTTAGCTAAAAAACTAATAGTTCTGAGGAAAAATCCCCTCTATAAATACAACTTTTTTCAGACGCTACGTGTCAATCCTGCTAAAGATAATTACAATTTTGTATCACACTACTTCTAAAAAGATAAGTGTGAACCGGTGATCAAACATGAATGGAAAAACAGATGATAAGACTATTAGTTCATCTATGGAAAATAACCAGATTGAAGTAAAAAATGCTAGTTGGCTTCCAAAGGAATTATTATGGCAAACTTCTGGTGGAGAAAAAGTATTCCTTCATGAAAAATCAATTGTTGTAGAACTACCTGCTGGAAGAAATACACTCACTACATCCTGGTTAAATGGTGGATACCGGGAAAATATTCGACACATATACAATCATCAGGTATTACATGAATCTGATGTTGACCATGAAGTTTCTTCTCTTGAGGGAGGAGGAATTTCAGCTTATGCTGCACTGGTTTCAAAAAAGCTTGGACTTGATCCACGATCTTCTACCGGGCTTATGACAGCAGCCAATATGAAAAATGTGGCAATAGTAACCCATAATTTCAGAGACATTGAAGTAACGGCAATCATTACCGGTGGAATAGAAGTTAATGGAGGGCGTGCCGGGGATCCTGCATCGTATTACCAGGAAAACGGACAGTTCACCATGATTCCCGGGACAATTAATACAATCCTACTCATTGGTGCCAATGTCCCACATTATGCCATGGTGAACGCAGTAGTTACAGCTAGTGAAGCTAAAGCTGTCGCAGTGAATGAACTCATGGCTCCAAGCCAGTATTCTCAGGGAATAGCTACAGGATCTGGAACTGATATGATCGCAGTGGTTTCTGATGGTACCAGCCATTCATACCTTGACGACTGCGGTAAGCACGCCAAACTTGGTGAGCTTATAGGAAAATGTGTGAAAGAAGCTACAAAAAAAGCTCTTGCACAGCAATCCGATCTTACGCCACATTCCCAATGCAATATGTTAGTGCGTCTTGATAGATTTGGAATTGATGAAAAACTATACTGGGAAAAAGCTTCTTCCATGGAAGGAGAAAATAGAAAAAACCAGTTTATCGAAGAGCTCAGAATTGTTGCAAAAGACCCTGCACTTGTGAGCCTTACAACATCTATTCTTCACATTGTTGATGAAATTTCATGGGGAATGCTCCCCGAAAAAGCTGGCAAAAAAGCTGCATTTTCGCTTATAAAGAGTGTTTCTGAAATTTTACCTTGTGAAAACTATCCTCCTTTTAACAGGCTCCTCAGCGAAAAAGACAGTATACTCGATAATTGGGTTCGTGTTACTGCATGGATTTGCAAAAATGGAAGATATACTACTAAAAATTAAAATTATTGATAATAATGACCTAACTAAATATTTCTGTTTTAAGTGGAGAGTGCACAAATGAAAAAATATCATTTTTTTGTATTAATTATACTTTTAATATGTAGTTCTTTTTCAGGATGTATAGGAGATAGTAGTCAGGAATCAAATAATCTGATAAGTGACGACTATGATTCTTCAAAAGATTATTTTCCAGATAAAATAGATGTAGAATATGCACAGGGATTTTCAGTTGAATATCATAACAATTACAAACTTGTAACTGTATCTGATTCAGTTACCAATAATGAATATTCATACATACTTGTGCAAAAAGGAACCCCTGTCCCTGAACATGAGGAAGATTCAGTTGTAATTCAAATACCTGTAGAAAGTGTTGCAGCTCTTTCTACAACTCACCTGCCGGCCCTTGAGATTATCGGCGAGACAGACAAACTCAAAGCTGTCAGCTCTTTTGCCTATATAAATTCTGTACCTGTAAGACAGATGATCGAAGACGGAACTATAGAAGAAGTCGGCACAGGTAGTTACATGAATACCGAAGCAATGGTCAGTATAAAACCAGATGTGGTTTTTACTCTCACCACAGGTGTTCCTTATGATGACAAACATATAGACAACCTGATAGATATCGGACTTAAACCTGTAGTTGTTGATGAATATAAAGAAGAATCTGCACTTGCAGGAGCAGAATGGATCAAGTTCATATCTCTGTTTTTCAATGCGGAAGGCAAAGCAAGTGAATACTTTGACCAGGTTGCAAGCGATTACAATGAACTTGCCGATATGACAAAATCTGTAGAAGACAGGCCAGTTGTGATGAGTGGAATGGCCTGGGAAGGTACATGGTACGTACCCGGCGGGAACAGCCTGATAGCCCAATACGTCAATGATGCAGGAGCGACCTACTTCTGGAATGATAACACTGATACAGGTACAGTAACTCTTGATTTTGAAGCAGTATTTGACATGGGAAAGGATGCTGACTACTGGGTTTCTTCAGGAACCTGGAGCAACTTAGACGAACTTGAAGCTGAAGATTCCCTTTATATTGAATTTAATTCTGTGAACAATGGAACTGTCTATTCCAGTTACTACAAGGTAAACGAAAACGGAGGAAACGACTATTACGAATTAGGTGTTGTCAGACCGGATCTTGTACTGGCTGATTTTGTAAAAATGTTCCATCCAGAATTAGTTCCTGACCATGAAATGGTTTTCCATAAGAGGATAGAATGAAAAAAACTGAAAAACAAAATCTGAATCAAAAAATGCAACAAAAGAATCATTCACAGAGAACACCATTTCTGATGGGGGTCTTTCTGATTGCGTTATTTTTATTCTTTATGTTAGATCTGGTATTGGGATCAGTGAATATACCGCTGGGAGATACACTTTCAGTTTTACTGGGAAATGCACCTTTGGACGATTCGTCAAAGATAATAATCATGGATCTGAGACTTCCAAGGGCATTGGCAGCTGTTTTTGGTGGTGCTGCATTGGCAGTTGCAGGTCTTTTGATGCAGACTTTGTTCAGAAATCCCCTTGCAGGACCGTTTATTCTTGGAATCAGTTCAGGTGCAAGTCTAGGAGTTGCCATTGTGATTCTTCTATTTGGAGGAATATCTGCAGCAACACTCCCACAAATGCTTCGAAGCCTTGGTTTTCTGGGTAGTGCCACAGTTGCCATGGCAGCATTCCTTGGATCATCGGCAGTTCTTATGATAGTACTTTTTGTATCACGAAAAATAGATAGCAACGTCACAATTCTCATTTTGGGACTGATGTTTGGCTATATCACAAATGCCATGGTTACAATACTTATACACTTTAGTGACCCTGAAAAAGTAAAAGCGTTTTCAGAATGGACTTTTGGTACGTTTGATATCAGATGGACGGAAATAAGCATACTGGCACCCGTGATTGCAATCGCCTTGATATTTGCATTTTTACTTACAAAACCCCTGAATGCATTGCTGCTGGGTGAAGAATATGCTGCCAGCATGGGTATGAACTTCAGCAGAACGCGAAGCTACCTTATTATAATCACTGCCCTTCTGGCAGGTGTTGTTACTGCATTCTGCGGACCGATCACTTTCCTTGGTGTAGCCGTCCCTCACCTTTGCAGAGGAGTTTTCGTTACTGCAGATCACAGGATACTGGTGCCTGGATGCACACTACTTGGAGGAGGACTTGCATTATTTGCAGATATGATAGCACATCTTCCGGGAAGCAGTCTCACTCTACCGTTAAGCTCAGTTACATCAATGCTTGGAGCACCTGTTATCACCTGGGTAATTCTATACGGTAATAAACTTGGAAGAGGTGTTTCCGTATGAAAGAAGCACCCCTTATATCGACATCAGACCTTTCAATAGGATATAAACACAGGAACAAGGAATCGACAATAGTCTCCAGTAATCTTAATTTAAATCTGATGCCTGGAGAACTTGTCTGTCTTATCGGTCCCAATGGGGCCGGAAAATCAACATTGATAAGAACACTCATTGGAATGCAACCCGGTATTTCAGGTGATGTGCATCTTGCGGGAAAGTTGCTGAGTGATTACAGTGCCATAGAAAAAGCCAGGGTTTTAAGCGTGGTATTGACATCACAGGTATCAATCTCACACTTCAGGGCTTTTGATGTTGCGTCATTAGGTCGTTATCCGCATACAGGGTGGTCCGGCACTTTATCAGAAAAGGACAAGGAAATGGTATCTTACTCTCTGGCAGCAGTTGGTGCCAGTGAACTTTCCTCACGCTATATGTCTGAATTAAGTGACGGAGAAAAACAGAAAGTGATGATAGCACGGGGACTGGCTCAAGACCCGGCGGTGCTTATTCTTGACGAGCCTACTGCATTTCTGGATCTGCCACACAAAATAGAGATAATGAGAATACTAAAATCACTTTCACGCCATCCGGGAAGAGCTGTTCTGCTGTCAATTCACGATCTGGATATTGCTATGCGCACTGCCGATAAAATATGGCTTTTCAATAAAAAAGGAGATTTTTACTCCGGCGCTCCTGAAGATCTTATTCTGAAAGGAGTTTTCGGATCAGCTTTTGAAATGGGTGGAGTTCATTTTGATAATAAAAAAGGGACATTTGTTATTTCTCCGGAAGAAAAAGGAAACGTAACTCTTATCGGAGAAGATAATACCGAATTTATATGGACATCACATGCACTTGAACGTGCAGGATACAGCATCTGTAATGACAGTGATATAACTATTAAGATCCAGAATAGCAATGAGGATACATTCTGGAGATATTTGAACCATACCATAGAACATGATTTTTGTTCTATTGCAGATATGATCCAGTTCCTGAGCAGAACGCATGAAAAAGATGGCTTTCTAAAAAATCCAGCTGATGATTATTCCGATAGAATTTCAGGAGGGATAAATCTCCAGTGATCCAGATTGCAATCTATGGAAAAGGAGGTATCGGAAAATCAACCATTTCGGCCAACCTTTCAGCTGCACTCGGAATAAGAGGAAAACGTGTGCTTCAGGTTGGATGTGACCCTAAACATGATTCAACCAGACTTCTATTGGAAGGAGAATCTATACCTACTGTACTCGATTATATCCGTGACACGTATCCGGATCAAAGAAAACTCGAAGACATCCTTTTTAGAGGATATGCAGACATAGCCTGTGTAGAAGCCGGGGGTCCTGAACCTGGAGTTGGATGTGCTGGCAGAGGAATTCTTAGTACTTTTGAAATCCTTGAAAAACTGGGAATAGAGGAAATTCCTTTTGATATTAAGCTCTACGATGTCCTTGGAGATGTTGTATGTGGAGGCTTTGCAGTCCCTATCAGAAAAGAATATGCAGATGCCATATACATTGTGACTTCCGGAGAATACATGGCACTCTATGCTGCAAACAATATTCTTCGTGGAATTAGTAATTTTGATGATAACTCTCCCCGGGTTGCAGGAATTATCCATAATAGCAGGGGAATGGAACATGAAAATGAAAAAGTAAGGATATTTGCTGATGCTGTTGGATTGCCGATAATAACTTCAATTCCAAGATCAGAACTGTTTGCAGAAGCTGAAAAGGAAGGATGCACTGTCATACAAGGATACCCTATGTCTGTACCTTCCTTCTTATTAAATCAACTTGCAGATCATGTTGAAAAAATATCTAATAGAAGTACTAGGCTTTTCAAAGCAAATCCACTTAGTAATGAGGAAATGGAGAAAATTGTTCTTGGGAGGGGGCAAGATTTTAAACAGAACAAAAAGCATTTAAATGTAAGTCAAAAAACACTTCACTTTGAAATACCCGAGATAATGAAAGAGCCTTTTATTAATAAAAAAAGCCATTTTTTCACAAAAAGTGTCAAAAATAAAACTCCCCTTCAAGGGTGTTCATTTGCCGGTGCTGTCACTGTAACTTCCAGAATAACAGATGCATTAACAATTGTGCATGGTCCGCGTAGCTGCGCACATATTGCATCCCATTTTCTAAATAACTCATTAATTAATGCCAGTTCAAGATATGGAACAATTCCTTCCGGAAATGATGGAAAAACTCTTGTATCTACAGATATGGATGAAAAATCCTTTATTTTCGGAGGAATTGACAACCTTTCAATTTGTCTTGAAGAAGCATGTGTGAAAAACTGGCACACTATTTTTGTCGTCACTACATGTCCCTCTGGGCTTATAGGCGATGATATCACACAGGCAATATCAAGAGTGAAGCAAAAATATCCAGAAACAGATATAATCCCAATAGAAGTAGATGGTAATCTTGCAGGTGATTTTTCACAGGGACTTGTGGAAGGATATAAAGTAATAAGCGATATAATAGACCCCTCTATTCAAGAAGAAAACTTCCTTGTAAATATAGTCGGAGAAAAAACACTTTCAAATAATCTGAATTCAAACTTTATGATCATAAAAGAACTTCTTGAAAGTATAGAAGTTAAAGTAAATTGCCGTTTTTTGTCGACGACAACGATTGATGAGATCAGAAAATTCAAAAAAGCTTCGTTGAATATTCTTGCACACAACGATGACTCTGGCTTTGTTTTAAAGAGATTGTTAGAAGCAAATACAGGTGTCGATTTTTTTGGGCTTCCGTTTCCCATAGGTTTTAATGAAACTGCAGAGTGGATAGAACTACTTGCAGAGAGATTTGATACGGAAATACAGTCAAAAGAACTGATAGACTACCATAGAAAGTTGTACTATAATGATATCGACGATCTACGCCCTATTCTTAAAGGAAAGAGAATGATAATAAGTTCTTTTTCTTTGAATCTTGACTGGATAATTGATACAATCCTGGACCTTGGAATGGATCTGGTGAAAGTAGGACTTGTTGCGTCATCTTACGATGATTTCAGAAGCAGATATATTGGAATATTGCCCCTGGAATATGATTATACTACTGAAAAAAGGCAAAGAGACATTGAAAACCTCAAGCCTGACCTTGTTTTATCAAACTATCCGCCGATGATAACTGAAGATGGAGTTCATCACGATGCAATCCCTTTTTCTCCTGATGTTGGGTTCCATAGCGGACTTGTCATGGCCAGACGATGGAGTACACTCATGAGACTTCCTGTCATAGAAGGATGGAAAATGGATGGGGTGGATGTATCATGACACTTGCAGCAGATACCTTTACCGGTTCTTTACTTGCAGTTGAAGGCATCCGGGATGCAATGGTTCTGTTAAATGGGCCTACGGGTTGTAAATTCTATCATTCACATATTTCTGATTGCCAGTATTCCAGAGCATCTTCTTTTGATCCTCTTGGCTACACTGATGAATTCTATTTTGGTCAACCGCGGGTGCCATGCACATACCTTGAAGGAGAAGATTATGTCGCAGGTTCAACTGAGAAACTCCTAAGGATTCTCCCTGCTATTGCAGCAAAAAATAACGATCTCCTTGTTATTGTAAACTCTCCCGGAGCCTCATTGATCGGAGATGATCTTCAAAAGTTCATTGATTCTACCGGCCTGTCTGAGCGTTGTATGGCTATTGAGAATGCAGGATATTCTTCACCTGTTTGTGAAGGATTTGAACAGACTGTGATAGAGATTCTCAAATGGATGAAACTTGCAAGAAACAGGAACAATTCAAAAACAGGAAAAGTGAATCTTGTTGGAATCTCGATATACAATAGTCACTGGGATAGCACAGTAGATGAACTCAAAAGGATACTTGAATTTCTGAATATAGAGGTTGAAGCTGTAATTTGTGCCGGGACAAGTATCAGGGAACTTCAAAGATCTGCATCTGCTGTGTGCAATATCATTGTTTTTCCAGAATATGGTCTTAAAATTGCAAAGTGGTATGAGGATAATTTTGGCATACCATATGTTTTATCCTCAGGAGGAGCTCCTGTTGGGTTTGATTCCACTGAAATGTGGATCAAGAATATTGCATCATTTTTGGGACTGGATCCATCTCATGCAATTGAAATATTGAAAAATGAGAAGAAAAAACATTATCATAAGATATCACGCTTTTATTCACTGACAGGACTTCCAAAAGGTGCAACGTTTGCTATCAATGGAGATAGTTCTGTAGTTCTTCCTCTTACAAAATGGCTATATGAGTATCTTGGAATGGCACCGGTTTCTGTTAAAACATTACCAGGAGCTAAAACGGAAACTGAAACACAGATCGTTGTTTTTCTTGAGAAAATCGGGTTCTCTGACTCCTGGAATAGGTTTTGCGATGATGAACAAGTAGACATCGTCCTGTCAGATGGACACACGATCAGGATGATGTCCGAGAAAAAATTGTGCAGAAAAGGCATCGAGATTGCCATGCCATCATCCGGATATTTGAATTTCCTGCCAAGAACATATGTTGGAATTAATGGTGCTTTGTTTTTGCTGGAAGAGATTTTCAATGGTTTAAGGAGGAGGCCATAATAGCTTTTCATGTTTATAACTCAAAATGGGTTGTAAAAATAAAATGGAGGTTTGAGTAAAATGGAGAATGTAAACTCTGAACATGTTATCAGGAAAGACACAAGAACTGCAATACTACTAGTTACTGCAGGCAGTACACATAATAAAGCTGAAAAAATAATTGAAAGCTGTACTAATGCTTTTAAGGTCGCATATCCGAATTCATTTGTACGATCTGCTGTTGCTTCCGAACTTGTCAGACAATCGATGCAAGAACAGGGAATTAGCAGCAAAAGTCCACTTGTTTCATTGACGGAGCTAGTGGATGAAGGTTTTTCAAAAATAATTGTTCAGCCCTTATATGTCACTCCTGGTGATGGCTTACATGAACTATATTCAATTGTAAGCACAATGAATCGATTTTCCGGAAAACATGGAACATTAGGAATTGATGGGATCTTAATAGGTAAACCACTTCTAATGGATGCAAATGATTACAGTTCAACTGCTGGTGCTTTATGTTCCTATTTCGGACTTCCGGGTGAAGAAGAGGCAATTGTGCTTGTATCCTCCGTTGATGAAAATGGTGGAGATACTTCTCTGTGTCAGTTACAACTTATTATGGATGAAGTGTCAGGTGGAAATTTCATGGTCGGAAGTGCTTCTGGTTATCCCGGAGTGGAATGGGTTATAAAGCGTCTTGAGCACATCAATGCTAAAAAAGTAACACTTGCCGCTCTTGCAATTGTACCTGGAAAACATGCAGAATACGAGCTTGCCGGCGATAATCCGGAATCATGGAAAAATGTACTGGAATCTTCCGGATATGAGGTCATAATAAGTGAAAAGGCACTGGGGGAATCTGCAGAAATTGCAAAGTATTTTGTTAGTTCTCTTGGAGAAGTAGGAGAAAGTCATGGTTTTCTTTAGATAGAAATGCAAGAAATAATATGTGATTATATCTGCTTATTTAGATGTTCTTGCATTTAGAAAACAGAAATATTTAACATAGCAATTACAATCATTCTTAAGTTGTAATTGCTATCTTTTTTTAGATCAATTGGTCAAATCGACCTTAGAGTTATTAGTTCTCAAGCCATAGATGGATCAAATACTGTAGCCTGTCAGTAGTTACTATTTCATTTGTATTCTCTAATGACATGTCATTCAACCAGTAGTGTATAGCGCTTTGGAGTTCATTTGTACTTATCTTGATTCCATCTTCTGAGTCCAGATCATCCCATGGATTCCAGTCTTCTGTTTCAAATTCCTTCATATCAGGAGGTGTTATATCAAAACCGTCCTTCAATTCAGGTAAAAGCACATAGCTTCTTGGTGGAAATGCTATTGAATCATGCCAGTTTAACCATATTATTGGATAAAAGTTAGAAAGAAATAATTCATCACCATTGATATTTCGCTCCAGAACTGAAATCTGGTAAGGAGGGATTTTCCAATTGTTATCGTTATTCTGATCATAGAAAACTACTATCTGATGACCAAATGTGTCCCAATGAACTGAAATCTTTGTGGAAGGAATATTAATACTCTTCAGGAGAAAAGTATCCATACAGGCAACATCCCTGCAACAACCAATAATAAAGCTATTATGTTTAAAGTGGTTCCAGTGCCAATCCGGATTGGAAAGTCCACAATCTGAAGTAATTTTACCATCAACCTCTATGTATTCTATTTCAGCTGAATAAGAATCGCCATGATATTCTAGAGAAGGATAAAGCATTAGGTCTATATCATTTGTTATCTCTTCAAATCTGGAGATTGATAGTTCTTCACATTCGTACTTGTCGTATAACAAAAAAGAGCGCATTTCTTCAAGAGAGGATATATCAACAAAATACCATTCAAAATCCTCTTGTGTTAATTTATTGCTGTTAAAAGTCATAACCCAATCCGGATAAAGATAACATTGTGTGCTGATGTCTCCATAGGTAGTCCCTTCGGGATATTGGTTGACTTCATCAAAGAAATGGGTAGTGCTTATACTATCTGCACCCCATACAAGAGGAACAAGTGCCTCCAGAGAATAATCGTCTACATTCCATGATACAAGATCATCAGTTTCAATGAAATAGTCATATATATCCACAATGTACTTTTTTAGCTTGTTTTTTACATCATCCTCACAAATGGCAAGTACAGCTCCATAATCAAGTGCTATAGCCATAGCTAATCTTTCATGCCCACTTATATCTCTTTTCTCGGTCAGCCATAACAATACTTCCAATTGTGTATTGTATTCGGGTACTGAATATTCAAATGTATCCTGAGAAGTTCCATATTCTGCCATTATAAAAAATGCCTGTTTAACTTCCATGTCTTCTGTATTCAGAAGACCAAGTATTCTGTCTTTACCTGTTTTTTCTTCCGAACTGATCCCATCAACAATATCTGGTAAGTTCTCAAGATCATTCTGTAATGTAATAATATATCCATCATTAAAATCAGAATTTGGAGAACCAGAACCAATTGCTGTTACAGAAGAAACTAAAATTAAAATCAATACAAAAATACGAAAAATTCTTGACCCCATACACATCAGAAATCTATTAATATTTTGCCTTAATAAATTACTAATAATAGCTAATAGTTGTAATTCAAAAAGAAAAGTAATGTAAAAAAAGAAGAGTATAGAAAAAGGGAATTCGTTGGCTGGGTTATGAAGTGTGGAAGGTGTAGATGAAGAAAAAAGGGGTTGCCAGCCAACCGGCCAAATAACGGGTTGCAATGAAGGATTGTCAACTACATTATTTGGCTCCTGCACCTTAGTAGGTAAATGTGATATTTAAATACATGATTTTTAGTAATAATTGTTAGCTTTTAACATAAACATATAATTTTTTTGTGTTACGATGTATCTGATTATTCTTTTTAAATTTACTTCTACCCGCAACTGCATGATATTTAACCTAAAACCATGTTACAAGTTTATGCTTTTTAACTAACATATAAAAACAAGTAGAAACATATATATCATCATAAATAATCATGCATATTATGCCAAATGAAAATTTCAAGATCCTTAATGCACTTGAAAATGAAACACGTTTGAAGATGTTCAAACACATAAATGAAGAGGATATGCATATTTCAAAAGTGGCAAGAATATTGGAGATTTCTATTCCTGTTGCATCAAAGCATGCCAATATACTTGAGGATGCAAACCTTATCGAGAGAAAGATCTTTGGAAAAACACACGTGCTTTCCAGTAAAAACAAAAAACTGTGCAGATTTGCCGAGGAATCAAAAGAGATAATTACAAAAGACTATCAGAAAATATTTGACACGGTTGAATCAATTAGAAGAATTACATCAAATGATTAAGTGTTAATCACAGCTTGATAAAATGTTCAAAAAACCTCTACTGTCCACTGTTTTCATTATTATTTTCATTTGCTCTGTAGCAAATGTCAGCGCCGTTGGTGTAGGTGTCAGTCCTGCAAACATGACCTTTGATTCACACGTGGGAATTACAGGATTCCAATCACTTTTTGTAATAAACGACGGAGAAAGTGTATCTGATTACAGGGTCTACGTCGATGATAAGTACGTAGACTGGTTTTCCATATCACCAAATAACTTCACACTCCAGCCAGGAGAGCATAAAGAAGTGATCATTGGACTAAAACCACCTATTTCAGCAAGTGGAAACTATGAAATGAAAGCCTATGTCATAGCTTCAGCACCATCCTCAAATTTTGAGGTCGGCAGCGGAATAAAGATACCTGTAAAAATGAAAGTCTCAAACAAAGGCTTATTCTACGTTTCAGGAGCCATATTAGTACTGGCTGTTGGAATTATGCTTACCGGAACAAGATGGAATAGGAAAAGAAGACAGAGTAGAGTTAATTTGAATACTGCTGATATCAGAATTGCTGATACAGCAGTTGCATCATCTATTGTTAATGAAGCTGATAAGAATGATGTGGATTCAGGTTCTGAAATGGAGGGGGATATTGACTATGATGATGAGAAATGAATTACTATCACAGTATACCCAATTATCGGGTAAAATAAGTTAGTAAATATCTTGGCCTGACTGCGTATCACGTAGTCTTCATTGTATGATCCAGTTATTCCGTAATACGAATTATTTGTACAATCAATAATTAACTCATACTTTTTCTCTGGTTTTTGGTTACTCACTGAACCTTGAAGAAGAATACTCCCCTTTACCCATATAACCTATTCAAGCTTCAGTTTCTTTAGATGATACCTTAAGATGTCACACCAGGAATCCCTTGATAATATTTCAATACTTCAAAGCTCCTTTGATCCAAAAATCACCACCTTCAATCAGCAATTAATTTAAATATAATCATGTTTTATCTTTAATATCAACGTAAAAATCACGAAAAGAGCAATTAAATATGCATAATAGGTTGTTATCGATATGTTAATTGAATTCAAAGCTGAGAACTTTCGCTCAATAAGTAGGGAGATCACTTTTAGTTTACTGGCATCATCTGACAGGGAGCTTGAGGAAAATCTGATCGAGCCGGATGCCTTGAAGAAGAATGACAGGCTGGTGAAAAGTGCTGTCATTTATGGGGCTAATGCATCCGGAAAGAGCAATGTTCTTTTAGCAATGTTCGGCCTGCAGAATCTGGTGATGACATCGGTCAAGAATCAGGATGGAGATCTGCTTCCTTTTGAACCGTTCAAACTGACACCGGAATGTATGTCTAAGCCCAGCAGGTTCAGTGTGTTTTTTATCAAGAACAACATCAGGTACAGGTATGCCGTATCATATGATAGAACAAAGATAATCGATGAAGAACTGTATTATTACCCTAACAACAGGGAAGCACTTGTCTTTGAACGAAGGAACACAACTGAATTCAAATTCACGATTGATAAAAGAGTTCAGAATGATATCTCAAAGAGAACTCTAATTAATGTTCTCTATCTCTCCAACTCAGCACAACAGAATTACGATAAGACCCTGGAAGCCTTCAAATGGTTCAGGGAAGACCTGAGAATAATCGGTGCAAGGACATTATCAGAGCAGGGTGAATATACGATCAGAATGCTCAATCAGGATGACGACTCGAAAAAGGCCATCCTGAGATCACTTGAAAGAGCAGACCTTGGTCTAAAGGATATTACTGCAAGTATAGAAGATATAGAACCAGCTAACCTTCCCATTGAAATATTGAACCAGATACCCCACATAATTGACACTAACATTGGAAAATGGCAACAGATAGACATTAACACATTCCACCTTGCAAAAGATAAAGATGGCAAGGAACACAGTATCTCTTTTGATTTCAATACCGAGGAATCCGATGGTACAAGGAGATTCTTCACTCTAATAGGCCCCTGGCTCAACGCACTTAATAAAGGGCAGGTCTTGTTTGTAGATGAGCTGGAACTAAAGCTGCATCCAATGCTTAGTGAACATCTGGTAAAACTCTTCCATGATAAAAATTACAATCAGAACAATGCCCAGTTAATAATAACAACTCACAACACCAACCTGCTAAGCGATGAGCTCTTCAGAAGAGACCAGATATGGTTCACAGAAAAAGATACGGATGCAGGGAATACCGATCTTTATTCACTTCTGGAATTCCAGGTTCGCAAAGATCAGAACATCCTGAAAGGATACCTGATGGGAAGATACGGAGCACTTCCATTCATCTCATCCTGAGAGGGTTTTTGACATGAGGGACTATAGTCGGAGAAAACGTGGTCAAAGACCTACAAGGAATAAAATGCTCATCATCTGTGAAGGTGAAAAGACCGAACCAATGTACTTTGAAAATTATAGGACCCCACAGAACAACGTCGATATCATTCCTATCCCATCAAGCCGTAAAGATGTCGGAAGCATTGTTAAATTTGCCAAAAAGAAGGTACAGGATTTGGATATCAATGATGGAGATTCCATCTGGTGCGTCTTTGATTGCGATGAGAACACAGATGACAATATTTCAACAGCATACAGGAATGCCGGAAGATCCATCAATATGTGCTTCTCAAATCCCTGCTTTGAACTCTGGTTCCTTCTTCATTTTAGCTATACAGAAGCATCACTTCAAAACGAAGGTTTGATAGAACTTTTAAAAAGACAGATTGCAGATTACAGTAAGAGCAGAGATTACTTTCAAACTCTTGAACCTCTAACAGATACAGCAGTTAAAAATGCTAAAAAACTGGAAAAACTCCACCTTGATAATGGAACTGAGCTAAACAGTACTCAGAGCAATCCATCAACACAGGTTTACAGAATAATTGAGGTAATTAAACACTTCAATAAAAAAGATACCTGTCTACTGGCAGGTAACAAAACATTATTAATGCTCTTTAAAAACTTGCATCACATTGGATAGTTATTCTGCCAATAATAAACAATATCCATAATCTCATCAGATGATATTATATGATTTGTTTGTGGAATAGCAAGATAGTTCTGCCAATAGTAAATAGCATCTAGTATTTCATCGTTCGAAATATACCTTCCATTCTCGGAATCCCAATCGTTCCATGGATTCCAGTCATCCATGACGTAGACCTCAGAATCTCCGCTAACTTCAGTTGCACTTACTTCATAAGCAGAGACATTGCCTGAAATATTGTATATTCCTCCCGTGAGGTTAACAGGCACTGTGACGTTGTATGTAACAGTGCGGCTCTCATTACCTGAGATGGTGGAAGACCATACAAAACCAGTTTTCCACGACCTAAAGTTACTGTTATCACATTCAATGGCTGTCACGTTCCAGAATCTGAATGTTTCATTAGTTAACTCAACGGCTGTCCCGTCCAACAACGGATAGTTTTCCTCCAATGCAAGAGAAGTTATCTCCTGATCCGTAGTTATCTCTACGTTAACCGTGAAAGTACTGTTTGGTGTGACATTATAATTGGAAATCGTCCTGTTTGCATTTATTGATGGAGTACTTGTAAGTACTAGAGTTTCAGATACAGATGACATACTACAGGACTCATCATTAAGCCAACAACTAATTAGGTATTGAAGTCTTGAAGTTGTTACTTCCCCACCAGCTCCGGGAGTAGGTATATCACTAAGCCAACAATGTATGGATTCCTGTAGTTCTCCTGTTGTAATTAGTGACCCACTTGAAGAATCTGGATCATTCCATGGATTCCAGTCGTCAGCGTCGGGATCTAGTAAATTGATAGTGTTCCACAGAGTATACTCAGCAATTCTAACATAGGCAGGTACTTGGTATAATGTCGGTGATGGTATTATTATACTAGCAGTGCTAACACTTCCATAAGATGATGTCTTCCAAAAAGACTCCTGACCATACCAATACCAAATGCATCCTTCTTCATCAAGAAGAAGTGCAGCTGAATCATTGCCCATTATAAGTCCGAGTAATGTCCCTACAATGCCACCAACGCCTGTTACAACATTAGAACCATTGACCGTTAGCATAACACCAATAACTCCTCCTACAATAATCGGAGAAAATTTTGAGTATGTATCAGAATCATTCTCATCAATATGACAATGAAAAAGATTGTTACCTGTTATACGATAATCTTCCCACGTTTCAATACCATAATAATCCCGATCTGGATGTGGGTATTTTATGCCACTGCCTTGGACAAAAGTCACGCCATCCCACTGAAATTTGGTAGCTTTTGAAGCAACTTCGCTTATTTTATAGGATTGCTCACTAAATTCCGTGTTTAATTCGATTGGTTTAATAGGATTGTATTCCGTAATCAGAGTAGAGTACAGTTGTCCACCACAATAGACTTTTGTTTCAAATCCACCATCGACTTCAAAAACTTTATAGCTAATATCTGCTACTTCACTGGTATTTTGGTCTTTGATAGTCATTCGGGCTTCAGTATATGCAGAATCAGACTCCATAGATAGGACTATATCCCCAACTTGCACGATAGAGGAAGTATTGGTCATTTTAATAATCTCAATTTCGGGCAATTCCATTTTTTCGATTGTTATGTTCGAAGAATGGGATTTGAAATTTGTTTCACAGCTAACAGCCGGTACAAAACCTATATTGAAAAGCAGCATCACTATAAATAATGCTCCAATTTTCCTTACATTTATATGTTTCATGTACTTTGCCTCTAGATTTTTTCCCTGAAGACAAAGTTAGCAAAGATTCATGTTGTATCAAAGCTAAAATACTTTTGCCTTCGGGTACAAGGGATATCATTCAATTTTCCAGATTTCCATGATATCCCTACACATTATTTTCAATGTGATTGTAATTTTATATTAATTCACAGTTTGTGGACCGTTTTGGCTTGTATCTCATAAAAAGAATAATCATTAACATTGTTGCATATCCACCGACCAAATTTGTCGTATCGTCTATCTCACAGTTCAAAGAGTATGCCACTATAACTATAATAAGCCACAAAAAAAAGCCTATTAGATAACTCTTGATGAGAAATAAGTATTTTTTTCTTATTTTTTCATCAATTACTTTTCGTGCTGCAAAGTATGTAAATACATAAACGAAAACGAACAAAAGTCCATATTTCATCCAGTAACCTATCTGAGAGTAACCTGCTTGATAAGTGAATAATACTGGAAATGCTATCAATAAATCGTTTATATTTAACACATATACAAAAAAGTAGATTAGCCCCCCAATAACTATTCCTGCATATTCTTCAAAGCTTGCTTTACTCTGTTTCATGCACTATACCTCCATGACCTACTCATATTTATTAGACAGACTGGCCCATATTCAGCTGTTCTTTCATTGCATATAAAAAGATATAATATGTGATTAACATTGAAATGAAACCACCAATTAAAGCTATTAATTGCATATTTCTAAACGATCCAAATTCAATGTTGAGGAATAATGTTAATGTCATAAGGATAAGCCATAGGAAAAAAGCAATTATACAACTTTTAATGCCGATGAGCAACTTCTTTCTCTCTTTTTCAGTAACGAAATTTTTAGTAAAAATGTATTGTCCACATATCACAAAAATAACTGAAGGTCCTATAAGCACCCAAAATGTGATTTGGTTGAAACAATTGATATCTAAAAAGATACCAATCATTATCAAGATTAAAAACAAACTAAATGCATATATCAAATAGCAACCTCCACCTAGGAAATTGCCCTCTAATGCTTCCATATTTATTATTTTCAGTATCAATACCCCCATAACCAACTCATATTTAATAGACAGACTGCTTTATGTTCAACCACTTTTTCATTTTACATAACGAAATCAAAGACATAGTTACCACTATAGCGTAACCACATACAATCATTAAGAGTATATTGCTAATTGGTATAAACTCAATATCGAGTAAGTAGGTTAATATCATCACAAAAAGCCACAGGCAGAAAACAATAATAGAACCTTTAATGATAAATAAAAGACCTGTTCTTTCATATTCGGAAATATCATTTCTGATTAAAAGGTATGACCCTGATAGCATAAAAACAATTAAAGGACCTGTCACTATCCAAAGTATGAGTGGGGTGATGCAATCACTGTTTAAAAATAGACAGATAAAAACTAAAACAAAAAACGCAATAAACCCATAAATAAAATAGCATAGTATCCCCCCAACAGCTCCAACTAAAAATCCAATAAAAACTTCCCTATTTATTTTTTTCAGTTTCATGTACCACACCCCCATGACCTGATGCTATTTATCAGACAAGCGATTCCATATTCAACCAGTTTTCATTTTATACACAAATACTAATTATCTCAGCCATAACATGCATTATTTCAGAATGTATGTGCAATAAATAGACGTAGTTTTCACTAAGGTATATTAGTTTCAAAGCTAATTCAAATAATATTAACAATAAAAGTAAAATATTAAAAAAAGTAATCAGTCTAAAAAGAAACTTTACCTAATTTTGACATGCAAATAAATACAATTCCCAATCAAGGAATACTTATCATAACATCAGAACTGCTCATCCTGACACTCATATTATAAAATGATGCTCTTACAAGACCATCGTCCAGCATTTCAACATCACCCTGACTTGAAAGATAACTGTACCAAGCACTTGGATACTCTGAGTATATCGTGAGATTTGTGACCTCGACAAAAGGATAAGTTTTCTCTTCATGGTCTTCAACCTGGATGTTTACGGTTGAGATGCCATTTCCACCCATGCTGTCGGCAACTCCTACCACATTGAATGTCTGAATATTCAGAAGCTTTATATCTTTATCTACTGTGATGAAAGGTTTGGATCTTACAAGTGATTCATTGCTTGTGGATTGTTGCAATATTACAGCTCCATTCTCAAATATGAAATCCTGATCAATCCAGAAGTTGTTTGATGAACTATATTTAAAAGAGCTTGTAGTGAAGTTCATAATTCTATCTTCAGTGTATCTTATCTCAGAATATTCATATGGAGGTAATTTTTCATACTCTATCTGAAATGAACCATCTAGCATGAGAGTTAAAGGTTTTTCAGCATCCTCTAACATGTTCGAAAAACCATAAACCGGACTTAAAACATCGAATGTGAAATACTCATCAGTATCTACTAACGGAGTTGGAACTTTTCCATAGAAGAACTGGTTACCATCACGCACAGTATCGATAAGCAAAGTGCTGTCATCAATCCACTCAGCATCAAGGGTGTTGTCGCCATCAATGATAACCGAATAGGTTACCGGTAAGCCAGCTTCTTTTACAAGAAGAAAAGATGAAACCGATGTCAGATTATTCAAAGCATAAAATGAATCAAATCGGTTTTCAGGTTCTGCAACATTGAACATTGAAATATTGAACCAGCTACTGTTTGGATCAACTGTCAATGTTCCGCTTGAAGAAACAGATGGACCATAAGGCATTTCCTTGCCTCCTAAAGGAATCAGGACTTTTTCATTTGTACTTCCTGAAGCAGCAAGTGACGCAATTTTTACAAAGCTGTCTCTCACTTCCTGCATGTGCTGGATGTCATTTTCAGAGCCCAGTGAAGGTATGTAATATGCATTGATAGCTGAAATGAAAGTTGTAAGAACTGCAAGAATTAAAATTGCAGCAATTACCGTTGAAACTGCATCACAGGAGGAGGTCAGTTTTCGAATCATACTTTTTTGACCTCACCTATGGCTATTATTGCCTTCTGATGAATTACAGTGACCTTTACATCAGTCATATTTATACTTGAAGCAGTACTTGCATTAAGGTATAATGTATCCGGGAATTTCCAGAAACTCTCATTTGTAAGCTCGGTTAATCTGTAATCCTTTTTATCGAAAATGTTGGAAGCATTACTTATCTCGATACGCACATCATTGGTCCTGATAGGGTCACCACCAACATGCGTGATATCTATGATCCCGGCATTACTCTGATTGAAACTCATTTCTATTTCAAGGTAAGGTGGACGTTCATCCGGCAGAAGTGCGTAAATACCAATTGAAAGGACTGCTGCCAGAGTTACAACCATTGCAAGTTTGAGTACTTCACCAATCATTTCCGAAGCCATTTTTCCACCTAGTAATTCATAAGCATTGTAAAACAGGCAAAAGTCACTACAAGAAATATAATCGAGTGTTTGAGACCTGAAAAGAGATTACCGTGAGCCATTTCACCAAGAATCATACCTGAAAAGAAACCTAATATGCCACATGTATTGAACATGGTCGAGGTAATCTGATCGACATTAAGCATATTGTCTCCGCCAAGACCTGACATTGAAGGTATGAACTGCGTTGAGAATGAATAACAGACATACATGAATGTTCCAAAAGCAATATAAACAGTTGCAAGGTAAATGAATCCTGTATGGAACCTGTCATCCCTGAGTTTAAGCATATTCTCAGTATCTTCTGCAGCTATCAGAAGAACATCTCTTGTATCATCACTTACCTCAGTAGCTTTTACAAGAAGAGTTACTGCTCTTCTTAAGGCAGGAGTTCCTATCCTGTTCTCAAAACGTGAAAGGGCATCTTTCATCTCACCGCCCCATTCCATATCCAGCCACACCCTTTTTACTTCACCTGACAACAGTCCTACATCAGATTTCAAAAGAAGGCTTATTGCGTGGTTTACAGGAATTCCCATTTCATTTACCTCTGCAAGACGCCTGAGAAAATCCGGTACTGCTTTATCCAGTTTTGCCAGCTTCCTTTTCTTATATTCATGAGCAAGTGACACTGGAAGCAGAGCAATTATCACAGATATGACTATCTGTTTGTTCAGATCATCCGACATTAGTAAAAATGGAAGCGACATTAACGGGATACTCAGAATAAATGCATTCACCGGCTTTTCAAGTATAGGCGCCAGAGGATGCTTCAGTTTACCAATTATTTTTCTTTTCAGTTTTTTGTTATTGTATTTCTTTAGGTTTGATTCATAATTCTCTTCATCTATCTCTTCCTCACCCGCAAGTTGGGATTTTCTCTGTGTTTCCCTGTTAACATAATGAATTCCAAGTTCCTCTTTGGGGGAAATTGAATCAATTAGCACGATAAGAGCAATTGAACCCAACGGCAGACCCAGGTAAAGTGCCTGGAACAGGTAAGAAGTCTGATTGAGATTTAGAAGACCAATTGTCACAAGTGTGATCAGCAGGAAAATAGGAACCGCAACAAATGCAACCACGTATACTTCAGAGATGATTTCCAGTGTTTTTATGAACATCTCCTGGGTTTTTTTAGCATGCAGGAAATATTGTTCGGTTTTAATAGCAAAATACTGATGTATATCACTTCCACCCTGTATCATTGGAACAAGATTCTCAAGGAAATCATGAAATGTCTTTGATGGTGTGTATTTTGCAGTGTTCTTCACAGCTTTTACAAGGTCATTGCCCAGGAGCTCCACGTCCCTTACTATGTACAGTGCTTCGGTTGCAATCTCACCGTATATGTGGGGGTTCTCTGCCAGTTCCTTTATAGTCTCATAAATAGGCGTTCCACCTTTTGTCATTCCATAGCAAAATGAGGATGCGTGTGGCAGCAGCACATCTATTTTAGTTGCACGTGAATAAGCAATGAAACGAGGGTACTGGAGATAGGATAGATACACAAGATAAGCTGACACAAGTGGAAGAACAAGATATGTGACGCTTGAAAAGATGATGTCCTGATAGTTTTTAAGCAAACCGAATATTGGGATGTCTATAAGATACTGCATTAAAAACAAGGATACTATTACAACGGAATATGTCTGAAATGCGTATAATACTCCCTGCTCAACATATGTAGAATAGTGGACATCCATTCTTGCTGATCTGAGACTGTTTATCAGATAATCATACTTATCAGAGCGTTTTTTTGCATACTTTCTGACAAAACTAAAGTTGATCAGTGAATTATACATGTTATAAGCCCCCATATCATAATTCACCTGAGTTCAGTAATCGCATCACTTTTTCAGGATCTTTGTTGTAAGAATTTACCAGCCGAATAAACTGGTAATAATCCCTGATACCTTTTTCAAGCATAAGATCAAGGAAGATAGTTCTTCTCTTAAGTTCTTCACTGACCCTTAATTCAGACCATCCCAGTTTATGGCCTATATCATGAAGAACTTTTGAACCTTTAAATTCAAAAGAGTCCTTAACCGGATCCCACAAAAAAGTATCTTTCAGTTTGATCCCACCTGTGACACCAATGACTTCTGATACATGCGAAGCTTTTCTTTTTTCAATACCACCCTCGTATATGTTGGATTGCATGGAAATAATATCCAGTGCACTGAACATTGCAGGAGGGACATTTATAGGAGGATTCGTAAATCTGTTAATAACTTCCTGTGGTGCTCCTGCGTGGAAGGTAGAACACGTTGCATGACCTGCGTTCATTGCCTGGAAAAGGGTTTGTGATTCACGACCTCTCACTTCTCCTACCAGCAAATATTCAGGTCTTTGTCTTAGTGATGCACGTAAAAGATCCTCCAGACCTATTGTACCCATTTTGTTTACTGCTAATCCTTCTCTTGTAATTGTAGATATCCAGTTCTTGTGAGGAAGATTTATCTCAGGAGTATCTTCGAGTGTAACTATCCTGATATTCATTGGAATGAAAAGGCAGATCGCGTTCAATGATGACGTTTTTCCGGTAGCGGTTCCACCACAGAAAAGAATGCTTTTTCCGTGTTCCATGCAGAACCAGAAGTAAGCCATCATCTCTGAGGAGAATGTATTCCAAGAGATCAGATCAAGAGGCGTCAATGGCACTTTTTTCTGCCTACGGATACTGAATGAACTTCCTCTTGGACTTATATCATGTCCATATGTAATATTAATGCGTGAACCGTCACGCATAATAGTATCCAGTATAGGAGTTGATCGTGAAAGATGCCTGGAACTTTGCTGTGCTATCAGTGTGACAAAGTGATCAAGATCCTCATCATTTGAAAAGACAACATTCGTTTTGATGTTTCCATATGCTTTATGGTAAACGAATATCGGAATGTTGACACCGTTACACCATACATCCTCAATGTTGGTGTCTTTCATAATACCGCTAATGGAACCGAAATCAATAAAGTCACGTTTCAGAAAGTAATATATTTTTTCAAATGTCCTTGAATGAAGATCAAAATATTCAGTTAGTGTACGCTTTGTATTTTCTCTCAGAAGTGTGTAACGATCAACAGAATCAAGCTCTTCTTCACCATTTAGATTTGAAATGGTCATCCGGTCTCCCATTACATTATTGAACTCTTCAAGCAATGTTTTTTCAAATTTGTTAAGTTTTGGCTCAACCAGATGATAATGGATAGTTTGTCTTTGTCTGTCCCTCAATACACAAACCAGACAATACGGCTCATCCACCCAATAACGTTCAAGTTCCTCCATATGGGAAGGAGCTGTAAAAGAGACAAGATCATCGACTGTTTCAGACATATCTAAAAGCAGGTCATCATTTCCTTTTGAAAAATGACTGGTAATGCCTTTCAGTACATCATGGCTTTGTGGCATGCCAGCCGATGCGATAATTTGCATTACTGAACTGTTAAATTTATTAATGATTGCCTTCATACCCAGAACCCCGTGTTTTCGTTTTTTAGTTCAGTTAGCTGATTTAATTTATTGATTATGAAGCAGGAATGATTACTGTTTCTGCTGTTTCAGATTATTCTAAGTACTTCAATATCAGAGCATTCGACTTTGAATCATATATGGATAAACCAATGCATTCGTACATAGTCAAGACTGAAACCGCAATTTGGTAGGAAATATGTATGACAGGTTCTATAAAAGAAAGTGCATTTAGATTAGATATATTATCTTTTTAGCAAATGATACGAGCGATATCAGGTATATTTTAAGCAAACAAAAAGATGCTTTGTAGAAATCCTGCAATTAAAACTTAAAGGAAACAACAAATAGATTCATCACGATCATGGATAACTAGAATTATCCCGAAAGGCCCGGCGAAGCCGGCGTTTTTCCATCAGATAGTACTAGATAATGACATGTTGCAATGAAATACTTCCTTCGTATACTTCAGTAGATCCTCAGGTATAAATGCAATTTTCTTCTGTACAGAGGTATTGGAATGTGCCGCCTTCGGCGGATGGTTACTTTTTTGTTAGCTTTAAATTGTTTTTTTGGTTTTAGAACTGAAAAAGAGCAAAGTTTGTATCGTTCATACAAACAGAATTTCTACAGAACCTAAAAAGTATTTCATTAGAAAAAGTTCATTATATGCCGGGAAAATGATGTGTAAACATTTATTCCCGACTGACCTACACTTTCATCCGGAATAATTGTTACAGGAATCCTGACACCTGCTCCAATACCCAGTTTACTGTTATCTGACCCTGCAGCAACACTAATTTTAAGAGAAATATTTCCTGATGCACTATCAGGTGGAATACAAGTAATAGTAACTTCTTTTGTCATACCCGGAGAAAGGTCGAATTTTGATGGAGAAATTAAAATCATGTTTGGGTATTCATCCTCTGTATAAACCGTGTAAGTAGAAAATTCATTACCATTGTTAATAACAGTAATGTTCTTCTGGAAAACACCATCATTAATATCAAACTGAAGGCTATGTGGTGAAAATCCCACTGACACAGCTGATGCAGTCTGCGCCAGAATAAGGAAAGAAAGAATAGTTAATACTAATTTTAAGGCTAGTTTTTTAGTGCTGCTACAATAAATCACAAATAATAATATATTATTTAATAATATATAATTTTTGGAGCAGCAAATAATCTCAATATTTAGATTTCAAAACTGTTTTAGAAATAAAATGGAACCTTAAGGTTCCATTACAACGTTGGTGACAAAAATATTGTTTTCAGTATTTACATCAACCAATGCAAATTCGAATGTTTCACCGACCATAACCACCTGATCACCAAGCAAGTAGCCTTTTTGATCAGGATAAGATGAATTTTGCCATTCAATAAAACTATATGTTGCTATTTGCCCGGGCTGCAATGCGATCTTATCCTCTGCAACACCTTTTTCATGTTGAGGATAGAAAGTAAGGTTTTCCTTAGGTAAGAAACCTGTCATTTTAGGTAAACCATGAGATATCAGAATCTTAATATCCTCTTTATATATCACATCTCCACCCATATGTTTGATAACTATCAGTTTATCTGCTGCAGAACATGAAACATCAAAAACTGCCTGTGTGGGATCATCCTGATTCTCAATACTGCCTGCAAAAGAACTAACAGCCGCTGCCAGAATAACAGTAACCACTATCATCAGCATTACACCAATAACAGGACTTACCGCATTTTCTGACTGAACAAATTTTCTGTTTGCTTTCATTCAGACACCACCACATCTTTTGTGAAAATCACCTTATTAGTCGGAGTATGAATTATTTTTATTGTGAAAACATCTCCCGGATTTAGTGTGTCATCAGAAGAGATAGCAGGCTCATCACTCCAATCTGCAAACATTGCCTGCATGCCAGTTATATGTCCATCCATATCCGTTATGTATATCCCTGTATCCTCATCCCAATCAGCGCCATCATAATTAGCATATTCATCTGCAATTACAGTCATGCCTGGTTCTAGAAGATACTCACCAAAAAACTGGCCGGTAGTCGGCATATTTCCAAGATTCCAGAAAGGTGACACTCCTGCCGAAAAGGATAATGTATTTGTATTATTTACATTTGGCAGGATTTCCATGGTCTTATTTTGACCTCTTGCATTAGGATTCACGGTTATAATTTTCAGATCACTTGAGGGTATCTTATCTCCGGTTACCATAGTGATAGCAATATAACTCAGATTTCCATAAGAACTCTCTACATTTTTCCTGAGTTCTACATCAAACGTAGCTTTAGGAGCAACGTCTGAGCCTTTAAGCATTCCTGTGCTGTATGCACTTACAGCAGCTGCAAGGATGACGGTAACAACCACCATTAGCATAACACCTATCACAGGTGATGCAGCTGATGAATTTTTAGTTAATAATTTTGATATTTTCATTAGTTCACCTCATGGTTTCAGTGTAATTTTGGTAGAATAGATAGTCTGCCCGGAATTTGTATCAATGACTGTTACCCTGAAAGGCTCGCCAATCTCTACTTTCTGGAGTATTTCATTCCCATCAAAAGTTATGTAGTCATCAGGGGAAGTATATGTAAAATTCACTTTAGCCTCATCACCGGGATTAAGATAACTACTGCTGGAGGAGAATGATATTTTATCTGCATCTACATAACCGGAAGTAGAAGGATAACCGGATTCAATTTCCACCCTAATGTCTCTTATATCCAGAGTGTCACCACCGAGGTGCTCAAGAATAACATATCCATCCTGAACTGAGGCTTCAGATGTGAACGTCACCTGAGGTGCCATTTCCTGAGACTGCATGCTGTTAGCATAAGAGCTGACAGCAGCTGCAAGGATAATTGTAACAACTATCATCAGCATCACTCCAATTACAGGTGATACAGCTTTTGTATTCGAAAAAATACTGCAGCGGTTTTTCATCATACCACCTCGATTTCAGACTCAAATATCGGTTTGCTGCTTGGAGTATGAACCAGAGTGACAGTTATGAAATCACCTGAACTGACGTTTTCCCAGCATGAGACTACTGCTTCTAAACCTGTATCATGACCTGAGATGTCATCCTCGTTAGATTCAGCAAGCATCACCACACCTGGCTTGAGAGTGTAATTTCCAAAATTAACAGCTCCATCAGTTCCGAATTCGCCTATAGCCGGGTTACTCCAGTAAGGAGAAACACAGACTATACTGGGAGTTCCACCATCTACCCAATCTACATTTTCCGAATTCGGATAGACCTCTGTCATGTAGTACTTGCTATCGTCATCAACGTAAGTAGTGATTATCTTAAGGTCACTTGTGTCAATAGAGTCTCCGGTGATCTCTTTTATCTTCATATAAGAGATGTTCTCTCCACCAATTTCCACTCCTTTTTTTATCTGTACTTCAAATGTTGCAGCTGGTGCTGTCTTTGTAACACCTACCAGTCCTCCTGCATATGAACTTACAGCGGCTGCAAGGATTACAGTAACCACCACCATTAACATCACACCAATAACAGGCGATGCCGCTGCATTATCATGTAAAAATGTTTTTCGTTGTTTTATATGTCTCATACATACTCCACCTTCTAATATCTATAAAAATAGACAAAATAGTAATTTGTACAAGATGTGGTCTAAATTGCAAGTATTTATAACAGAACTTTTGGGTTAGATCTGTTATCTAAAAAAATAATGATTCGTTTTTTAATCACTCAACACAAAAAGAGAGAGAGATTAATCTCTCTCAAGATCTATTTAACTCATTTCAGCCCAGAAAACAAGCTTACCTTCCATAGAACCGATACCTATGAAATCATCAGGAACGTGCAGGGAAGTCTGTACAGATTCGGTTGTTTCAGATTCAACAACATTTGAATATCCGTCCCATGTACCTGAGTTAAGCATAAGTCCGTCTTCATACAGGCCTTTTGCAACATCTGTCACCTGTGCTGTGACTTTTGCATCAGTAGCTCCTTTATTCTTGATGTGAAGCGTGTGTTCAGCACTTACCTCACCTGCTGACAGAGTACCGAAATCCAGTGCTCCCGGAGTTACTTCTATGGAAATGGCAGGAATGATAGTTGCACTGAGGGAAACTGCAGTAGCTTCACAGGCATTATACTCGTCATCATCTTCTTCTCCACCAACAGTAATGTAACCTGTGCTGGTGAAGGAGTCACTATCACTGCCATCTGATATAACAAGCTTTACTGTGTAAGTCCCATTTTCAGTATATATATAAACAGGATTCTGTTCTGTAGAATCTACTGTTCCATCGTTGTCAAAGTCCCATTCCCATGAAGTGATGGTAGTTCCTGATGCTGTGGAAAGATCAGTAAATTTTACAGAAAGTGGTGCCTGGCCTGAAGTCGCGTTAGCTGTGAAATCTGCTTCTATTGAAGTAGAAATGCTTCCACTGCTTACAGATATGTAGTCTCCTTTTGTTACAGAGTCACTATTACCGTTACCATAAGCTGTCAGTTTGACGGTGTAATCTCCTGAACTGGTATATGTATGAACCGGATTTTGTTCAGTGGAATCAACATCCCCGTCCCCATCAAAATCCCATTCCCAGGATACCGCACAGTTAGTGGTATCTGTGAACTTTACTGTCAAAGGTACACTGCCAGAAGTGATGTTTGCAGAAAAACCAGCATCTAATGAAACTGTAATATAATCGGTTTTAGTTTCAGCATCACTGCTTTCTCCATCTGATACGGTTAGTGCTACTGTATACACACCAGCCTCTGTATAAGTATATTCAGGATTCGCTTCAGTAGAATCAATAACTCCATCTTCATCAAAATCCCATTGCCAGGATGTTGCAGCGATTGAAGTATCTGTAAATTTTACTGCCAGAGGTGCATCACCGGATGTGACATTAGAAGTGAAATCAGCAGCTACATCAACTACTGTGATCTGATAATCACCAATTGTGTCAATCTCATCTATTTCAAATGCAGTTGCAGCTCCTGACAAATTGTAAACACCTGCAGTTGTGCCTTCGGGAACAGTAAGATCGTAGACCACAGTCTTCTGATCGCCTTCATCCATATTACCAGTCCATATCCATTCAGTTGTTGCCTCTTTATAGGAGGCACCATCATCAGAGACTTCTGTCAGTACCCAACCATCTGGCAAATCCTCCTGGATCGATGGCAGTTCTTCCTGAATTGCAGGAGCTTCAATATATTGATTAGCTGTCAATACAAGTGTAACTCTTACCGTATCTCCGGCACATACCTCTTTATCTGATATGGTCCTGGAAACCGAAAATTCCCCTGCAGCCATAACAGGCATTGCGAGCATGGCCAGCAAAAAGAATACAACGGTAAGAATAGAAAAACTTCTTATATATTTCATGTTTTCTCCAAAAATAATAAAATGATTGTTTAACTTTCTATCCATTCATGAATTACTTTTTGTAATCGATCAGTTGTTAACATGTCTCCGGATTCTGTAATTGGAACATCATTTAACCAACAGTGAATAGCATCCTGAAGTTCATCAGTAGTTATTGCAACACCATTTTCTGAATCCGGGTCGTCCCAGATGTTCCAATCATCATCACTTTCTTCAGTAACTTCGATATAGGAAACTTTTACCTCAGTATCAGTTCCTTCATCGTTCGTTACTTTTAGAGAAACAGTATATTCCCCGGCAGATCCATACACATGAACAGGATTCTGTTCAGTGGAATCTATAACTCCATCGCTGTCGAAATCCCACTGCCATCCGGTAATATTTGTTCCGGACTGGTCCGTAAAAGAAACTGTCAGAGGAACAGTTCCTGAAGAAATATTACTTGTAAATTCAGCATACGGACCAGACAGAGAACCGTAAGCATACACTTTACCATCGTTTCCAACAGTGTAAAGGATACCTTCGGAAATTGCAGGACTTGCACCTCCACCAGAAGAAGTCCAAACAGTATCTCCAGTGTATGCATCTAAAGCATAAATTGCGCTATAGCTGTACATGGTAGAATCTGCCTTCCCAACATAGCATTTCCCATCTGCAACCACAGGAGAACAGGTCCAGGCGCCTATTCCGTTATAACTTGCAGTTATATTCCAGAGTTCATCACCTGTTACAGCATCAAAACAATATGTTTGCAGTTTACTATAGGCAGGACAACCACCACAAACATAGACATTACCATATGCCACAGCAGGACATGAGTCTGTCCTGTGTATGGTCTTTCTCCAGAGGACAGTTCCATCATACTTATCGACGGCGTAAATATCCCCGGTGCCAGCCCAGTTGTAAGTTGTAAAATACAGGATATCATTGTAAACACTTGCAGTTCCTGATGTATCATGTCCTGAAGGAGTGCTGATGTGCCATATCTCGTCTCCTGTTTCAGCATCTACACAATATACATCACCTGACAATTCAAATTTACAACATGTAAGATAGACCATACCATCTGAGTAAGCCGGGGTGCCCATTGCAAGACCGTTTACGGTTTTTGTCCAGACGGCTGTACCGTTTTCTTCGTAAGTGCAATGATAACGATAACCTGCATAATCGCCCACATATCTTTTGCCGTTCACGATCAGATCCCCACCGTTTACGGAATCCGACCTCCCACAATAGATATTTCCTTCATAGTAACATGGAGATGCCCATGAACCCCATGCCGTACATCCACTTCCAAATGTGCCTATTGTCTCTCCTGTATACATATCAAGACCTGTTACAGAAGATTCATCATCTCCAGAAGATGACATGACAGAATCACCACAGTTCACAAAAACTGTGCCTTCTGCAACTACGGGAGAAGAACTTCCAACAGCATTGATGTCATCACTTACCCACAGAAGAGTTGAATCATCCGGAGCATCACCCGGATAGTAACCTGTATGCTGCTCATCTTTATGGAACTGGAACCAGTTCTCATCAATTTCAACAGTTTCAGAGGAAAGCGTTGCTGACATTTCATTGTTCGATTCCAGTGTTTCATCTACACTGTCTTCAACATCGACAACAGCTGTCAAACTGATATCTCCTTCAGGAGGCAGCAGTGTGAAAGAAGCCTGAGTACTACTACCTGAAGCAAGAGAGGATATTACTTCTTCTCCAAGAGATTCATCTCCGTAATATATAACCACTTTAAAGGCATCGGCATCTGTTTCACCGATGTTTGAAACATTTACTCTTATCCGGTTTGGCTGATCTGCCACCAGTGAGCCCGGATATATGGAATCCACCATAAGATCAGTAGATTCTGAGGACAGGTCAACATAAGTCGCAAAATTGCTTGCCAGCGGATATGAATCAGTTCCTGCTCCGGAAGGAATGGTGTATTCACTGTCAATTATGCCATCATCGTTTACATCTGATCCGCTGTCTTCGCCCCAGTAATTACCAAGATAGCTGGACCTGGATTTGCCTTCGTAGGTATAAGCCACAACTTCAGGAGAGTTCCATTCTATGGAAGGAGGATTAGTAGCTATAATGTTTTGATCATTTTCGATGAAATCATTAAGATAGATCTCATTACCGCTACCTGCACTCCATATATATATCCCATATTTGTTCTGTTGGAAAACATTGTTGCATACTAAATTATTATCGCTGTTCGTATAGAGAGAAAGGCCGGCACAATTGTTGTTAATAAAAGTATTTCCACTATATGTGCACTCATCACCCAATCCATAAACTGCAAAATAAGTCCCTGTACAATTGGAAACAACATTGTTGCTAAAGACAATATTATCTTCTTTGATATAGACACCAGTACTATAAGTAAGTCCGTCAAATACACATTTGCTGATCTCACAACCTGATGCTTTTACCTCTACTCCTCTGGAACTATTGACAACAGATACTCCTTTAAGGACACAACCTTCAGCACTCATTACTAAGTTTGAGCCACCGAGATCGAATGTGACTTTATCAGCGCCTGCTCCAATAAAAGATAAACCTTCTATATTCAGGCTAATAGACTCATTGTATATACCCGGGTTAAGATAGATCACATCATTGGTACTTGCTTCAGATATTGAAGCTTCAAGAGTGGAAGAGTTGTATGCCTGCCATAAAGTTGCATTTGAAGGAAGAACAAATATTAAAATAAATGCTAAAATACACAATATGATGACTTGTTTCTGCATATGAAATGCCCCGCTGATGATTATACTTTAATACGAAAGCTGCATGTTGGCAGGAGATGAAAATCTGAAATCAATAGCTAGTTTTTTAGCTTATTCACACCCTGACTTACATACATAATCCATTTGTAAGTATGATTTGTACACTTCAACAATAACCAAACAGCCTATCTGGTAAGAGATATTTAAACAAGTTATTTTTAATAATACATGATACCTATTAAGCTAAGAAGCGTATAGTGAGCATGAATGGATTCATAATATATTTGAAAACAAAAAATCCCATCATATGATAATAGTATAGAACTACATTCTAAAACTGCATTGATAATTAGAATTTATTCCAACCATTACTTGTGACACAAAAATAAAAGATGCAGCAAGATACATATTGTATTCTTGCTGCTACATATATTGATTAATTTTCCAGCCAGTTATGTATAAGTTGCTGTAGACGGTCTGTACTTATAGTTGAACCTGTCACTGTTGCTGGTTCATCATTAAGCCATATATGAATAGCCTCCTGCAACTCATCGGTAGTCATGTTTTCTCCACCATCTGAAATTGGATCATCCCAGAAGTTCCATTCTGCAAGTCCGAAAAGATACCCATGATCATTGCCATAAAACAACCTTCCATCTTTGATAGTAACTCCTGGAAGAGTATATTCTGTTTGGTCGGAAGATGCCTGGAATGTCCATTGCAACTCGGGTTCTGTACAATCAGTATAGTCTTTCAGACAATACACTGTTCCATTGAGGATGTTAGTGGTAAAATAGATATAGACTTCACCATCGCCATCGTCGTAGGCTGTTGAAACAACCGGAGAACCCTGTATACCACCATTTGGTGTATAGCTCCAGATTTCTGTAAGGTCATCTGCATTGAGACAATACAATTTACCACTTGCTGAAAAGTCCCCGGTTCCTACATAAAGCCGTTCATTATACAAAGAAGGGGTTGTTGTACTTTTCACACCAAGATTGAATTTGTGTATGTCTGAACGATCAAAAGTTCCATCTGAATTGAAACCTATTGAAATACAATAACCATCTTCGGTTGCTGTATATATACGTCCAGAATCCGTATCATACATAACTGATGCTCTTATGTCCTTTCTAAGAGCACCGATATCAAGTAGTTCCGCCATGTCCACTTCATCAACAGTTGTTCCTTCGTGTTTGTCAACTGAAGTTATATGCATTGAATCATCCGGGTAAACAAGATATTGCTTTATTACTACAGCGCCTGCCCGGTAATACCCTTCCCCTGTAGATGAAGAACGTGCCCAGAGTTCATTACCGTCCTCATCATAGCAATAATACTTGCATTCATCCCCATCGTCAAGATAGGAGAGCCATTCTCCAAAGAATATTCGACCATTGTCATAGGTTATAGGAGTATTGATCTGACAGATATCTGGATTATCAGTACCAATTGCATCATTCCAGAGTTCTGTACCATTTAAAGCATCAAAAGCATAAATGTGACCGAAAGCTCCTACAAATATTTTACCATTACCATATGCAGGTGCACCTAATGGTGCTGTCACCCCAGTTACTATCTCAGAACTCCATTCTATTTCACCAGTGTTCCTGTCAACTGCATAAACTGCTCCATGAGTAGCTGCATATACTAAATTATCGACTACTATAGACACTGTATCAATACCGTAAGCTCCCGGTACACCATAAGTATAAGTTATCCATGATTCTGTCTCATCTGGTTGCTGTATGGGACCTCTGTCTGAGGTTACACCGTTTTTATAAAGGTTGCCCTGAAACTGCGGCCAGTCTGTAGATGTAAATTCAGGTATTCCTTCGATTGTTATTTGTGAGTCGCCTGTTGTATAAGCATAAGTGCCCTTCATGCCACTTGGAGCATAATCCGCATCTATATAATAACCTCCTATATCGAAGGTTCCTAAAGCACTTGTAGAAGGAGTCACTGTATAATTCACATGATATGTACCTGTACCAGTTATTAACAAACCTACAGGCCCTGCTCCAAATTCAGCCATTCCATGATTATTATCATTCCACAAGAATATTTTATTGAACGGTGAGTCAGCTACTACATTACTGACAACCCAATTGCCAACATCATCAACAGAAGAGTAAATATCTTTAACTGCTGCATAGGATGAGTTTTCATCACCAAGTGTACCAGTTACGACAATTTCTAAGCTAACATTAAAAGATTCCCCTATATCCACCGTGGTAGGTTCAATCGTTCTGCTTACTGTTACATCGTGTGCAGAAGATAATGTTACCGTAAATATCAATAATAAAAGTAAAATAACACTTTTAGTGACAGTATTTGTTACAATATTTTTAACCATATTAGCACTCCCTTGTTTCTTGATTTTGTAAAAAATCCAATGGACGTATTTAGTGCATCATTTCTGCCTATGGCAATATTATTGTGTTAAAAGAATATGTTCATCCTCCAAATGAAAAATATTCATTCCAATAACATTACATCAATTACATAAACAGCAGATTTGTACCACCTATTGCGTGCCTGAAACAAAATTACCTCCATTTATTTTTGATTTTTTGAAAGAATAATATAACTAAATATCATTTATTTTTACTTTTAGCTGCATCATTTGATGATGTTCTGAAATAATGCACATTAGAATAGAGGATCAACGCAAATGCTGCCAGTATCCCGGAAAAACCTGGTGATTGCTGCTCCTGCTCTGTTACTTCATTATCAATAGACAATGTATCATTATCATTGTAGGTCGATTGTCTGATTTCATTATCAATAACTCGTTCAGAATCTACGTCATCAGTACTGACATCCATACTCATATTCGTTTGAGATGCCTCTTTCATTCTGAGTAGATTCTGTTGCTCAGAAAGATGATTATCTGATGAGCTTGTTTCAGTTGACTTAGAAGAAGATTTCAAAATAATGTCATTACTGCCAGTAACTTCGATCCAGCCAGGATGATCTGCATCAAGCCACCTTCCTTCAATACTGTAAGTTCCCGGATCAGTATTTTCAGGAACCGTTATACAGTAATTTATGCTGTATGTACCTGTAGGTATGGTACGCATACCGCTACTCCATTCATACATACCGTTTTCATTGTCTTTATACGCGGAAAAAACCGAATCTGCATCAATATTGCTTATCTCCCAATCCTGCATCTTTTCAAAAGCAGTGTACTTTTCCGAAAGAGTTCCAAAAATTGCTCCATCCCCTTCACCTATGATAACTTCCACGCTTACATCAAAGGAATCGCCAGGGCTGATAGTATTGGGTATTATTGTTCTGCTGACAGATACATCTGAAACTTCTGCACAGCATAGATCTATAGATAAAACTATGAAAATACATAATATAATTAAATTCAATTTACTGGTTTTACCCATCAATTCAATCTCCTTAAAAAATAATATGAATAAACACCCATTTCGGGTATTTATTCAATTTTCTTATCTATTTATGCGTCAGCGCCCTCCGGACATTCTCTGTCCTGTACCCAGTAGTGTACAAGAAGCTGCAGCCTGTTGGTTGTTATATCTGCACCTGTTGTTGGAGCTGGAAGATCGTTCAGCCAGCAGTTGATAGCTGCCTGAAGTTCTGCGGTGGTTATGTATTTGCCATCAGCAGAATCAATGTCATTCCATGGGTTCCAGTCAGTTGAGGATACAACTACAAGTTCTTCACCAGTAACTGGTATATCATTTACATCCATGCCGGATACAAATGCTGAACAGGTTCCTTCCAGATAATAGTTAGCTGCTGCTGCCTCATCGTCGAGTTGCAGTATATAGGTAATTGATTTCATATCACCTACAGCCATCTCATCAGTCCAGACCCATTCTACACGAGTTGGATCGGTAAGGTTTTCCTTGAAAACTGCACCATCGTTTATAGAAGGAGTAATGGTCCAGCCTTCTGGAACTGTCTCTTCAAGAGCAAGTGAATCCAGAGTTGTTGTTGCTGTCAGGTTTATAGTCACTTTGGTAGAAGTGATGTTAAACTCCTGAAGCAGTTCCTCATAGAAATTCTGGTTTGCAATGGTCCTTACAGCATCTACAGGATAGGAAGTTACTTCATTTACATGGATGTAAACTGCATCATATTCATCATATGAGTTCCAGTCTGTAAGGATAAAGCTCACTACATCGCCATCTACAACAACGTCATCTGTAACATGTCCGACACCATAGGATGTATAGCCACCGTTAACATAGAAAGCCCAGTAACAGGTTTCGGTTGGTGCTTCAATGTCACCAATGGTATCAAGTGTGAAGGAACTGTAGTCTGCATAGTTTGCATCACTTAAATCTGCAGCAAAGCCTGTTCCTATAAGTGCACCCAATGCACTCAGTGATGGAATCTCATATGAAGCAGATGGATTATTGTATGGTACAAGCTGATAGACTGAACCATCTACAAGATCAACAGCGCCGTAGTAAAGGAAGTCGTCCCTGTCAGTTACATCGACTGTTATTGAGATCATATAATATTCTTCATTTGACATGTAGTCTGTAAGGATGAAACTTACTACATCGCCGTCTGTAACAACGTCATCTGTTGCATGTCCAATACCATATGAGGTATAGCCACCATTTACATAGAAAGCCCAGTAACAGGTTTCAGTTGGTGCTTCGATGTCCATAATGTTGTCCAATGAGAATGAATCATGGTCTGCATAGTTTGCATCACTTACCTCAATATCAAGTCCTGTTGACATAAGTGCTGCCATTGCTGAAAGTGGTGCAATGTCGTACTCTGTACCTGCGTTGTTATATGGAACGAATGTGCAGGTCATATCAGGACCGAGTTCAACTGTTCCCTGGTACAGTACAGTAATATCGGATGTAATGCTGTCACCGCTCCATTCACCCATCAATGGATAAGAGTCAGTACCTGTGCTGTGAACTAATGCTGTGTCACCGATACCATCTTCAGGAACAGAGGAATCATTTCCAGCGTAGTCACTGTAGTAGTTACCAAGTATGCTGCTAAGTGAGTTACCCTTGTAAGTGTAGTCGAGTGCAGAATCGCTTACCCACTGGACACTTGGGGTAGAACTTGCACCATTTAGTTCTGTGTTATCTATGAAGTTATTGAGATAGATCATACAACCGCTGCCTACATCCTCAAGACTGAATGCAGCATCATTTGACTCAAATGTGTTACCTGTAATTACACAGTTATCTCCACCATCATCAAGTTCAATACCAACAGCATTGTTTGATACAATGTTGTCTGTAAACTCTGAATCAACCATATCGTCATAGAGTGTGATTGCAGGACCCTGGGATGTATTCATAAAGATGTTATCGGTGATTGAAAACTCAGAGGTATCATCATAACCACTTTCAGGATAGGCATTCCAATACATACAATTGTTACCGATATACACAGTTGTTCCTTCAAATGTATTTCCTGAAATTACACCTTCGTCTATATAGGAATCGATTTGTACCAGGTCACACTCGTCGGAAGAAGGAAGATCACAGAATACACTGTTATCAACAAATTCGGTCCTTGGGTTTGAAGTTGTAATTCCACAATTTTCAAATACACAATTCCTTACTGTGAGATCATAATATCCTATAATTATATGTCCGAACGTATTTCCAACATCACCACTGGCTTCAAAAGTAATGTTTTCAATTACCATGCTGCCAAGTTCAGCAGGGAAGGTATACTCCCAAGTATTATCGTCGTACTCTGCACCAATAAAATTCATTGATACGTTTACACCACTGTATACAGTTACATTCTCAGCACTTGAAGCTGTAAGTGTTAAGCTTTTATCCTCATATAAACAGATTCCATATCCAATACCATATCCATAGCCTTGGTCACTTGATACACTGATATCATAATATCCATCAGTGAAATATATTGTTGAGCCATCAACAGCATCATCAAAAGCAGCCTGTATTTCATCAAAGGTCATAGAAGGATAAAGATACACAGTACCGGACTCAATTGTTATTTCTGAATCGCCTGTTGCGTAAGCATATCCTCCGGCCTCTCCGGACATTGTATATACCGGGTCAACATAATAACCGCTGATTGAATAGGTACCCTGAGCAGTATCTGCTGAGGTTGTCACAGTGTAATTGACATAATAGGTTCCTTCAGAACTTGCTGCCAGACCTATTGCACCTGTACCACATTCAAGCATACCGTCAGCAGAATTAGGATCAGCTACCCTGCTAAATGGAGTCTGTGCATCAACATTGCTGAAAAACCAGTTTTCCCAGTCATCTACAGATGTATAAACGTCTTTTACAACCCCCATGGTCGAGTTATCGCCTTCAACTGTACCTGTAAAATCAATCTTCAGACTAACATCAAATGATTCACCAGGAGCTACAGTCGTCGGACTGATCGTTCTTTCTACGGCAATGTTCTGTATAGCCGATGCAGTGACCGCTGACAACATTAGCAGTGTCAGAGCAATGGCTAACAAAAATCCTTTTTTCATAAATTTATGTCTCATGTTTGTACTCCACTATTTAACTTTTTGATATTTTGTTAAAAAATCAGACGGCAACGTAATGTTGCTGTCATGAAAAGAATTTACATCAGGTTGTTGAACCTCCATGCATTATACATCTCAACAACAGACTCTATGGATACAGAAGAGCCTGTGCCTGTTGCGGGATTGGAGAAACGCCAGCAGTTGTAGGCCTCTACGACCTCTTCTATACTGATGTACTCACCATTGGTCGAGGAGATATCATTCCAGGGGTTCCAGTCACCTTCAACACAATAAAATCTCTCACCTGTGCCAAAGAAAACAAGACCATCTGAAATTGCTACACCCTGCAGAATATAACCGTCATCATCGTCCGGATTATACTCCCATACCACTTCTGCGTAGTCATCCATGTCAACCAGACAGTACAATGAACCATCCTCTGCTGCTTCTGAGAAATAGATAAAGGTCATACCGGAATCAGAAACAACTACGGGAGATGATTTGACACCTTCATCAAGTGTATAGTTCCAGAGCAGGTTACCGGATGTATCAAAACAATTCAATGCTCCGGTTTCACCGTGTTCACCATGACCTACATAGATCCTGTCGCCCAGAATAGCAGGTGTTGATGTACTGAATCCCTGCTGAACGCTCCAGCCGTCATCGATAAACGCACCGGTATTCTCATTAAATCCTATTTTCCAGAGGAAACCATAGAATTGACCGCTTTCAGAAGTGATGTAAAGGTAACCGTCATTGAATACCAGTGATGAACGGAAGACACCTGGTGTAGAGCGTGCAAAAGATATGTCAGAACTCGAACTTAGATCTACTTCATCAACGAGCTCACCGGTGATACGGTCAAGACATACCAGTATTCCTTCATATGTAGGATAGACAACATAGTCCCCAACAATTACAGCACCGTCCCAGATAAATCCTGAAGAATTATAGTTTGCATAACTCCACAGATAGTTGCCCAGGTCATCGAAGCAGTAGAAATACTTGGTTCCGGCATCTGAACCAGGACCATCACCAATATAGATCCTGTGATCATAATAAGTGATCGGCATCTCAAAGGACTCATTTGTTACTTTGACTTCCCACTGTTTTGCTCCGTCTTCGGCATCAAAAGCATACAGACTTCCCTGATAACTTGCAGCAAATATGTTTCCATCTCCGTATGCAGGAGTTGAGGAAACAATCGTACCTATTTCGGTTTCTTTCTTCCATGTAAGTGTCCCAGTATACTTCTCATAAGCACACAAAGATCCACTTGAAGCAATTACATATACCGTGTCATCAACTACTATTGGAGTGACATCCACACTGCCATTGAATTCAGAAGCATCCCATTTCAGGATTGCTTCTTTTGCAGTATAATCTTCTACCGTACCATTATGAAGCCAGCTTTTCTGGAACTGTGGCCAATCGGGAATATCAAATGTCTCAATAGAAGTTTCAGGTTCTACATCTATACTGAAATCATCTATTACAGTACCACCTGTGTAATCAACAACTACGGTCAAAGATTCAGTACCACTTGAACTTGCTGTCCACATGAAAGTAAACTCTGCATCTTCCCCAGGATAGAGAGATGCAATAGTTCCGCTTGCAATTTCTGTAGTTCCTTCTTTGATTGTAACATCAAAAGAATCAGCAATATCAGCTCCTTCGTTGCTGATTATGGCTGTCATCTCATAGGGCTGGTTCACGTATATGTGATCCGGAGTTATTGCCGAAGGAATCAGCTCAGGTTCACCTTCAGTAACAGCTACAGTTACTGCATCAGCATCATTGCTGGAATCTGCATCATCTGTAGTCGCAACGGTTGCTTCTACTGAAAAAGCACCTGTAGATGTTGGTGTCCACTCAAATGAAACGCTCTGGTAACAGCCACCACCTATAAAATCAATAGTATCAGTATCGATTTCGGTACCATCGACCTTAAGAGAAACATCTACAGAATCTCCTGTAAATGTTGAACCGACATTGTTGACAGTTACTTTAACAGTTAGTGGCACATCCTTATATGCTTGGGAATTACATTCAATGGATGGCACTACATCAATACTCTCATCGCCGCCACCATACGCATATACGGCACCGGAATCATCTACCGTATATACGGTACCTTCAGATATTGCAGGAGATGCACCTCCACCTTCCTGTTTCCAGAGGATAGCACCAGAATTAGCATCCACTGCATAAGTGCGATCAAATCCCCAGAAATAGCTACTATAACCATCATCTTCTACAGTTGTAGGGGAGGAGGCCATAGCACCTGTGAAAACAACTCCATCTGCTACTGCAACAGACTGAGTCCAGTCACCTAGACCATAGTGTTCATAGCCTCTGGCAGACCATGACAGATCACCGGTTGTGGCATTGTAACAGTACAAACGTCCGCCCTGATAGCCACCTGCTATATACAGATTTCCATATGCATAAGCCGGAGTGCAGTCTGTTCTTGCAATGCTTGTTTCCCAGAGTATGCTTCCATTACTGGTATTTATAGCGTAGAGCGCTCCAGAACCATCGAAATTGTAAGTTGTAACATAGCATACGCCTTCTTCATCACCAAAGCTCACTGAACCACATGCATTCTGTGTTAATACAGTCATCCACTGTTCTACACCGGTATCGGCATCAACACAATACACATAGCCCTGCTCATAACTTCCATTTACTGAATAGTGATAATACCAGCTTGTCAGGTAAACATACCCATCCTTGTAGGCAGCACATCCCTGAGCCCTTGCACCGCCAACATCCTCGCCTCCTGATCCAGGAGTACCAAAGACAGTAAAATTCCAGATCTCAGTACCAGCGCCTTCATCCAGGCAATAATAACGACAGCCATTCCAGTCTTCAACATAAACTTTCCCATCTGCTATCATTGGACCGCCATTACAGGAATTATCAGATGTGGAAAAATTCCAGATCTCAGTACCACTTGAAGCATCCAGACATCTTGTATATTGGCCCAGTGTGCTGAAAATCCTACCATCGTTGTAAGCAGGTGTTGCCCAGGAATCCCATTTAACGGAACCTGTGCCGGTTATATCAGCTTCCCATTCAAAACTACCATCAGTGATATCAATTGCCCTTAAATAACCATCATTACAATTTACGAAAACATTCCCTTCTGCTACAACCACAGAAGTGGTTCTGATAGCATTGATATCATCAGTGGTATTCCACAATATTGTGTTGGACACAGGAGCAGTTGAAGGCGAAAAACCACTGTGTTCAGCATCCTTATGGAACTGATGCCATGTTGTATCATTTGTTTCTTCTGCAATGGCAGAAGTGCCTAACATAACCATAATAGAAAAAGAAAGTGTTAAAATCATTAGTTTACTCATTTTTACCATAAACTACCTCCGAAAGTAATTTAAATTTTGAAATGTAGCCACCCTATAGCGAAAATCTTCCATTTGAACCTGATGCAGATACAGCAGACAATCAAAATAATCGAAGATTTATTGCCACATTCAGGCATGTAGATTAAAACAAATATAAACGAGTGATTTTTGATAATATGTGTTATTCGCAAAGGTTATGATACTTTGATATAAACTCATTTTTAATATACCATTACTTATTCAGCAATGAGCAATCACTAAAATGGAGTATGTTTCACAATAGTAAGGCAATCAGTAGAAAAGTATTCAAATTGACAGGAAAAGCATAACATGAAAATTTTCAATGATATGCAGATATAATAACTCAAAAAATTGCTTCTGGTTGATTTTGAACGAGTTTTTATTTTGAATAAGAAAACAGAAGAAACTTCTGTTCTGGATTTATACACTAGTACTGACCATTTTAATTTGTTTAAAATATCAGACAGCAACGTAATACTGCTGTCATAAAAAGATTTCACATAGGATTGTTGAATCTCCAGGCATTATACATTTCAACAACAGATTCAATGGTCACAGACATACCTGTCTCTGGTGCAGTATTTGAAAATCTCCAGCAGTTATAAGCTTCTACAACTTCTTCTATAGTAATGTAAGTGCCATCCGGATTACCTTCAGAATCTTCGTCATTCCACGGATTCCAGTCATCCCATACGGAAATATAGTTTTCCTTTATCTTAATATCGTTTCCAGCCGGAGAGGTCACGTTCAGTGATACCGTATATGTTCCCGGAGATGAATACACATGAACAGGGTCTTTCTCATAAGAAACTGATCCGTCCCCAAAATCCCATTCCCATGATATTGAACCCTGTGAAGTATCATTAAATTGAACAGTCAATGGAGATACACCGGATACAGTAGAGGCTTCAAAATCAGCTATACATACACTGTCCTCTGAAGCCAGTCCGAATAAATAGCCCCTATCATTACCATAAAATATCCAGCCATCAGATATTGCAACTCCCTGAACAGTATATTGATTTATATCAGAAGATGGCTGATAGTACCAGACCTCTTCTGGCTCTGTATTGTTGGAATAATCCCTTAGACAATAAACTCTTGCATCATCATCATTTGTTGTGAAATAAATGTATACCTCACCGTCACCATTATCGTAAGCTGTAGATAGTACAGGTGAGGCTTTTACGCCACCATTGGGAGAGTATTCCCATATTTGTGTAAGATCAAAATCGTTGAAACAATACATTTTTCCGGTTGAAGCAAAATCACCAGATCCTACATAGACCCTTTCATTGTAAACTACAGGAGATGAAGTGCTTTCCGTAATTGATGCAGAGTATTTCTCAGAAGTATTAAAAGTTCCATCCGTATTAAAGCCTATAGAGAACAGATATCCAGAACTGGATTTCTTGGATGTGAAGTAAACCCTGTTACTTTCATTATTATAAACAATGGATGATTTGATAGACCCTGCATATGATATTCCAAAAACTGAAGCGATGTCAATCTCATCCTTCTGAATTCCACTATCCTTATAAACTGAAGTCAGAAGACCTTCGGAATCACCAAATACCAGATAATTACCTATTACACAGGAACCTGACCAATAGTAACCACCATCGCCTGTGGAATTTCGAGTCCATACTTCATTTCCGTTATCATCGTAACAATAATACTGGCCGTTGTTGCCCTCCCAGTCATTACAATCCCCGAAAAAAATCATATTCTCATCATACGTAACCGGAGTGAAAATCCAGTCCCCTGCGGATCTACTCCATTTCAAATCCCCGTTTTCAGAATCAATTGCATAGATATCCCCCTTATAAGTAGGAATAAAAATAGTATTGTTTCCATAAGCAGGAGCACCTAGTTGATACCAGATAGTTCCTATGGAAGTATTCCACTTTTCAACACCAGTAATTTTATTAATTGCTGAAACTGTTCCACCGGATGTCACAGCATATACAGTATCACCAACTGCTAACGGAGGACTGTTTATACTTGCAGAACCTATGGATCCCCCCGACCCCGGAAGCCCATAATCCCAGGAGAGATTCAAGTCAGGTTCAGTTATTGGAGCTTTATCAGTACTTATCCCGCTGTTTAATATATTAGACTGAAACTGAGTCCAATTTGATGCAGATGCACCAGAAGAAAGAAACATAAGTATAACAAATGAAATCATCCATAACCTTGTAACTGTTTTTTTAGATAGCAATTTACTTCCTCTCTCATAATTTGTCTTTGATAGAACAGTTCTAACAGGAAGTTGGTGAAGCTAGACTATAAAAAGATGAAATTATAGCTTAAATATGATAGTAAAATAGATAATAATGAGAAAAGCTGAGATTTGTAAGTTCAATTTTAAACATAAAATAAATATGTGAAGGTTTTAGCCCTCACATAGGTTTCATTCCTCATTTAGCTATAACGATATACATAGCCCGCATCGTTACCGAAATAGAGATAGTTACCAGATATTGCTACTCCCTGAAGTGTGTAATCACAGTTGCTTGGTGTTGAAGAAGTAACACTACAGGAGCTTCCAAGATCCTCAATAGCATATAGTGTTCCACTTGCAGCGTTGGTTGTCACATATACTATAGGGTTGCTGTTTCCGGTACTGACAACAGGGGAAGCCTGAACAGGGCCATTTGTTGATGTGTAACTCCATATAGGCGTAAGATCATCTTCAAGACAATATACACCGGAAGAAGAACCTACATATACCCTCTGGTTCTCATCATTATATGCAGGTGTTGAAGTACTGCTTCCAATACTCTGGCTTGTTACAGAACCAAATTCACCTGTTGATTCATCAAATTCAACACAGTATATGTTGCCATCCTTACTGGTGAAATACAGAACACTTGCATTGGAATTATAGCAAACAGACGATCTTATCTCATCAGTTGTTATTGCATCTTCATCAACATCTGTTCCATCTATTGTTACTGAAACCAGATGTCCCGCATCATCGCCATAGACTACATATGTATCACTGGTGCCCTCAATGATCGCAGCCCCTGCCCAGTAGTATCCTTCACCAGATTGCGTGTCACGACTCCAGTATTCTGTGCCGTTGTCTGCATAAAGACAGTAATATGTACCGTCATCTGTTGCATTCATGTCAGAAGCGCTCATATTAGCTGTACCGGTAAAAAGAAGACCAACACCATCGTTGTTATAGTATTTAACAGGTGATGAACACTGGTGTGTTGCAGGAGCAAAAGCCAGCTGATCTACATTGTTAACGATATTACCATCGGAATCAAGGAAAGTGAACGTTGGTTGCTGTGAAGTTAAGTATGCTGTGTTCACCACACAGAAAAACTCGTCATCATCATTGTATGCAGGGCATGCATTCTGGAATGTTGTACCTCCTGTTTCTACAGACCACACATTGCGTAAATATACTATGGGACCAGGGAACCTTATTCCTTGAGTACTTTGATAAAATTCATCAATTCCCAATGTGTAGACATAATTATCAACTACCAAAGGTGCTGTATCAATACCCGCCCATGATGAACTTTCTGTATATCCTTTTATATAGCTAAGAGAAGTACCCGGACCTGCATCTGATGTTACACCCGTATTTTCGACATTCCCCTGGAACTGTGTCCAGTCACTTGCAGCTGCCCCTGATGCGAACAACGCAAGAATCATAACTGCACTCACCATAAGTGCAAATTGTTTCTGTTTCATTTAACATCATCTCCTTTTATACCACCAACAGGGAAGCATCACCAATTTATTATTCAGCTCCCCTGCTTAGGTAAAATCCAAAATATTTCTTTAATAAAGGAAAATATATGGATTTTCAAAGTGTTCATAGAAGAACATTAAGAAGTATTAGATAATTACTATATGTATGTTAGTTTTTAGTTTTGATATATAATAAAAAAAGATAACATTTAATCGATATATAGAAATAAAAGACCATGAAAAATTAACACTAAATCTTTAAAAAATAAAATAGAAGGGTAAATTACCCCTCAGGAATTTTGTATTATTTCGATGATATCATTTGCTTCACCGATAATGTAGTCAGCTTCTTCGGAAGTGAGATTTCCCCAGCTTTCATGTCTTTCAACGGCTATTTTGAAACTTTGAAGTTTAATAATTGCCATCTGGTTTCTGTCATGTTCCAGAGAGTAAATCACTCCATCAAGCCTGATATTGAGAATACATTTTGTGCAGTCAGGAGCATCAAGACTGTTTATGTATTCCTTCAGGTCATTAATTGAGTCTATTGCATTTGCTACTTCTACCACAACATTTATGCCAACAACATAAACAGGATTTTCTGTGTCAACAATAACATTCCAGTTCTCATCGTATTCATAAGATGCATAAAGGAAAGTAAGGTTATCACCATCAGCAACTATGTTCTGGCTGAGTCCAAGTGGAGCAAGTTCATCATTTATATAAATGAACCAGGCAGTGGAAGCACTGTAGTCATCTTCAATGCCATTGATGTCAGTAAGGTAGAAGGAACCATAATCAGCGTACCATTCATCACTAACACCGTAAGTGAAGGAACCAGCATCCGAAGCAGCTACCAGAGCACCGAGGTCAGTCAATACTTCAATCTGGTAACTGTTGGAAGCATTATTAGAAGGTATAAAAGTGAAGGTTCCTTCTTCTAATGTAACAGTACCATCGTAAATGATTGTTGGTTCAACAACTTCCTCTACAGTAATATTAACAATATATTCTGCGTTTGCTGTGTCAACAGTGACATCCCAGTTCTCGTCATAAACATATGGAGCGTAGAGGAAAGTTACATCATCACCGAAAGCAACATCGTTAAGGCCAAGACCATTGGAGGCAAGCACATCGTTCACATAAATGAACCAGGCAGTGGAAGCAGTGTAGTTGTCCTCAATGCCGTTGATGTCAGTAAGATAGAAGGAGCCATAATCAGCATACCATTCATCGCTTACACCATATGTGAAAGAACCGGCATCAGAAGCAGCGACTAAAGCACCAAGGTCAGTAAGGCTGTCAATAGCATAACTGTTGGAAGCGTTGTTAGTAGGAACAAAGGTGAAGGTATCATCAGCTAATGTAACTGTACCATCAAAGATCACAGTTGCTGAACTTCCTTCGTTCACGGTGATATCAACAATATATTCTGCGTTTGCTGTGTCAACAGTGACATCCCAGTTCTCGTCATAAACATATGGAGCGTAGAGGAAAGTTACATCATCACCGGAAGCAACATCGTTAAGGCCAAGACCATTGGAGGCAAGCACATCGTTCACATAAATGAACCAGGCAGTGGAAGCAGTGTAGTTGTCCTCAATGCCGTTGATGTCAGTAAGATAGAAGGAGCCATAATCAGCATACCATTCATCGCTTACACCATATGTGAAAGAACCGGCATCAGAAGCAGCGACTAAAGCACCAAGGTCAGTGAGGCTGTCAATAGCATAACTGTTGGAAGCGTTGTTAGTAGGAACAAAGGTGAAGGTATCATCAGCTAATGTAACTGTACCATCAAAGATCACAGTTGCTGAACTTCCTTCGTTCACGGTGATATCAACAATATATTCTGCATTTGCTGTATCAACAGTGACATCCCAGTTCTCGTCATAAACATATGGAGCGTAGAGGAAAGTTACATCATCACCGGAAACAACATCGTTAAGGCCAAGACCATTGGAGGCAAGCACATCGTTCACATAAATGAACCAGGCAGTGGAAGCAGTGTAGTTGTCCTCAATGCCGTTGATGTCAGTAAGATAGAAGGAGCCATAATCAGCGTACCATTCATCGCTTACACCATATGTGAATGAACCGGCATCAGAAGCAGCGACTAAAGCACCAAGGTCAGTGAGGCTGTCAATAGCATAACTGTTGGAAGCGTTGTTAGTAGGAACAAAGGTGAAGGTATCATCAGCTAATGTAACTGTACCATCAAAGATCACAGTTGCTGAACTTCCTTCGTTCACGGTGATATCAACAATATATTCTGCATTTGCTGTATCAACAGTGACATCCCAGTTCTCGTCATAAACATATGGAGCGTAGAGGAAAGTTACATCATCACCGGAAACAACATCGTTAAGGCCAAGACCATTGGAGGCAAGCACATCGTTCACATAAATGAACCAGGCAGTGGAAGCAGTGTAGTTGTCCTCAATGCCGTTGATGTCAGTAAGATAGAAGGAGCCATAATCAGCGTACCATTCATCGCTTACACCATATGTGAATGAACCGGCATCAGAAGCAGCGACTAAAGCACCAAGGTCAGTGAGGCTGTCAATGTCGTAACTGTTGGAAGCGTTGTTAGTAGGAACAAAGGTGAAGGTATCATCAGCTAATGTAACTGCACCATCAAAAACAGTAGTTGGAGTTGCAGATGCAACACCCATCATTATTGCACACAGAAATGCAATTATAGCAATATTAAATATTTTTTGTATTTTCATTTATTTTACCTCTGCAAAGATTGGAATTTTACATAATTCCGATTTAATTTTGCAGAGAAAGAAAAGATACATATATAAGTGTTAGATAATAGTTAATATACATTAGTATTTAGACTAATTATCATATCCTTGAACGTTTTTAAATGAAATACTTCTGTAAAAATCCCCTAAATTCAGGCAATAGTACAAGTACATAAAACTTCTAAATGTTTCCTGCAATGAGGATGAAAGGTGCTGATTTTTAGCTACAGACATTGATTTGTGTAGATATTATACAGAGCAAAAAATAGTCCGTTATTATAAAAAGGAAGGAACTTCCTCAAGAAGTACCTTTTCACATTGAGTTGTTGAACCTCCATGCATTATACATTGCAATGACATCCTCGATATTTATGTTTAAACCTGTGCCAGGAGCTGGACTTGTGAACCGCCAACAATTGTAAGCAGCTATGACTTCTTCGATAGTAATATATGTTCCATCAGGATTACCTGCAGAACTTGGATCATTCCACGGATTCCAGTCATCCAAAACAATATACTCTGCCTTTATTTCAGTATCCTCTCCCCATTCGTTGCTTGCAGTGAGAGTCACATTATAAGAACCAGGTGTAGAATATGTGTATACAGGATTACTTTCAGTTGAACTGTTTCCGTCACCGAAATCCCATTCCCATGAATCCGGATTGTTGGTAGAAATATCAGTGAACTGCACAGTCAGACTTATGTTACCTGAAGTTACGTTTGCAGTAAAATCACATTCAGGTATAGGGATTACAGTTGCAACCCATGGAATATAGTCTACATTATCAGTTACTGCATTTCCAACACCAGATGGATTGGTATTTTCATTGTAAGGGCCATAATCATCACCCCACCAGTTATCGGTAGCATTAACCTCTTCCTGGGCATAATTCACCACACCACCATAAGCGGAACCATCTGTACCACTGTATGTCTGAACATTATCTGTTATGTTCGCTCCGGTGATCACTACATTTATAGGCCCTGCATTGTTCTTATCGGGTTCACCAATACGTATACCTCGTTCGTTGAATGAATAGGTACCACCATTGATCTGCACACCATCAAGGACTGCATCATTGGGAGAAACATAACTGCCATCATCTCTTGCCTTGATCATGATTCCGGCACCTTCCTTGTATCCAAGACCATTATTGGTAACAGTCAGGTTATTGAATACAAGGTTAGCATAGTTACCTGCCTTCAGGTTGATGTCAAAACCACCGTTCCATACCTGGTTCCAGAAGTCGCTCTTACCGTTATTATCAACAAGAACATTATTGAAAGTTGCATCTGACAGCTTTTCAACATAGATACCTTTGTAGTCATTTTCACTGAAACTGCTATCATCTACAGTGACAAACTGCACATTACTGGTTTCGTTAATATCAACGGTTTTAGCAAAGTACCATCCATAATCACAGTTATCAAATGTGGAATCCTTAACTACAAAATTACTAAGACTTCCATCAGTTGCAATCTTAAGGCCGATCTCATTCTCAACTGTATGAGTTGTTGCACCAACCACATGAACATTGTCAAACTCAAGATAGGAAACGCTTTCGTTGTTGTGTACCTCAAAAGCATAAACACCATCTGGTGCTATCCTGATATCTTTTATCAAAACAGGGTCTTCTTCGGAATTACCTGAAGCAGATAACTTGACAATTCTTGTATCCGTATCTTTCTGCAATATAGAATCCACAAGTGGATCAGTTCCACTTCCGCTGCCGATCAAAGATACTTTCCTGTTGACATCAATGTTCTCACTGTAAGTACCTGGCAAAAGGAAAATAGTATCTACAGGATTTGCAGCTTCTATAGCATCCTGAATTTTTCCGTAAGGAGTGACATAATATATCATCGGTGTTGTATCAAATTCAGCTCCAAGCCATGGAGAATACACTGCATTGTCAGTGACATTATCCCCGGTTCCTGCTGAATTGGTAGTTTCATGGTAAGGACCTGTTACATCTCCCCACCAGTTAAGTGCTGCATCCACTTCTGTAATATTAACATCGACATACAGACCGGAATCACCATTTCCAACGATATTGTTATTATGAATCTCTACATTGACCGGATCAGGAATATCGTACTCAGGATACCATACCTCATAATCATATACACTTATTCCATCGTAGATATTGTTCAGAATATCGTTGTTCTCAACCACAACAGTGTCTACACCATTGGCAATATCAATACCATATTCATTGTTCTCTACAAGATTATTGGTAACTGTAATATCTGAACATGTAGCTGCCCATACTTCGGATGAATATAGTTCTATTGGATAATCAGTCACACTGATAGCAACTTCATTATCATGGACATAGTTCTCATCAACTGTTACATTGCTTGTATCTACAACCATAATGGCAGTTCCTTCCCAGTCTGTTCCCGGCCATCCACAATGAGATACATCATTATCCTGTATAAGTCCACTTGCACCATAACCAAATTGAATACCATTAGGAGCCCAGGTAATATTATCACCATTATAAGGTCCGATAACAGTGTTGCCTATTACCTCATTATCACCTGAGTAAAGTCCGATACCACCACGAGCAAACTGATCGATCAGATTGTCCTGAATAGTAATGTTCATGGAGCCATATCCCAGAATAGCAAAAGTCTCCTTTCCATCTACAAGGATATTCTCAAAAGTGTTATCATGAATAGAGGAAAGTATTTCGCTATTATCACGATTAACATTCCTGCATATTACACTGCTCCACCTCTGTGAAGGTGTAAAATTGCTTGCATCAATAGTAAAACCGGACATTTCAACAGTAATGCAATCTGAACCATATACAGTGTCATTGGAACTTGAATATGTTCCACCCAGAAGTCCCACCACATACTCATATGTCTTTGAGGACTCGGCAAGAGTTATAATTTCAGGAGTATCCGGACATTTTATCGTAGCACCATCAGGTGCTTCCAGTTTGACACTTTTATCAACAGTAATACTTTCTTCATATATGCCTGGCATCACAGAAATTGTATCACCGGGCAATGCATCGTCTATTGCTTCCTGTATCGTAGGATACACCACAATTGTGCTGGCTACTGAAACACCACCTGAACTGCCATTATAATTACAGTCAACAACTAGAGTCGATGCTTCTGCAAATCCAATACACATAAAAATGATTGATAGAGTAAGTACTACCCAACTAACTTTCCCAATTTTCATAAAACCACCATCTAGAATTAAGTTTGGACATAAATGCCGTTTTTTGTATGGGTTTCATAGGACATGGTATTTAAACATGGAAAAGTCAGTAAGAGATGTTATATTGAAAGATAATGACGGCTCTGTAGAACTCCTGATTATATAAGCGACGCAAATGTTGCTGTTTTTCAGTTTTGGAAAAACAATTGAAGCTAAAAACAAAGCAACCATCCGCCGAAGGCGGCACATTCCCATGCTGCTACACAGAAGATTATTGCATTTATACAAAGGATTCTATAGAAGGTGATACACAAAATTATTTCAGTACACCATGATCACTTTTTGTATTGTGGAAAAGCGCTGGCTTCGCCGAACATTTCGGAATAATTCTGGTAATCTATGATTTGCAATAAATCGTTTTATTAATTCCTTTTAGATTTAATGACAGGATTTCTACAGAACTAATGTTTAAGGTAAAATCAATCACTCATTTCCAGCTCCTGAACATTTACCACTTGCCCTGTATCTGTATCGATCAGCATGAAAGTGACCGTATCTCCCTCATATAAAATAAGCTTTCCAAGCATGAATCTTCCACTGTCTGAATTTGAAGCTTCTAATGTTGAAAAATTAATTTCAATCACATCTCCCTGGTTCAATAGATGTTTGTCCATTGCAACATTATTATATGAAGAATCTGAAATAGAGAAATCAATTTCACTTTTACCTATTGTTTCTATTAATGTAGGTTCACCTGTCATACATATTACTTTAATTGCTCAACATACAGTGGATAGCCACCTTCATAAACAAAGGTAATATTGTTTCCAATTAGTGAAACATCAGCATCAAAATCAGAGACCAGATAAGGATAATAGGTTTCAGTATCTTCATTAACTGTGACATTATCATCAAAAAGTATCTTGCCTGTTGGTGTATAAATAATTTTGATATTCACTGATTCTCCAGAAGAAAGGGAATCATCAGATGGATCTGCAGGATCATCACCCCAGTCAGCAAACATTGCCTGCATACCAGTCATATGTCCATCAGGATCTAAATCATAGTCACCTTCATCATGGTTCCAGGTTGCGCCAGCATAATTGGAATACTCATCAGCAACAATAGTAATCCCCGGCTCCATCACAAATTCCCCAAAGAATTGTCCCGTTGTAGGGAAATTGCCCAGATTCAGAAAAGGAGATACACCGACGAAAGATAACGTATTTGTGTTATCTACATTTGGCAGGATTTCCATGGTTTTATTGGACCCTCTTGCATTCGGATTTGTAGTGATGATCTCCAGATCCTTTGTGTGAATTACATCTCCTGCTGTTTGCTGGATGCTTAGATAACTAAGGTTACCATATTCAGAATCAACATCTTTGTGTAATTCAATATGGAACTCAGCAGAAGGCGATACATGTGGCTCTGACATGTCATTTAACCAGTGATGTATCCACGTCTGGAGTTCTTTTAATGTCAGTGCATCTTTCTCTACTATATCGGGAAGTACACCGCCATCCATGACAAGAAGTTCTGAATCAAGAATCTCATTGGAAGAAGTATCTATTACAGATAATCTGAAAACTTCACTTTTACAAACAACCTGGCTGCCCAGTAAAACACCTTGTACCTGGCTGTTAGGACCATACACCCAGGTTTCAAAAGAGACATTGATAACATCCCCTGGCAACAGTGGAGAATTCAATGGACAGGAAATAGTATCACTATCAAGGAATCCGTTCATTACAGGCAAACCATGAGAAACTTCAATAGCAATGTTCTCTGAATACACAAAAGCCTCTCCCAGATATTCCAAAGTGATAAATCCATTATCAAGAGAAGAACTCATATTGAAATTAGCTCCACCTTCTGCTAACCTTATTGGTTGCTTTGGATATCCTGAAACAATAACTTCCTGTTCAAAAATGATCTCATTTTTTGAAGAATCAATAAGCATAACAGAAACAACATCCCCGGGTTGTAATGAATCATCACATGGATCTGCAGGATCATCGCCCCAGTCAGCAAACATTGCCTGCATACCTGTCATATGCCCATCTGCATCAAGCACATACTCGCCCTGATCTGGCTCCCAGGTAGCACCATCATAAACGGAATACTCGTCAGCAATTATAGTCATACCGGGTTCCAGTACAAAGACTCCAAAAAACTGGCCATCAGTGGGGAAATTACCCACGTTCCAGAAAGGCGATGTTCCAGTAAATAAAAGGGTTTTTGTGTTTGTTACACCGGGTAAAATTACTCTGGTTTTATTCCCACGTGCATTGGGATTAAAAGTTACGATAATAAGATCATTGGTATCAATTGGCTCTCCACTTGTTTTGGTAATAGAGAAATAACTTACATTTCCATAACCGGTTTGAACATCTTTTGCAATTTCCAGATTATATTCTTCAGGGAAAAGCTGCTCATCATTTAGCCAATTATGAATTGTTTCCTGTAAACTGTCAGTGGTAACTTTACTATGTGAGTAGGACTCATTGAATTCTTCATATGAAATACAGGATACAGGAACAGAGGTAAAAACGAAGATAAACAGCATTATTAGAAATGAATAGAGAGGATTCAGATTAACCCCTTATTTTTTAGATGATTAGAGATATCAGTCTGTATTTCACACCCAATTTCCTTGATTTTCCCTTATTTTCTTGAAAATATAGGATAGCTTCAGCTATCCTAAATTGTTCCTTTCTTTTTTAGCGTCCTTAATTGGTGCAGATTAAAAGAAAAAGCAGTCATCAACATTTTTACATTCACCCTTTCCACAGTCGTAACAAGCACTCTTCCTGCTTTGAATACTTCTTTTGTTACTGCATATACTCTTTCACACGGAACTCTTTTCACACTAATTCTTTCATTTCTGAAAACATCCCGTATCTCTAATGGATGATCTCTCACTGCCCTTTGCATTGTTGCTGCATAGCCTTTTGCAACTGCTCCAAAGTATCCTTTGTCCCTGTAAACAACTTCACCTTCTCTGGAGAGGTCTACCTGTGAATCATGTACTGATGCAGTTGTTGTTTCAAATCTTCGGATCAATTCATAGTCCTTGTCAATTATTGTATGAAGCTTGTATCCAAAGTGAGATTTGCCACCTTTTTTTGCCCATGTTCCATCTTTGCTTCTTGCTGTTTTAGCATCTTTTCCTCTGGGTTTATCGGCTTTAGCGTGTCCTGGATTGGAATGAATAAAAGTGGCATCTTGAATCATTCCTTTTTTGATCTTCAATCCAAGAGCATTAAGTTGATTTTGCATTTCATTCCATATTTCGTTCTCTTTACCATTTTCTGAAATCCTCTTTCTGAATGACCAGACAGTTGTACTGTCTGGTACATATTCTGGAAATCCCAGAAATTTCCTAAAGGATATTCTATCAATGCATTGTCTTTCGAGTTCAGCATCAGAGAGGCCATGCCATTGTTGCAAAACAAGCATTTTGAACATAACAATAACATCAGCTTCAGGCCTCCCGCCTGAAGCTGTTCTATTATTGTACATTGATTCTAATATTGGTCGAAAAGATTTCCAATCAATAAGTGATTCAATTTCAGCAAGCTTGTCACCAACTGCTTGAAGACGTTTGTATTCTTCGTTTAAAGCAAAATCAGTTAAATCATCCATAGTAATGAATTTATTTGTAAATTATTTAAATTTTAGTGATAAGTAGCTAGAGAAATGTGAGTTAATCGAAATTCTCTAGAGGAATATTTTTAATGAACGTTTAATGACTACTCCACCCGGAATTTAATACAACTATATAAAATTCGATCATACAATAACTTCTCAATTAAAATTACAAGAGCAATAATAAATAAAGATTGAAATCTAACTTACACATGGCATCATGCAAGATAACATATTCAAATACTAATTAAAAGTTGCAATATTATGGAGTATGCTAAACACTACATATCGCAAATGAAGAAAAACCAGGTGTTTCTGATTCAAAAATGAAATACTCATCAGTCTCTTCAACTGTCTCAGTAGGCAGTTTCTGCCACAAATCATCTGTATATCTGAACAGAGTTATAGATGAAATATCGATCTCATTTTCTTCAACCCATGAACGTTTTACCTTAAAGCCTATCAAAGGAACATCCAATGTCAATTGATCAAATCTTTCTGCAACTACCCAGATATTCATGTGCTGGTATACGATTCCTGGAGGGTTGTTCTTTACAAGAAGAGAGCGCTTTCTTAATACTTCAACCTTAACTTCTACATTATCAAAGTAATCTTGCGTTTTTAAGTTGACATAACTCACAGGGTTTTCTTCAGCATAAAAACAATATGAAGCAAAGCTATCGGGAGATACTTCACATGATAGCGTGTCTTTAAAGACTACATTTTCATATTTATTCTCCCTTAAAGAGAGTAAGCCTTTTCTTTCACCGATATAAATTCCAATACCTATCAATATTAAGAATAAACAGAATATCAATATCCATGTACCGATGCCTGATGATGAGGCATTGGTTGGCACCAATTCCACACTGGAGGATTCATCAGATGAAGAAAGTTCACCTTCTGATGTTGATCTTAATGAACTCACCGCAGTATCTGATGATGATTCTTTTCTGATACCAGTAATAGCAAATGGTGAAAATCCAGGAGTTTCGGACTCAAAGTAAAGATAATCACTATCTTCTTTAACTTTTTGTGTATCAAGCTTTTTCCATTCATTGTCATTGTATCTGTACATCGAAATCATTGATTGCTGGATAGCATTATCTGATACCCATGATTTTTCAACCTTAAAGGAAATCACTGCATTTTCAATGTTGTCCGGAGTTGCAAATCCTGTATCACCAACCCAGATATTCATATACATATAAACCTCACCTGGAGGAGATACTGATACCAAAGTTGAAATTCCCTTTAATATTTCAATAGTAGTACTTACAACGCCGGAACTTTTCAAGGCGATGAAACTGATGGATGTTATAGGATTGTCTTCGGAGTTGAAAGAATACGTTGTTATTTTTTTTGCCAGTACGTTCTGACTCTTGGATACTTTATTCAGAACATTATCATAATCTTCTCCAAAATATCCTCCTCCACTAACATACCTTCCACTTGAAGAGCTGCTATCAGTTTTATCCGAGGACAAAGTCACATTCCATGTCCATTGTTTTTGTGCAGTTCCGTTCATGTTTTCCGCAAAAATGGTGAGATTATGCAATCCATTTTCTGCTGAAGAACAATAATATGAAGCATTCATAGAACTACAGTTTGCCTGAATACTCACATTATCAAGAATCCATGTAATATTTGCAATTTCATCAGTAGTAACTTCAAATAATCTTGAGGCTCCTGCCTGATCTGTAATATAGGAACTGGATGGGGAAATAAAAGAAATGATTATCCGCGGATAAGCAATGATGTAATCTACTTTTGTCTCAATACATTTACCGGAATTGTTTCCAGCTTCTAGAGACACAGTATAGATTCCAGCTTCAGTATATGTGTGTTCAACATTCTTATCTGTTGAAGAACTACCATCTCCAAAGTCCCATTTCCATGATGTGGCATTCACAGACTGGGCAGTGAACATTACCCTCAACGGAATCTTTCCATTTGTAACATTAGCTGTAAAATTCACAATCGGACAAACATCGTTAGTTCCGTTCTTAATGGTAACAACTATGGTTTCTGAATCCGTAGAATATCCATCTGAAACTGAGAATGTGATCTTATAAGTACCAGCATCAATTCCTGTTGTGTTCCATTCAAAGACATTACCATAAAAACTTCCGAATTTAGACGTTGTTGAATATGTCAATTTATCATTATCCGCATCAGAAGCGTGGAGAACGATCTTTACTATATCAGAACTATTTACACTTATATCACCTATTTTTTCGAGAACCGGGGCATGGTTCTCACTCAGTTCTGCCCAGAAGATCAATTTTCCTTCCATTGAACCAATGCCAACGAAGTCTTCTGGTACATTCAGCTTCACACTGGATCCGACAGAACTTCCTTTTGATATTTCTTTTTTGTAATTGACCCAGGAAGAATTATCAAGTTCCAGTCCATCCACATAAAGATCTTTTGCAACATCAATGACTTCAGAAGTAACATAGGTCTTTGAATTACCTTTATTGAATATTGTAAGTTTATGTGCCTCACTGGACATGCCCGCGGATAATTTACCGAAATCAATTGCTTCCGGTGTCACGATTATGGATATTGAAGGACTGATCTTAGTAGAAAGAGAAACTGCTGTTGCTTCAGAATATGTTTCAGTTTCAGAAACATCTGTTGAAGTCTGATTTTGTTCTGAAGCTTGCGCAGAAAAAGCTAACATGAAAAGGGACAATAATAAAATAAGAAATAAGATTTTACTTTTTTTCATCCCTTATTCACCTGTTAGACTTTCCTGCCAGAAGACAAGGTAGAATTATCTTCTACCTTTCATTGTAGCAAAAATACTAGCTATAGTTACTCCGGCAATACTTGCTAAAACTCCAAATCCAGGGGAACTTTGTGCTGATTCCACAGGAGTTGTTGTTTCTTCTGGGTCTTCTGTAGTGGATTCAAGTTTCCCCACGTCTTCAGCTGCAGATGAAGAAACAGATGTTGTCTCTTCATTTACTGATGCAGCGATTGCAAATGGAGAGAATCCCGGTGTTTTTGCCTCAAAGTAAACACAGGTATCATCTTCACTAAGTAAACTTGTGTCAAGTTTGTTCCATACATCATCTGAATATCTGTAAAGAATGATATCACCTGATGAAATGCCATTTTCTTCCATCCATTCTTTCTTAACACTGAATCCTATGACAGGATCCTCAATGTTATCAGATGTTGCAAAACCAACTTTGCCTACCCAGATGTTCATATTCTGATAAATTAATCCTGGTGCATCAGAATCTGCAAATGCTGACCTTCCTTTTAGAACTTCAATTGTAGTGGATATCTGCCCTGAGTTTTTAAGACCGGTAAACTGTATGTAATCAATTGCATTTTCATCCGCTGAGAACTCATACTTAATACCGCTTCCCTTATTGATATATGCAGTCTCTACTTCCTTTTTCAGGATGTTTTCATACTCTTCCCCGGAGGTTCCACCACCGCCACCTCCTCCGCCTCCACCGCTGGAGGATGAGGATGAAGAAGATGTTGAGGATGAGGATGATTCACCTACAGTGATTTGCGTATCGCCTGTAATTGGAATTTCAATTCTTCCAAGACCTCCACCAACAACTGGAACATCAGGATCTATAAAAGAAGTAATTCCTGAGATAGAATATATACCATCGGAGATGGATTCTGGAACTGTTACATCATAAACAATAGTTAATGTTTCACCTTGGTTGACATCTCCAATCATAACCCATGTGGCAGAATTTTCATCAGTATAAGTAAAATCATTAAAATCCACTTCACTAATGATCCAACTTGAAGGAATAGTTTCCCTTACATCAGGAGCATCTACATTTCCATTAAAATAAAGTTCTACTGTCACAGTGAAAGTATCACCTGCATCTACAGACGTGTCTGATATGCTTCTTGTAGCTGTAATCTCATCAGAACCTAAAGCATTGGTTCCGCATAAAAATAAGATCAGCAATGAAAGCAAAAAACATTTTGTTATCTTTTTAACTATCATATGTACCTCTTAAATTAATGTTAGTTAATATTTTTTAAAGAAACATATTTCATCTATATAAACATAGTGAAATTGTACTCTAAGTGCTCATAATTATGATGATGAGATATATAAATAAAAAACAAATTAACGAAAGAAAAGAACAAAGATATAAAATCTTAAATACTAAGTAATGATAGCAATAAAAATGCAAAAAATATCTGACAAGATAAGAGAGTTATCCTTTAGTAGAAAGAATAATACAATATCTTCAGATATAATTTCTCAAGAAACAGATAATCTTGACCCTATTGTAACGTTTGAACCCGATATGTATACGGAAGAAATAGAACGCTATTGGGTCGATGAGCCTTATGTCTTTATATCCATATTAAAAAATGATAATGAACTATTTTATCATGTTGCTGAACCTGAACTAGATGAAATAGAAAGATCATTACTTGATGAAGTTCTGTTTACAATAGGTGATGTGCTCACCCTAAAGAATGTGAGAGATCTGGATAAAATCGATAAGGATAATAAATACAGGCTTCTCAAAGATAAAATAAAAAATTTGCTTTCCGATCACTCCCAGCTTTCTGAAAACTCTTTTGAAAAGATATTCTACTACATAAAAAGAGACTTTATTGATTTTGGAAAGATAAGTTCTATTATGCGTGATCCTAATATCGAAGATGCATGGTGCAACGGAGTAGGCATTCCTGTTTATATTTTTCATTCATCCTATGGAAATCTCATAACTAACATCACATTTGAAAATGACGAAGATATAGCTGCTTTTGTAATGAGGGTTGCACACCAAAGCTCCCGGCATATTTCTAAATCCTCGCCGATACTTGACACGGTCATGCAGGATGGTTCCAGGATCAATATCACATATGGCCACGAGATAAGTCCAAAAGGAAGTTCTTTCAGCATAAGAAAGCAAAAAAAAGTACCTTTAACTCCTCTTGATCTCATTGCATGGAATACGTTTTCATCGGATATCATGGCTTATTTCTGGCTTTGTATGGAAAACGGAAAAAACATCCTGATATGCGGCGGCACAGCAAGTGGAAAAACATCTACCATGAATGCAGTTTGTATGTTTATTCCATTAAATATCAGAGTCGTAACTTTAGAAGATACGCGAGAAATACAATTGCCGCATGAGAACTGGATACCAATGGTTACCCGTGGAGGAATCTCACAGGATAACGTTGGAAACATTGATCTGGAAGATCTTCTGCGAGCATCACTAAGACAAAGACCAGACTATTTACTGGTTGGAGAAGTCAGGGGAAGTGAATCACAAATACTATTTCAGGCAATGAATGCGGGCCATGCCACTTGTTCAACTTTCCATGCAGGTTCTCCCACAGAAGTAATAAACCGATTTACCAATCCACCGATTAATGTTCCGGCAGCCATGTTCACAGCACTGGATATAATCTGCATGCAGTCAACTACGTTTGAAAATGGAACGGAAATAAGAAAAGTATCAAAAATAGCTGAAGTGACAGGTGTTTCAGAATCAATTGATATTCAGGATGTATTCATATGGAACAAGCTAAATGATCATTTTGAATATCACCATTCCAAAGTCCTTGGTGAAATAAAAACTAGAAGAGGATGGAATGAAGATGATATGAAGGATAATCTCAATAAAAGAAAATATTTTTTGGAAACTTTGATATCCAAAAATATTCGAGATTACAATGAAGTGATTTTCTGGATAAATTATTTCAACAACTCACCTGAAAAAAGTATTCAGGATTTGAACCTTTATTGATCACAGAAAGATACACTAAAGCAAGAACAATAAGTAAAACATATATAGACATTCATCTTTATTAAAGAAATATGACTGATAATACTAATGAAAAAATGAAAGAGGATGAGATAGCTAGTTTTTTAAAATTATTCTATGCACTTGATAGCAAAACAAGATTATCTATCATTCAAAGTTTATTTGAAAATGAAAAACATATCTCTGAAATTGCTCGCGAGCAAAAAATATCTGTACCCGTTGCAGCAAAGCATGTTAACATCCTGGAGGATGCAAATCTTGTTAAGAGAAACGTCTATGGGAAAACCCATGTTCTCCAATTGAACAATAAAGATGTCGCCAGATCACTCGATATCTTGGCTCCAACTAAAACGATAGAAGTCAAAAAAGGAACAAATCTTTTAGATATTCTAAAAGAGGTTGCAATCATCGAAACAAAAAAATTGCGAGGAAAAGATCACGTAATCTCAACCAACGGAGATGAAGGATTCTTTATCTATGAGATGGACGGACAGTTTTGCGAACAGACAGTCCAAAACTGCATATTCAGAAAAGATGCAACTGTTATCTGGAAAAAACTTGAACCTGTCGCAAAATTATGCCTGAACATAAAAGTAAAAAATGATGAATAAACCGTTTATGAATCGCATTATCAATTATAATCGTCAATTTCGCCACTCACTCTACAATAGAATCAGAAAGATAATCATCCAATGTTAGCAGCAAAACATTTTCCTGCTTTGCTATCTCATGCAAGTTCTTAGTAAAACCGGACTTGCTGATAAGTGCAAAATGCTCATTTCTTTCAGGGAGCCATTTCACATGAGCTGCCTTCTCTTTCAGACTGTAATAGACATCTGCATTGATCTTCTGCTTTTGCCATTTGCATTCACAGAAAAGTATGTTCTTTGTTTCCGGGTCAAGGGCCACAAGATCGAGCTCATAATCGTTTTTCCCTTTTGGCATGTTTGGTATCTTTCCCCACTGCCTTCCAATAGACTTGAACGGAAGTCTTTCATTCACAGTTCTGTCCACAAGAGTCTGCTCATCAAAAGAAATACCCGTAACTGTACAATCAGCAGAATTGTTAACCCTCCGTTTGATAGGTAGAAGCAACACTCAAGTTAAGTGTTTTTTCAATAGTGAACAGATAGTTTGACAAATCCTATCGGTTTCCAGATTTCATGTATATTATTTGAACATTTATGTTTTTTAGACATTGTGCTCAAAAATTATTAATAGAACTGAATTGCCCATAGTTTTTAAGTGGGCCTAACCGGATTCGAACCGGTGACCGCTCGGTTATGAGCCGAGCGCTCTAACCTGGCTAAGCTACAGGCCCAATACGAGAAAAGTTTGAAGCGCCGCAAACAGGGCTCGAACCTGTGACATTCTGGTTAACAGCCAGACACTCTACCAACTGAGTTATTGCGGCTCTCAGCATGGCGCTCACGCGCGAATCCTTCTAATGCACTTATTGCTTTTAAACCTTTTGATTGCACGGCTTTTTTGGTCATATTTTTACCCGGTTTTGACCCCATTTTTACTCAAAATTTACCCGAAATTTTTACTTCATCATTATGATGATAATTATATATTGTACAACATATATGTTCCAGTAGAAACAAAGGGGTAGAGAGCAGTATTAGCTTAATATACAGTAACATCAAAAAGTTACACACCCATTATTTTTTAAATGAATATTTAGAGATAATGCCCTGACATGCCCTAATCGTCTGACGCAACACAGATTTGGGTGCCGCAACGCGGGCAAGTACGCTCATCTGTCAGTTCATAAGACTCTACTCCAAACATTCCTCTTTTAATAAGCAATTCCCCACATTCGGGACAAAAAGTATGTTCATGTCCATTTCCCGGAACATTGCCTATGTACACATACCTCATGCCTTCTTCTTTTGCAATTGAATAAGCCATCTCAAGCGTCTCAAGAGGAGTGGAACGGATATCCTGCAGCTTATAGTAAGGATGGAAACGTGTAAAATGTACAGGAGTATCGGCACCCAGGTTCTCATATATCCACTTTGACATTGCGCATATCTCATTCTCAGAATCATTGAGGGTTGGAATGACCAGATTCACAACCTCCACATGCATTCCAAGCTTCTTTGCAAGTTTTGCAGACTCAAGAACCGGAGCAAGCTTCGCACTTGCAATATCCCGGTAGAACTCTTCAGTAAAAGCCTTGATATCAACCCTGAAAGCATCAAGATACGGAGCAATAGTTTCCAGAGCTTCCGAAGTTATGTACCCGTTGGTAACATAAACAGTGGCAAGTCCCTTTTCCTTTGCAAGCCTGGCGCAATCATACGTATACTCGAACCATATAGTCGGCTCATTATACGTCCACGCAATAGACCTTGCACCGGAAGCCACAGCTCTTCTTACAGCCATCTCAGGACTCATTTCAATGGCATTAGCCTCATCTATGCTGATCTGTGAAATTGTCCAGTTCTGACAATGCTTGCACCTGAAATTACAACCGATGGTCCCTAGAGAATAAACAGAAGTACCCGGATAAAAATGATACAGAGGCTTTTTCTCAATAGGATCAAGAGCCTCACTTGAAACGACATTATAGTTCAACGTATAAAGAGTCCCGTCCCGGTTCTCCCTCACTGCACAAAACCCGCGCTTATCCGGTGATATCCGGCACCTGTGAGCACATAGATTGCACTGAACCTTACCATCACCAAGTTTCCCATAGAGCATAGCTTCCTTTATCATCAGAAATCCCCATTTTAAGATTTGAACTCATTATTGATGAAACTAAGCATTGATTAAAAGAGGAGGAGGCTGAAATAAGCATAGATAACAATGCAACAATCTTCTTTACTGATTTACCGTAGATCATGAATAACTTGAATTATCCCGAAGGGTCCGGCGAAGCCGGCATTTTCCAATAAGAATAAACAAACTATTCTGCATACCACCCCGAAAAACATTCTTCACAAACTCCCTGTAGAATTCTCTGTACGAGTGCAATAGTCTTTGCAATTATTTACTGTTCAGAATCATAGGAATGTGCCACCTTCGGCGGATGGTTATTTTGTTTTTAGCTTCCAATCGTTTTTGTGGAACTGAATATGAGGATTGTTGTCGTCACTCGAATAAACAGGAATTTTGCAGAACCTTCAGGACAAAAGATTCAGCCTTGCATCAAAAAATGTCTTTGTTACATTTATCTTGATATCTTCCCCGGAACTGCCTTCAAGGAAAAATACAACAGCAGTGCTATTAGAACTCACAGAATATTCCGCAGGGTCAATTCCTGCATCATCTGCCAGAGTTTCAAAATAACTTTCCCATGACGAAGGATATGATGTCTGAATGGTCATTGTCATATCAGTGAACAGGACACCATCCCAGTAAAGAGAGTCTGAACCATTGGTTCTGAAATTGATCTCCTCAATAGAATTACTGCTAATAGATTTTCTGGGACCGCTCAGGTCGATCACATTGAATTCCACAGTAATATTACTGGAATTTTCTGTTCTTCTGATATCCATCTGGGGACCAAGACGCATCATTGAGAAACTGTTCTGAGCAAGGATGAGAGCTCCACCTTCATAGGCATATTTCTGGTCTACAAAATAGTGATTATCAGACCTGTAACTCACAACTCCAAGATCAAGTAACAGAGGATCACTATTGAAATCTATTCCCGGGGTGGTCCCCACAAGATTAATTCCAAAATCAGCCTCGTTTATAGTAAGCCTTCCACTGGATTTCTCAGGACTGAACATTGGCAACGAAGCGCCGCCCATCTTTATAGGAACACTTACAGAGAGACTTGTTGAAGGTTCAGTTCTTGCATAACCTGAAAGTATATCAAGCTGATTTTTCATCCCTGCCATATCATAGAAGACATCATCCATATGCGACTGTTCAGCAGATGTTTTCCATTCAGGAATATACTGTACATAAACAAGCGTTATCACAGATACCACTATGCCAAAAAGGAGTACAGCAGAGACCACAGCAGAAATTGCATTTTCACTGGACATCATCCTTTTCATACTTTTCCGGAAACTCTGCATAGCCGGGATAATGTTTATTATTCCTTTCATGGATTCGTCCTCGCATAGTAAGCAGCCATATCTGACTCATCCAGTGTTACATTATAGATCTCTACCTCATCGAGATAACCACGGAAATAGAAATTATTGGTTCCATAATTCTGCCTTCCAATCCACAGATCATTATTATTGGGCACAAGTGAGAATCCATTCATAGACATTGACTCCACAAATGTTGCATCCTTATAGAATTTCACGTCGCTTCCGTCAGCAACAACACCGATCTGATACCAGGTATTTCTATGAAGATCCATTCCTGTTGTCTCAACATAATGATAACCTGAACTTGTCCATTCAAAGCCAATTTCTCCATTTACTACATAAAGTTCGAAATTATCCTGATCATTGATTCCTTTGCCGATCAAACAATATGTACTACTGTCACTTGCAATCCTCAACCAGAATACCAGACTCAGGTTTTGATCAAAATCAAGTGAGCTATCATCTGAAACCACAAGATAGTCACCATTTCCATCAAAATTCATCGCCGAATCATTTATTGCCGTACCAATTGACCATTTTGCATCGTTGACAGATGCATCGTTGCTACCAACACTATCATAAGCAACTGACCCTGAACCTTCATCGAACTTCCATCTGGAAACAGGAGTAACAGATGGAGCTTCCGGATCTTCTGTTCCTTCAGGGGACGAAAGCTCGTAATAGCCACTACAGGTAATATATGTACTTGAAGGATTGAAATTGACCTGGGTATTTCCTGAGCTATAGAATCCTATGTTCGAAATGTTAATAGCTGAATTGTTGGTCTGCCAGTTAATTATCGCACTGCCATCTGCTTCAAGATACACCTGACTGTTGTGTGACGGAAGCTCATATCTTAAAGTTGAATAGTAATTTGATATTGGCTGAACATAGATACTTGTAACCTGACCTGTGTCCTGCAATACACCATTTATGTACAGATTGACGTTCAGATTGAAGGTTGATATCTGGGAATTACTGCTGGTCATTGAAATTGTGCCTGATGTCTGGTCATTTACAACTTCAAGTTTGACCTCATCATTCTGGTTCAGGTTGTATCTGGTACCGTCTATGTCTACATACCTGTAATTACCATCATTTATGAAACTGATATAACCGCCGTCCTTTATTACACCGCCCATTGACGGTTTGTTCAGTGTGATACGGTTTGCAAAGATACCCGAAGGAGCCACAACAGTTACGCTCCTGGTAGTACTGTCCGTATTTCCATCATTATCGGTAACAGTAAGGGCTACTGTATAGGTTCCTGCCGAAGAGTACTGGTGTGAAGGATCCTGACTTGTTGAAGTTCCTCCATCACCAAAGTTCCATGACCATCCTGCAACAGTTCCGTCAGAATCAGATGACTGATCGGTGAAGGCAACTGTTTGAAGTACACCAGGATTTGAAGGCGAATATGTAAAACCTGCAACCGGATCATATTGTGGTACTGTTACATTGCCATTGCCACTTGAACCAGAATCCATTCCTATTTCTTCTCCAAGAAGTGATCCACTCTCAATAACAGTATTTGAATCTGTTTGCAGCAGGACCATACCAACGTAATCATCCTCATTGATGGTTGTATTCCAAAGGACATCCGTATCTATAGCGATGGTCTGTCCAAGATGCCAGCTATTGCTACCGGTTATCTGTTTAAGCTGTGACGAGGACACATCCCTGCGCGTGCCATTCAGATTGAGTACTATCTCAACCTTATCCAGATCAATGTTCTCTCCGCCCGAATGCCTCAGGTAGATAGTATCTGAATCCACATCCACCCAGCCATCTACATCAGCATGCACGGCAGTTTCAGATTCAAGATATGAGAAAACAAACACAGCTATCACTGAAAATGCAAGCACAGCTATTGCTGTCAGAAGGATCTCACCGATTATTTCGGATACTGCGCTTTCATCACGGAACATTTTCATGATCCCGGATCTTACATTATCAAACTGTGTTCCCATGTATTTCACCTCAGATGAAGAATGCAAACAGCAGGTAAGCAATAGACATCATCATTACAGAATGTTTGTAACCTGAATGAATGGTTCCACCACCCATTTTTCCCGCCACCAGGCCGGAGCAGAACCCCTGTATCATAGCTGCATGGAAAAATATCAGGGTATACTTTTCCAGGTCAAAGGAAGCAGACAGATTTAGCCCTGAAATGGTACCTTCAGTAGAAACGGGCATTGCCGGCAGGAAATAGGCTGCCAGTATGTAAACAATGAACAGGAAGACCATAAAGGCAATGTAGATGATAAAGACGTAAACAAACATCTCTGCATTACGTTCTTTTTTAAGCTGCCTCTGGATATCAGCGTCATGCGCTGCTATTGCCAGTACGCTTTTGATATCACCGGTAGCCTCGTTGGCTTTGATTATCAGGTTAATGATACGCCTGGTCATTTCAGTACGTATCCTGAACTCGAATTTTTTCAGTGCATCATCAAGTTTTGCTCCCCATGAAATATCATTGACAAGACGTTTCACCTCGGAATGGAGAATGCCTATCTTAAGGTGCATGCTCATGACAATCGCATCAACAAGAAGGATCCCAGCCTCGTTTATACTTGCAAGATTATTGAGAAAATCAGGAATATGGCTTTCTATCTGGTTCACACGATAGGTTCGCAGTTCATCAAATACAATGTATGGAACCAGTAGAATAATGAGGGCTATGAATATCTGATCATCGATAATACTGATGGTCAGAACGTTGAAACTGTTAATATAGAGAATATTTGCAATATTTATGTATTCATTAACAGCATAGAAGAGGTACAATAATGATGCAGGTACAGTGATCAATAGAACTGAAACCGGATTATTGGTAAACATTGCCAGAGGGTGAGTTACTTTGTCCATGAACTTCACAAGTCTGGCATAATAGCGCATCTTTTTCCTTTTGGACTCTTCATCGGGTTCACCCTCCATTAATTTCACATGGGAAAAAGCATCAAGTTTCTTTTCCACAACATAGAAATCAGGGATCTTTGGATTATCATTTGTAAGTGAGTTTAAGAGGAGAAGGAAAACCACAGTCCCCAGAGGGATTATCAGATAAACTATTAAATTCAGAATGCTGGCCGAGCTTGAATTAACAAGTCCCAGAACCACAAGAATGGTAATAAGGAAAAGCGGACCTGCAACGAAAGCCGATATATACACTTCTGCAAGCACACTGAGAGTTTCAAAGAATATTTTCTGCTCTTTTGTAGCGGTAAGCCTATACTGCTCATTCTTTGCCTTGAGGTATGAAGTGATATCACCGCCACTGGTCACAATGGATGTCATACCGTCCAGGAAATCCTTGAACTTCTTGGAAGGAGTCCGCTGTCCTGCACGATCAAAAGCCTGGAGAAGATCGGTCCCATAGTATTCCATGTCCTTTACAATATAGCCAACTTCCTCTGCTGCAGCACCATAGATATAGTAGTTCTGTGCCAGTGATTTCATGATATCAAGAAGATTCATTCCTCCACCATGGCTCATCGCATAAAGATATGCTGTTGTATGGGAAAGTGACTGATTGATAAGAGTGCTTCTCACATTCGCCTGGACCTCAGGTATTGACATGAATATATAATATGTCAGCGAGGAGGCTATCACTGAGAAAAGAGCAGCCAGCCCTATACTTAGCAATAAATGAAAATTGGACCACACCCATGGGATTTCAGTACCAACACCCAGCATATACGGCCTTACGTCCCCTAGAAGATAATAGCCGGCAAGCAGTCCTATAAAGCCTGCAAACAATGCCATGATAACTGAAAAGAAATATGTCTGAGCAATGTATTGTTCGATCAGCATACCCAGGCCTGCTTTGCGCAGCAGCAGGCGATGATCCTCATAACGATCAATATTTTTCCTCACATATTTTCCAAATATCAGGTGAGCGGCTGAATCGATGATATCCATTCCAGAATCTCCTACATGCCCTGTTCTATCATTTCCTGAAGAGTGTCTGTTTCAATGGCATTGATAACGCCATCAGGATTTGCATCGTAAGCCTGTACTACAAGGGATATGCGCACGTAGTCCCTCATATTTTTATCGCGCAGATATGTCAGTATCCGGGCTCTTCTGTCGAGTTCATCCAGAAGCTTAGTTCTGTCCCATCCCCTGGCGAGCATAACCTTGTTCAATGTGTACGAATCCCCGGTCTTGATGAAGGTATCACTAATAGGATCCCAGCGGTAGAGTTCGTTTATGCGTATATAGCCGGTCTTTGCGTCTATACCTGTAAATTCCACAAGGCTCTGCGTTCTGCGGACCCTTTTGTTATTCACGAATGTCTGCATCTGAATACTCAGGATATCGAGTGACTGAAGCATCACATGAGGAACGTTAAGAGGAGGACTGTCAAGCCTGTTGACAACGGTCTGCACATCACCTGCGTGCATTGTGGAATATGTGGCATGTCCTGTGGATATGGCCTGGAAAAGCGTTAGGGCTTCCTCACCCCTGATCTCTCCCACAAGTATGTATTCAGGTCTCTGCCTGAGAGCTGAACGCAGCAGGTCGTACATGGATATCTCGCCTAAACTGTTAACATTAAGTGGTTTGCGTGTTACACCGGCTATCCAGTTATCGTGATGGAGTGTGAGTTCCCTGGTATCTTCAATAGAAACTACTTTTGAGAGCGGTGGGATGAAAAGTGAAACTGCGTTAAGCAAAGATGTTTTTCCTGATGCGGTTCCTCCTGCGAATATGGCACAGTCACCATTTTCCATTGCAAGCCAGAAGTATGCCATCATTTCGATGTTACATGTGTTATAATTCACAAGATCGATTGGTGTGATAGGATCGCCACGGAATTTCCTGATGGTAAAAGAACTGCCTCTTGTTGTGATCTCTTTTCCAAGGGTTGCCTGAAGACGTGAACCGTCTGGGAGGGTTGCATCCACCATCGGCTCTCCAACAGAGATGTGCTTGCCGCTTTTCTGGCAGAGCTTTATCACAAGAGAGTTGAGTTCCTCTTCAGAGAATGAAATATTGGTCTTGATGTTGCGGTATTTGTTATGATACATGAAAACCGGGATTTCTATTCCGTCACAGGAAATATCCTCTATGCCGGGGTCCAGCATCAGCGAGTTTATACGGTCATGACCAAGGAAATTACGTTTCAGGTAGTAGAATATGCGGTAGGTCGAAGATATTTCCAGACTTGCATGGTATCTGTTAAAAAGAGTAAGGGCATGCTCCATGAGCACGGTTTCCTTGTTTCTATCCGTGCTGACACCGCCAAGACTGAGAATATCCTGGAGGTCATCATATACTCTTTCAAGAATGTCCTTTTCATATAAGGTGAGCATTGGCTCAACCACGTGATAATAAAAGATGTTCCCTCGTTCCAGTATGATGATAAATGAGTAAGGTTCGTTCACCCAATAACGCTCAACTTCCTGATATCCGGCAGGAATTTCAAATTCCACTAAAGGACCATGTAGTTCATGATCATACTCAGGAAGCCTTGTACGTGGATATCTTATGGAATGGATTCCAGACTTGATATTAGTAACTAAAGTGGATAATCTGGAAGGTCCTTTGTCTTTTTTGTAGACTTCTTCATTTTCAACTGGAATTGATTCTTCAATTATTAGATCCCGGGATTCCATCATCGAATATTATATAATCGCTAGTATATAAAAAGTCTTTGATATTTATTTTTATAAATATTCATCAAAAGGCTATTTTAGCAAATATCAGGCCACTTCAACTCCCACTTCCATAGGATATTCTGAATTGTTGATGAAATTGAAGTATAATTTTTCAGATGAGCCAAGTCCCGTAGAACGTGCCACAGTTGCAGATTCCTCAAATTCATAATCACCATCAAGTACCACAACATACCGGTGTTTGCCCAGAACTTCACTGACCTTCGGAGAAACTATGACCTCACCCGGAGATATGGAATAATCCTCACTGAATATCAATGAGTTTGAAGGATCGAACACCTCAATTGATATGTTGTGCTTTAGAGTATCTTCATTGCTAATCTCAAAAGTAAGTGGATCGATAGGATACTGCTTATGCCTTTGTTCCTCTTTCTTATAATCGGTCATGTAAACAACGTAAATCATTTCATTCCCGACCAATTCCCCTGTATTTACTATATGATAGGAACGGGTTCCAAGATCAACATAACAATGACATGAATCTTCCCCGCAGTAGAACTCAGCCTGGTTGGCAGCTACACCATTGGCATATCCACGATAGTAACCCTCTTCTTTCTTTGATTCGAAGATGATGATATCTACGTTTTCATCCAATAGCTTGAGACTAAAATTACCACTATCAAGCGCTTCCCCAAGTTTGTCAACGTTCACGGTTACAGCTTTATATTCATCACGGTTTGATTGTCCCTCTTTTTCATCTATAATATAATCTACATCGGTGATTATCTCATCTTCTCCTGGAAAACTGGCATAGAAAAGTCCCTCAATTGTAAATATGACAAATACAATTGCAATTAAGGAAAGCGCTACCTTATCAGATGTGATTTTACTCCACTCCAAACGACTGTGCAGTAAATAGATAGTTGAATTTATTTAAATGTTGCCAGAATAAGTTTCATATGTATAAAATCCATGAAATTTGGCTGTGTAAAGTAATTCCTACACTGTTGAAATCCTGCTATTAAAACTTAAAGGAAGCAGTAAATCGATTCATCATATATCATGAATAACTAGAATTGTCCCGAAGGGTCCGGCGAAGCCGGCGTTTTCCCATCAGAATAAACAAAATATCCTGCATAATACCATATTGCTTGCAGACTTTCGTAGAATTATTAGCCTAACCGCAATAGTCTCTGGAATACTCTTCTGTTTAGAAGCATCGGAATGTGCCGCCTTCGGCGGATGGTTGCTTTGTTTTTAGACTACAGGTTGTTTTTGTGGAAACGAAAATGAGCAATTTTTATGTCACCATGTAAACAGGAGGTCTACAGAGCAGTAATTTAAAAAAAGGAAAAGGAATGAACTATCCTGCAACCTAAGCCGGAAGTTCAAGTTTACCGAAATTCTCTTCGTAACGTGCCTTCATCTCGTCCCATGTTGGAAGGTCTGTCTGGCACCCGATGTTCTGCACAGCGAAAGAAGCAACTGTGGAACCGATCTTACCACATACTTCCAGCGGGTAGCCGCGTGTGTATGCGAGAAGGAATCCGGCTCTGTAAGCGTCGCCTGCACCGGTCGGGTCAAGTGCTTTTACGGTGACCACAGGGATTGTTACTTCAGTTCCATTGTTGTATATCTTACTGCCGCTTGCATCATAAGTAACAACTACAGTCTCGATCATGCTGAGAATATCATCCATGGATTTTTCGGTCATGTCACAGACACGCTGGATCTCATGCTTGTTTGTAAAGAGAATATTGGTGTTTTCAAGGATGCTTTCAAGGTTTTCTCTTGAGTAGGTTATGAGATCCTGTCCCGGATCAAATGAAACGAACTTTGCCTTTTTAGCGATCCTTGCGTTGTATGTTGAATCTGATGTTGCAAGATGTACGAAATCTACTTCAGGCGGTTCCAGTTCTTTCAGTTCAATGGATGCTCCCCAGTGGAAATATGTGCTCTGATTGTGTTCCCTGTCAGTGAACACAAAGGCTCTTGTACTTTTATGCTCAGGGAACCTGTAAAGAAGTGACAGGTCAACGCTGTGCTTCTCAAGTTCTGCCTCGTAGCCAGATGAAGCAAAATCTCCTCCAACTGCGGCTATAAGCTGGGCATTTCCGCCAAGTATTGCGATAGCTATGGCAATATTGGCAGCTCCGCCACCATAGTACTGGTTATAATCGATAATAGGATGGGATTCATTGTGGACCGCAATGTTCTCAACATCAAAAAGAAGGTCTATTGCCGCATGTCCTACAACAGTGATTGCCCGGTCCATAAGAACACCTTACTCGAATTCCTCGACATCGACAACAGCAAGAGGAACATCTCTTAATGCACGACCGATGACCGATTTTGCAATTCTGGATGCGTGCTCCTGACTTTCTGCATCAAAAACCTTCATTTCAAGAACAAGACCGACAATTGCGGTATTAGCGGCAATGAAAACACTGCTGATAGGCTCTTCACATGCAGGACAGAAGGTTGTTCCGATGTCTACCTCCACATAATCCAGTTTAGGATTCAGGCGCTTTCCTGCTTCAGAAATTGCAACACCTATTGCATCATCTGCGGATTTTACGTCTCTAACCAACCAGGCGGCTTCAAGTGTAACATGATAATTTGACATTAGATCTCTCCGATTTAAACTTCATTTCTTCTTCAATTTAATATAACTAATGATACATATATTTCATATTGTAAACAACACGTCATCATCGACGTCAAACAGGCCAAGTCTTGCTCCTGCGTCAAGCCATGCATGTCCGTAACTGAAACAGACCAGGGCATTGACAGGGTCATCAATTTCAACAAAGTGAAGACCATCGTTATAGTATGAACTTGCCATATTTCGATAATCTCCGGCCACTGTATACATATGAGATTGCGGGATCGGGGCAACTTTAGCCTTTTCCAGAGCTTCCCTTAATAGTCGCTCATATCTCTTAACTTTTTCATTCAGGTCTGCAGCCATCTCGATCACCCTGTTCAACTGTACTCATGGTTAATTATCTGTTCGCCCGGAAAAGCTTCTTGAACAACTTTCCTCCACCTTCGGTCTCCTCATTTGAGGACTCAACGCGTGGCGGTCTTGAAGGCTGTCTCTTTGGAGGAGGTGTGAAACTTGTGTCCTGTCCGGGAGAATCGACTACCGGAATATCCAGAACATCGTGTTCATGTTCATGCGCTTGAACTGTGTTTACAGCCGGCACAGGTCTGCGGACCGCAGCAGGAGTTACCGGCTCAGGCACCTGATTTGCTGCAAACTCCGGTGGTGGCGGAGTTACAGTCCTTGCGGCCTTGAGAACATTGACAGATTCACCACCATGCTTGGATTTTCTTATCCTGATGTCAACAAGCACAGGTCTTTCTATCTCATTGCTCACAAGCATTGCAACACCCGGAGGCAGACGCATAAGCTCTTCCTCAACATAGGATGTAACACCCTCAAGACCCTTGCTTATAGCCTTAAGGTCGTTAGGGTTTGTGACCTTCATTATAACCTGGGTTCCACACTGTGAGAGTACATTCTTGTCAACCCTTGCAGGTCTCTGGGATATGACCATCATTCCAAGACCGAACTTACGACCCTCGGACGCAATGGTCCTGAGAATATCCGTACTTGTTGTCTTGCTGAAACCTTTTTCAGGTGCGTAGTTATGAGCTTCCTCAACAACAAGCATTCCAGGCGGGATCTGATTTAACTTGCGGGCCTCGAAAAGACTTGAACAAAGGCTGGCGACTATCATACTCTGAAGTTCCGGAGCTACTCCCTTGAAGTCAATTACAGCGGCTTTTCCCTTCTGGAACAACTCTGTTATGGAAGTTGGATTTGGTGATAGTATATTAGTATCCCTTATCTGTTCCAGGACATTGATAACATTCCACTTTGCCTTGCTCTTATCGTTGCCGACCTCGAAGATAATATCCTCGATGGTGTATGTCTCCATCTCTGCACGCACTTTCTGGATTGCTTCGTACAATATACCGGTGTGTGTGGTTGAGAAATTATCAGGGAAAATTGAAGTCAGATCCTTTACCGTAAGGTTCATTCCATTAAGCCTGAAAAGCTCATCTGCATCAGGGTTTATTGTCCTGCTTGCAGGAGTATACACTTTAATACTGTTCCCGTAGCCTTTTGGTTTGACTCCGAACCGCTTGAAATCCTCTTCGCTGCCTTCACCTTCTACTTTCAAAGATGAGTACTCACTGTGAGGATCAAGAATAAGGAGCGGAATATTATGATCAAGCAGCTCTTCCAGAAGAACCGATGCAGTATATGACTTACCGCTTCCGGTCTTTGCAAGGATACTGCAGTGTTTCTGCACAAGACTGTTGACACTTAACTGTACTTTGATATTTGTGCCTTCAAGCATTCCGATACTCATTTCGTTGCCTGTAAGTCCAAGCACTGATCTTGTAAGTCCCTCGTCTGCTGCAAATATAGGGCTTCCAGGACTGAAAGGTATCACAGGTGCACGCAGCATTCCGGTCTCATCCCTTGACCCGATTATCACTACTTCAGCAACGATCTTATCATCACTTTTATCTGCACGCTGTCCTTTCATTGCTTCTTCGATGGAGAATGAATCACTATATCGTTTGATGGCCATTACCTGGCCAAGTACCCATGTGTGATCTTTCTCGTCCGATGATGCATCATGCCATACTTTGACGTATGCGCCCCTGTACACTTTGGAACTGTCAAAAACCATTACTTTGAACTCAAAGGTTCCTGTTTCTCCAAAAATAACGCCTACTGAACCTCTTACCATTTTTCATCCCTCAAATTCATGGTCTTCGGTAGTATGTTTATTATGTATTATTATATCTTCCCTCAGTTTCCATCAGTCATCAAGACCTTCGAGTATCTCAGCAGGTGCACCCAGCAGTCCTACAAGTGCTTCCGCTTCGATAAAATGAAGTGATGCAGGGATAACCAATATGTGAAGAGGCTCTCCGAAATCCTCATCCTTTAAAGCATGGGCATAGCCCGCCTTAACAACTGGTGCTTCTGAGCCTGCCCTTGCGATACCCACAGCAATGGCATTGTCCATAATGCCTTCGCCTCGTTTCTCCTCTACCTGAAGAAGCAGGGAAAGAGCCTGGTTCACTGTCATGTAACCTTTGTCCTTGTCGATGTCGAGGAAAACAAGAGTATGCATATTGTGTTCTTTGTTAAGTTTTATAGTATCATAAGGGGTTTCTGATACTACTGTGACTCCGCGACTGCTGGTATATGGATGAGGAATGGTTGATGCTTTTCCAAAGCGGTAGTTCTGAAGACATGACAGTCCGCAGATCGCTGAGGCTATGGATGAACCGTGTATGAGTTTTGTCTCAATACCAAGGTTCTTTGCACGCAGTCTCAGATCAACGTGGGTTGTGGAAACCATGGTGTCTCCTCCTGTGAGGAAAGCCACATTCTTGTCTTTTGCCTCGGCTAACCAGTCAGGGGATATTTCCACATCTTCTCTGGAAAGCAGGTTGATCTTTTTTCCGTAAAGTGATTCGAGTTCTTCCAGTGAGCTACCCATCAGTCTTGATGTGTAGAATTCAGCAAATACCATATCAGCATTTTTTATAGCTTCAAGTCCTTTCAGGGAGATATCTTTCTCGTCAAAAAGGCCAAGTCCTATGAAAGTGAGCATAATCCGCAGATATGTCCTAATGGGATAAATGCTTTGAGAATGCCAGTGGATAATTAAAAAACTACAGATGTGTAGCGATGTGCATCTAGAGAGACAGTAGAGTGACTGTGGATGGAAGACCATACTCGCAATGTTTTTATAGAACCACATACAGTTAGTTTCACTCGTATATTATACTGGCAAATCATACTACTATAATTTATTTATCTATACTATTGGAGGTTCGAAGTCATGGCAGGATATGGTAATCAACCAATATACATCGTTGATCCTAGTAAAGAGCGCACAACAGGCAAAGACGCATTATCAATGAACATCGCTTCTGCAAAGGCAGTTGCAAGCATTGTGAAAACAACCCTTGGTCCAAAAGGCATGGACAAGATGATGGTAAACATCATGGGTGATATAACCCTTACAAATGATGGTGCAACAATTCTTGAGGAAATGGAGATAGAACACCCAACCGCAAGAATGATCGTAGAAGTTGCAAAGACCCAGGAAAAGATGGCAGGCGACGGTACCACCAGTGCTGTTGTATTGGCAGGCGCACTGCTTGATAAAGCACAGAAGCTCATTGAGACCGGTGTCCACCCAACTGTCCTTGTAAAAGGTTACGCAATGGCAACCGAAAAAGCTCTTGAGACACTCAATAACTACGCAGTCACCATTGAGAAAACTGACAGGGATATGCTTGAGAAGATCGCAAACACATCCATCACCGGAAAAGCATCCGAGATGGCAGGCGATCACCTTGCACAGATCTGTGTTGATGCTATCTATGCTATTGAGCATGAAGGCAAGGTAGATGTTGACAAGGACATCGTAATGGCAAAGGAAGTTGGCGGAACTCTTGACGATACCGAACTTATCAACGGTATATCCATAAGAAAAGAAGCACTTCACAATGAAATGCCACGCCGTATTGAGAATGCAAAGATCGCTCTTATTGATACTGACCTTGTATTTGCAAAGACTAACACAAATTCCAAACTCCATGTTGACAGCGCTGAACAGCTTTTCGATTTCAAGGAGCAGGAGAAAGCAAACTTCAGGGCAACTATCCAGAAGATCATTGATACCGGAGCAAATGTAGTATTCTGTTCAAAGAAGATGGAAGATTATGCACTTCACTTCTTCAAGGAAGCTAACATGTATGCAACAAGGCGTGTCAAGGATGAGGACATGGAAGTACTTTCATACTCAACCGGTGCAACTCTTGTAAGGAATGTCAATGAGATAACAGCTGACGACCTGGGATTCGCAGAACTTGTCGAGCAGGAAGACGAGCATGAAGAGAAGACCTACATCAAGGGATTCAAAGATGCAAGAACCATGACGATCCTCATTAAAGGTGGTACAGAGCACGTTACAGACAACATCGAGCGTGTGTTCGATGATGCACTCCACGTGGTCAAGTCAGTTTACGAGGACGGTACTATTGTTCCTGGCGGCGGTGCTTCTGAGATAGAGGTCGCACAGGCACTCAGGAAATATGCAGCTAGTGTGGAAGGCCGTGAACAGCTTGCAATCGGCGCATTCGCTGATGCTATTGAAGAGCTTCCAAAGGCAATTGCTGAGAACTGTGGTTTCGATACAATTGACACTATCATCAACCTCCGTGCAAAACACGCAACTGTGAAGAATGCAGGTCTTGATGTGGAAACAGGAGATGTTATTGACATGCTTGAGAAAGGTATCATCGACCCTCTCAGAGTCAAGACGCAGGCTATCAAGTCCGCATCAGAAGCAGCAATTATCGTACTTCGTGTTGATGATATGCTCCGTGCAAGAGAACAGGCTATGATGGATGTCAAGCCTGAGCACAACGTGCATAATTACGATGCAGAAGGTATGTTGTAAAGAGGTTTTATCCTCTTTTCATCCATTCTTTTTTTATTTCTAATTTTTCATCTTTGTTATGATCAAGTCTTATCGTGTCTGCCGGACATATAATGTTATATAACCAGTATAACAATACACCACTAAAAAATATATTTATAATTTTATTTTACGAATAGATTATTCACATATAACATTTTAACTTCAAAGAATCTCATAACAGTTCACTATTTTTCGAAATATTAAATAATACTTTTATACGTTGTACATTATAAGAAAATGGTATGTTAATGAAAAACATCCCACAGGGACAACATATCATTCTTATTACATTGCTCCTGTCCCTTACACTGGCCATCTCGCCTGCCAGTGCATTTTTTTCACAAATCGAAACTGTGGATGATAGTGGGGATGCAGGCGAATATACATCACTTGCTTATGATCCGGCAGGAAACCCTGCTATTGTTTACTTTGACAGCACCGATGTGACTCTCAAATATGCCTACCTCTGTGATGGAAAGTGGACCATTCAGACAGTTGATAACAATGGATTTTCAGGTATTGACAGCTCACTTGATATAGATAATAATGGCAACGCCGGCATCAGTTATTTTGATAAGGTCAATGGTAATCTCAGATTTGCCCACTCCATAGGAGGCTACTGGAATACAGAAATAGTAGACCACATTGGGGACGTTGGCGGATATACATCATTTGCATTTGACCAGTCAGGGTGTCCGGGAATAGCATATTATGACAGCATCAACAATGGGATGAAATATGCATATAAAAATGGTAATGTGTGGACCATAAAAACCATTGACAGTGGATACGTGGGACTGGATACTTCTATTGATTTCTACTCGCCGGGTTATCCCGGGATAAGTTATTTTGACAGCACCAATTTTGACCTGAAATACGCATATTACGATGGCAGCAAGTGGAATATTCAAGTGGTGGACAGTGAAGGACTTGTAGGAGAATACAACTCTCTTAAACTCTATAAGTCTAAATATCCCGGAATAAGTTATTACGATAGCAGCAACGGCGACCTGAAGTACGCATACAAGAACGAAAGCAAATGGATCGTGCAAAAAGTCGATACCCAGGGGAATGTAGGTCTTGAAACATCAGTTGATTTTGACAATGCCGGCTTCCCCGGAATTAGCTATTATGACTATAGCAATGGTGACCTGAAGTACGCCTGCTATGATGGTGTTGCCTGGAACGTCAGGACTGTCGATATAGGAGAAGAAACGGGGGGAGAAAGCACAGGGGGAGAAGACACAGGCCGGTATTCATCTTTAGAATTTGATCCCTCTGACAATGTGGGAATAAGTTATTATGATGTCACCAATACAAGCCTGAAATATGCATATATTTCAAGGATGAGTACACTTAATATTAACTCGTCAGTTGCTGGTGCCTGGGTATATGTTGATGGCCTGAACATGTCAATACAGACAAATACAACATTAAAACTTAAGGACGGCATCTATCACATCACAGTTATGAAAGACGGTTACGACACGCCTGTAAACAGGAAAGTTGTTATCAACAGTTCCATGACCCTTGTAAATGAACAATGTTCTGTACTTGAATTTGAACCGGTACACCTTTCATACATCCATGGTCTTGGCTCAATACCAATATCAGGTATCGCTCCTATGAAACTGGATATACCTTACCTGGCCGCAGAGAACCATTCAATATGGAATCTTTCCTTCGGTGATGAAAGCTGGATATCTATCAAGGAAAAAGCAGGTATTGGTTCTGAAAAGAATATGACCGAAGAAGATAGCAGTGTCAATACACCGGGTTTTTCATTCTCTTTGGGGTCGTTGTCACTTGTTTTGTTCATTTTGATTCATGGAAAGAAGTGACATATATCAACTTCTTTTTCGGATATTTGTATGAGAAATTATTAGAGTATATGAATAGAATGATTAATCATGATAAATGACGAAACGTATAAATACCATGAGCATGCAGTATATCATGATAAATCATGACAGAACACTACTACAACAACAACATAAATCTCAGTAAGTTTGCAGCGATGTTGACAGCTCTTGCCGCTACAATGGTAGGATACTATTCCTTCATGGCATGATCGAATCTGCCATGAAGATCTTTTGATTATTCCTTTCCTCCAACCCGTGGCTGTCCGCATTGGACCCTTTCGGGTTTATATCGAAGTCTTTTTAGTTTGATATTGATTTAATATTATATTGGCCATTGACTCTGCAGAATTCCTTTTTAACGTGAGTGACATAAAAATTGCTCATTTTCGTTTCCACAAAAATAACCAGAAACAAAGCAACCATCCGCCGCAGGCGGCACATTCCAATGCTTCTGAACAGAAGAGTATTCCAGAGACTATTGCAGTTAGGCTAATAATTCCATAGAAATTATGCGAAGAAAGTATCCCTGGATATTTGCAGATTATTTTGTTCAGTATTTTTGGAAAACGCCGGCTTCGCCGGACCCTTCGGGATAAATCCAGTTATTCATGAATTACAATAAATCCGTTTACAAACTTCCTTACAGTTTTAATGACAGGGATTCGGTAGAGACACTCTTTTGCACGATCATATCTGGTCATCTGAAAGACCGTAGAATTTCTTATAATCATCAATTGCCTTTCTTGCCTGTTTAGGATATCTTTCAAGCATGCAGTTAAGGAACTCATCCCGTGAAGTGAACTCTTTCATCCTGTTTATTATCGTCCTCGCATATTCCTTTGATCCAGGATTTTCTTTCTGAATCTCGAAAGTAAGACAAAGCGCATCCTGCGGGAAATATTTCCTGCGAATGTAAGGTGCCACTGAACCCAGAAGTACATCATGGTCAAGCCTGCTGAATGCCGGCACACCTATGCGGTCAAGCCGGTTCGCACCTGTCAGAGCCTCAAGGTTCTCTGCGGAGTAGGAATGTATCTCAATGTAGACCTCCGGATTGAGCTGCTCAACGGCTTCAATTATCGGAATGCCAATGTCTGTGAAATACCTGTCATCCAGTGTTGAGATATAATTCCCGTCACTGACAAGATGAATCACTGCAAGCGTGCCAGTCTTTGGAGCCTCGATATTCTCAAGGATGTCAGAGGTATCCTTCCACTCATCACCGTGCAGACCTGCCACAAACAACCTGACAGGTTTTCCTTCTCCAAGTATCCTGTATGACATTGAATCAACTCATTTTTCGATTATCAGATTATTTCCTGGCATCCTGTGCGGTCTTCTGTGCTATTATGTAGATCTCCTGCCTGTCCGAATCCAGAACATCAAGTATCTTTACACCGAGAGATTCAACCTTAGCAAGTATGGGTTTACTGTTCTTCTCTTTTCCCATTTTGATGACCTGAAGCAACTTGCCATTGTCCTTTAACAGCGGTAAAACTCTCTCAAGAGCAGCCAGTGAGTCCATCGGTTCGAGCGTCATGTCACTGAGAATAACATCAACCGGCTCCGGTGACATCTCATTCAGAGGAATCTGGAACACATCACCAAACATCACAGTGACATTTTCCTTTTCACTGACAACTTTCCCTAGTTCTGTATCAAAATCTCTGCTGAATTCCACACCTTTTACAGATGAGGCTATCTCAGATGCCATCATCAGAAATCCTCCTGCACTGGAGCCAAGGTCAAGCACACGATCACCGGGAGATATCACGCCTGTTGCATCCTGAATCCTTTTGAGCTTGAAGTAACCGCGTGGCATGTCAAGTCCCTCATCCACATCAACCCCAGAATCTGCGCTGATGTCCTTTGAGGGCTTTTTGACGACTGTACCATCAACCCGGACACTTCCATTGAGTATGGCTGTCTTGGCTCGTCCTCGCGACTTAAAGAGTCCTGTTTCAACAAGGTATGCGTCCAGTCTCATGGTTCAATTAATAAGGAAACGTACTATTTATATTATAGTTCCACATTGAACGGAAAGTTTCGCAAGAGATGCGTTTCTCAGGAACGATACAATGATAAAGAAATTCACCTCCCTCTTCCCTGTATGGGCTATTCTGCTTTCAGTTGTGGCTTTCATCTATCCATCAATTTTCTCACCATACAAAAGTGCTATAACCCCTCTTCTGGGAGTTGTGATGTTCGGTATGGGAATCACCCTTTCTGCAAATGATTTCCTGCTTGTGCTCAAAAGACCAAAGGTCATAGTTATCGGAACCGCATTGCAGTATATCCTGATGCCGCTTATCGCATTCATCCTTTCTTACGCCCTTAACCTCCCTCTTGAGATAATGGCAGGAATGGTGCTTCTCGGAGCATGCCCCGGAGGAACTGCATCAAATGTAATTTGCTACCTTGCAAAAGGAGATGTGGCTCTGTCCATCACACTCACATCGGTTTCCACACTGCTTGCTTTCATCCTAACACCTGCACTCACATGGCTTTACATCGGACAGGCAGTGCCAGTTGAAGTTGGAAGCATGATGCTTAGTATTGTGAAAATAGTACTTGTGCCTGTGGCACTTGGAATTATCCTGAACACATTCTTTGACAAATACATCGAGCGGTTCAGACATGCTTTCCCTGCATTATCTGTAGCTACGATAGTCTTCATCATTGCAATAATAATCGCCCTGAACAAAGAAAGTATCCTCGTTGCCGGAAAACTGGCTATTGTTGCGGTTGTACTCCATAATGGATTTGGATTTGCCAGCGGTTACCTGTTCTCAAAGATACTGGGACTTGATGAGAAAGATGCAAGGACTATTGCAATAGAAGTTGGAATGCAGAATTCGGGGCTCAGTGTTGCACTGGCGGTGAAGTATTTCTCTGCACTGGCGGCTCTTCCGGGTGCTTTGTTCAGTATATGGCATAACATTTCAGGATCGTTTTTGGCGTATAAGTTTAGCAAGTGAATTCTATCATTTTCAATAGAACTATAAATCGAAGTATTATTAGCAGAAATAAGAACTAACTATTTTCATACATGAAACCAAGACACATTCCGATAATTTCTGAAGCTCCTTCATTAGTTGTTTCAAAAAAATAGCCTTTTTGTCTGCCATCTTTATAAAGTTCAATTCCATTAGTAAAACAATTATATGAAAGAACCTTATTTAATGGGATACTTACTGGCTTACAGCCAGGAAATGGATGTAAAAAAATTCGCTTGTTTGTCAATAATAAATATCCACGCGAGCTTTCTACTAGTTTTTCTTCTTTTTTTACATGCCCACTATGTGATCCCACTCTGTAGCTAACACCTTTCATAACTCTAATTGAAACTCCACGTGAGCCACCCTGATAACCTAAATTAATTGTTTTCAATTCTTTCAAAACAGAAGGAGTAGCAAAATGAGCTTCTTCCCCTTTTTTCAAAATGACTGATGATGCATCATCAGCATAAGAAAAATTAACAGTAGGTAATTGATTTTCATGCTTTATCATGTAAACATAATGATAAGGCATAACACGTGTTTCGTAATTAACATCTTCATTAGACAAATCTAGTGATGACTTTATCGTTTGAAGTGACTCTAATTCATTTTCATCTAATTCATCATCAGATTCAAAGTTCTCAAATATTTCATTGTATAATTCAATCAAATCATGTTTCGGATGCTTTTTTAAGATTTCAAGCTGTTTATCATCAACAGACTTTGTTGCAACTATTTCTTGCATTATTTTTGTACGCTCGGAGTATAATTTAGCCTTCTTTTGGGCTTCTTCCTCTTTTTGTTTAAGTGTACATTCTTTGCAAATTGAGGTGCCTAATGAAGACAAAAATGAAAGTTTTTTTCCACATATTGTACAAGATTTAGCCATCACTACCACATTCATCTTAGATTTTAGTATACACTAAATAAATACTCTCTGTTTTTATTCAACAAATTGCTAATGTTGTAATAATGACAACGACAAAAATGGTTTATACAATGCAAACCGATGCTTCCTCCACAATGGTGATGATTTGTTAAAAGCTGTAATATTCGATATGGATGGCGTGCTGGTTGATTCTATGTCATATCATGCGGAAGCTGTCCAGCATATATTCGATGAGATAGGGGTTGAGATGGACAAGCAGGACATCTTCGAGAGAGAAGGTGAAAGGACAGTGGACATCGTGGAGTTCCTGCTTAAGAAAGGAGCAGGAGATGCATCCCGGTTCGACATATCGGATATCGTTGAGAGATATATTGCAGAGTTTAATCGGATAGCAGAGATAAAAGTATTCGATGGGATGCAGGAATGCCTCCGGGGTCTTAAAGGCAGGTTCGACCTTGCCGTAGTTTCCGGTTCTGACAGGCCGATAGTTCATGATATTATCAATTCGAAGTATCCCGGAGTATTCAGCGTCATCGTTACTGCTGATGATGTAGAACATGGTAAACCGGAGCCTGACCCATATCTCAAATCCATTGAAATGCTTGGCATCTCCGGTACTGAAGCAATTGTGATAGAAAATGCACCCATGGGAGTTGAATCCGCAAAGGGTGCAGGGATATGCTGTCTGGCAGTACCCACGTATCTTGATGCTCAAAAATTCCATCAGGCAGACATGGTTATCGAGAACCACACCCGCCTTGTAGAGTTCCTGAATGAACTGGAACCCACTTATGATTGTGCACGGTCGGATCTATCAAAATCGTAATTGCACTTAATTCCACTCTCATCGGAACACAGGTTGCATGATACACATTTTGCGACCTCTGTATCACCACTTTTGACCTTTGCCACAAAATCAGGTTCACAAATGAGAGGTCTGCATATTGATACCATATCGGCATATCCTTCATCGAGCATCTGCTCCATGACAGCCTTTGAGCGTATACCGCCTACAACCATTACAGGAACATCAACTGCTTCCTTTATCATCTTAGAATAATCCCTGTAGTATGCTTCTGAATCAGCGTTATTTATTTTTGTTCTGAACATCTGCTGTCCGGCTTCAACAATACCACCACTGACCTCTATTGCACAGATACCATTCGCAGCAAGTATCTTTGCTATCTCTACGCACTCGGGTGCATCAAGTACATTCTTTGTTCCTTTCGGGAAACCATCGGTTGCATTGAGCTTGACAAGTATCGGGAACTCATCACCGATCATCTCATGTATCCTGCTGATGATGTCAAGGATAATCTGTGTCCTCTTTTCTGTAGAACCTCCCCACCTGTCCTTACGCCTGTTTGTGTACGGAGAAATAAAATTGCTTAGCAGGAAACCATGAGCAACATGTAACTGAACGCCATCAAAGCCGGCTTCCTTTGCCCTTCTTGCAGCGTTGGCAAAGTCCTCGATAGTCTGAAGCACTTCTTCCTCGGTCATTTCCTCAGGGGTCATGCCGTTTCTTTTATTGGTCACAGCAGATGGTGCAAGAACTATCGGATACTCTGCACTGATCATTGTCTGCCTGCCACCGTGGACTATCTGGACAACTATCCTGCTTCCGTGTTCATGTACTCTTGAGACTATCTTCCTGTAAGGTTCTATGAACTTATCATCATAGATTCCCTGCTGTCTATCGTCACTCTTCCCGTTTGGATTCACGTATGCATATCCGGTGATTATGAGCCCAACTTCTCCACGTGCAAGCTCTTCGTACATGTTACCAATCCTGTCGGTTGGTGTGCCATCGGACTCTGCCATCCACTCATGGGTAGCAGAACGTACAAAACGATTGGGTACTTCCATGTTCCCCAGCATAATAGGTTCGAACAACATGCAGGAGTATTGATAGCAGGAGCTTATATGCTTTTTCTTAAGACGACTACTCGCATATCATGAATTACTGGATTTAGCCCGGAGGGTCCGGCGAAGCCGGCGTTTTCCCACAATACAAAACAGAATTATCTGTGCAATACTTTTGAATCCTATCTTCGCAGAACTTCTGTAACATTCTATGCAAATACAATGGTCTTCAGATAACTATCAATTCAGCATAATGGAAATGTGCCGCCTTCGGCGGATGGTTGCCTTATTTTAAGAGTGACAATTGTGTTTGTGGAAATAAAAAAGAGCAAAGGCTGTATCAACAACATGAATAGTACTTCTACAGAGTCCTTAAATCATGAGTGGCTGTACTTCATTTCCTCAAGCTCTTCCTTCAATGCTTCGTTATTAATTCTGTAAACTAACATTGAAACAAATAGCAAAGCAAAAGCCAGCATGTTAACTGCAAGTGTCAACTGAAGTGAAGTTCCTTCAAGTCCACCGCCACTGCTTCCATATGAAGAGCCACCGAACATCAGAGGATGAGCTGAACGCCACAGCCTGATGGATAGGAAACTCAGTGGAACTGACATGAATCCAATAATTCCAAAGACAGCCGCAAAGCGTGCTCTTTTTTCAGGTTCCTCAAGTGCCTGACGTAGCATCAGGTAGGCAAGATAGACAAGGAAAAGTGCAAGTGAGGTTGTGAGCCTTGGCTCCCATATCCAGTACCATCCCCATGTTGCCTTTGCCCATATGGAACCTGTGACAAGTACAAGGAATGCAAAGACCACACCTACCTCGGCGGCTGAATGGGCAACGATGTCCCATTTGCTGCTGTTTCCTTTCAGCTGCATTATGCTGGCAATGAAAACAACGGTGAACGCAAGATAAGCTACCATAGCTATCGGCAGGTGGAAATAGAATATCTTAAAACTGCTGTCAAGTATCTCACCGGCATTGCCTTTCATCTGGGGCACATAGAAAAATATCATCCCAATGGCAATTAGCATAACAGGAGCCGTGATGATTGCAAGTATCTTTTCTTTTTTCCTGTCAATGAGCATGATTATTCTTCTGCCTAATTAAAACTCCTTGTTTAAATGCTTTTCATACATAAAATTGAGGAAAAGCATTGTTGAAGGTCCTCAGAATAATTGTTATGATTTTTCTATCCTTATTCCTTTAGACTCAACTGCTTCGATAAAAGCCTTTGAATCCTCAACAGTAAAACCGATTCGTGTGCTCTGGGTTGACATTTTGATGAAAAATATAAGATCTCTGCCTGACCTGCTCCAATCCAGAGGGAACCAGGTTACAAAATCACCAGAACCCCAATATCTCCACTTTCCATTGGCTAAAGTTGGCTGTCGTTCCTCCATTCTGAGTATGTCCTGAAACTTCACAAACTTTGCCTGCCCTAATGGAAAATAGTATTTCTTAAGACGTATGCCTTTATCGTCTACATTACAAGTTTATCGGAATATATCAAATGGTTTTGCATTTTTCACCCAAATATAATTCATCTACTGATACTTTTTAAAATCATATTTAGCAGCAACTTCTGACTTTTCCTCTCGTGGAAGTGAAGTAAAATACTTTTTCCACCCGGGACAGAAATTGATGTGCCAGCGCCAGAATCGTCCTAAGAACGACTTTGGCTTTTCATCATATTTTAGTCTCAATTTGCAGTTGCCACAGTTATTTTCAGCCATAACCTTACTCCTCCCTGAATTTGCCCTATATATAGAATATTGTATCTCCAATTTATATTCATAACGTTAAAAACTGCTATACAGGTAACTGAAATGTTCTAAATAGGCATAGAATATACCAAAATTAACTTCAATTCAGTATAGTATTACTAATTAAAACAAAAGTATTAAATATCAATATAATTTATCACAAATCGTTTACTAGATAAAAATAACATTAATACTTGTAATACCACATTTTCCTGAATATCCATTTAAATCCAAAAAAGCAGGAGGTGTGAACAAACAGGTTAGAACCACAAAAGATAACAAGAGGCACTTATGATGAAAAAATCATTGAGCATTTTACTGGCAGGAATGCTATTAATCGGAGTAGTTGCAATTTCCGGATGCACAGACACCGATCAGGAAATCGCAGGTACAGAAGAAACAACAGGAACAGAGAATTATGAATTGGTCGCCGCAGTTGGAACACATGGCGGAGAACCTGAATCCGGATTTAATCCAATTACGGGATGGGGTTACAACCATGAACCTTTGATCCAGAGCACTCTTTTTAAAAGAGACAGTACTGGAACACTTATCAACGACCTTGCTACAGATTACTCTGTTAGCGAAGACGGATTGACATGGACTGTCACAATCAGGGATGATGTAAAATTCCATGACGATGAGCCACTGACAGCCGAAGACGTAGCATTCACATTCAACACCGCAGCGGAAACTGGTGGAGATGTGGACCTTTCCATGCTTGAAAAATCCACAGCTACAGATGATTACACCATTGAGTTCAAACTGGACGACAATCAGGCTACATTTATCAACAAACTGGCAGTCATTGGAATTGTCCCTGAACACGCATACGATGAGAACTATGGTCAGAACCCGATAGGTTCCGGTCCTTACGAATTTGTACAGTGGGATAAAGGACAGCAGGTAATTCTGGAAGCAAATCCTGATTATTACGGAGACGAGCCTTACTTCAAAAAACTTACCATTGTATTCATGGAAGCAGATACTGCTTTTGCAGCCGCTAAATCCGGTCAGATAGACCTGGCTGAAATTCCAGCATCCTATGCAAACCAGAAAGTTGACGGAATGAAGATAGTAGCTCTTGAGTCCATTGATGCCCGCGGAATCAGTTTCCCGATGGAACCAAACACAGGCGAAACATCTGAGGATGGATATGCAATTGGAAACGATGTGACATCAGACGTAGCTATCAGAAAAGCGCTGAACATAGGAATTGACAGGCAGACCCTTGTTGATGGTGCACTTAACGGACAGGGTGAAGAAGAATTCACCGGTGTTGACAAACTTCCATGGGGAAACAAGGAAGCCATTATTGAAGACGGAAATGTTGAAGAAGCAAAGAAGATCTTAAGCGATGCCGGATGGGAAGATACCGATGGCGATGGAATTGTCGAAAAGGACGGTGTAAAGGCTGAATTTACTCTCCTATACTCCGCAAGCGCACAGGAAAGACAGGCTCTTGCTGTTGCTATTTCTGAAGAAGCAAAAGAACTGGGAATTAACATAATTCCAGAGGGTGCAAGCTGGGACAAGATCGACACACTTGCTCTTTCAACTCCGGTAGTTTTCGGTTACGGTTCACTTGACCCAACCGACCTGTACCTGAAATACTACAGTGAAAGCTACGACCCTTCAAGCTACAACAACATAATAATGTACAGCAACCCGACCGTTGACTCCTATTTAAGAACTGCAATAACCAGTTCCGATCAGGAAGTTGCAAATGAGAACTGGCAGCTTGCAGCATGGGACGGCGAAACCGGCTTCTCTCCAAAAGGCGATGCCACCTGGATGTGGATGGCAACACTTGATTACCTCTATATCATGGACGAGGACCTCGACATAGGAACTCCAAAAATACAGCCACATGGTGCTGATATTTTCGGAAATATCCTGGAATGGAAACGCACGGAAAACTAAATTTGAGGGTTTATGAAACTGAGGGTAACATATCCCCTCAGTTCAACCTTTTTTAATCATTTAATTTGCTTTTCAAAAATCAAATCCACAAGAAATCACAAGAACCCACAAGAACCTACAAACTTGCTGGAATGGATATTGGAGGTAAAAAATTGTGAATTACAGGAAATTAAGTATTTTTATGGGGAAAAAAACCCTCAAATTAGTTTTCCTTTTAATTGTTGTTTGTATTGCCAGTTTCTGGATCGTAGAGCAATCTCCCATAGACCCTGTAAGGGCCTATATAGGAGAAATGAGCATTCAGCCGGAACAAAAAGCAAAGCTGGAAGAATACTGGGGAGTCAATACTCCTGCACATGAAAAATTCCTGAACTGGGCTGAGAACATGCTCAAAGGTGATCTTGGCACTTCACTGATATACAGGATGCCTGTAACAGATGTTATTAAAGAACGGTTTGCAGCTTCACTTATACTCATGGCTTCTTCATGGCTGCTATCAGGAGTTCTTGGTTTTGCTTTAGGAATAATAGCAGGAATGAAGAACGGAACCTTTATCGATAAAGCAATAAAAGTTTACTGTTATATTCTGCTTGCCGCCCCAACATTCTGGCTGGCATTGATCTTCTTATTGATATTTGCAGTGAATTTGGGTTGGTTCCCTGTTGGACTCAGTGTGCCCATAGGTGTTGCAAGTGAAGATGTGACTATTTTTGATCGTATACACCATTTGATACTCCCAACTGTTACCCTTAGCTTGCTTGGAGTTGCTTCAATCGCAATGTTCACCCGTGAAAAACTAATCGAGGTAATGGAAAGTGATTACGTATTATTTGCAAAGGCAAGAGGAGAAAAAGGATTTGACCTTGTAAAAAGGCATGGAATCAGGAATGTTGCACTTCCTGCCATTACATTACAGTTCCTGGGATTCAGTGAACTATTTGGCGGGGCTGTTCTGGTAGAACAGGTTTTCTCTTATCCTGGTATAGGTCAGGCTGCAGTAGCAGCAGGCTTAAGATCTGATGTACCTCTGCTTTTAGCAATTGTTATCGTCAGCGCCCTGTTTGTCTATTCAGGTAACCTGATAGCTGATATTATCTACGAGTTCGTTGACCCAAGAATAAAACAGCAGGAGATGAGAACATGAGCACTGCTGTTGTAACTGCTAACAGAGGACTTTTCAAAGGGTTCAACCTGCGACAGAAAACCATCATGCTAATAAGCTGCCTGTCGGTGTTGTTAATTGCAATCGTGGTTTCAAGCACATTCATAGACGATAACGCATTGTCCACAGATTTTCAATCAAAGAATCTTGCACCTTCCCTGGAACATCCTTTCGGAACTGACTGGATGGGAAGGGATATGTTCGTAAGAACCCTTGGAGGACTGGGATTAAGTATAGTGATCGGGGCTTTAGCCTCTTCTATCAGTACTATGTTCAGTGTGATATTGGGTTTATTTTCAAGCATAGGTAAAATCGAGGATTCAATCGTGTCATGGCTTGTTGACCTGTTCCTTTCAATACCACATCTTCTGTTGATTATTTTGATATCCCTGGGACTTGGAGGAGGAGCAACGGGAGTTATCATAGCTGTTGCGTTAACACATTGGACAAGTCTCACACGTGTTGTAAGAGCAGAGATCAAGCAGATAAAAACCCAGGAATACATCCATATATCAAGGAATTTTGGCAAATCAAGATGGTGGATTGCTAAGAAACATATTCTTCCCCACCTAGTCCCTCAGTTCGTGTTGGGTACAATTGTAATGTTTCCACATGCGATCCTGCATGAGGCTTCAGTAACATTCCTGGGTTTCGGGCTTTCACCACATCAGCCTGCAATCGGTATTATTCTTTCAGAATCAATGAAATACCTATCTGCAGGATACTGGTGGCTTGCATTCTTCCCTGGATTATCACTTCTGATCGTGATCCTTGCATTCGACATGATCGGAGAAAATATGGGAAAGCTGCTGGACCCTAAAAGAGCACACGAGTAAGTGAAAACAAATCGTGCAAAATCAAACAACCGATCATTCAAACAATCAATCAAACAACTGATCAAACAACTGATCAAACAACTGATCAATCAAACAATAAGTCAATCAAATTATTAAAAGAGGTGAAGTATGACAAATACATCTCAAATTTCCGCAGAAAAAAAGGAAAAGTCTGAAGCCCTGTTAAAGGTAAAGGACCTTTCCCTTTCTTTCATTCAATATGCTTCAGGACTCAGGCAAACTGAGCTAAAGGTAATATCTAACTTAAGCATGGAAGCTTACAGTGGTGAGATATTAGCTGTTGTAGGTTCCAGTGGTTCCGGAAAAAGTCTCCTGGCACATTCTATTTTAGGTATTCTTCCATCAAACGCAAAGCTTACCGGCATCATGGAATATGATGGCAAGGATTTGACACAAAAAAAGAAAGAGGAACTCAGAGGCAAGGAAATTGTCCTTATTCCACAGTCAACCACATATCTTGATCCTTTGATGAGAATTTTCAGTCAGGTCATCGGAAGTGTTGATGATGAAAACTCTGATTCCAAAAAGAAGCTTCTGAAAGATATTTTCAGGAAATATGACCTGAAACCTGAAGTTGAAAGGATGTTTCCTCATGAACTTTCCGGAGGAATGATCAGAAGAGTACTTGTGTCAACTGCTGTGATGAGTTCCTCAAAGATAGTGATAGCAGATGAACCTACACCGGGACTTGATGAAAAGAACCTGAATGAAACTTTAGGCTATTTCAAAGATATGGCAAACCGTGGATATGCAGTTATTCTCATCACTCATGACATCGAAGCTGCATTAAAGATCTCTGATAAGATCGCCATCTTTTACGCTGGCACGATCTTAGAGATTGCAAACACAGAGGACTTTTCAGGAGAAGGAGAAAAACTGAGGCATCAATACACAAAAGCACTATGGAATGCCCTGCCACAGAACAAGTTCCAGAGCATAAAAGGTCACCAGCCAATGCAGGATGAAGTGCCCGAAGGATGCTTCTTTTATGAAAGATGCTCCACAAGAGGCGAAGTTTGCTCAAAATGCGTTCCCGAACTAAAAATGTTCGATGGCGGAATGGTGAGGTGCAATAATGTATCTTAAAGGCGAGAATATCAGTTTCGGCTACAATGAGAACAATCTGATTTTGCAGGATGTGGATATTTCCCTTGGCAGCGGGGAAGTTTTAGGACTTGTAGGAGACAGCGGATGTGGCAAATCAACCCTGTGCAGGATTCTGGCAGGATATGAGAAGAACTACAACGGGAACGTAAGTGTAGACGGAAACAAAATCTCATCAAATGGATATAATCCGGTCCAGTTGATCTTCCAGCACCCTGAGAAAGCTGTGAATCCTAAATGGAAAATGAAGGATATCCTGAAAGAAGGACATGATGTTTCACAGGATATTCTGGAAGCTTTTGGAATTAAGGAGAACTGGCTTAACAGGTGGCCCAATGAACTTTCCGGAGGAGAACTTCAGAGATTTGCTCTTGCCAGGGCACTTGGACCTAAGACAAAATTCCTGATAGCTGATGAGATCACCACCATGGTGGATGCCATTACACAGGCCCAGATATGGGAGAGCATTTTAGGTATCGTTGAAGAACTGAATATTGGAGTTCTCGTTGTGAGCCATGATAAAAGTCTGATTAATAGGTTATGCCATGATGTGAAATACATGTCAGACCTGAATGCAAAATAAGGGTCTGTAGAAAATTACCGGTGTTCAGAAAATGAATTAAACGTAACTGATTATTTTTTCTTCTTTTCGGATCGTGCCGGCTTCGCCGGACCCTCCGGGATGATTGAAGTTGTTCATGATTTCCGGTTAGCAAAAATATTGTCTGCCGCACTCTTGTGTTATGATAGTTCTGCAAAAGAACATTGATAAAACAGAACAATACGACCACCCGCCGCAGGCGGCACTTTCCTTCACTGCTATTCTAAAGAATAATGAAATACTGCTGTTGTTGAAAATTGCTGAGGTCAAAGTTAGAAGTGACAAGGTTTCTACAAAGCTGGATTCATTCAGATTTACCAGAATTCCTAATCCATCACAGTATATTCAAACACAAGTTGTCCCACTACAAAAAATATCAGGTCATACACAACAAGCAGCCTGAGTTCAGAAGAAATACCACTAATTCCCCCATCTGAAAGTATAGTCCCTGTTGCCATAACAGCAGGAATTATCACAGGAATTATTAATGGAAGCAGAAGCACCGGAAGCATGATCTCCCTTGCTCTTGTACTTGCTGATAGTGCAGAGAGCAGGGTTCCAACACTAACAAAACCGACAGTTCCCAGGAAGATTACAAGTGCAAGTCCCGGGATGCCACTTATGTTGTAGTTGAACAGAACTATGAAGATTGGTATTGTGAGTAACTCCACAATGAACATCAGGACAGCATTTGATATTGTTTTCCCGATGTAGATTGAACTCCTGTCGATTGGTGAGAGTTTCAGTCCTTCTAGACAACCGTTTTCCATCTCACCTGCAAAGGAACGTGAAAGTCCGAGGGTGCCGGCAAAGGTGAAAGCCACCCAGAGCACACCGGGAGCAAGTTTTCCTACCAGTTCAGTCTGGCTTAGAACATCCCCAAATGAGATGCTGAAAATAACTATGACAATAAGCGAGAAGATGAGCATGGAGTTGAGCATCTGTTTTGTACGGAACTCAGATTTGAGGTCCTTTGCTGCAATGTAGAGGCTTTTCTTCATAATCTCACCACAGGCATTTAGACGTTACTAATGCCCTCTGCATCGGTATCCTTTTCCACTATGGAAATGTACTGTTCTTTGAACTCTTCCACGCTTTCAATTTCAGTTTTTAGTTTGTCGAAGCGTATTTCTCCCCGATCCATTATGAGCATGCGGTCACATAGTTCAAAGGCACGCTCAATGTTGTGAGTAATCATAATCCTTGTAACATCAGAATTTCCGGTACTCATGAGCACACGCTCAAAATTAGCAGCAGCATGCTGGTCAAGTCCGGTATATGGTTCGTCCATAAGCAAAATCTCAGGCTGGTGCAGCAATGATCTTGCTATTGAAAGTCTCTGCTTCATTCCTCTGGAGAATGAACCTGCTCTTTCATCTGCACGTTTCAGGAGATTTACACTTTTGAGTATGGAATCAACTCTTTCATCGATGTTATTATTTTCAATTCCATACATGCGTGCAAAAAAAATAAGGTTCTCCCTTGCTGTTAACTCATCATAAAGGTAAGTCTCGTGGGAAATGGCACCTATCATTCCCCTGATCTTTTCAGGATGTTTTTTGGCATCAATTCCGTTTACATGCACATTTCCTCTGGAAGGATTGATGATCGTGGACATTATCTTCAGAAGAGTGGTCTTTCCGGCTCCGTTTGGACCGAATATGGCAACGAACTCACCTTTATTGATATCAAGGTTGATATTGTTCAATGCCTTCCTTCGGCCAAAGCTCTTTGAAAGACCTGTGATTGAGATGATACTGTCCATTGAAGCCATTGAGCTATATTTACAGTCTCAGATTATATAAATTAACGTTCCGGCCTGAAATTATCGCTCAAATGCAGGTCCGCCAACTTCTGCATCATTACTGTATCCTGCTGTTTCCCAGTAACCTTTGTAAGGCTCATCGGTAACCTCGATTGAAGTGATCCACTTTGCCCATTTGTAACCATATTTACTCTCAGCTACAAGCTGTAGTGGAAATCCACGATCTGCTGGCAGAGTGATATCATTAAGCTCATAGGCAAGCATTATATCATTTTCAACAACGTAATCATAATCAAGACTTGTGGAATATCCATCGGCTGAGTAGAATATAACTGTGGTTGCACTGTTATTTACACCTGTTTCATTGAACAGTGTGTTCAGAGTCACACCTGTCCACTTTGCATCAAATCCCCAGCCTTCGACACAGTCCATGCGCACGAATCTTGAGACTGGTGGAAAGGACAGTAATTCTGCATATGTAAAACTCGCGGGGTTGTCAACCATTCCATAGATTCTAAGTTCGTAGGTTTCCTGATCGATGTACTGAGTTCCTTTTATTCCATTGTTACGCTGTTCTGAAATAGGGGTCAGTTCCTTGCCTTCAAAAACTACAGCTTCATCGGAAGTATTGTATTCCTGCTGCCCCTTTTGTGAATCAACGGTACATCCGCTAACGGAAATAACCAGAATCAATATACAGCTAATAAGCAGATGGAATTGCCTGATATGAAGCATGGTTTCCCTCTGACTCAAATGCATTCAAGAAGTTCTATCCCTTTATCGCTCAGAGAGTATTTATCCTCAATAATATTCAGGAACTCGCCATTTATAAGGAACTCTGTGTGATACTTGAACACTTTCTCATCAAGCTCAGTAGTTTCCAGAATCTCGCTCCTTGTAGCCCCGAATACACCGATAGCTCTGATAAGTTGACGCCTTATCGGATGTGAAGCGGCTTTGTGAGCAAGCTCATGCTCAGCTTTTACTCGTTCCCTTTCAGAAGGTTTTGCATCAAGCAGATCGTCAAGATCATCGTGCGGCATTTCCTACTCCTCCTATTTTCATTATGAAAGTATAGTGTAAAAAGTGTTGTGCCGAAATTCACAGAAGTTTTGCAGTAATTAACTTCAAAACAGATACAAGAAAAGTGAAAATCAATTGAAAATCAAAGTAAGAATATAAGAATGAATGTAAGAATAATTGATTGAAAAGAAGGTTTAAAAGAACTCAGATGCTTGCCTTCATACTTCATTTATATTGTAGAAAATATAAATGCTGGCGTGTTGAAAGCAAACAATTGTTGTTAATGCAAGAGGGTGCATTTTATCTGAGGGGATCGTTGGTGCCAGCATTTATATTAATGTGATTAAGCCACTGCTTTTTCTGCGGTGCAGACATGTTCCATCTCCATTGATGTTCTCAGTGACTCCTTTGCGACGATTCCCGGGTCAGCAGGCAGGAAAGTAAGACTTCCATTTTCGTATCTCATAGGAGATCCGATGGCCTTGTAATATTCGTTCTTAAGGCTCTGTATTGCCGCTACCACGGTTTCGTTATCATACTTCGAATTGCCAAGGTTTGCAAATGCTACGCCAAGCAACAAATTGTTTGCATGCAAGGCAAGATGCAAATGCCATGTGTCCTTGTCAACGAACTCATGAATTTTAATATCCATAACCAAATTGCTCTCATTTTCCCTCAATGTCACAATCTCCTTGTAATTGACTGCAATCACTACATTATATGAACTCATATAAAAGTAGTTTGTTATTATATTTAGAATGATGAACATGAATAAAATTAACATGTACTTAATACGGAACTTCATGTTCACAGAATCACTCGAACATGCCTTTTGGCATTGGTTTGGTATACTGATAATTGCGTTTCACATAAACAACATAGTTTTCACTATCAGTATCAAACACGAACACGTACTCAGTCTTAAAATAGGCCCAGTACTGAGCAAGTGGATTGCGGGCATCGCTAAGAACTACCGTGACATTGGAATCATAGGTGGAAACGTTGTACACCGGATAATCCACCTCACCCGGAAGACTGGAACTATACAGGATTTGCGCCCGTTGCAGGTACGGAACCGAAGAGTTCCGGTCACAATAACATTTCTCCACAGATCTCTCTTCCTCTACACCAGACCAGTAACTAAAGGCGAATATCCTGTATGCAGTCTCATTGAACTCATAAGCTGAAAGGAAAATTCCCGGCGAAATCGGATAGGAATCCTGGTAGCTGATATCGTGATCTTCAGTTCTCTCTATGTCTGATATCAGAACTGCTTTTGCCAGCGGATTAAAAACACACCATATAACAAATATTATCAGTAGTTTCTTGTAGAGCAGCCTGTGTTCACCTTTTGAAATACCGGTAAGCCAGCTACCATTTCCCTGAAGGAGTGAGCGGATGTGACCATTTACCTTTGAAGATGCATTCTTTCCATTATTGAGAGAATTGGGAGAAACATTATTCTTGCTGTCACGGACACGACCTGCAAGAATGTAGAAAATTGGAATAAATGATATGACTGTGACCACAGGATCAAAGAAATCAATAGCTCCTATTGTTGATGTTTCATTGATAAATGGGAAAAATGGCCTCATTTTCCAGCTTGTCACATAATCCAGATATACGTGACTGAGTATGGCAGCACCGGAAGCAATTGTGAGCATGCGGTCCTTTTCCCTATACCATACATAGAGAGTTACAGCCAGAGCAAAAAGGAGAGAATGCAAGAACTCTCTGTGACCCATCAGATAGTAGAGAACGTTATACATCTGGTGATCAAGATGTCCGTCTATTGCAAGGAACAATGCATTCAGTATGAAATCCAGATCTGGCAGTATTGACATTAAAGCAACTATCTTTATCTGCCTGCTGTTAAGTCCTGCAACAGATGCTATAAGTAAGCCGATTCCCAGATGGGACAGAGTATTTACCATCCTGTCATCCTCACCTGTTATAAAAGATAGGACTATTTCTTTTTATATTTTAGGAGAAAGCTAATATATTACAAACTCAATATTTTCCTAGTGTCTTGGAAACAAACCTGTGAAAACCATGAATAGTTCCACTGCTGCCAAGATACATCATTGGACATCTTCCTGTAATAATCTTTAGATTCCGCTTATACTCCAGATGATTGACATCACAAGTATCTGTTCTCCAATGAACCCAGAAATCAACAACTCCCTTCTCTGCCAGCTTCTCAATTAATCTGGCAGGTTCTCTTTTTGTAACCCCTATTATCACATTTTCCACGTTGTCAGAAACCTCCGATATATCCTGAACTGAACCTTCAAGCGGCTTAGCAGAGTAATCAAGTACACTTACCGTTTTTCCTCTTTTTTTAAGCTCATCAATTGTCCACTTGATGGCTGGCTTTGTACCATCCGTAATTATTAGATAGTTATCCCTATTCCAGAATTCTTCCTGCTTTGTAACCATGCTATCCTTCCTTTACTTCCTTCAGGAAGTTAATATTTCATGGTATAAGAGTTCTTTTAAAATAGCACCAGGAAGACACTTCTGAATGATAAAGAGAAATAAAGAGTAAAATATAGAAAAATAAGTGTGGCGAATTAATCATTCGCCGGTATTAGTTTATTCTCTCTTGAATATGAATGCCAGCCCGATGATCGCGGCAATTGGCAGAGCGATTGTCGGGAATTCTGGAATTTCCTCTGTGTTTGGAACATCTGCTGTGACCTTGATGTCAAGGAAGCTTGCAGTTCCACGGTCTCTTCCTCTGATAGCTATAAGGTTTGTACCTTCCTGCAGGATGCTGTCATCTACTTCAAATACAAAGCTTCCCCAGCTAGGGCATCCTTCGTGTGTTTTCATTCCTCCAGAAACATCCACACCGTTGACAAATACCTGAACATCGTTGTCAATAGCAACGGATATCTTCATGTCACTTGTGCCTGCAGGGAGATAGAACTCCTTTCTTACGGCAATGTCGGTATATACTGGCCATTCTGTCTTTACATACTGTTCATTTGTAAGCACACAGCCGGAATAATTTGAACCAAAGCCTGCAATTCCGGAATCAAATTCGGAATCGTCATACGCAGGATCTGCAAAATTATTTTTCACAACGGTGTCAATGATCTTGTATTTGTAACCTGAGTCACCGTAAGGGATGACCACAGTGTCGGCAGCAGCCATTGCACTCATTGACAATGTTGCTGTAAGCAGGAATATACTTGCGAGTGAGAGAGCGAAGACTCTCTTTACATTGAAATTCGTTTTTGTTTTCATACGTACCACCAACCGGATAATTTCTCTAAAGCAATGCGACTCATACAAATGTTTCTTTTTCAGGCAGGTGCCACAAAAGTATCTGTATTTTTGCCACTGATCCGGTTCTATTCTCTTTAAAAATGCTGAAAAGTATATAAAACTTGTGATTTTGTGCACCACTAAAATTTAAGTAAACAGTTATAATTTAGGATGTAGAACGCTACTGCATAGAAAAACAAATTATAGCGACCAATAACAAATATAAGAAAAACATGTGTTTGAACATTCAAACATCATCTACACTTTTCTGTGCAGCCTATTGATGAAAAGATTACTGAAAAGAAAACATTCATCCGAATATCTTGTTCAGATCCTCAATATCAAGTTCAACATCGAACTCTTTCAGCTTATAGAACTTCTTGGCACGGTTGTCGTTATCCTCAAGCCTCAGGTCGCTTTCAACAAATCCGGCCTTTTCCAGCCTCTTTAAGTGAAGCTGAATGACCTGACGTGACAGGTCAAGATCCTTGGACAGGTCGTATATGTATCTCTCCCTTTCAGAGAGCAGATACAGGAGTTTTAACCTGACAGGATGTGAAATAGCCTCTCCAATAGTAATTATCTGCTGAAGTGTTTTTGTCATCTGAGAACCTGCTCTATTTAGTTCTAGTCCTTAGTTCTTTAATATAGAATTAAGAATGAACAAGTAATTTAAATATCATCCAGTTTATCTTTTATATCCTGAACCATTCTTTTAATGTCTTCAACATCTTTTTCTACTCTTGTAAGGCGTTCGTTATCTGCAGAACCGGCATAACCTGACCGATTCATAAGTGTAACTGCCAGCCATACTACAACAAGCACAACTATTATATTCAAAAGAATGCCCCAAATTGAACCAGCGTAATGATCCATCATATACATATTTGCTCACCATTATAACAAAAAACCTATAAAAGAATAATAGAAGGCACCCGTTATTAGAGTTTCTGCAATTATTCCTTAAAAAAGAATTAATATCTAAAGCCTGTTCTGCACATTCCACGGCCTCCATGATAGTACTGACCCTGATATGTCGAACCTGCGTAGAAATCTTCTATTACATCACCGGTGTAAGCATCGATACGACCTTGTTTGGTAACATCATCCTCTGTATAGATGAAGACCCACCATCTTCCCATCTGGTAGACATCTGACTCTGCAACATCCTGTCCTGTTGTGTCTTCTGCAATATCGATGGCATCATCGATGGTTGCTACTGAAACATCAACTGTTGTTCCGTCAGTTGCATATGCTCCGTAGACCGGACAATTCTCATATCCAAAACTGTTTGCGTATCCGCTGGCATATCTCATACCATGGCCTGCCCATCTGTACATATGTCCGAAGAATGTTGCATCATCTGACTCATCTGTTGCTGCGCTTGCCATACCAATCCCTGCAATTGCTACAATGAGCATACCAGCAAGGAGGATTGTTGTTGTTTTTCTCATTTTTACACCTTCCTGCATTGCAGGGATTTATTGCCCTGTATATGTAGCCTTAACACTACATATGTATGTTTGTTCTGCATTTAAAGTTTACGTGAAACTGCGGATTTAAGCTCTTTTTTGCAGTTATTCAAAAATAAACACAGTTGTAGATGAAATCAAAATGAAAAACGCTTTTTAATGAAGATCTCAGTTTGAGAAATGGCCAGAAACAATATATGCAAATACATTGATAGAAAATTACCTTATCAGTAATAAAAATTGTAATATATTCCAAATAGATCCAATGCAATGGTGTTTGATCCTTTTGAATCGACCTTAAAGATAAGATAACATGACCCTGGATGAAGAAGTAACAATCGAAGCCTATGCAGTTACGGACTCAACTATAATGATCGAGCCTACGGCTTTTGGCGGAATATACCTATTCCACTTAACGATAGGAAACATAGGAACAAGGCACTCCACTATTTTTACAGTCGAGAATGGAGGACACCGACTCATAGTACTTTACTCTGGCATCTGTCCTGTTCTGAAAAACGACAACTTACGAATAACCGGAAAAATGAAAGATGGTAAAAATGCAGGAATACAGGGAGAAGTAATGAAAGCATCCTGCATCGAGATAATTGACACCGGTGATATCTATCATAAATAAGGCTCAGAAAAGCCTCATCTTTTTACCTATACCCAGTTCAACAGCTTTTGTATAAACCATGTTGGCAGTCACAAGATCCTGAACTGCAAGTCCTGTTGAATCGAATATCGTAATATCATCATCAGAGAGCCGGCCTTTTTTAACTCCTGCAACCACTTCACCAAGCTCTGCATGGATGTCTGATTCTGAGATTATTCCCTGTGACAGCGGTACATTGACCTCACCGGAATGGGATGCCTGCACAATATCATCAACAATGATCCTCGTCTTTTTCATTATTGATGATTCCAGTTCCTGCTTACCCATGGCATCGGCACCGATGGCATTTATATGAGTTCCTTCACGTACCCATTCGGCTTTCACCACCGGCCCTCTGACAGGCGTTGTTGTTACAAGGACATCGCAGTCACAAACATCTTTAATGCTTTCCTTTCGAATAAAATCACAACTGACGATCTTTTGCATGTCATTTTCAAATGACTCACAATGTGCTGCGTTTCTGCAAGTGATTCTGACTTCCTCGATATCCATGACCTCTGACAATGCCAGCAGTTGTGTCCGGGCCTGACCGCCTGTGCCAACCATGCCGACAACACTGGAATCCTTGCGTGCAAGATATTTAGCAGCTACACCTCCTGCTGCGCCGGTTCTCATATCTGTTACATGCGTGCCGTCCATAATTGCAAGAGGAGCACCTGTTTCAGTAGAATTGAGAACTATAACAGCCATCACGGTTGGAAGACCTTTGTCACGGTTATCCGGGTGTACGTTGACGATCTTGACACCTGCGATATCCTGCTCTTCCATGAACGATGGCATGGTACGCAGGTCACCATTGTGCTTTTCAAAATAGAGATACGACTTTGCAGGCATCTGCACTTTTTTAAGGCCATGCTCCCTGAAACCATTCTCCACAGCAGACAGGGTCAGAGGCATATCGATCACACTTCTGACATCAGACTGGTCAAGCCATAAAACATCCATTTCAACAACACTCCTTCTACTCTAAATATATGAAATATATTCATATGTAGAATAAAACTCTGTTCATCTCTTTTTTAATGAATATATATTATATATTATAAGAAATCTAATATACTATGTGATGGGACAGAATCCAATTGATATGTCAAGAAAAGACATCTCCGAACTTTTGAACACGGGAGAAAAGCTGCTGGAACTGCTGGAAGAGATGTCAGTAAATAATGAGCATGAATACCAGAAAAACCGTAACATCTTCACTTCAGAGTTTGTAAAATGGTATAACAAATGTCTTCCACTTATTCGTAGTATGGTACCGGACAAGGCTACCAGATTTGAAAGCCTGTATCATACTAACAAACGCTCTGGAATGAATGAGTACACATACACTGTACAGGATTATATCCATGGAATCTATTTTAAGGATAAGCCAAAAAGCTATACAGATGCCATCGTTTCTAAAAGAATAAAAGAACAAATTTCCATTTTGCAGGCATCCATTGCCAGAGTAAGTGACTTTACATTTGATATGGAAAGTTTTGTCAAGATAAATCCGATAAACAGAGTGGACTCATCTTCAATTACAAAACAGAATAAATTGATAGATATCGATTTTTTTGATGAGCACTACAATTCTATCCGCACGGAAATAAACACCTGTTTTAAACAGGGATTTTACATGGCAAGCCTTGAGCTATCAAAGATACTCATACATAACCTTCTGGTAGACCTTATCAGAAGCAATTTTCCACTTGCAGGTGAAGGCCACAGGTCACTTTACTATGATTATCTTAAAGAGGACTTCAGGGATACAGGAGAATTGCTCAAAGCACTCTCTGAAAAAAAGCACGACTTCAATATAAATCCTGAAGCTATTGATTATTTGATAAAACTTGTTAGTCCGATGGAACCTAAGAAAAAACCAGAGTCACACAGCTTTGGAGCAATCCCCAAAAGAGAAGATGTTCAGGCCCTTAGAATTGAAGAAACAATGGAACTAATAATTGAAATAATCGATTTTATCAAGAAATAAGTTATCAATTTTATTCCCGGAATAACTATGACAAAGGATAAATCATCATTAAAGGAACTGGAAGAAGAAAATATTGATCTCAAGAGCCGAGTTGAAGAGCTTGAAAAGTCTTTTGATTCCTTTAAAAAAGATAAAGAAGAAGAATTAAGCCGAAAAAATGTCCTGCTTGAAGGATTATTAAAGTCGGTTCCTGAACTTGTCTATTGGAAAGATGAAAAAGGAAAGTTTCTTCTGTGCAACTCTGAATTTGCAAAATCCTTCGGAATGAACGTGGAAGATATTATTGGCAAAACTGACTATGACATTATCAGCAAAGAGGAAGCAGATGCTGTGCGGAAAATGGATAAAAAGGTCATCATGGAAAAACAACCTAACAGAAATGAAGAATGGGTTACATTTCCTGATGGAAATAAAAAATTCTTTGAAACATATAAAGCACCTCTGTATACTGAAAAAGATGAATTTGTTGGCACAATGGGAATAAGCAGGGACATTACCCTGCAAAGAAAAGAGGAGGAGGAACTTGCCAGGGCGCATGAACAACTTCTTTCGGTAATTGAAGCATTCGATGACCCCGCATATGTTGCTGACCCTGTTACCTACGAACTTCTTTTTGCCAACAGGACAATCAAAAAGGATATGGGTGAAGATATAACTGGAAACAAATGTTATAGCGCCCTTCAGGGATTCGATTCACCATGTCCATTCTGTACAAATCACCTTATTTTTGGCGATAATATTGGAAAAACCCACATATGGGAAGCACAGAATGTCAAAACCAAGCGATGGTATCGTTGCATTGATAAAGCTATTGAATGGCCTGATGGAAGAATGGTCAGATTTGAAATGGCTGTTGACATCCACAGAGAGAGAATGGCACAAAAAGCATTACAGGAAAGTGAGGAGAAATACAGGACATATGTAAATACCTCGCCAAATCCAATTTTTGTTCTAGACTTTGAAGGGAACTTTATAGATGTAAACCCGGCAGCTTGTGATGTAACAGGGTATTCTAAAAATGAATTGCTCAAGATGAGTTTTTATGATATGTTTCCCGAAGAGGAAAGAATCCAACGTGAAAATAATTTTAAGCAGCTTCAACTCAAAGGAAAAATGTCAGGTGAATTCCCATACGTGAACAAGACCGGAGTTAAGTTTTACCTTTCAATCGAAGTTTTAAAAATACCAGAGAATCGTTTTCTTGCAATATGTGCTGACGTAACAGAAAGGAAAAAAACAGAAGAGAAAATACTACAGGCAAAGATCAATGCAGAAGCTGCAAACAGAACAAAGACCGAGTTCCTTGCCAATATGAGCCATGAACTGCGCACACCACTGAATTCTGTTATCGGATTTGCAGACGTACTGATGAGTCAGGTGGCAGGCGAGATAAATAATAAGCAAGCAGGCTACCTTAACAATATTTCTCATAGTGGAAAGCATCTTCTTAACATCATAAACGAGATCCTGGATATTTCAAAGATAGAATCTGGACAGATGAAACTATATAAAGAAGATGTGTTACTGGTAGAAACCTATGCGGAGATCATCGCCTCACTGCAACATATTGCAAGCAGAAAAGAGATAGAACTTGATGTTTCACCCTGGCCTGAAGGTGAATATGCATATGCTGACAAGGCAAAGCTGAAGCAGATACTCTACAACCTTGTGGGCAATGCCATTAAATTTACCAATGAAGGAGGGTCGGTAATCATTGGGACAAAAAATGACGGAGAATTTGTCCATATATCGGTTACGGATACAGGTATTGGTATCTCACCTGACGGATTAACGAAATTGTTCAAACCATTTACACAGCTTGAATCCTTTGAATCAAGAACTTATGAAGGAACCGGACTTGGTCTTGCACTTTCAAAGGAGATCGTGGAACTGCACGGAGGACATATAAGCGCTGAAAGTGAAGTTGGTAAAGGAAGCACATTTACTTTTGCATTACCGGTATTCAAAAACACTTGATTATCAGGGTCTAGGGAGATCCTGCCATTAAAATTCGAAGGTAAGCAGGTCATTTTTGCAGGTTAATATTATTTCTCGTAGGTCGTGACTAACTGGAGTGACCCGAAGGGACCGGCGAAGCCGGCGTTTTCCCATAAGAAAAAACAAAATATCTGCATCATATCCAGGAATACTTTCTGCAAAGAACTCATGTAGATTTTCAATATGAATGAAACAATATTATGGATAATATTCTGTGCATAAGCATCGAAGTGTGCCGCCTTCGGCGGATAGTTACTTTGTTTTTAGATTACAATGTTTTTGGGAAATTAAGATAGCAAAGTTTTGTTCCCTCTTACAAATAAAAAAAGAAGATTTCCACATAGCAAAATTTTAAATTTGTTTCAACTTATTAAAACTTAAATTAAGTTCAAACTCATTCGAAGTTTAAGTAACAGTTTTATCTGTTCAGATTCATTAGACTTATGGGGGCGTGAGGAATATATGAAGAGTAATAACACATTTGTAGGAATAGTAGTACTGATTACGATCATACTGGTTACTATTGCCACTTTTACACTGGGATGTGCCGAACCACCGGAAATCCCTGACAATGAGTCAGTTCTTACTGAAGAAAACAGCAGTGAGTACATTTACGGGGATGCAACCGTAGAAAATATACAGATATTCATACTTGAATCATTTCCTGTTCAGGTACATGTGACTGCAACAGGGTATCTGCCTGATGGGTGCACATCCATAAATGAGAAAACAGTCTCATATAATGAAGAAACAAAGAGTTTTACAGTTGATATAACAACAATAAGACCGGCAGATGAAATGTGCACTGAAGCACTTGTTCCATTTGAAGAAACAATTGCTCTTGATGTGTACGGTCTTGAAAAGGGTACCTATAAAGTGGATGTAAATGGAATTACCGATGAATTCGAACTTCAGATGGATAATATTCCACAGGAATGAGTACTTCAACTCATTCCTCTTCTGCCTTTGATGAAAGATTTTCCACATTCCTGATGCAAGAAAGAAGATCCTGCTTTTTGAATATTCCTTTCTGCATTATAAAAGACACATTCTTATCAAGTTCGTCTTTCTCATGAACATCAAGATCCTTTGCAGTACAGACTATTATAGGAATATCAATGGTACTTGGATGCTTCTTTAACTCTTTTATTACATCAAAACCATCTATTACCGGCATCATCAGATCAAGTATAATAACGTCGGGAGAAAATGTCAGCGCCTTTTCAATACCTTCTTTGCCGCTTGAAGCCATAATCACATTGTAGCCTTCCGTTAAAAGCATGGAATCCATGAGTTCCAGCACAGAAGGTTCATCGTCTATGGCAAGTACATTCACCTTTTCAAATGACTTAAGTGTCTTTAACCTGTCAAGTGAAGAAAGAAGTCCTTCCCTGTCAATTGGTTTTACAAAATAATCAAAGGCTCCCCATATCACACCCAGATCCCTTTCATCCACTATGGAAACAATAACGACTGGTATATCCTCGGTTCCTTTTTCCTTTTTAAGATTCCTGAGAACATCCCATCCATCCATTTCAGGCATCATTATATCAAGGGTGATTGCGAAAGGATGAAGTTCCTTTGCAAGTTCAAGAGCCTCTTTTCCATTATCTGCAAACCTGACATTGTAACCTGCATCCCTTAATGTAAAAGAAAGAATTTCCTGAGATTTTTTATCATCTTCAACCACAAGAATGAGTGGACGGTAGTTATCTTCATTTTCAACACTTTTAATTCCGGATGTTATTGGACAGACTGTCCTGCTTACCTCATACTCTTCAGTAGTTTCACCATTGGATTCAGAGACACAGACAGGAGAACTTGCATCAAAATCAAGAGGTATCTCAAAGATAAAAGAAGAACCAGAACCTATCTCACTCTCAATCCATATATTTCCATGATGCTGTTCTATGAAATTTTTAACCAGGACAAGACCAAGTCCCGTACCCTCATAAACCCTGCAGCTTGATGAATCTATCTGGGTGAATGCCTTGAAAAGTTTTTCCTGATTCTCTTTTGATATACCTATTCCATTATCCTTTATTTCGACACGTACACAATCACCCTGCAAAGTGACGTAGATAATAACAGAACCTTCGTTGTCTGTGAACTTGATAGCATTACTCAAAAGATTATAGATAATCTGTTTGAACTTTCCTTTGTCTGCATTTACTGTAATTGCATCGGGGACTATGTTAACTTCAAGATTTATATCCTTTTTATGAGCAAGAGGTGAGATGATGGATCTGATCTCATCCAGTGAATCACCTATCTCAAACTCTTCCGGATGAAGTGTCATCTTTCCGGCTTCAATCTTTGAAAGATCAAGAATATCATTGATAAGACTGAGCAAATGCCTGCCACTTTTGGAAATATTGCCAACATATCTTTGTTGCTTATCATTGAGAGAACCAAATGTCTCCTCGGCAAGTATATCTGCAAAACCAATAACCGAATTTAGGGGTGTGCGCAGTTCATGGCTCATATTGGCAAGGAACTCACTTTTTGTACGGTTTGCCTCCTCAGCAGTCTTTTTTGCAGCCAGCAAGGTTGCTTCAGCTTCTTTTCTTTCAGAAATATCAACCAGAACACCTGCAATATGAAGAGGTTCACCGTTCTCAGAATATTCCACAACTTTTCCTTTATTGGAAACCCACCTGTATTTACCGTCTTTTCCACGTATACGATATTCACACTCGGCTATAGTGGTTGTACTGTTAAGAATATTGTCAATTGCCATTACAGCACATTCCATGTCAACCGGATGAATATGCTGCTTCATCCATTCAAAATTATGGCCTATCTCTTCTTCTTCATAGCCGATTATATCTGCATATCTCCTGTTAAAGATAAGGTAATCTTCCTTCAGGTTTACATCCCATGTACCTTCATTACTGCCTTCAAGAACTCTCTTCAGGTGCTGCTCACTTTCCCGGAGAGACTTTTCCATACTCCTCCTTTTAAGCACCATTGCCATGAGTGTTGAATACATATTCAAAGTATCAAAATCATCGGAATTCCATGAACGTGTTCCTTCAACTTCATCCAGACCTACAAATCCGATAAGAGTGCCTTCTGTAAATACCGGAAGGACAAGAACTGATTTTATATCCTGCATCTCAAGAATCTCTTTTTCTGCAGATGCTTCGGGAGGTAATGATGAAATATCAGTTATATTTATCATTTCGTCATTCTTTAGCTTTGACATCCACCAGGGGAACATGTCAGCAGGCAGATCCTGTAATTCATCCTTCTGAGCTTGCACATCTTCTGAACACCACTCGTGGGTATTGCTCATAGTTACATCATCTTCATTGAAAATGAACAGATAAGCACGACTTGCTCCGCAGAGAGTACCGATTTCCATCAGGGACATGTCTATTGCCATATCAACATTACCCGGATATGTGAGCATTGAAGAAATAGTAAGCATGGTCTTTTCAATTTGATGCTTCCTTTTCAACAGTTCTTCTGCCTCATTCTTGGAAAGTATCTCATTTTCAAGTTTGGAATTAAGATTATTGACGTAAAATACACTGGCAGTTGCAACAACTAGCAAGAACAGTATACCTACCAGGAAATATTTCATTCTTTCAAGTGTTGCCATCAGATCGATTGTTTCCTGGAACGGACCTTCATTTATATCGCGCAGGCATTCAAGTACAGGAACGTAATCCTGTGGCACTGTCCAGCCGGCAACATCACCGATGCTGCTGTTAGCTGACATGGAAGAAGGCATGCTAAGCAGGGAAACAGATATCCTTTCTGAAATAGACTTTGAGGTCTGAGGAGATTTTGCTATCACCCAGCCCGGATGAAGTCTTGTACTTACAAAAAAAGGATAATCGTCATATTCCTGCGGGTGAATGACTTTGAACTCATCAAGACCTATCTTTCCTTCCATGTACATCTTTTCAAGAATGCCGCAAGGAATTATCCCTACGTCAAAATCACCATCCAGCACAGAATAAACTATCTCTTCTGGATTATCGCTAAACTCAATTGATTTAAAATCAGATTCCGGGATTATACGATGTTCTGTGAATTCCCTTTTTGCCAGCCACCATCCTTCCCATGAAGGAGTTTCCACCACGAGGAAAGAAAGATCGATGGTGTCTGCCAGATTTTCAATATCTTCCCGGTCATTTTCAGTAAATATCACAGTACCTAAAAAAGATGTAGAATCCGGCTCCAAATAGTCAGGTGGCAGGTATGTTACGGTTTCCATAGTTGCAATATTACTGATTCCATTGGACTGTTCAAGAATAACATAAGTTGCCGGATCAACAATTACAAAATCAATTTCGCCGGATGAAACTCCCTGCTGAATGGAATTGAAATCCATGGGCACCAGATCGAATGTGAATTCCGGCATTTCAGATGAGAGGTATGTATCTGTGCCGTTTAGTCTTGTGAAAGGCCGGATATGGGAATCGCCTACCAGCACAGCAATAGTGATCGTATCTTCATCAGCCACAGCTCCCGGACTAACAGCACTCAAAATCATTATAGAAAAGAGGATCGAAAATGAAAGCAGCTTTAAGCTTATTTTCACTTATCCACCCCGCAAGAACCTGAAAGATCTTCATTACCAGACGTTTTTTCAAGTTTTCCAAGGATATTAAGAAGATCCTCTTTTGAGAATGCGCCTTTTTGCAATATACGGAAAGCATTGCTATTCAAATAATCCACTTCATCAGCTTCCATATCCTTGGCAGTGCAAACTATCAATGGTATGTTGATTGTCCTTGAATCTGATTTTAATGTGGATATCACATCAAAACCACTTACATTCGGCATCATCAGGTCAACAATCAATACATCAGGATGAGTTTCAAATGCCTTATTGATACCTTCCTGTCCACCACTTGCGGTTATCACTTCATATCCGAAAGAACGTATCATCTCGGAAAGCATTTCAACGACCATCGGGTCATCATCAATTACCAGAGCTTTAAATGATGTTTTTCCTGACTTTGTAACAAGGTCAGAAAGAAGTCCCAGCAAGCGATCAGAGTCTACAGGCTTTGTCAGGTGGTCTACAATACCAACGATCATACCTATATCCTTCTCACCAAGTGAAGACAACACCAGCACAGGAATGGAAGATGTACAATCGTCCTTTTTCAGGCTTTCCAGTATTTCAGTACCGTCCATTCCCGGGAGATTCAGATCAAGAGTAATGGCAAACGGATGAACCTCTTTTGCAATTTCAAGTGCTTGTACACCGTCTTCTACAAGAATGACCTTGAAACCTGCATCATTTAGCATGAAACTAAGAAGTTCCCTTGAATTCGGATCATCTTCCACCACAAGAATAAGGGGTTCGGAGCCATCGGAATTCTCCGGCTCAAGTATTACCAGATCCCTGGAAGAACTTATTGTGGATGTCTGGATGTTATCCACAGATTCTTCTGTTGCAATTACCCTTGCATTGAGATCCTTGTCTTTGAGGTTCAGAGGGACAGTGATGTGGAAAGTAGAACCTTTGTCTTTTTCACTCTCAACCTCAATAGTACCACCATGCAGTTCAAGAAGGTTCTTTACCAGAGCAAGGCCAAGACCTGTACCCTCAAACTTGCGGTTACTGGAAGAATCGAGCTGTACAAACGGCTGGAAAAGCTTTGCCTGATCCTCTTTAGATATACCAATGCCAGTATCGCGGATGCTTACCAGAAGCATCTGATCTTTCATTGAGATATCAACATGGACTTCGCCTTTATCGGGAGTGAACTTTATTGCATTACCAATAAGGTTGTACATTATCTGTTTCAACTTTCCCCTGTCGGCATTTATGAAAATGCTTCTTGGCCTCATATTGAACTCAAGAACAATATCCTTCTTCGATGAAAGCGGTTTCATCATAAGATGGAGGTCAGATACAAGATCTGAGAAATCAAATATCTCATGGAAAAGTTCCATCTTTCCGGCTTCTATCTTCGAAATATCCAGAATATCATTGATCAGGTTCAGCAGGTGTTTTCCACTATGAGATATATTTCCCATGAACTTGTTCTGCTTTTCATTAAGCTCACCGAAACTTCCATCCAGCAGGAGATCAGAAAAACCAATTACTGAATTAAGAGGCGTACGCAGTTCATGACTCATGGTTGCAAGGAACTCGCTCTTTGTACGGTTTGCTGCCTCTGCGTGTATCTTTGAATCAAGGAGAGCTTTTTCTGTATTCTTTATCTGGGTTATGTCAATAAAACTCTCAATTAATAGTTCACGACCTCCCAGATCCACTATTTCCACCGATTTAAGAATCGGAATTCTGGTACCATCAGAACTCACTATCACACGTTCTGATTTATCCAGAGACTGATTCAGATCACTTATAGGACATCTGCCTTTTTCAGAGGGACAGATGAACTTATGGCAAACACGACCGATTACATCATCCTTTTTACGATTTACCATTTCAAGAGCAGTCGTATTAACATCTACTATCTCATGCGTATTGGCATCAATAGCAACGACACCACAATTGATGTTGTCTATAATAAGGCTCAATTTCTCCTGGTTTTCATGTTCCAGTCTTTGGATCTCTTTTCTTTCAGTGATGTCACGGATGATAAGCTGGACAGTTGAATCTGTTTCGTCTGCAAGAGTTGCAGTCACTTCAGCGTCGATGAGTTTTCCATTTGCCTTTTTGATCTGCATTTCAGCCTTGCTGAAGCCATTTCTTATTGAATCACCAATAAGAGTATGTAGTAATTCCTGCTGGTCAGCATTTACCAGATCATTTAATCCTATACCAACTATAGTCTGGTCTGTCATACATGCAAAAGTGCACGCTTTTTCATTTAAATTCTGTATCATTCCATCTTTTACAATGAAGATCGCATCATTTGAGTGTTCAAAAAGTAATCTAAATCTGCGTTCTTTCTCACGCAGAAGATCTTCAGCCCGCTTGGTTTCAGTGATATCCCTGAAACTAAGGATCCGACCAATGACTTTGTCTTTCCCAAACAAAGGAAATGTGGAAACCTCAAAATAAGTACCGTCTGTGAATTGTACAACAACAATATTACTTACTGTTGTCATGTGATATTTACGCAGCATGGAGAAGAGATGATCATAGTTGACCATCCTGTCTTTAAGGTGTTCAAATAGCTTCAGACCATCCTTTTCAACAAGAATGTGCTCGGGAATGTCCCATAAAGCAATGAACTTGGACTTAAAATGCGTCATCTTGTAATTCTCATCGATTACAACGACACCTTCTGAAACCGATTCTATAATAGAGGAAAGAAGACTTTCTCTTGCATTGAGAGTTTCAGCCAGATGATCTATGCTTGAAGCCAGAGATGAGATCTCATCGTTTCCAGGAATGAATGTACTTTCATATGAGGAAAGGTCAGTCTCTGCTGAATCCACATTTTTCTTCAGGATCGATAGCCTGGAAAGTATGCCGTTTTCAAGGAACATTGTCCCTGCTGCTCCATAGAGAATGCCTGCAAAAATAATCACATATAATATGTATGCAAATGTTGCCTTTGCTTTCTGATATATAACACGTGGACTTGAGATCTCAAGAAGTAATGCAGGTTCACCATATATGTCTTTGATCACAGTATATCCAAGTACAGTATTTTCGCTAACTGGTTCAATATAGATATTTCCAGGATCATTTGTTGACAAAGATATTTTATTAAGAGTACTTTCATCTAAACTGTACCCTTGAAGGATCTTATAGTTCAATGGAGTATTGTGTACATCTGTGAAGAAGTCAGCCATTTCGGGAGTAAAATAATATCCGGTTATGAGTGTACCCATGGAACTGGAATTGCTCAATGAGTCCTGTATCGGACGTGATGAAAAGATAAGAGGGCCTTCAGGCAGTATTATAATGCCGGACGGAGCATAGTTGTTGGACTGAGATGGTAATAGTGGATTTTCCTTGGAAAGTATTGATAGCAATTCGGAGGAAAATTCGATTTCTTTTCCCTGATAAGGGTCATATGCTTTTTTGAAAACAATGTTGTTAGAATTATCAAGGAACACTATCAAATTCAGATACATTGCTTCCATGTCTTCGGTTTCAAGATTTGATTCGATGTAATGCGAATCATTTGTTGACATGAATTCATTTGTAACCAGGCTGGATGCCATTCGTTGAGTTAACATTCCAAGATTAAAACCTGCCTGATCAAGAAATTCTGTGGCTTTATCCATGTCATCAGTAACAGCCTGGCGTTCAAGATCTTCAAAACTCTGGAAAATAATCGAGCCTGCACTGATGTACAAAGTTAAGATCAGGAAAAATAGTGTCAAACTGAAAACTATCAGTGTCTTAGAGCGTAGTTTCATGGCTCAACCTCAAACTCTTACGCAAAAAGAGGATCAGTTTGAAGTTTCAAGGTGATATTTGATCTTTTCCTTAAAACTATGGATATCTATTGGTTTGGAAATGTAATCGATACATCCGGCTGCAATAAAACGCTCGTCATCACCGCGCATTGAGTGAGCTGTCAGAGCAATTACCGGAATGTCTTTTGTATCTTTATCTTCCTTCAATCGTGAAAGAACCTCAAGTCCATCCATTTTAGGTAACTGGATATCCAGAAGGATCAGGTCAAACTCTTTCTCTTTTACTTTGTCCAGAGCTATGAACCCGTCCTCTGCAGGAGTTACTTCATATCCATAGGACTCCAACAGGTCCACAGTGAGTTCCATATTTACAGGATTGTCCTCAATTACAAGTATGTTGCACATTTTTTCCCTCAAGATATTTAGATCCCGCTTAGCTATTGACCTTAAAACATCATCAATATCCTCGAAGAATAGTGATATGATTTTAAGTTACTGATACGGTTAATAAATATAATAAATGAATGATAATATTATGTAGTTGGTTACTCTATAAAAGCATATCGCATACCAATATTCACTGTTAACATTTTCTAAATGTAGAGCTATTTCTTATAAAAGCTAATAAACTTAATTGCAAGAAAATTAATCAGCAATGACCGAAGCCAAAGTCATATATAAGAAACATACAAGAATGACTATTCAGGTATAATACCAAAGAGGCATGCTGAATGAAAGATAAAGTTATGGACATACACCACTCACCTTTCAGGATAGTGCTGGCAATAACAGGTGGAGGAACGGAAGCTATCGGGGAACTTCTGCGCCATGGAGGAGGATCGGACACTCTTATCGAAGCTATTGTTCCCTATGGAAAAGAATCATTAAAAGACCTGATAGGAAAAGAGCCGGAAAGATATGCTTCTGCTGAAACTGCAAAGGATATGGCAATGTCAGCCTATAGCCGTGCATTGTTACTGGATTCCAGATCAGAAAAACCGGAACATTTGAACCTTATAGGAATTGGAGTTACATGCAAACTTGCAAAACAAGGAAATGAGCGTGAAGGCAGGCAGCATGAGGTTTATTTTGCAAGTCAGTCTTACTACAGAACTACTGTATCAGGTATTGCGTTTAAAAATATAGGAAGCAGGGAAGAACAGGAAAATATTGCCACAAATTTCATTTTAGACAGAATAGCAGCCCTGTGTAAACCTGAAAAGTATGCAAAGAGCGATCTCCAGCAAACAGATGCTGAAGAAATGACAATTATCCTTGAGAATGAAGCTGAAGCCGACAGTGAAACTTCAGAGCTGCTTCTAAAAACACTGGAAAGTATCAATTCAGGAAGGACTGTTCCACGAAAAGTGAATCTTGGAACATGTTCCGGCAAACCGGGCATCATTATGTCGGGTTCTTTTAATCCGTGCCACAAGAACCATATTGAAATGGCTATGCTTGCTTCTGAAAAATATGGAATGCCTGTGGACTTTGAGATTTCCCTTGCCAATGTTGACAAGCCGCCTATTGACTATATATCCCTGAAAGAAAGAGTGGATTCTGTCAGAGCTTGCATGCAGGATATGAAAGAAGGTTCTACAGGAAGTATTTATCTTAGTAACTCCCCGCTTTTTGCAGACAAGGCAATTCTGTTCCCTGAGTCGGTTTTTTTGATCGGAACAGACACCCTTAACAGGCTCTTTAATTTCAATTATTACAGAGAAGGAGAAGACATGCAGAGTCTTATCGAACATTTCAGGAAGTATGATATAAGGTTCCTGGTTTTCAGGAGAAAGGATGCGGAGATCTGCAGCGAAATCGATATACCTGATATCTGCGAAGTAGCCTCATATGATTGCTACACTGATGACGGTACATCGTCAACAAAGATTAGAAATGAGAGGAAATGCAGTTTCAGATGATCCTGCATGCATTGTATATGGAAGGACAGCCCCTCATGTCATTGGTCTTTATTATATCTGCATTCACAGCATTTGTAAGTTTATGAACAATATCCTTTGCTTTTGCTACACATTCAGCGTCCATCTTATTCCATTTACCGGATGATATATTATCAAGTGTCTCCTTCAGCATTAAAAGCTCATCTTTTGATACATAGTTTTCACTGGTTACACAGTAGTCAGTTTCTTTACTCAGGTTCTTTAGATTACAGAGTATGGCATCCAGCCGGGAGCTTGTAAGCTCTTCGCTAAATCTGTGTTCTGACGGATTTACATTTTCTCTCAGATAATGCACTTCCGCAAGAAACAGGAAACGGTCACACTCGTAGAACCAGTCCCTAACGTCATATAGTAAATTCATACCCACACTGAGAAAAGAATTGACTTCTATGATATAAAACACTATGGGATTAAAAATATTGGACAGTTATTGTGTTTGCAACATATGTGCAATAAATACACATATCACTATTCATTGAGGTTCGAATTATTTTCAAGATATTTCTTGTACCAGACAAACCATGGAGTATCCAGCAGACCTATGAAATTCTTGGCAATTATCTGTCCGATGATAAGAGGCACAAGCGGAGCAACTCCATAGAATGCAAGAACTACAAATATGAGACTGTCAAGCGTGAGACTCAAAAGGTCACTTGAAGCGCTCCTGAGAAATACCTGCTTTGGATAATTTCTTTTAATCCATGCAAACACATAGGCATCGAGGTTCTGGAAAACAAGGAACGATACCCATGATGCTATGACTATCCTTATGCTCTGTGAGAATATACTCTGCCATGCAGTCTCGTATTCAAAGAATGGTGCAGGAGTGAGACTATTTGTCATCACGATAAACGTCACAAGCAAAACCTGTGTTACAAAAGCTATAATGATGGCAACGCGGGCTTTTTTCTCGCCATATACCTCGTTGATCATATCAATGGCCTGCGAGAGGAATGGATAAAGAAATACGGCAGCAGGTGCAAAGAACGTGTAAAAACCCAGATCGAACTCTATGAGCCTTGAAGCTACTATCTGGGAAGCTGCAAGGTAGATCGTGTAAAAGGCTACAAGTGCAGGAAAACCATATTCCCTGTGCCTGTTGATGATAAATGCAGAAACATAAGTAACTACTGTGAGACTTATTATCCAGTATAACCACACAACAGGAAACGCCAAAAGATCACCTCATAAATATTCAGATACAAAAGACTAGTTGTAAGGATAGAAGAACACTATATAAATATTACTGGTAATAACAGGATTTTCAGCATTAAAGGTCTTCACTATTCACCTGGAAATAGGAACACCAGAGTTTTTCCTTCCTGAAACTGATCATACTTATCCGTTCCCTTGTCATCAGGTCAAAGAGCTTTTCTATGCCTGGTGGATAGGAACCCATGGGATTTGAAGGTACAAGAGGTTCGCCGTCAACCATTTCCACATAATAAAGATCAGAACTGAAATTCCTGATAAAACTTATGTCATAGGCATTGAAAACTGAAATAATCTCTTCCATTGAGACAGGAGGGACGAAATATTGCAGATCCTGATCGGTTATTTGTATGAGAGCATCTTCCATAGAATATGAATTAACCATATGCAATAAAAGGAATATGTTACAGCTATGTAAAACGTGGATATTCTTTTTAGAATCATCTGAAAGTTACAAATCGGACAATATAACGAAAAATCCACCAATTCTAACTATATGTCCGGTTGTATATTTCAAATTTGAAATATCAAACATTACAGATCGAACCAAATTGTAAGAGGAAACATAAAAGGAATACACAAGATTATTCTTAACTTGTAAGCCATACCATTGTATGAAAGTTTATGCCAAAGAGAACACCAGTATGAACTTGTAATAATGAACTTTAAGAGTTAATACCCTGGCAACACTAAAAAGTCATACACAATCATACATGTATGAAAAAGTTAAAATCAATAGTTGTTTCGGTTGCGGCCCTGTTCCATAGACATTTTCAAAACATCAGGCTCCTGCGAACCCAGCATAAGACGCTTACCGTTCCGGAATTCCAGCATCAGGCCTTTGTTGCCGCTTATACTATAGGCTTTGCTGTTGCGGCCATACCTTATTCCCCAACCGCCATAATCCCTCAAGGGACGGTAACTGATGACCTCAGCAGAGATTATTTCATTGAAAGGAAAATGCCTGAATGACAGATGAAGCGGGAAAAACTTCACATAAAGACCACTGTTGCGCACAACAACTTCCAGACGCAGAGACAGCATGAATATCGGGAAAATAATCCCCATACCTGCCAGGATCGCTATCATCCCTTCATCAGATGCAGGATTTGTGCCAAATGGATGCCCGTACACAAGCTGTTCTATAGCGCCGTACCACGTAAGTCCGGCAGTTAAAAGAAGCAGTACAAGCAGCCATATTTGCCTGAATTTCTGGACTTCCCGGTATATTATGGAGTCTGCTGAATCATCATAAGTCATCAACAAAAATAAGAAACTGAAAATATATAATCATTGTTAATATTCTGACTATGAGGGAAATATTATGCATTCTATCGTGTACACCACAACTTCAAGCAAGGAAGAAGCCAGGAAAATTGCCAGGGAACTTGTAGAGAGAAAACTTGCCGCCTGTGTCAACATACACCCCATAGATTCCATATATGAATGGGAAGGAAAAATCGAAGAGGACGAAGAATTTGCGCTTTCCATTAAGACCACAACATCAAAAGTGCCTGAAGTTACCGAACATATAAGAAAAGTGCATAGCTATGAACTTCCGGCCATCATATCATGGGAAATAACCGGGGAAGCCGAATACCTTAAGTGGATATCTGCGAACGTGAGAAAATAAAGTAAGCAGGTTATTTTATCAGGCCAATATTTACCTATCGCCTTTAATAACTTGAATATCCCGAAGGGTCCGGCGAAGCCGGCGCTTTTCAATAAAACCATAGAAAATATTCTGCATGATACCCTGGAACAGTTTCTTCACGGGAGTTCTATAGCACTCTCAACATAAACCAACAATCATTTGAGGAAAATTCTGTATAGCAGCAGCGGAACGTGCCGCCTTCGGCGGATGATTGCTTTGTTTTTAGCTTACAGATCGGTTTTATGGATAAAAATTAGGCAAAAGCATTATCGATCATATATACAGGCTCTCTGTGTAGCCAAAAAACAAAATACGTAAAAAAAAAGAAATCAATGCAGGAAACCTGCATCAATTCCAAACACTGGATCCTAAACACTTGATCCTTTTTATTCCGGTTTCTGGTGAATGATCGTTCTGACAGGGAACGGGATCTCAATACCTTCTTTCTCAAACTCGATATTGATCTTGGTATTGACCTCATTTATAACTGTGAATTTCTCGCCAGGGTGGGTTACCCACATTATCATGGCAAAGTCCAGACTGAAATCCCCGTGATTATCGAACCTGACATAAGGTACGGGATCGTCAAGTACGAAATTTACACTTTTTGCAATATTTGTCAGGACAGTACGCACCTTCTCCACATCTGAACCATAAGCAACGCCAATTGTCACCTTGACCATCATCGTTTCTTCAGGAGAAGTGTAATTTGTGATCTTGCTGTTGGCAATTATGCTGTTTGGAATAACGATCATGTTGTTATAGAGGTTCTTTATCCTCGTACTGCGAATACCGACTTCCTGAACTATACCTATCTCGCCATCGTCTATCTCTATCCTGTCCCCTGGCTTGAAAGGCTGATCAAAGTAAATAGAGATACCACCGAAGAACTGGGAGATCGTATCCTGTGCGGCAAAGGCAACTGCCAGACCCACGATACCTGCTGATGCGAAAAGAGGCAGTATGTCTGCATCCCACACACATTTCAATATTGCAAGGATACCGAAGAAAACGATAAGCACGTCAACCAGGTTCTTGAACAGAGGAAGAAGTTCATCGTCCATTTTGGTATCGGTTTTCCTGACAAGATGAGAGAAAACATGCTTGAAAAGTATCTTATCGATCTTTAGCAGTGCAAATATCCACAGGATACCCAGACCTGTCAGAAGAAAGCCCACGATGATCTCTATAGCTGAATTCCCAGGGAACACTATCTCTGCGGCTATAAAAGTTCCCACAAAGGCTACCGTATAAAATATTGGTTTTTTAAGCGCATCAACAATAAGGTCGTCACAGTCATAACGTGTCTTTGCAGCATAATGCATGAAAACCTTTTCAAACAAAATGTCTGCAATAAAAGCCAGTACAACTGCTGCAACGACAACTATGGTTGCAGCAACGGTATCCGAAGCAAAAGCCCCGGACTTAGACTGCACAAGCTGATTTATATAAACAGGAATAGTATTATTCAGAAACATGCAGCTTGCATTGAATAAAACGTATATAAACTTTTTTAAACTAATAACAGGTTTAGGGAGTGGAGAAAAATAGGAACGATAAATCGCTCCCCACATTCATTCGATTCAGTTGCCTATATTACAAAACCGGAAGTATCTTCCACCATTCCAAGACCGCTTCCAGTTTCTTCAAGCGTGATGACACCAGAGTCAGTTTCAACTTTCAGGTCCATGACCTCAACGAGATTCTCAATATAATTGAAATTGAAATTGTTCGTGAAACTGAAAGATTCCTTACAATAGCTCTTCATAACCACAAAAACCCGGTTTCCTTCCGCCGTGATGACCCATCTCTTATCCCCTTTAGCAGAGGGATATTCCTGAACACGGGCTTTTTTGAAATTATGCATTTTCTTTGTACTCGCATCGTAAAAGCTCATGGAATTATAGACATCATATTCCAGTCCCATGACCTCAATGCTGGGTATGTAATACGTAAGAATGGAACCATTTCTGAAAACGACCCTTGACCATTTCCATGGAATGAACGGACCTACTACAATGACCTTCTGAGCATAACATTTGCCTGAGAAATCCCTGCCTGAAAGACGGCCATCAAAATCAAAGTAAAGGTTTGCAAGCCTGTATCCGAAAAGGCCCTTGAACTGCTCTGATAACTCTGAGTTGAACTCATCACCTTCAGGTTCATTTATAGCCAGGGAACAAAGTTCATTGTCACCTTCCATTATCGTAAGGGAATACTCCGGGAACATACCTCTGAACTCTGCACGAATATCATCATTAGAACAGGATATCACTCCATTTTTCACCTCAATGATACACAGGTCATCTGATATGTTCCGCTGGCCTTCATCATATTGCCATGAAACACAATAGCCTTCTGTACGGTCATCAGCTACCTGGCTGTCCTCCACATATCGGCCGTTTACTTCGATATCCCCGGCAGACCTGCCAAACATCAGGAAGAACTGACGCCTTGAACCATCATCTGCTGTGAACTTCATGAACCAGTACTCTTTACCGAAAAGAGGGAGTTCTTCAAATGAGAACAGAAGCTCATCGATACTCCTGCCTGACTTTTTCTTTAAAAGCAGCCTTTCGATCTTATCCTTACTTTCTTTCAGTTCATCAATTGAATCGATAAATGCCTGCTTTTCTTTTTCAGGCAGCTTTTTGATGTAATCATTCCTTTCTTTTATAAAATTAAGAAGCCTGTCCTTTTCCGCTTTGATAAGATCTTCAAAACCTACGTTTCCGGATTCTTTTCCGTTTTTACTGCCATTTGCTGATGCCAATATGATCGCCCTCTGTTTCAGATAACGTATTTTCAACTCTGCATAAATCATTTCCGCAAGAAAGCTAATATAGTGCACGACAGATTATCGAATAATGAAAGAACGGAATTCTGATGTTGCACCGGTGTGGATCGAGAAAGGACTCAATGAACAAGATCCTGAAAAAAAGCTGCATTACTTCGGCCTGGCGCTGGAGCTTGACCCCAACAATCCGGTGGCGCTCAACAACAAGGGAATGCTATTGTACAAGAAAGGAGAACTTCACGAAGCTATCGATTGCTACGACAGGATACTCAAACAGTACAACATGTCCAGATACCTTCCTGCCCTGTATAACAAAGCTCTGGCACTAAAAAAAATGGGACGCTTTGAGGCTGCCCTGACATTCATGAACAGGGCACTGAAACAACAGCCTGAAAATGAGAAGATCAAGCTGCATGTAGAGAACCTCACACGCATCATCGAAGGGAAAAAAGAGATCAAACCACGAAAGGAAACTCAGATCCCAATAGAAAAACTTGCTGTCAATCAAATCTACACCCAATGGGAACCACCGGCAGTAAGCACACTGCTTGCATATGAGATGAAATGCAGCCAGAAGGATATCAAATACTACAAAGGCTTTGGAGAAGACCTTGTTAAAGAAAAGATAATTCAGGACAAACTCAACCGAAGAACATACTGCTGTGGAACATGCAAATTCCGTAAAGAAGACCTGTGCCAGCACAAGGATACAAAAGCGATGCTGATCTCATCAAATGCTATATGCCATAACTTCAGACCGGAATAAGAATGAATGCTAAAAAAATGATGATTAAAAAAGAAAATAAAAAGGGTATCAGAGGATACCCAGATCGGTCAGACGTTCGGGAAGATACCTGTCCGTCACGAAATCCAGACCTTTTCCTGCGAAGGCCTGCTGTTCGGCCTTTTTGTTAATTTCAAGCTGAAGGGTTATCTGCTCTTTCCAGTAATCGCTGGCAAACCTCGGATCTGTAAGTTCGCTTCTAAGAGCTGCAACGTCCTTGTCCGTGAGCTTATCCGTGGACAATTCGTATTCTACAATATCAGAAGGCTGAACACCAATGAACTGCGCACCAGGTGTTGCCATATGCTCTGAAAGGTGGGCACTTTTAATAGCACCGTAAGCCACTGACGCAAAGATACGATATGACCAGGGGTCACCATCAGTAAAGACAACAACAGGAATGTTCATTTCCTCATTCATTCTCTTGATGATACGCCTTGTGGAACGTGCAGGCTGACCTTTGAGGTGCACAAGAATGGCATCATGTCTTTCATCAAAACCATTCTCGATAAGTCTGGCATACATACCACCAGTCTCAACGGCAATGATGAATTTTGCATCAGTGTCAAGGAATTCAATATTCTCAACATTGAAAGGTATCTGGTAACCGCTCTCGCCTATGTCTTCCTGGCAATGAATAACACGGTCTCCACGCTTTGTTTCTTCACGAAGGCGAATAGGACCGAACATTGTTGCACCGTCCTCTTCAGGACGCATGTGGAAATATTCTCTCTGAAGACCGGAAATGATCTCAAGGTCTTCAATGAGCCTGTCACTTTCCGGCTGTTCACGGAACTTTGCTATATCCCAGTTCTCAGAGATATAATACAGCTCTCTTAAAGTAGACCCCCTGTTCTGTCCAAGGTGGTTTTTTACCAGGAAATCTATGACATGGCTGGTTTTCAATAGCTGAAAAGCACCTTTTACAGTTTTAGCGCTTCTTTCGGTTTCCCGGTCACCATATACCCACACATCACTGTCCTCACTGTACTCGATATTGGCTTTGGTACGGCTGGGAAGTGATACATTTGGTACAATCTCATCAGTGAACTGATCGTACAATTCACCTGCAAGACCAAGTAATCGACCGCTTGCAATCTCATCATGCTCTTTTTTCTGCGGAGAAATATTATCTGCCATTCATTTACCCCCTGATAGCTTTTGCACCGGTAACAAGCTCTTCATCAAGACCCTCCACTATCAAAGTGGGTAATTTTGCAATCTCAGCCTCGCTGAGCGTTGCCACAGAGTAACTGAGAACCTTGGATGAACCGGGAGCAACACTTAATTTCCAGATATAATCAAAATCACTACCCATGCTTATCACCTTGGGTTGTGGCACTGCATTTTCAATTTTGAACGGTACCATATCATGCACATTGAAATCCTGTTTTTTGCCTGTGTAATTCTTTGCCCTTATGGAGATCTTTGCACCTCCATTACCATCAGATTCTACTATCCTGTCAACAAGAAGGTTGCCCATAACTTTGGCAACTACAGGATTTATGTCAGGAACATCACGTTCAAGGGTTTCAGCAAGTTTGCTGGCTAATTTTGGTAGCACCTTTGTGATGATGATCTCTTTCTCACGTCTCTTTTTGAGATTATCACGTTTATTGAGATACCTGTTCATCTTCCTGGCAACTTCCTTTATGGCAAGTTCTATCTCATCTTTTATTTCAGGGATCTCTGCCACAGCATCCTTTGATTCGGATGTGAACGGAACATTGGTCGATGCTACGTGAACTAGAATTACCACTGGACCGGTTGGAAGTCCACCGCCTGGCTGATTGATCCCGTACTGCTTCCATTTCACAGATTCAATAGCATGAGTGATAACACAACCTCCCTGTTGATACAGGAGAGGAACCCTGTTGGCAAAACGCATGATGTCCACACGGTCATCTTTCTGGAGTTCACCGCCAAAGGCAATTCCAACTTCAACAATGAAAGGATTGCCTGAATAGACAGATGCGGATCTGGTGGTTGTGGCTATGAAATCAACACTGAATTCTTTCTCAAGTCCTTTATAGATAAGATCTTCACCGATGGGTGAAAGACAATCAGTAGGAGGAGCCATTATCTTTACTCTTGAGAATGCATCCAGCAACTTGCGGGACTGGTCCCTTGTCATTTCATGAGGGTCAAGTTCCGGATCAAGACCGGAAGCCTTGCAGATCTCTTCTGCAGCGAGGTGACCAATCTTTGAGAAAGAGTAACGCAGGAATGGGGAAAGTTTCTGCCTTTCAGTATACCTCAGCATTTTCATGAGAGTACCAAGCTCAATTCCATGAGGATGCGGCAGGATCTCCTTTGCGGGGACAGGAAGTTTATCTGTTGCCCTTTCAAAGACCTCCTGGTTCCCATCGGGTTCGATAAGAGTAATTCTTGCATGAGGGTTCACGATTGCTGTGGCTTTAAGATATTCATAGATAGACTGACGTCTTCCTTTAACGTAGGAAGCTTCCATTTCCATCTCTATACGAGTACCATGTGGCCTGTCCCAGTCTACTACATCATCCTTCAGGATCTCCGGCTCGTTGGTGCTGGTATTTATCATCAGTTCGTAATAATGAGCAGGTTTTCCATGACCTATTTTAGATATGATCTTTGTGTGGTGACCGGAGGTCAGTTGTGAATAAAGTACGGATGCCGATATACCGATACCCTGCTGACCACGGCTCTGCTTGAGAGCGTGGAACCTTGAACCGTAAAGGAGTTTTGCAAAGACCTTGGGGATCTGCTCTTTGACAATACCAGGTCCGTTGTCCTCTACGATAATTACTACGTTATCTTTTCCAGAGCGTTCTATATGAAGGAAAATGTCCGGGAGAATCTCAGATTCCTCGCAAGCATCAAGGGAGTTATCCACTGCTTCCTTGACCGTTGTTATAAGACTGCGCGGGGCTGAGTCAAATCCCAGTATTTGCCTGTTCTTTTCAAAGAACTCTGCAACGCTTATTGATTTCTGGTTTTTGGCAAGTTCTTCTGCAATTGGATTATCCATAAAAGTATCTTCCTCGTCCGTTATTGGCCACTATCCCTTGTGACCAGAAAACAATAACCGGGAATATATAAAAATGTTTTTTCAGGATCACGGATATGTCTTTTCCGCAATCCTGCTTTTTGAGCAAAAGTTACTATTTTCAAGTTTTAAAAAAGGATAATGAAGTGATCTATTTCAGCTCTGCGCCCACGATCGTCTGGGTTGCAGTAACTGATTCAGTTTCACGGATAAGGTCAACTATGCTGTTAAGACTTCCAAGGTCATCAACCTCGATGATCACAACAAAGTCATATTCTCCAAAAACGTGATAGATATCCTTTATACCTTCTATTCTGTTGAGTTCGTTAAAAGCTGACCTTTCACTTCCAGGCAGCACATTAACCATTGTTACGCCTATAACCATTGTATCACTTAGACAGAAGTAGGATGCAAAGTATTTAGAAGTTTTCAATAATTCATTTGAGGCTCAAATAGGCATACGAAAATCAGAAAATCAATTTCATATTCAGTCGCCGCATTTTTAAAAACACCTCATCATAATGATGAGTATGAGGATAATCTTTATATACAAAGGGTATCATACTAAGAATTGATGAGCGGGTTATCCTCTTTTTGACAATAACCCCCACTCCCCAACCCGCTCATACTCCACTCCACTTTTCTTATCTACAACATTAAACAACCAGATAGCTGAAGCTGTTTTTGTATACATAGGAGTATAATCACCAAAAATCAATGGTTATGAATAGAAGAGTATGAATAATCATACAATGGCATACACCGATTATATAAAAATAACAAGTTACTTTTTTCCATTATGTTACACAATTCATACAGAATAATACAACAATCAAAATAAAAGAAGATGATGATATTTCATCAATACATCCACTTCATTTGAAAGCAAATGCCTGCTAATATATCAATTAGTTATAGGGGATAAATTGAATCCAAAAAGCATTGGGAAAAGAAAGAAGAATAAATTGCACCAGTAAACGACACCAAGAAACATTGCATTAAGAAATATATAATCAACTATAAATAAACATGCGTATACAAACAGACATGGATATTACATAATATATATTTAAACAAATGTTTTACATAATAAATAGTGTATCAATGACTATCTACTATAAAGTTTACTGTTGCTGATTTATGTCAAAAACACATGATAATATCGACCTTGATCAAGATCAGAAGTCAAACAAGGTCTTTTGTGGTTTTGCTGCAACCTCCTTTTTAGCAGGTGCTGATGCATCATTATTCTTAGAAGAGTCTTTTCCAAAAGCAGCATCTAAGGCGGCATTATTTGAAGCTGGCAGACGATCAAAACTAAGCTGGGAAGGATCTTTCTTTGGTGCTGCCTTTTCAATAAAGAATACAGGTTCGTCATCCGGGATGAATACCTGACGCTTTTTCTGCGCATCATCATAGACTGCCTGAAGCTTTTTGGTGACCTTCTTTGCCCCTGCCATGTGAAGCACCTCATCCATATCAAGCCCAAGAACAGCTACAACATCAGCAGCATATTCATCATCCTGAATCAGGCGTGAATACATGCCTGCTACTTCCAGACGGGAATAACGCATCGATTCGTTACAATGTGAACCAATCTTCACTGCAATGTTGTTCCTCATATCCCGACGGGAGCGCATCTGTCCCATCTTACGCCACAGAGATGGTGGCTGATATTTTACAAAACCTCCACGCATTCGGGATTTAGAAACCACCGTACCGCCGGTCATAAGCATGCCTGCATAACGCCACATGCGATAGTTCTGCCGCCTGCGAACACGTCCAAGGAAGCGGTCCGATCGGGAAAGATAGGAATAAGCATTGACAATATCAGGAGTAAGAGCTTCCTCTCCTTTGCCGGTATACTGGTATGGAAGATTCTCATCGACCCAGTGAATAAGGTCCTCTGGAGTTTCATCCAGATTATAGGTAGCCTCAAGAGCTGATGAAACATCCTTGCCCTTGAATATCCTTCCAACCACTTTGAATATGGATTCCTTGTTATCGCGTTCAGATGTAGAAATATCCTCAATATTGATCTCAGTACGACCCAGTGCAATGGCCTGGAGATCATTTACAGCACTTCTGAAGTCCCCGTCTGCGGATTCTGCGATCTTCTCAATAACACCCACACCGCACATGATACTTTCCTGTGCTGCAATTTTCTTTAGTGCAGGGATCATAGAACGTGACTGTACCGAACCGAATTTGAGCTCAAGACACAAAGAACGTACAGTAGATGAAAGTCCGTAAATATCGTTGGCAATAAGAACAATAGGCTGACTGGCTTTCTTGATAACATCGACTATTGCGCGTGCACCGCCGCGGTCACTGTTACCGTGAAGATTATCAGCTTCATCAAGAATTATGAGTCTCTTATCAGATGTGCCGGTGAGTGTTCTCATAGTTGAGGCTGAACCTGCAACCTTTTCGATGACACCTGCAGTCCTCTGGTCACTGGCATTAAGTTCGATGACCTCCCAGTTCATATCTCTGGCAAGCGCATGTGCAGATGAAGTTTTACCAATACCTGCCTGACCGTGCAATATTGCTGCCCTTTTTTCAGGAATACCATATTCCCATTGCTCGCCCCAGTTCCTGAGATCATCTATCACTTTCTTGTGGCCAACCACATCGCTAAGTGAGACTGGCCTGTACTTCTCTGCCCATTCCATCTGCACAGTCATGTTATTACCCAATATTCAGGAAAAGTAATTAATGTTTGCACCACTTTGTTGTTCTGATTGATATTATTGATGGTAGAGGTATCATCTATGGGATCGAAAAGTACAGAAAATCTCCTGGGCCTTATAGAGAAAAGGGCATTGCAGAACAGGGCAAGAGTTGCCATAGGGGTACGCAACCCAAGTCCCAAAATGCTGAAGAGTGCCAGGGACGCACACGTTGCAGGATATGCACATGTGATGCTGGTAGGAAACAAAAAAGAGATAGAAGAAATAGGTACAGACCTTGAGATAATTGGAACCAACGATCCCGAAAGAACTCTTGGAGACCTGCTCAAGTCCAGATATGTGGATGCTGCGGTCAGAGGAACAGCAGGAGCATCTCAAACACTATCACATCTCAAGAAGATACTGAATCAGGATAATCTTCACAGAATTGCGTTGTTACAGACAAACGAAGGAACACCGTTTTTCATAGCACCTGTGGGAATAGATGAAGGAAATCAACTGGCTGACAAAATAGAGTTCATCAAGCTTGGTGTTGAATACATCAGAAGATTCAATATTGAACCGGTTGTTGGAATACTGTCCGGAGGAAGACTTGGCGACCTTGGCCGCAACAGCCGCGTTGACCAGACACTTGCGGAAGGGGACTTCATTGTAAACAGGATAAGAGAACAGGGAATCGATGCCAAACATTACACCATCCTGATAGAAGATGCAATAAAAGAAGCGAATTTCATACTTGCCCCTGATGGCATTTCAGGAAACCTGATATTCAGAACCCTTGTATTCCTTGGCGGAGGATACGGATATGGGGCACCGATACTGATGGATGATTACGTGTTTGTTGACACATCCAGAGTCGGTGGTCACTATACAAAGGCAATAATGCTTGCAAGTGCACTGGTTGGCAAGCAAGAGACAAATACAGACAGCCAGTGACAACAATATTTTATACAGGATGCATACAATCTAATTGATTAAATTAATTTTATCCATAGGAATGGTATTGCGACAATTAATAATGCATAGGGAATGAGCGATATGGAAGCTGTACTGATAAAAGGAAAAACAATCGCTTCTGCCTGGTCTCAACTAATACATGAGATCTATGAGAAAGGAGAGGAGCATAAGCCGGACTACAAGACAATGACAAAGAGAGTTCATGCCACCATATATATTGAGGACGTGAACAACAATCAGGTTAGTCCTGCTGTACCCTTTGGAGAGAATCTGATAGCCAAATATAAGGAAGAACTTACAGAAGAATATGCAGACTGGTATAATTCCCTGGAAGATGACGACAAGAGAAAATTCGATTACTGTTATGCCAAGCAGTTGTTCAGATACGGACAGGCCGCATATGACAGTGTGAATGCAAATGTGAAGAACCTGCGTCCAGGATCAAGAAGACATGTGGGCGTACTCTGGGAAAATGAAGTACACATTCCCAAGTTTGAGGATCAGCCCTGCTGGATCGCCTACAAGCTGGAACAACTGAATGATACCCAGGTAAGGATCTACCTGCTTTACAGGTCATGGGACGCTTTTGGCGGATTCCCTGCAAATATCCCTGCTATTGTGGAAGGATTCAAAAAGGTATTCAGAGAAAATGAACTGAACCTGGAGATAGAATCACTTATTGCAACGGGATGGGACACACATATCTATGATGCGGACCTGCAGGCAGTGGAAAAGATATTCAAGACAAGTGCATTATGCCCATTATGCAAATGCATAACTCCAAAACATTCATTCATCCAAACTACCAAAGGCAAGGCTTGCCCGGAATGTAAGAAATCCATGTGATCTTACATTCATATTCTTTTTTTAGCACTCTTCGTGCAAGTTTCTTTATTGCTATAAGGTCGGGATTTTGCATCAGTTCTTTTGCATCCTTTTTTATTTTCAATCATACACAATAAGCAACAATCATAATTTTTAAAATATAAATCCGCTAATTATATATGTATGATTTATGCATACATTAATATGATTCCACTAATCCGACATTTGAGGAGAGAGATACCATGAAAAGACTTACTATAAGCATGTCCGATGAGCTTTTTGACAAACTGGATGTAATTGAAAATAAAAGCCTGTTCATCAGAAAGCTTATAGAAAGAGAACTTGATGCCGTGGATAATTTTTCCTCTGAAGAAGTCATCCCCTGGAGTGAAGGGTTCAGCATTCTCAAAAAAGATGTCAATACGATATTCAGTCGTCTTGAAGAAATGGAAAGTAAACTTGCAGGAGTAAATCCTGAACATGGAAACGAACCTTTGATGCAGGATTCTTTTGTCCCCGCTGAACAGGAGATACTTGAAGAAATACCGGCACCTCAGGATAATCTTACAAAGGACACCTTTGCACAAAATGCTTTCAGTCACGAAAGTGTATCGCCGGATGAACAAATGCCAATCGAGAGCATTGGCATCCCGGATATAACCGAAGGCACTGGAGCAGCGCTTCCGGACATACCTGCACCAATTGAAGCGGATAACAGCATCATCAAAGAAGATATTCTTGAAACTGCCACTAATGATATTGAAATTGAAGCTGCAAATAATGAATATCAAGGAATTATTGAAACACAGATTCCTGAACCAACTATAAACACAGACATCCAGAAAGATGATGGCACAGTACAATCGGCTCAAACCATTGCACAGGAACCAACACTAATGGATACTGCCCCTCCGGAGGAACTTATCATCCCGGAAAGCCCGGCATTAGACAACAGTAATGAAGTCACATTTAGACCACCAATGCCGGCAACTGAAATGCCAGATGCAGCAAATGGCGAAACTCCGCATGAACACAAACTATCTGAACTGGTTGCAGAGAAGATACATAAAGAGATCGAGGAGGAAAACGACATTTCCAGTGAGCTGGAAATTCCTTCATTCGTGCCTGAGCAGAGTAAACCAGAAACGGAAACACAACAGGCAGAGTTTCAGATGCCGGAATTCAAAACATTAGAACAGGAAATAGAACAAACGGATTTCCAGATGCCGGAACTGAAACCACCGGAACAGGAAATGGGACAAACAGAGTTCCAGATGCCAGAACTAAAACCTCCGGAACAGGAAATGGGACAAATGGAGTTCCAGATGCCAGAACTGAAAATGCCGGAACAGGAAATGCAACAAACGGAATTCCAGATGCCAGAACTGAAAATGCCGGAACAGGAAATCCAACAAACGGACTTCCAGATGCCAGAATTCAAGCCACCTGAACAGGATACGGCACAAATGGAGTTCCAGATGCCAGAACTAAAACTACCGGAACAGGAAATCCAACAAACGGAATTCCAGATGCCAGAATTCAAGCCACCTGAGCAGGATACGGCACAAATGGAGTTCCAGATGCCAGAACTAAAACTACCGGAACAGGAAATGGGACAAGCAGAGTTCCAAATGCCAGAGCTAAAACTGCCGGAGCAGGAAATGGAACAAGCAGAGTTCCAGATGCCAGAATTCAAACCACCGGAACAGGAAATGGGACAGACAGCATTTGCAATGCCAGAGCTGCAAACACCGGAAACTGCACCAGTTCCTGCTACAAATGAACCGGGATTTGCAATGCCAGATATGAAAGCTCCAGGAATGCCACCTGCTGCCGGAGAAACGATGCCACCTTTTAATGCTGGAACTGAGGTTATGCCGGAAATGCAAAGTCCTGTACCTCAGATGCAGCCTTCGAGTTCACAAAGTAATTCAAATCAGACAACTGGAGCAAAACCTGACAAACTTGAAACCAATATTCTAATGTATATGCCACGTGGAGCTAAAGTTAAAAAAGAGATCATTAAAAGTTTAGTATCACGCCAGTTCAGCCAGGAAGATATTGAGAAGAAAATACAGGAACTGGTTGCAAGACAGATACTTATACTTAATCAGGAGAATGGTGTTGAGCAACTTCATAGATTGAAATGAGAAGTCTGCACCAGAACAGAGTGTCAAATAAGTCCTGACCTTTCAGATGACATTTCTGAAAGGATAATTCCGGATGAACATTGTTTGCAAACATTTCGTGAATGGTCAAAACAACCATTGCAAACTAGCCGGCCGCATAGACTACATGTGTTCAGACTGGATACAGAACCACATATAGCGCAAATACCCACCCTTTCCATTAAAGAATAGTCATGCAATTCTAAATAAAAAACCGTCGGTCATCTATAAAAAAAAAGATTGCAGACCTTAACTGCTCTGAAAATGGTTGAAATACAAAAAATGATGAAAGGGCATTATTCAATTATAGCGCCCTTGTTTGCAGAACTGACGAATTTTCTGTATCTTGCAAGATAGCCTGTGACTTTCTTTTCCAGTGGAACAAAAGTCTTCCTGCGCTCTGCAAGTTCTTCCTCAGACACTTTCAGGTCAAGCTTTCTTGCAGGAATGTCGATCTCGATTATGTCGCCTTCCTTCACAAGACCAATTGGTCCGCCTTCCTGTGCTTCAGGAGAGATGTGCCCGATACATGGCCCTCTGGTTCCGCCGGAGAAGCGACCATCTGTAACAAGAGCGACCTTGTCGATAAGACCCATACCAGCGATAGCAGAGGTTGGAGAAAGCATCTCACGCATTCCAGGACCACCTTTTGGACCTTCATAGCGTATGACCACGACATCCCCTGCAACTATCTTCTTTGCAAGAATTGCAGCCATTGCCTCTTCCTCGCTGTCAAATACCCTGGCAGGACCACTGTGCTTTAGCATCTTTGGATCAACTGCTGCCTGTTTGACAACTGATCCGTCAGGAGCAAGACTTCCTTTCAGTACGGCAATTCCACCTTCTTTGTGGATCGGAGCCTCCATTGTACCCATGATCCTTGCATTGAGTTTAGGATTGATGATGACAAGGTCAGCAAGGTTCTCTCCAACGGTCTTACCATTAACTGTCTTTTCATCCATGTTAAGACTGGACTGGAGTCTTGACATGATCGCCTGGACACCGCCTGCTCTTTCAAAGTCAAGCATGTAATTCTCTCCTCCTGGTTTAAGGGAGATGAGATGAGGAGTGCTTCTGCTGAGCCTGTCAAAGACATCAAGAGTGAGTTCAAGTCCGAAAGCATGAGCAATTGCAGGAAGGTGAAGTGTGGTGTTAGTACTGCCACCAATCGCCATGTCGACCATTATGGCATTTTCAAATGATTTCATTGTGACTATGCTGCGAGGGTTAAGACCTTCATTGACCATGGAAACAATACGTTCTCCTGATTCCTTTGCAAGTCTTATCTTCTTTGCATCTGCAGCGTGGGCAGTGCCACATCCAGGGAGACTCAGACCAAGTGCTTCTGTCATGCAGGCCATGGTGTTTGCAGTATACATTCCTGCACATGAACCAGCGCCGCTGCATGAGCAGTCTTCAAGGAGCTTCAGTTTTTCATCGGATACCTTTTCAGACTGACATTCTCCTACTCCTTCAAATACAGAGATCAAGTCCCTTGGCTCGTCATCAACATAACCGGGGATCATAGGACCACCTGTAACTACAATTGAAGGGATGTCAAGGCTTCCTGCTGCCATGAGATGACCAGGAGTTATTTTGTCACATGCAGTTACCATAACCATACCATCAAGCTGGTGACCCTGAAGAACAAGCTCTATGGAGTCCTCGATAGCTTCACGGCTTGGAAGAGAATATTTCATTCCTTCATGACCCATGGCAATTCCGTCACAGATACCGATAGTGTGGAATTCAAATGGAACACCGCCAGCACTTCTGATGCCAGCCTTCACAGCCTCTGCAACCTTGTCAAGGTGAATGTGACCAGGGATAAGCTCATTCCTGGAGTTCACAACTGCAATGAACGGCTTTTTCATTTCAGAATCTGTTACACCGGTTGCCTTCAAAAGAGAACGATGAGGCGCACGTTCGAGTCCTTTCTTTGTCTTGTCACTTCTCATTGGAAAAACCTCGTTTGCTGCATTTACAGCATGCTTACACTAATATAGGTAATAGAAAAAGGAATATATAAGAAGTATGTGCCATCCTGCCATTAAAGATGATTTCTGGTTCTGTAGAAATCCTGTTTATGCGAGTCACTAACTTTCTTTATTTTCAATTCGAAAAAAAAACAATTTTTTATTTAGGCTGAAGTGTTACAGGCCAATAATACTCATGCTCATACATTTGCACAATCCTACAAATTCATACAAATATGAATGTCATCCCGAAAATCAGACAGAACATAACAATATGACAGTTACACATATGTTATAATAGGAAAAGTAGGACGTAAGAAAAGTAAGAATCGAGTATGAGTAGGAATACTACATCCCACTTTTACGAATCGATTCAATAACACGGAAAGTATACCTCAATGAGCGCATGACATTCCACTCAAGTATTAGAGAAATTCGACAGCAGAAGAGATATTAATAGAGTAATAGAGTAATACTCTTAAGACTATTATTTCAGACCGCCTGATTAAATATGTTTAAAGACCTAATATGCAGGTGAATTGAAATCTTATAGGTATATGTGGGCAATTGACAATTATAACAGAGTTAGACCCCGCAGGCAAAATCAATTTATGATTTTCAAAACATGCAACCACGAAAAACAGCAACAATGGGCACATAAGTTGTGCAGTATATATATTATTATGATTTCACAATGATGCATATAATATAATGAATATTTATGATTGAACATAATATAAAACCCATATATACAAGTATACATTCAGAGAATATATAACTTAAAAACAAGAAGAGAAGCATGAGAGCAGTAATAATTGACGGATACGTAGACGAACCTGCGTGTTTTGGAGTACCTCCTTATATTTCACCTTACATACGATATATTGCAGGTGCTTTAAGAGAAAAGGGATTCCAGGAAGAGAATATATCTTATTTTACGATAGATCATCTGCGTAAAGATATCACTGAGGCACCAAGACTCATAAATCGAGCAGATATAGTTGTAGTTCTTGCCGGCATGACAGTACCTGGCAAATACCTGCGCTCAACACCTATCAACGTGGGAGAGATAGAAAGTATATTCAGCGCCACCAATGGAACAAAGATACTTGGTGGACCCATTCGGCTTGGCTTTTCCCTTGAAGGTGGAAAGAAGGCTGAATGTGATATTATAACCAACACCGATGTATGTATTTCCAGTAAGGACATCGAAGCTTTTGTATTTGATATTTCAGGAGAAAATGCAGGATCTCCCGAGGACTCCGATCACAGATTCAGATCAGTTGAAGAGATAGGAAGATGGAGCATAAAGGGCAGTTTCATTATCAAAAAACATCCGGATTATCCGAACGTGATGTGCGAGGTCGAGACCTACAGAGGTTGCGGACGTAAACAACACTGTTCATTCTGTACGGAGCCATCATATGGAAGCTCAGATTACCGGCCAATTAAAGATGTCATAACTGAAGTTTCCGAACTGTATAAGCATGGTGCAAGGTTTTTCAGGATTGGAAGACAGCCGGATATTTTAAGCTATCATGCAAAGGACAGAGGAGGAGAAATACCCGAACCTGACCCGCAGGCCATACTTTCTCTGTATAAAGGCATCAGAGATGTTGCACCCGACCTTAAAGTTCTTCATATGGACAATGCGAATCCGGGAACAATTGCAACTTACCCTGAACTTAGCAGAGAAATATTCAAAACAATTGTAAAATACCACACGTCCGGAGACGTAGCTGCCCTTGGGATGGAGAGTGCGGACCCGGCAGTTGTCAGGGCCAATGGTCTTAAAGCGATGCCTGAAGAGATATTTGAAGCCATTAAGGTCATAAATGAAGTTGGAAGCTCCAGAGGAGCTAACGGAATGCCAGAACTGCTTCCCGGCATCAATATTGTTCATGGACTTATGGGCGAATCTAAAAAGACATTTGAACTAAACTTCGAGTTTCTCAAAAAGGTGCTTGATGAAGACCTGCTGCTTCGCAGGATAAATATACGCCAGGTCATGGCATTCCCAGGCACCCGCATGTATGGCAACGATGAACTTGTAAGGAAGCACAAGCAGATATTCCTGAAATATAAAGAAATGATCCGAAAGGAGATCGATATGCCAATGCTCAAAAAGATAATTCCGGCAGGCACCGTCCTGAAGGATGTGATGTGCGAGGTCAATAGCGAAAGAATTTGCTTTGGCCGGCAGATGGGATCATATCCGCTTCTTGTAGGAATTCCTGCAAACCAGCAACTTGGAGAATATATAGATGTTACAATAACCAGGCATGGCCATCGTTCTATTACAGGAGTTCCTTATCCCCTTAATATAAATACAGCTCCATTATCACTTATACAGGAACTCCCGGGAATAGGAAAAAAGCAGGCTATCCTGATCAACCAGGGATCACCATTCAAAAATTCGGATGATTTTACCGAAAGGACAGGAAAGAAAGAAATACTTCCATACATCAGCTTCTAAAAGCTTATTTAAGGAAGTTCTTGATAAAATCAGCATCCTTTAAAATCTTGAAGCTGACAAAACCACCTACAAAGACATTCATATAGAATGTGAAAGCCCTCCAGGCGATCACTACTATTCCCAGTAGTGAAGAGGGGATGAAAAGAGAGAAAGCAGTTGTCCCGGCAAATTCGGCAACCCCGCTTGCACCAGGTGTTGCAGGAATAAGAAGCAAGATCATAATTATTACCTGAGAGGCAAATACAAGAAGCGGATCAGGATGTTGATTAAGGCCAAGAAGTATCACATATAGCATGGAGAAATCCACGAACCAAAAGGCCACCGTAAGAAATATACCTAAAGCAAGCCCACGTCTGCCCTCATTTAACAATATTGAGATACTATCGTGGAAATGATCAAGCTCCGTGTCTACCTTCTTCATAATTTTATCAATTGCTGCATCTGTCCTTTTTCCAAGAAAAGGAGCCAGCTTATTTACTAAAAAGAAAACGACTTTTTTAGTTGGTTCTGGTTTCCACACAGCATACAATGTAAGAAATAGTATGAACATTAGCATGATCTCGGCAAAAATGAACATGGCATCAAAAACTGAATCGTCAAGAATACCACGTATTATGTAGATGGAAAACGGTGCCAAAGCCAGAATCAGTATGCCATCAAGTACCCGTTCACCAAAAACAACCGCAGTTGCTCGACCAAGAGGTATGTTCTCTTCGTGAAGAAGATGAATCCTGAGAGGTTCACCACCCAGAGACGAAGGTGTAATAGAAGCGGCAAGAGTGCTGGATGTAACAATCTCACAAGCCCTGATATAACTAACATCGAATCCCAGTGCCTTACAAAGAGAACGGGTACGCATACCCCATACAACATAACTAAGGATATGTACGCACGCAGCCGCAAGGATATATGATGGTTTGATCTGCATTACAGCAGCAAGAGTGTCTGAATCAAAAGTAAAGGCTATTACTATCAACCCTGATACAAGGCTTATTAGCAACGAAATGATAATCCATTTCTCGATCTTGTTCATGACCCCAACCTGTGCATAAATGTATGATGTGTATGTGAATCACTACATACACTCAATATTATCATTGATTACAACACAATTAACTCACTTACCAAGCATATCCTCTTTTACTTTTGTTCCTTCTGAGATAGAAAGTTTTGGCCAGATCCGTACATTAGAATGAACTGTAACATCACTTTCGATCTTAACTTCCGGACCTATCACGGTGCCATTCTCAAGGCTGCAATTATTGCCAACTGTAGTAGCATTATCTATGATAGAACCGGAAACATTGGAATTGCGACCAATGCTGACATCATTAAAAATATAGGAAGACAGAATCCTGGTATCGTTATTTATCGTACAGTTAGAACCAATAGTAGTATACGGACCGATAAGGACGTTATCACCAATTGTAGTGTTCTCACCAATAACAATAGGACCAACTATAGCAGAATTTGATCCTACGGTCACATTGTGACCAAGGGAAACAGGACCTTTAATGCGAGCATCCAGTGTCTTGAAATGACCTTCTATAGTAGTACCGGGGAGAGATTCCAGCATCCACCTCTGTGCCTGCCTGTAAGCCTGCGGACTTCCAACATCAGTCCATCTGCCCCTTGCAAGAATACCATTTATCTTCCTTTTTTTAGCGAGAATATCAGGGAACAGGTCTTTTGCAAAATCATATTGTTTACCTTCCGGGATCCAGTCGAATATTTCAGGATCACATACATAGATACCCGTACTTGCAAGATTACTGAATATTTCACCAGGCCCTGGTTTTTCGAGGAAACGTCTGATCCTGTTGTTCACATCCATATCCGCGATACCAAACTCGCGAGGATCGTCGATAGATAAAAGGCCTATTGTGACAAGAGCATCGGTCATCTCATGGAACCTGTACATTTCCCTTAGGTTCAGGTTGAGTACGTGATCGCCTCCCAGAATAATGAAAGGACTGTCGCGGAGATATTCCTCTGCATTTTTAACGCCTCCGGCAGTTCCCAGTTTTTCCTTTTCATATACGTAATCTATATGAACTCCGAATATTCGCCCATCACCCAACTGCTCCTCGATCTTTTCAGCCATATATCCGAGAGTGATAACTATATCATTGAAACCTTCTTTTGAAAGGTGCTCTATCAAATGTACGACAGATGGTTTGTTCAGAATAGGAATGCTTGGTTTTGGCCGGGCAAAAGTTAAGGGACGAAGCCTTGTCCCCTCGCCACCACACATAATACAGGCTTTCATAATTTAGTATGAGGGTATTTTTTACTTATATGCTTAGCGGATTATTTTTCTAAAAAAGATAGTATATGACAACAATTAAAGAACTGTGACATCACTGCTGCTATCCACCACAACCTCTAGCTCGCCCTCGTATTCAGACACTGTTCCAAATACCAGCACCCTGTCATTTACATTTACTGCAGAATCAACTTCTTTTGAGCCGCTGCCGGAAGGTACGAACACCTTGACAACACCTGAACCATAATCCACATCCATTAGCAAATGGTCACCTGAATAAGTAAAGCGTTTTGTAAGGACGTCACCTTCAAGCCTTACCTTATCCCCGGTAAGTGAAGATGAACTAAAAGCAGTAGCCTCATCATTTGCGGGAGTTCCAGAGCAGAAAAAAGTGTATGCAATGGCCAGAGAAAAAAGAGCCATGCATAATAGGATCACTACGATCTTTTCTTCTTTTTCCATGATCTTGCCTAATCAGGTGTTTTGCGGATCTTCTATAGAGACAAGTTCAATGTCAAAGATAAGGGTCTTGCCGGCAAGATGATGATTGAAGTCAACAGTCACATTTGCATCTGTTATGTTAACAATCGTACCCTGATAACCCTGGGAAGTTATCTTTTGCCCCATTACAGGAGTCATATTTGCTGCTGCAAAGTCATCAACTGAAAAATTGATTATAGCATCTCCACGAACATCACCGTAAGCTTTCTCCGGAGGAAGCGTGATGGTTTTCTTCTCCCCTACCTGCATACCGATGACCGCTTCATCAAAACCATCGATCATCTGACCGGCACCTGCAACAAATGTAAGTGGCTCATATCCCCTTAGAGGATTGTAAATACCATTTGCCTCAGCAATATCCATTTCAGAGGTGTCAAAAACAGTTCCATCTTCAAGCATACCTGTATAATTAACAGAGATAGTATCACCCGCTTGCACTGCCCGGGAACTGTCAGAATCTGTGCAGCCACTTGTCAGTAGCATACATATAAGGAGTAAAAAAAGGAATATTTTTTTCACATGATCACCAATTAAGTTAGTTAATACATTTCATAACACAAGAAGCAGACATTACATCCCACATCAAGAATTATTTTACCGACATACAAGAGTATGTTTTTGCTATATAAGATTACTGAAAATATCTGACATAACAATTTTGCTGTTAATTCATGTATTTACGATTATAAATTCCCAAGAAAAGATTAATATATAAAGGGTTACTATAATTATTGTGCAACTGTTACATGTAATACATCTCATAAACATATACGCTGGTGAGGCTGATGCGGCAAACATCCACTATTAAAAAGTTAATTTCATACACAAATGCTCAAATCGGAATAGGAACTCTTATCATATTTATTGCAATGGTTCTGGTTGCAGCTGTTGCCGCCGCAGTACTGATCACTACCTCAGGAGTCCTTCAGCAGGAAGCGCAGTATACAGGAAGAGAAGCAACCAAAGAAGTTTCATCTAACCTGATGATACAGAAGATCGAAGGATTCCGGTCAAAGAACAGCAGTACTGATATGGGAAATACTATTGACCTGTTGAAAATAACCCTTGGATTGCGCGCTGCCAGTGACCCTGTTGACCTTTCTGCAGTAATTATCAGTATTACAGACGGATACCAGACTAACAATGTGATATATGCAGGTAACAAGAATAGCCTTGCGCCACGTGCGGACTTTGACGGAAACATGTCAGGATTCAGTACGGACAAGGATGTAAACCTCTACAAGCTACTGACAGAGAATACAACCATAGGTAATACGGAAATTAATGTAACCTATACAAATGCAAAATACTATTTTACAGTTGATACTATCAGAGATGAAGACGACTCTTTCTCACAGAACTCCCCTGTAATTACAACAGGAGATTTTGTGGTGATCTATGTATCTACAGTATCACCAACATCAGTCAGCACAGGATACGCAACACTCTGCGAGATGAATGTCACATCTTCACTGCAATCCTCAGGTCTTAACTTAATACCCCGCTCATCAATAACTCTTGCAATGACACCAGAAGCAGGCGCGTCAACAAATGCAGACTTTATTCTCCCTACAACTTTTGGAAGTTACGAGGCAGTACAACTTTACCCGTAACAATAGATGCGTCTTACAAATAAGAATTGTGAAAAATAGTTAGTGGACTGGTCGGGAATTGAACCCGAGGCCTCTACCATGCCAAGGTAGCGATCTTCCCCTGATCTACCAGCCCGGAAATATCAAGTGTTAGAACACATTATCTTTCATAAAGGTAACGCCATAAAATAAAAACAACCAGGCCCATTCTAAAAAAATTTTTTCGATTTTGGATTCCAGGCGAAAGGTTAAAGTATCGGTGTGCGTATTAGGAGTGTCGCGTGATGAATGCGACACACAAAACGCATAACACAGGCAAATTGGGCCCGTAGCTTAGCTAGGTGGAGCGCACGGCTGATAACCGTGAGGCCCTGAGTTCGAATCTCAGCGGGCCCACCAATCAAACCTGTGATCCCTTTTTGATTTAAACTGTCTTTTAGTTTGTCATCAACTATTATTTACTAGGATTCTGTATTTACTAAAATCCTGTGATTTCAACATTGTGCTGATTTTAGTTGCTCCGGTTTTTGTCCACTATAGTCCACATATTCTTCCGCTATTTCTTTTTATAACCACCTCATATTTTCAGAGAATCGTTATCTTATTGCAGAAAATATATCATTAAAAATAGATGTTGAAGACTTACTATTTTAATATAAAAAATATTAATATATAATAACTACTTATAATAGTGACTAGTGTAAACAATATTTCAGGGCACAGGCAGGACTAAAATACACTATACCAAAATTCCAAAAACAGAACACCTGTACGAAAAACCCTGAAAATACGAATCCGAACAAAACGAAACAATTCATATAATCGGTGATTTACAATGAGAGAGAAAAAACCAAGCGGCATGAGTGAAAAGGAGTATGAGATCGTAGAGTTGCTCAGGAAATTAGATATAAACAGACCTGTAGCCCTGACTCTTGCCTGCCTCTCCAGTGGAGACGAAATAACCTCCCGTGAAATTGAGAAAAATTCCAGTCTCAGGCAACCTGAAGTAAGTATTGCAATGAGATACCTGAAAGATAACAATTGGGTGGATATTCGGGAAGAGAAGAAAACAGAAGGAAAGGGCAGACCTGTAAAACTTTACAGACTTGTCACACCACTGGAAGAGATCGTGCAGAGCATTGAGCAGAGAGTGCTCCTTGAAAGCAGATATGTACTCAATAATATTGAAAAGCTGAAAAGGCTTGCATAATATATTCAAAATTAAATTTGCTGCTATATGCAGCAAAAACTATTTTTTACAGATAGAGCATATCATCAGATAGTAATGCTTCTATCGAAGATTTTAAGTTGATAAGGTAGTGTATCATCGCTGTTACACTAATTTACAATCAAATTTGCAATTATGATAATGGAGTTAATCTTTTGAGCACTATAAGTGAGAAAATCTTTAGCCGTGCATCCGGCAAGAATGCGAAAGCAAACTACTTTGTCATCGCAGACGTGGATTATGCCATGGCACATGACGGCACAAGTGTACTTGCGGTAAAATCATTCAAGGAGATGGAACAGGAAAAGGTCTGGAACCCTGATAAGATAATCATTCCTTTTGACCACCTGACACCTGCAAACACAGATGTGACTGCCGCACTTCACCACGAGATCCGCGAGTGGATCAAAGAGCAGAAGATCAGTAACTTTTACGATGTAGGCGAGGGAATATGCCATCAGTTACTCCCGGAGAACGGATTTGCCCTTCCCGGAAAACTTGTTGTTGGCGCAGATTCACATTCCTGTACCTACGGTGCATTCGGAGCTTTTGGAACCGGCGTCGGTGCCACTGACATGTCAGAGATATTCGCATCAGGAAAACTCTGGTTCAAAGTCCCTGAAAGCATAAAGATCACAGCAGACGGCACTTTTAAAGATGGAGTTTATGCTAAAGACCTCATACTCAAGACAATAGGCACACTTGGAGTTGCAGGTGCAACCTACAAGGCTGCCGAATTCTATGGAACCGCCATTGATTCCATGTCCATGTCAGGCCGCATGACCCTTAGTAACATGGCTATTGAAATGGGCGGAAAAGCCGGAATAGTTCCTCCAGACAAAACAACGTTCGATTTCCTTGAAGGTATCGCGGCAGAAGAATACGAGCCTGTTTATGCAGATGAAGATGCCGTATATTCAAGCGAATACACCTTTGATGTAAATGAACTTGAACCACAGATAGCATGTCCTCACCAGGTAGACAACGTGCATGACATATCTGACATAAAGCCAACAAAACTTGACCAGGCATTCATAGGCACCTGTACCAACGGAAGGCTGGAAGACCTTGAAGTTGCCGCATCCATCCTTAAAGGAGAAAAGGTTGCCATACGCACGCTTATCATACCTGCATCCCGCAATGTGATGATAGAAGCGGTAAGGAAAGGCATAATTGAGACTCTGCTTGAGGCAGGAGCTGTAATAGGTTCACCCGGATGCGGACCATGTCTGGGAGGACACATGGGAGTTATTGGGAAAGGCGAGACCTGCATTTCCACAGCCAACAGGAACTTCAAGGGAAGAATGGGTGTTGGAGGTTTCATTTACCTGGCATCCCCGGCAACGGCTGCTGCGTCTGCCCTTACAGGCGAGATAACTGACCCGCGCGAAATCTGATATTCTATTAAAGCGTAGTAAGAATGGAGTTAGCAAAATGGAACTTGACAAACATAAACTTGAGCACCTCATGGGACACTGGATCGAACATAATGACAGTCACAGCAAAAGTTTCAATGAGTGGGCTGAAAAGATCGAAGCTGCAGGATATGCAGATATAGCCAAAGATGTCAGGAGTGCTGCAAAGAAAATGGACGAATGTTCTGTTTTGCTTGAAACTGCCAGACAGAAGCTTGAATGAGCAGGACGTGTTAATGACAGTTAAAATTCAAAATTTCCTCACAGGCATTGTTCTGGTGGCGTGTATGCTTTGCCTCTGCACAGTTGCAAGTGCTGCCACCAGTGTCAGCATACTTCCTTCAGTTGACACTGTAGCTCCGGGAGAAAGTTTTACGCTGGACATATATGTCAGACCTGACACACAGGTTGCAGGCGTTCAGCTTGATCTGGATTATGATGCTTCGCTTGTAAGCATTGAAAGTATCGAGGAAGGCGACTTCCTTTCAAGCACAGGTTCACCTGTCATGTTCAATCCCGGAACCATTGACAATAACCAGGGAACTGCGACGCAGATATATGGCACTCTTATCATGGGAGACGGAACTTCAGATGAAGGAACATTCTGTACGATTAAGCTGAAAGCATCTGAAGCAACAGGCACATGCCAGATAAGAATCGAGAACATCGTCGTTGGCGATAAGCAGGGCGATGAACTGGATGCTGTCACTTATGATGCGCTGGTAAGCGTTAGTGATGAGACTGAAACTTCAGACAGGAATAATGACAACGACGATGGCGAGGAATTGAACATTGTTGTCAGACAGGAAGAAAATACCGATACGTCATCAACTGAGAAAGCATCCCCTGCCATAGAAGAAGAAGAAGAAACATCACTTCAGAGTGTAGAGGATATTGCAGAACCTGCTGCCATACAGGAAGCAACATCTGCACCGGAATCTGAAAGCAGCTCATCTAATGTCAGCATACTTGCAGCTGCAGCCGTTGCATTCCTTGCACTGGCATTTGTCCTTGACAGAAAAAGAAAGTAACTGAACGAAAATAAGTAAATAAAGGGATTTTAGTCCCTTTAGCTTTTTTAACCTGACTTTTTTAGAGAAAAATCCTGCACTCATCTTCCAAGTTCTGCGTGGGCTTTTGCAAGATGACCGGCAGCCTGCGCACCTACAAGTGAGATCTCACCTGCCAGCACAGCAGAAGCAATTATCTCTGCAAGCTTTTTAGCGTTAGAACCTGGAGGAGTACCTGAACCATTAGCACCAAGAAGTCTCAGGCATTCATACTGAGTTCCAAGATTGGTGCCGCCTCCAACAGTACCCAGAGCCATTGCCGGAATGGTGACAGAACAGTAGACATCACCATATCTTGTCATTTCCATGGTTGTTATGGCGCTACTTCCTTCCACCACATGAGCAGGATCCTGACCGCATGCAATATACATTGCAGCTATGATGTTCGCAGCATGGGCATTATATCCCAGGGAACCTGCGCGTGCAGAACCAAGAAGGTTCTTGCGGTAATTCACCTCGACCATGGTATCTGGCTTGCATTTGAGACGTTTCTCAACAAGTTCTGCAGGAATCGTCACATCTGCAACAACGGTCTTTCCTCTTCCAAGAATATTATTTATTGCCGCAGGCTTCTTGTCAACACACATATTGCCTGAAAGTGAGATAGGGATCGCACCGAACTCATCTTTTATGAGGTTGAGAACTGCATCTGTGGCAATAGTTACCATATTCATGCCCATGGCATCTTTAGTATCATAGGAAAAGCGCACATACACTGAGTTTCCGGTTACAAAGGGCTTTACATCCACTAACTCGCCAAAACGGGTGGTTTCAGCAGCCTTTGCCTTCATGCGGGCTAAAACCTCCGGGTTCTGCAACCAGTCTGAAAACTCTTTTGCCTTGATAACATTCTCCAGCCTGAAAACCGGAGCACGGGTCATTACATCCTGAAATACCCTTACATTTGCACCGCCGGACATGGTGATAACAGAACATCCCCTGTTGACACTGGCAACAAGTGCACCTTCTGTTGTTGCAAGTGGAAGGCGGAACTCATCTTTTGCAAATTCCCCGTTAACTTTAAGCGGGCCTGCAACACCCAGAGGAATCTGAATAACGCCTATCATATTCTCAATATTTTTCTTAGTTGCACTCTCAACATCGATCGAGAAATTCTGTATATGATCAAAATTAAATCCTGATTTTTCCTCAAGAGAATATCTTCTGATCATCACAGCCGTTTCCTTGTCAGTAAGGCTGTCAAGTTTATGATAAGATATCTCGCCTGAAATGACTCCTTCAAGCAACTCTTTTTTTTCCCTGTTCAAATCCATTCTTGATGTCATATATAATCTCCAGTGAATTAAACAAACAGCATCCCATAACGTTTTTTATAAATGGGAACTTGGTATCAATAATACAAATAGTTCACGCCCTGTAATTCCCGGCCTCTGATGAAGATAAAAATCCCGGGTTTCCGAGAAATAAAATTAAATACGTGATTTTTTATATTAGGATAACATAATAAACAATATTCTAAAATGTACGGATGATAATCTACAAGTCCTATCAAAAAGGGCTTACTCATTAATAGAAATTGTTTGGGATATGACTATTAGAAATTGAACAGAGAGATATAAAGAGTGGTAAAATGACAGATGCCGATCCATCAGAAAGAGTGAGTTCCGGTATTTCCGGACTGGATGAAATGTTGCGTGGAGGATTCTTTAAAGGAACTGCAAATGTCGTATCAGGCGATTCTGGTACAGGTAAAACGATATTTGGAACACAGTTCATTGCAGAGGGAGCAAAGAATGGCGAAAAGGTAATGTGCATCATCACCTCTGAAGAATCAAAATCTATTGTTAAAGAAATGAAGACATCTTTTGGATGGAACCTTGAAGAGTATGTTGAACAGGGCCTTTTAACCTTTGTAGACATCACAGATCCAAGCCTGCGCCTCCAGAAGAGTGTTGAAATTGCACCATCAGAGCTTATTAAAAGCTTTAAGAAACTTATTGAAAGCAAGATAGAAGACATACAGCCAACACGCATCTTCATAGACTCCGTGGAAGCACTGTTCCTTGCAATTGAATCAAATTACAAGCTCAGAACACTTATCGATGATGTGTTCAGTGTTTTCCGCAAGCATAATGTTACCTCTGTGATAACAGTGGGAGCAATGTTCGGACTTGATGAAATGGTGGAATACGGTGCGGATTCTGTAATAAAGCTCGGACGCATAATGGCAGGAAACAACCTTCAGCGTTCGATATATATCATGAAGATGAGAGGATCCGGCACAATAAATGAGGTCCGTGTGCTCAGTATCTCAGACAGCGGCATGTCAGTTCTTGCCCAGTCACCATATTTAGAATAAGTGGCATTTCTATTTCTGCCACTTTTTTATCTGTTTTTTGTTTTCAACTAATCATTTTTACATAATTGCTGAATTCTCTGAGTGGCAACTATATCAGGATTTCTAAAAAAATGTGTTTTAGTCTCTGTAAAAATCATGCATTTAAACCTTAAGGTAAGAAGCAAACAAGATCAACCGTAGTTCATGAATAACTAAAACGATCCCGAAGGGTACGGCGAAGCCGGCGTTTTCCAATCATAAGAAAAATAATCTGCATAATACTTTGAAATTCTTTCTTTGCAGGACTTCTGTAGAATTGTAATTATCTACTTTATTACTTTCTGTATAGAATATAAGGAATGTGCCGCCTTCGGCGGATGGTTGCTTTGTATTTAGCTTAACTGTTGTTTTTATGGAAATATGGAATGCAGTTTGTGTCACTCACAGGATGTACCAGTCATTATCATTAACACCGGCATTTTCATCTTCTGGACCTTTTGATTCGGAAATGCCCTGAGACAACTCATTTCCCATAAATGCTGCAATTGCATCAGAGAAATCCTGAAGATAACTTGCCTGGTTAAGACTGCCGTAAATGAATTTCTTGTCTGGCTGAACATGCGAGTTAATGGTTTCCTCTTTGGGAACTATGGTCACTTCAACACCGGACATCTCAACTGCAAGTTCCATTGCCCTTCTGAAATCACCGATGCAATAAGCGACTCTGTGTTTGTAATTGTCCCGGGTCTTTTCAAGATACTCTGCTAGCCTCTGGCTTTCCATTTTGATAAAATCCCTTTTTATCTTGGCAACATTGCATTTACCCAGCATGAACTGGTAATCCATAAAAGGATACTCAGTATCGAGTTCACGAGGAGTTATGCCGCATGTGCCGAAAACCACAACATGAACATTTTCAGGTTCAAGCATCCCGAATATCACCTTATCGAAGATCTTGTGAGAAGGACTTTCATGATAGGGTTTCTTTTTTGCGCAGGGCACAAATATACAAAAATCCCTAACTGGTGGAGCATACTCGGTCAGTATCCACTCGTTTGCGCGTATCATATCAGGATGATATATTATTTCATCAGTATCCAGCGGAAGACTGGAACGTTCATCTTCAGGTATTATTGTCAAGCACAGGAAAATCTGGCAAACTATATATATAATTGACGCAATCTCTATTCGGTTTTGTGTAAACTGTACAACAGTTCCGGCACAGTGTTTATATTAAAAATTACAAACTAATGAGGAAAAACATGGCGAGTTCTATACCTGAAATGCTGAGAGCGGAATGTAAATGCGAAGATATGGCAAAATGTGTTCTCGGCCTGAAAGAACTTGACATCAGCACCTACAAAGCTCTTCTTGAGAACGGACCCATGACCGCAGAGAAACTTGGGGAACTCCTTGGTCGCGAGCGCAGTACAGCATATCGCTCATTGCAAAACCTGATCTCAGCCGGTCTTGTTTACAGGGAAACTAAATCCATATCCATTGGCGGATACTATTACGAATATGTGGGTATCGAACCTGTTGTTGTAAAAGAGATGATCCGCAAGAACATAGACCAGTGGTATAAGAAAATGAACGACCTTATTGAGAACTTCGATAAGGAACTGCTTTCCTGATTCTCCCGGCCTTATTTTAAAATCACAAGCAGTAGATACACCTGAGTTTTTACTTTATTTTTAGTGTGAATAATTATATAATATTAGTGCATATGTAACTGTTACACATTGTGTTCGGCCCCGGCGCAGAACACAAGGTTACAAGAAATAATCTCTTGCGGTGTGGGATCATGAGGGATGCAGATAAAAGCAAAGAGCAGTTAATTCAAGAACTGCGGGAACTCAGAAATAAGTATGAGAGCACTTTTGAGGAGCACGAGTCTCCATGCGGCACCATTGATGAGATAATAAAAAAAGACCTTGTTGAAAATAAAGAGAATTACAGACAGGCAATTTCATCAATTTCAAGTATCATCTGGAAATTAAATGTTGATAATGGTGAAATAACAAACGTATACATCTCCCCGGTTGCCGATGATATTTTAGGACTTGAGGCTGGCGTAATTAACAATGACTGGGATATATTTCTTTCCTATATTCACCCTGATGATGCTTATACCATTTATAATAAAATAATGAACGGCATCAAAAATAATCAATTGAAGATCAATATTGATTTCAGGGCTAAAAGAGCAGACGGGATGAAACTATGGTTCTGTTGCAACTGCTCCATTTTGAAAAATAATGGTGATGCCCGTGTCTTTGGAAATGCTGTTGATATCACTGAGCACAAAAGAACAGAACATGAATTGAAGAATAAGAACAATGAGCTTATTCAGATAGTGAACAGTTTCCCCGTTCCGATGTTCGTAATAAATAAAGAACATGAAGTCACCTGCTGGAACAAAGCATGTGAAAAGGAGACTGACATATCAGCCGAAAGAATGATTGGTACAAAAGATCCATGGCTGGCATTCTATCCAAAGAAAAGACCGGTTCTGGCTGATCTGATAGTTGATAAGAATATCGAAAGCATTGAAGACTTCTATGAAGAAAAGAGCCTGAAAACTTCATTCATTGAAGGCGGATATGACGGTGAGGATTTCTTCCCTCTTTTGAACAAATGGTTATATTTCACCGCGGCTCCCCTGAAAGATATGGACGGGAACATAATAGGTGCCATAGAGACCTTACAGGACAAAACTATTGAAAAGCAGGCAGAGGACGCACTGATAGCTGCCAAGATGCTTGCAGAGAACGCCTCGCGAACGAAAAGTGAGTTCCTTTCAAACGTAAGTCATGAACTAAGAACTCCATTAAGCCTTATATTAGGGTATTCTGACCTCTTACTTGAAGAAAATGAATTAATGGATCAACAACAGGTGAAATTTGCAGGAATAATAAAATCAGGCGGTTCAAGACTTCTTGATATGATAAATTCCCTGATATATATTGCAGAGATAGAAGATGGAAAAATGGAGCTTGAGATAAGCGATTTCTCACTACCTGAAATGGTCTATGACATACAGAAAGTTGCAAGGTCCATAGCAATAAAGAAGAATGTAAAGCTTGATTTTACACTTGATCCTAACTTAAGGACGATCTATGCCGACAAATCCAAACTAAAGATCATATTCCACCACTTGATCACAAACGCTATCAAATTCACTCCCGAACAGGGAAAGATATGGGTCGATATAAGGCACGACCACGGAAACACATTATTTATCGATGTGAAAGATAACGGAATCGGAATATCAGATGACGATAAAGTTAAGCTCTTTGATACTTTTGTCCAGGTTGACGGCTCCCCTACCCGCAGATACGGAGGAAGCGGACTTGGTCTTGCCCTTGTGAAGAAACTGGTAGAGATACACAAAGGAAGTATCTGGCTTGAGAGTGAACCCGGAAAGGGCAGCACTTTCCATCTGGTCATTCCTGCTCAGAATGAGATTATAAAGCGGACTAATGTGTTACTACATCCAACGGTAATCTGAAAGAAAATATACTGCCTTTGCCCAGCTCACTTTCCACAAAAACATCACCACCATGCATCTCAACAAACCTTTTTACAAGTGAGAGTCCAAGACCTGTCCCATCATATTTTCTGGATATCGTGGAATCTATCTGCTGGAAAGGCATGAAAAGTTTCTCCATATCATCGGGTGCAATGCCGATTCCATCGTCAATTACCGAGAATTCGGCCATATCGCCTTTAAGGCATGCCTTAAGCATCACGTGACCACCATTCGGAGTGAACTTTATAGCATTGGTTGCAAGATTGAAGAGTATTTGTTTAAAGCGAACCTTATCAGCTGTAATAGATAGTGTCTTAGGCTCAATGGAAGTACTGATCTCAATATCCTTTTTCCTTGCAAATGGAGAAACTATGTTAAGGACGTTACCAAATTTCTCTTCCACAGAGAATGTCTCATAATGCAATTCCATCTTTCCGGATTCTATCTTTGAAATATCGAGAATGTCATTAATAAGCTTTAAGAGGTGCTTCCCACTGTGGGAAATATGACCAAGTGATCTCTTCTGCTGATCATTGAGGCCACCATATGATTCATCAAGCAAAAGATCAGAATAGCCAATGACAGCATTAAGAGGAGTACGAAGTTCATGACTCATAGTAGCAAGGAATTCACTCTTTGTCCTGTTGGCTTCCTCAGCCATAATTTTGGAATTAATTATAGCTTCTTCAGCAGATTTGCTTTCAGAGATATCCTGGTAATTCTCGAGAATGAACTGATTCCCTTCAATGAATATCCTTTTCGAATTTTTAAGAATTGGAGTCTTGGTACCGTTCTTGCACTTTATGGCAGTATCCATTCCCTGGAAACCATCAAGACCATCAACCCATATGGGACATTTCTTTGATAATGATCCTTTCGGACAGACAATGTCACATAGTTGACCTACTAATTCCTCTCTTGTGTATCCTGTTATCTCACAGGTTCGCTGGTTCACATCCTCAATAATGTAATCCTTTCCTATGATGAGAGTGCCACCGGGTATGTTCTCATATAGTATCTTAAAACGTTCCTCTATTTCCTTAAGATTTTTTTCTGCCCTTTTGCGCTCACTGATATCGTCAAGATAAAGAATAACCTTACTTGCTGATTCAAGAGGGACATATACAGTAGACATAAAAAAGTCTCTGCCGGTAATAGTTTCATCTGGCAGAAGGATATCCATATTACCTTCTATATGATGATGATCTTTCCCGGTCTTGAAAGTATTGAGAACAATATTACGGATTGTGCAACGTGAACATTCAGGAGTGTTACCACATCCATTGCCGCGAACAGAATTCACACAGGAGAAAATATCCCCTCCAAGCATACCCAATACTGATGCAGGATCACGACCAATTAACTCAGAACCTGCCTTGTTAATTTTTTCAATACGAAAATCGTTGCCTATGATCAATATTAAATTAGGTGCAGATTCAAAAACAGCGTCATTCACTTTTTTGATAGCCAAAACACCAGAACTGTCACTGGATTTTCCGGCTTTATCTTTATCTGGAATACAAACATTATCTCGATCCATAATTTATCCCTATTTTAGTAATTCCAGACGAATAAAGCCATTATTCATATTCTCACCAGATTAGATCCATCTTTTGCGGACAGACAGAATAGCCTGCTAGTTCTATAAAGAACTCAAAAAGAGAATCCTTTTCTTTCTCAGATGAGAGCAATAATCTTTTTCATCCGGTTTCTTCCAACCAATTAGCAAAGACCGATAACGGAGATAGCCCATATAAGCAGCTATTAGTGCATACATGATATAATAATTGGAGTATTAAAATATATTGCCGTTATATGAAATACATACCAATTATCCTTTTTAGTGTACATTACAAGTATCTTGAATATACGAACACACAAACGTTATAGTATTTCTATGTGCATTAGAAATTATTTTATAAAAACGTTGCTATTTTATACTGAACACCGGTTTTGGAAGAAATGAGAAAAAATATAATTGAGACTGAACAAAAAGAAAATAGAGGTAGATCATAATTTGCCCGTATTTATCGTTATTAATATGATGTTGAATAATATATTAATTGTATAACAACCTCTGGTTTACAAACTTCTGCTATTCAACATCAAATTTCAAATTATATACATATCTTCCTGAACAGATAGGAACCCACTATAACCATCAGTAAAGTGAATCCTGAAAGAACTCCGAAACTTACAACAGGATCGATCTGTGAAGTTCCAAGCAGGCCGTACCTGATGCCTTCCACACCGTATGTAAGAGGGTCCAGTAATGTAAGTGACCTGATCCATTCAGGCAGGCTGTCTATTGGGAACAGTGCTCCTGACAGACCGAATATCGGGAATATCACAAAGTTCATGATAAGCTGGAACCCGTGCATGTCCTCCATTCTTGAAGCGATGGCAATTCCAAATGCAGTGAAAGAAAGTCCTATCAGCGTCATAAAGATTATCGCCACGATAAATCCCGGAATAGTGCTTATCTCCAGTCCCATGAACAGTGCCAGGACCAGGATGATAAGTCCCTGAATAACGGCTGTTGTGGCTCCACCTACCGTCTGGCCAAGCATTATCTCAAATCTTGAAACCGGCGCCACCAGAGTCTCTTTCAGAAAACCGAACTGCTTGTCCCATATTATCTGTATGCCTGCAAAGACAGACGTGAAAAGTACGCTCATTGAAACAATGCCTGGCATTATAAATCCTATGTAACCCTGCTCCATTCCTGGCATGGTAACTACGGAATTAAGTCCGAAACCAAGTACAAGGAAAAGGAACAATGGCATTCCAAGACTGCCTATGAGCCTGCTTTTTGAACGAACGTAACGCTTTACGCTTCTTAACCATATAGTGTAGACGATATCCATTTTATCTCCTCCCTACTTTTCGCATCATTCTCATCTGGTCCTTTGAACTGGCTTCCTCTTCCCTGATGGTCCGGCCTGTAAAGTGAAGGAACACGTCTTCAAGAGTTGGTTTGTGAATTGAGAGAGAACTTATATCGATATTTTTTGCAGATGCAACGTTGACAATGTGTGCAACATGCTTTTCGGCATTCTGTATGCCAATGGTTATAGAAGAATCATGCAGCTCTATGCTTTTAATCTCCGGCATGGACTTTATTGCAGAATAAAGAGCATCCCTTTGCGGTGAAACGATGGTTATCACATCACCGCCAATATCATTCTTGAGATTCTCTGAAGTATCCATTGCTATGATCTTACCTTTATCGATAATGGCTATTCGATGGCAGAGCTTGTCAGCTTCTTCCATGTAGTGAGTTGTAAGGATGATGGTGATACCTTTTTCCTTGTTCAGTTTGTCAATGTAATCCCATAGGTGGTTTCTTGTCTGCGGGTCAAGGCCAAGTGTTGGTTCGTCCAGGAAAAGTACCTGTGGTTCATGCATAAGACCACGTGCTATCTCAAGGCGGCGGCGCATACCACCGGAATATGTTTTCACAAGATTGTCTTTCTTATCGTACAGCTCCACAAGTTTCAGGAGCTCAGTGATCTTCTTTTGCCTCGTACTTTTAGGAATACGGTAAAGCCTGCCATGAAAATCCATGTTCTCATAGGCCGTGAGTTCCTCATCAAGGCTCTGGTCCTGGAAAACTATTCCTATGGATTTCCTGACGTTGTCCTGATCTTTCAGGATGTCAAAACCGTTCACTGAAGCTTTTCCCGAACTTGGGAGGAGCATGGTTGAAAGCATAGACATTGTCGTGGTCTTCCCGGCTCCGTTTGGACCAAGCAGACCGAATACTTCACCCTTTTTTATGCTGAAAGACAGGTTATCTACGGCGGTGAAATCACCGAATTTCCGTACAAGATTCTCAACTTCAATTGCATACATTTTTCATACACCAATGCCTTCGAATATTATTTCGATCTTTGAGGATATATCTTTTGAAAATGAATAATCGGTCTCAGAATGCAGCCAGGTCATAAGAGTGTGGAAATAGACCGCATAGATGGTTTCTGCTGCCAGTTTAGGATCAATGCCGGATTTTATCTCACCTTTTGCTTTTCCTTCCTGTATGAAGTCAGTGAGTACATTAATGAAAAAATCATGCTTCTTTTTTCCGGCAGCATGGTCTGCTGGCTTATGACCTGAGGACATTATCATCTTTCTGTGTTCAAATGCCAATAACCTCAAAATCTCTTTGTCCTTTTCGTAATATTCAGCGACAAGAACAAGGAAAGCCCTGATCTTCTCACTGGAGGGAACATCACGACTTATCTGCTCTTTCATGATATTGATTATGAACTCTTCCTTCTGTTCCCTGAAGTAGGTCAAAAGTGATTCTTTTGTTGGAAAATAGTTGAAAAAAGTACCTTTGGCAATACCGGCTTCCTTTGTGATCTCATCGACCGTTGTATTCTCAAATCCTTTTTCCTTGAACAGTCTGCCTGATATCTCAAAGATCCTGTTACGGGTCTCTTTTTTCTTTTTTTCTCGCAGAGACATGTATCCTCATATTTAACACGGCCATAAAATGACCACAGTCATAAATGACCAGAGTCATATTTAACTATTGCGAATACCAGAAATTAAATAAAATACCTGTGCGAGAATATTATGCCGGAGTGAACAAAATGGATGAACACCCATTGAAGATAATACAGGATATTGACAATGATTTTTTCAATATGATCGAAGCAGGCCGCGAGAATGCACTATCAGAAGGAAGCATTCCAATGAAGTACAAATTCCTTATTGCACTTGCACTTGATGCTGACCATGGTGCCGAGAACGGAGTAAAAGTACTTGCATTGCAGGCAATGGAAGCAGGCGCAACCAAAGAAGAGATACTGGAAGCTGTCAGGATTGCAAACTTTATCGGAGGCATTGGAGGAGTTTACACTGCGGCTAATGCCCTGAGAGATATATTATAGAATGAGATTTCAACTAAAAAGGGAGTAGATGCCAACAACTCCCTGATTTATTTTTAAATTTTTCAAACATTAAGATTTTTGCAGGATTTTCTCATGGATTCAGAACCATGATCGCATAGTTCAGATATGCTGCAAAGGATACCCAGATAATGTAAGGCACCAGCAACAAGCCCGCAGGTCTTGAGATCCGGTAGAACTGAATGATGTTCACACCTATCAGAACCCAGAGTAATATTATTCCCGCAAGTCCCATTTGTGGTGAACGCATTCCGAAGAACAGGTAAGACCACATTAAGTTGAAGAACAACTGAACACCGAATATTGATATTGCTGTTCTTACACCCGGAGAAGACAAACCTTTCTGCCAGATAATATAAAGTGAAATTCCCATTAGCAGATAAAGAAGAGTCCATACTATAGAAAAACTCCAGTTCGGAGGAACAAGAGACGGTTTTTCCAGATATGCATACCATGCTGGAATTGAACTTACTGTGATTAAACCGCCCAGAATTCCCGGAATCTGGCAGATTAATATGGAAACTATCAATTGTTTCCAGTTGATCTTTGTAACATCCATCCAGAACACTCCCACATACATATCATATCGAATAACACTTAAACTTGTTCACCAGAATTCATAACCAGCATACTGATAAGTGGTATGAAAATGTATGATTATTTCATACAAGCACGACATCACATATCAGCTTACAAAAACATACGTTATGCATGAGCATCATGATCAGCATAAACACCGGTGAATACTATCATGAAAGTTACAATGATAGCTGACATGTATATCCACAGCAGGATAACAAGGATCGAACCAATTGTTCCGTAAATCGTTGTAATAGCGCTGTATGACAGGTATATTCCCATTACATATTTTCCAAGTGTCAGTAACAGTACCGTAAGTAATGAACCTGTAAACACGTACCTGATACCAAGATTTGCGTCAGGAAGAACCCGGAAAAGATACATGAAGAGAACTATCAGAGTTAGTACATTGATCCCAAAACTGGCGTACTGGACAGTATCCACAGATATCTGGAACGTGGCCTGTATCGCATCTGAGATCACAAAGAAGATCAATTCAAAAAGAGTGCTGACAGAGACTATCATTCCAAATGCCAGGGCTGCTATAAGAGCAGATGCCCGTGAGTGAAAGAACTGGTGGAGCCAGTGCCTATTCGATGGAGAAAGACCCCACATCTTGTTGATAAGTTTCTGTAACTGAAAAAAGATATTACCTGCACTCCACAAGTATATTGCTAAACTGAAGATTATGCCCAGGTTACTGGGATTACTTACAGATAACTGGGTGAAAAATGAATTCAATATGCCTACCAAAATATCATCTGCAAACAATGACACATCGGTTATTATAGCTGCCTCCAGTAATTGCTGCTTCAGGAAGATGCTTCCAAGGAACAATGTAAAAAGAAGCAGTGAAGGCAGACCTATAAGTGCATGGAAAGAGAGGGCTGCACTGTTAGTTATCCCATCCTCTTTTGTCCATTTGTCCAGTGTTGTCCTTAATATGTCTTCAAACCGGGATAGCATCTGTTAGGATATACATTCAATAGAATATATTAGTTATCAGGAGATAATAAGGAATACATGGATAAAAGCCTTAAATAGCAGAAAAAAGAATGTAGAAAGTAATGAAAAATTCAAGTAAGATGATTCAGGCATTACTGATACTTGTCATACTTGCAGCAGTTCTTGTATATGCATTGTATCCTTACATAAACGCATTTTTCGGCGCATTTATCCTGTATGTTGTATTCAAACCTTTGTATACATACCTAGTCATAAAACAGAAGATCAACAAGAGAGTGGCTGCTTTTACAATAATTCTTCTGACTATTGTCCTTATCCTTATACCCCTGTATCTCCTGATGACTATAATCATAGTTCAGTTACAGAGTGTACTTTTTGATACGGACACTTTGCTGGCCCAGCTCTCAAATATCAATACATATCTGGATCAACTTTATCTAGCCAGTCTGCCAATTGAGATCAATTTGCAGGAGAAACTCACAGAATTAGTTGCAGCAGGAGCAAACTATTTTAGTATATTGCTTGTAAATGCTGTCCAGAGTCTTGGTCAGAGGGTAATAGAATTTGTTATTATGTACTTCCTGCTCTATTACCTGCTTGTTGGCATAAATTCAACCTGTTCTCTGAAACTTACAAATGCAATACCTTTCAGCAAAGAGAACACAGTATTGTTACAAAAGGAATTTACAAATATTGTCAATGCGACACTTGTAAGTTCAGGAATTATTGCTATTGTACAGGGCGGTTTGCTTACAATTACGTTCCTTCTGCTTGGAGTTTCCGGAGCTTTTCTATGGGGGTTTGTGGCCATGATATTGTCATTCCTGCCTGTTGTAGGTGCAACAATAATATGGATCCCGGCTGTCATGATCCAGATAGTTCAGCAGGATTATTTTACGGCCGTTGGAATTCTTATTGGTGGAATTATTCTCAGTTCTATTGATAATCTCCTCAGGCCGATCATACAGGACAGGGTTGGAAGAATCCACCCACTTGAATCGCTCATAGGAGTTATCATAGGGCTGAATCTGTTTGGCTTGCTGGGAATTATCATCGGACCATTGCTGATATCATATGTTGCTCTTATGGCAAAAATGTTCAATGATGAATACCTTTCTGAAAGCAAGAAAGACATAGATGAATGATGTTTTACAGATTTTGAGCATATTTTAACAACCAACTCGCTGGCAATTTTTATATACAAGCATTGCGGAATACAATTGCTGATTTCCGTGCAACATTGCGCAGAAAGATAAAATGCAATTAGTATTCTGAAGTGATCCATGTGCTACCTGACAAAGAACTTATTGACCGGGCAATTGAAGCTGCCTTAAACTTTAATGATGAAGAGGCATGCAAAGTTGCACAGGAGGCACTGGAGCTTGGAATTGATACTCAGTACCTTTTAGAGCATGGTTTTCATGCAGCACTTTCTTTGATGAAGGATATGTTCGATGAAGGAAGGATCTTTCTCCCGCATATGATCGCTGCTGCGGAAGCTGTGGAAGCAGCCACCAGAATTTTGATGCCGGCTAAAAAGAATACACTGGCAAGATCCAAAGGTATTGTACTTCTTGGCACCATTGAAGGCGATATTCATTCTATCGGCAAGGACATAGTTGCAACGTCCCTTCAGATAGACGGCTATGAGGTGATCGATCTTGGAGTGGATGTACCTATAGAAACCTTTGTCGAGGAGGCCATCAAATTCCACCCGGATGTGATTGCTACATCTGCCCTGATGACGATAACCATGACTAACCAGCTAACACTTGAAGAGAGTCTCAGGGATGCAGGAATAAGGAATAAAGTAAAGACAATGGTTGGCGGAACACCTGTCACGCCTGAATGGGCCGAGAAGATTGGCGCTGACATATACGGCGCAGATGCATCCGATGCAGTCCGAAAGGTTAATTCAGTCATGTGGCCTGAAAAAGAAGAACAATTGATCACTGATAAAAAGGTTTGTTCTGAAAAAGTCTGTTACTAAAAAACAGATGCAATCTGATAGCAATTTCTTTTTTCTAAAGTAAGAAATTATAGAAAAATTACTTTTGTAGCCGAAGAACCAGAACGCAGGCAAAAATGAAAGCTTTTTGGGAGAGATGATGTTAGGGAATGCAGAGGGAATCTGCCTGCGTTCTGTTATTTTAATTCGTTTTTACGTTTTTCTCTTCGGCGTTTTCCGATGAACACATCGTACCACCTATGGTCAGCAAAGCCCTGGTCAAAGAGGATTTGTGACCGCACACCCTAGTATCCCGAAATAATATATAAATATTTCTACATTATAGTATATTATGAGACTCATCATTATGAGATATTGGATTTTGGGAGAAAAGAGTTAGTGTACAACTAGCAGGAATCAATAAGAAACTCCAAACCTAAATACTAACCTAAACCACTTTATGCGATATCGAATCGCTCCCCCTTAGTCCAGAGGTCATCGAATTTAGCCTTGAAACGCTTTGTATATGACTCATCATGAATTTGTGTCATACCAAGGCTTGTACCTGTATTGACCTGATCTTCAATATCAAGCGTGAGGGTCTTTGAATCAAAGATTACAAAATCATGCTTTGTTTCCAGAATTCTTATTTCCATGAATTTCTGAACATTACTTTTGATTGATTCATCTTCTATTGAATTAATAAGTTCTTTTATTGATGGTAACAGTTGAGAATGAGAATCCAGAATTTTAACATGAATGCCACGCTGTGCCAGATTTAAGTAAGCATTGCTGAATACTGACATTGAATCATCGTATTGTTCTGATACTCCTGGTTTATACTTACTGGGAGTAACAACACATATTTCATGCTCAATATTCTCAAAAAACGATTTTACTGTTTCTTTTAGTTCATTATCGTGGAACTTGTCGGGCCAGAATACTGTTTCAACATGCTTAGGAGAATCTTCATTTGAAAGTTGTTGTTCAATTTCAGCCAATGCTTCCCTGAGTAGTTTGAGCTCATTGAGTGCTTCTTCTTCTCTTAATTTATACATAGCTTGAAAAGCAATTTTCGTATCAACAGTCCTAAATTTACGTGGTCTTGAAGGTTTTATTTCCACAAGGCCATACTTGTTCAGATCACTCAAAACCTCATAGATCTTTCCAATGGGAACTCGTGATAACTGTGATAATTTACTTGCTTCCAGCTCTCCTTTTTTCAAAAGCGTCCAGTAAACGGTTCTTTCATATTTATTTAAACCGATATTTGCAAGTAATTTTTCATCCATCTTTTCACTACTTTTTAGTTTATCGTAAAGTAAAATTGTTATCTACTCTGCGTGGTATTAAGAATCACTGCTTGAACATATAAATTTGTAAGTATCAATGCAATTATCAATATAATTATCAATGTAATTGCCAGAAAATCATATTGACTTTATTACATATTTATATCAAGCAAAATCAATGATGAATACAGGTGCAAATATGGAATTGGAATTGGAATCTGAATCAGCAATCTTTGAGATATTTGATGGATTACCCAGACAGGGGCCGGGTAGTAATGATTGTACTGAAAAAGCATTTAATATGCTTTCTTCCCTTCCCGCAGGTACTAAGATCCTTGATATTGGATGTGGTGTCGGTATGCAGACAATACACCTTGCCAATATCTGCAAGGACTGTCATATCACTGCAACTGACATTTACCAGCCATTTCTGGATAAACTGATGGAAAATGCAGTTAAAGCAGGAGTTGATGACAGGATCAGCACAGTTTGTGCTTCCATGGATGACCTGCCTTTTGAAGCAGGAGAATTTGATGTCATCTGGGCAGAAGGCTCTATCTTTATCCTCGGTCTTGAGAAAGGAATCAGCTACTGGAAGCAGTTCTTGAAAAATGGTGGCTATATGGCATTGACAGAGAACACATGGTTCACGGACGAACCTTCTGCGGAAGTTGTTGAATTCTGGAAGGAAATATACCCTGGTATAATGAACATACCTGACACTGAAAAAGTTATCAAGGCAGTAGGATACGATGTAATTGATCACTTTAAACTGCCAGTTTCTGTCTGGTACGAGTTTTATGACAATCTGGAAAAAAGAGTTGATGAAATAAGTGATAACTACAAAGGAAACACCGAGGCAGAAATGATACTTGAGTTTAACAGGAAAGAGATTAAACTCTTCAGAGAAATCCCGGATGAATACGGTTATGCGTTCTATATTTTTCAGAAGAACAAAAAACTCTGATAGCGCATATGTGAAATGACTTGCTTATAATAAGCAGGTCACATCCAAACATAAATTATTTTGGAAATGAATTCTTTTAATTTTAAGCTGCCTCCCACATCTCCAGCCTATCCATGAAATGAGCATTCAAGCTGACTATTGCAGCATTCACTACAAACACACAGAATAAATCTTTCACTCCCTCCAATGCTCCGGTTTATTCAAAGCATCCGCACAAACAACTCTCCCCTTAATTCCATCAAGAGATCCTGAGTTTAAAGGATATACCATCCATGCACCTGCATGCTCTTTGGGAATTGGATAAGGTGCTGCAAAGCCCATACTTTCGGCATTCTGCTTAAATCCATATTTTGGATAATAGCTTTCATGTCCAAGAACAAATATCATTTCAGCGCCAATTTCTTTCAATTTCTTCACACCTTCATTAATCAACATTCCACCTATTCCTTGTTTTTGATGTTGCGGTTTTATTGCAAGAGGTGCAAGAAGATATATTAACGGAGATGTTTTTCCATTTAAAGTTGCTTTTGTAAATAAAATATGTCCTACTGCTTCATCGTTCTTGAAAGCCAACAACGATAAAACTGGTGCTGCGCTTTTGTCTTCAAGAAGTTCAGATACTAAGATTGCCTCCTTCTCATAACCGAATGCTTCTTTTTCTACGCGCATTACATCATCAAGATCACATTCTTTTGCTTCCCTAATATGGATATCTTCTTTCATTTTTATCATCAGAAATTAATGCATGATTCATTAAAAGGCTTTCCAGCCTTTCCCCAACATGAGCATTCATGGTAAAACGCTTATCTGCTTCAGCATCCTTTTTCATGCGGCGAGTTTTACCTTTAGAGAAAAACATATTTTTTCATTGGACACTCCCTGAAAGAGACGGCGTTTATAGAAAACATAGATTATATGCCATCGTGCAAATTACTTCTTATCACAGTTCAACTAAGATTGCCGTGATGCGTCTAGAAGTGATTAGTCCAAATTCAAAAATCTAAACTACTCTAAAAAAATAGTAATATGAAAGTTTTCGCTTTCACAGCCCATTCACAAACGCTTCAATCCTTTCCAGAGCTTTCTCGATCTCGTCTCTGGAAGTTGCGTAGGAGCATCTGAGGAAACCTGTGCCTGCTTCGCCGAACACATTTCCAGGGATCGTGACGACCCTCTGCTCGTTCATGAGGCGTTCGGCAAACTCTTCGGAGCTCAGGCCAGTGCTTTCAACAGATGGGAAAACATAGAATGCACCCTTTGGTTCAAAACATTTGAGTCCGATCTTGTTCAGGCCGCTTGCTATGAGATGGCGGCGGCGGTCGTAATCACGGACCATCTTTTCCATTTCGTGGTGGCCGTTCTTCAGAGCTTCGATTGCGCCAATTTGAGCTGTAATTGGAGCACAGAGCATTGAATACTGATGGATGAGCATCATGGCACTGATGATCTTCGGGGATGCCATTGCGTATGCAAGCCTGAAACCGGTCATTGCATATGCCTTGGAGAAACCGTTCAGGAGAATTGTCCTTTCACGCATTCCTTCAAGAGATGAAAAACATGTGTGTCCACCGTTGTAGGTCAGGCAATCATAGACCTCATCTGAGATCACCATGATATCGTGCTCACACACAACATCAGCAATAGCCTCAAGGTCAGCTTTGCCCATGGTGGCACCAGTTGGATTGTTTGGATAATTGATAATTACAGCTTTGGTCTTTGGAGTGATGGCTGCTTCAAGTTCTTCAGCAGTGAGTTTGAAATTATTCTCAAGCTTTGTTGAGACTATTACAGGAACACCGCCTGCAAACATAACTGAAGGAACGTATGCAACATACGAAGGCTGAACAACAATTATCTCATCACCCGGATTGGTGATAGCACGAATAGCCACATCAAGGGCTTCGCTCACACCGGAAGTGACGAGTATCTCTGATTTAGGATTGTAACTTACTCCATACTTTGCAGCATAATAATCTGCCAGCTCTTCGCGAAGCTCAATAAGACCGTAATTTGAAGTATATGAGGTTTCACCGCATTCGAGCGAGTGGATGCACGCCTCTCTTATGTGCCAAGGAGTCACATAATCCGGCTCACCTACACCAAGGGAAATAACATCTTCCAGACCTGACGCAAGATCAAAGTAGCGACGAATGCCTGAAGGAGGCACCTTGTTCATAACATCAGCTACAAATTTAGAAGGGGTGCATGCTTTTCTCATATATTATACATCCTGTAAATGTGACTCAGAATTGTTATGGAGTCACCGGTAAACGTGAAACATGGTCCTGCTCGTAGAGGACTACACCATCCTCTTTATAGGTTTTCAGGACAAAGTGAGTTGTTGTATGCTGTACCTGTTCAAGAGTAGAGATCTTCTCGGCAACGAAGAAAGCAACTTCCTTCATCGTCTTGCCAGATACTGTAAGTGAAAGATCGTATTGTCCGGAAAGAAGTCTCACAGAACGGACTTCAGGGAACTTGTACAGACGCTCAACAAGAGGCTGGTAACCTATTGATCTTTCAAGACTGACCTTAAGCTCGATAATTGCATAGACATATTCATCACCTGCAAGATCCCAGTCAATGACAGTCTTGTACTTGCGGATAACTTTGCTATCTTCGAGCTCTTTTATTATATCGTCAACTTCATCTACAGTAAGTCCCGCGAGGGTCGCAATTTTTTCATGACTTATTCTTGCATCCTCTTCAAGACATTCCAGAACATGACGTGTTTTATCATCCATCATTTATTTAGCAACCCCATAAAACCAGACAATCAAATTAAAAAGAAAAAAGAATGCCCGATTACTCGAGCAATACCGCGTTCACAACACCATCCTGACCTGGACGGCTTGTGATCTTTGCACTACCAAGAGGAGTCTTGATAACTGAGCCCTTTGTAAGGATGTTACGCCTGACGTAGTGCTCGTTTGCAGTATTTCCGGTAACGGTTTCAATGGTAGTCTTCTGGGTCTTACCCTGAGCATCTGTTACGTTTGCAACATTGCACTGGAGAAGTCTTACCTTTCTGTTTCCGCCTCTTGTGGAAACATTCTTTCTCTTTGTTTCATTGATGTGAGTGTCAGCAGATTCGCGACCAAGCTCGAACTTTCTTTTGCTGCGAGCGGATTTGACTTTAGCACCTGTGTAGGTTCTTCTAGATCTACCTTGCCATTTCATGATATATCCTCTTATGATTGTTATATAAGTATGAATTGAATTAACCTTGTAACTCGGATTAAATCTGGTATGATTTATGGACGTTCCTTTAATAATAAGATGCTATATGAACTTTTCGAGTGATAAAGTATATGCATTCTCCCTGCAAAGAACAGCAAAAATGAAAAGAAGGATCATCCTTTCCACTGTCATTCATAGACAATTCATAAATAAGGCCAGCGCTTATATCAATGTATGCTTCGCGTAATATTTCTAGGAACCGGAGGCTCTCTTCCAACCCCGGAACGCAATCCATCGGCCATCATGATCAATCGTGAAGGCGAGCTTATGCTCTTTGATTGCGGAGAAGGAGCACAACAACAGATGATGCGAGCCAAAACGGGGATGAAAGCACTATCATCCATATTTATAACTCATTTTCATGCCGACCACATACTTGGAATTCCCGGCCTCATACAGACGATGTCATTTCACGGAAGAACTGAGCCGCTAAAAATATACGGCCCTCACTGGGTCCATGAATTTGCGAGGATACTCAGCTCCCTTGGATACTACAAACTGAAATTCGAGATAGATGCCATTGACCTGTCACCTGGGGACGTAGTAAAAAGAGACGAATACTCTGTCATAGCGATCAAAACCGAACATAGTATTCCAAGCCTTGGATATGCACTGGTTGAGAACATGCGTCCCGGCAGATTCGACCGTCAGAAAGCTATCGAACTTGGGGTTCCACCAGGACCTCTTTTTTCAAAACTCCATAAAGGAGAATCAGTTGAAGTCGATGGAAAAGTAATACGTTCCGAAGATGTAGTGGGAGAAGGAAGACCCGGAAGGAAAATAGTCTATACCGGAGATACACGTCCCTGTAAAACAATACTTGAAGCCAGCAAGGATGCAGACCTTCTTATCCATGACTCGACACTTGCAAGCGACCAGCAGGAATGGGCCATCGAATCCATGCATTCAACTTCTGAAGAAGCTGCCAGACTTGCAAAGGAAGCAAATGTCCTGAAACTTGTACTTACTCACATAAGTTCAAGATATTCAGATAATCCGACACAGCTACTTGAAGAAGCTAAAAAGATATTTGGTAACGTAATCGTTGCCGAAGACCTGATGGAACTGGATGTTCCATACAGGGACAAGATCTAAGTTTAAAGTCAGTGATAAATCAAAAATAGGAAAAAGGTTAAAGGAAGGTCCAGTCAATTCTCTTATCATCTGCATCGTAAAGCGAGACTTCCATCGACATTTCCATATCTTCAAGATCATATGGCAGGCGTTTGATACCTATATACAGGATCTCGCCTGGCACATAATCAAACCCTTCAGGTTTGACCTTACCGAAATACACACGTCCACCAGACTCTACTTCTTCAACGGTGACTCCTTTCCACATGAGAGTGTCAATTACATTTACTATGACACATTCGAAACGGTCAGATTCATTTACCTCAGACATAGCTCTCCGATATATTTGTCAGGTTTTAAAAAGATAATCCTAGGAATTACTTTTTCACACGTATTCCTATTGAAAATATATTAGATGTACATCCGGTCAGCGTTTGGCGGTGTTGGAAGGTTCTTGAGATTTTTCACAGAAGCATGTAGATCATCCTGCCGGACATATTCCCTGTCCTCAATAATAACATTATGAAGAGCCGTCTTCAATACTTTGCTTACGATATCTCTTCCGGAAAGTCCTTCTGTCATCTTTGCAATGGCAGGAAGATCAAGATCCTTCACAGGCAGAGGGAATGTCTTGACATTGGATTCAAGTATTTCAAGACGTTCTTTCTCATCAGGTAGCGTGAACTCGATCTCTTCCTCAAATCTGCTCCTTACAGCAGGATCAATAGTATCTGTACGGTTGGTAGCACCTATAGTACAAACACCTTCACGTTCAACGATACCATCCATTTCTGTCAGCAAAGCATTGACTATCTCTGCAACATCACCACGCAGTTCCTGGTGTCTGCGATCAAGAGCGATGGCATCAAGTTCATCAATGAAAATGATACATGGAGCCATTTCCTGTGCGCGGTCATACAACTGGTGGATCTGCCTGGCACCCTCGCCTACGAATTCACCGATCAGTTCCGTTGCTTTTACAGGAAGAATTGGAACATGAGCTTTGTTTGCAAGTGCCTTTGCAAGCATTGTTTTCCCGGTACCGGAAGGACCATAGAAAAGTACATTTCTTGGTGCCCATTTACCAAATTTCTCAGGTGCTTCCAGAAAACGTTTAATTAACCTGCATTTTTTGCGTGCATTCTGCTGCCCTATAACATCATCAAAAGTAACATCACTTCTAAACTCAACAGCAGGAGTACTGCTAACCACGGTTTCATTCACAATTATATGTGTGTTCTGACCTATAACAGAGCCAGGCGGCTCTACATCAGTTACCTTATATGCAAAATCAGGAAACATCCTGCGGTCAAAGAGATAATCACCTTTCTGTGCAGTGTAACCTTTCCACTGCTCACGAGCATAGTGTTCGAAAACTCCAGGGTCTGTAATCTCAGGATATTCATCGAGCACGCTTGTCATTGGATAACCGGCAGGCTCCAGAATGAGAAAATCAGTTGTACTTTCCCCAGGTTCAGAACTTGATTCCCTGCTGGATTTGATAGTGGTTTTCTGGGCAGTCCTTACTATATGTATCATCTCTTTTGTTTTTAATACTAATTGAATTAAGAAAGCTATTAAAGCTAACCCTTAAACTGATTTTAAGGTCTGGAAGTGACTTTGACAATACCAGATCGGAATTTTATCACATACTTCTATCCAGAATTTAAAAGACACGGTTAAGTAAACTCTATTAAATATTAAAACCACTATACAAACGAATAATAAATATAGTAATTATTACTATAATATTTGATTGATGATAAATGAACGCACACTGAAAAATGTGAAGATAACCAGTGTGGTAAACACTGTTCTGATACTGATAATCAATATATTCGGACTGGTATTAGTTATACCGTTCATAATTTCAAAGGATACTAATTCCATTATAGTCAGCTTAGCTTTGATAATTTCCACATTCACAATTATCATCTATGCAAGCAAACAGATAGAAAAGAAGAACACTGAACTGGAAATGAAGATCAGCGAACTGGACGAAATACATAAAGAGCTGAATGAGAAGCATATAGGATTGGAATCCCTTGTTTCCCGCAATACACAGATAGAGAACATGATATCATCACTGATATCCATGTTCATAAAACCGGGAAACATTGAAGGAACCCTGGATGAGATTCTAAAGAAAACAGCTTCTTTCTGCAATGCAGAATATTGCTATCTTTTTTTGTTCAAAACAAATGGCGACCCATACATATCACACAGTTGGAAAAGTGAAGGAAAGCCTGAAAAGAAGAGTATCTTTGAATCAACAGCTTACTCAAAATTTCCATGGATAGCAAAAAAGATCGCCCAGAAGCAGATGACACACATCTCTAAAGAAGAACATCTTCTGGCTGCTGCTGACAAAGAAAGAAATATGATATTATCAGAAGGGATCCTGTCATTGATGGTAATCCCGGTAGAATCTGATGCGGAATGTATCGGATTTATCAGCATTGAAAGTACATCAAATAAAAATGACTGCAACCTTGATAGCATCCAGACGTTGAAAGTTTTGTCAGAGATCATGAGTACAGCCCTTAACCACAGGTCATTTCTCAAAGACCTCGGACTTTTTAAAGACCTTATTAACAGGTCTAATGATTTCATTTTCATAATAGATGTGGAAAAGAACTGTATTCTTGATGCAAATGAAACTGCATGCAAAGAGCTTGGATATACCATTGATGAGCTTACAGTCATGGGAGAAAAGGACCTTAATTCACTTTTTGAAGATACATTCTGGAAAGCTGATCTTCGTGACCTTGCAGGAGACAGATATCTGCAACCCGGCCAGACACTTACTAAAAAGGATGGAACAAAGATACCGGCGGAGATGAATATCACTTTTGTGACCCACGACCACCATAATTATGCCCTTGCCGTTGTACGTGACATTGCAGCACGTATGGACATGGAAAGCAGACTTGCAAAAACAAAGCAGGTAATGGAACTTGCCATGGAAGGTGCAGATCTTGGAATGTGGGACTGGAACCTCAGGACAGATGAGGTCATGTATAATGAACGCTGGGCAGAGATGATAGGTTACAAGGTAAAGGATATCAAAAACAACATTCAGAGCTGGAAAAAACTTGTTCACCCTGAGGATATGGAAGTAGTTGACAATAAAATAAATGAGCATATCAGCCGTAAGACTCCGTTCTTTGAAGCTGAGTTCCGTATGAAGAATAGCAAAGACAGATGGCAGTGGATACTTGCCAGAGGGAAGATAACGGAATGGGATAAAAATAATGAACCTTTCAGATTCACCGGTACTACAATGGACCTTGATGAGAGAAAGAAAGTAGAAGAAGAACTACGGCACTCCAATGAGCTAAAAGACCTTTTCACGGACATAATGCGCCATGACCTGTTAAATCCTGCAGGAAACATCAGAGGATTTTCAGAAGTACTTTATGAGATGGAAGATGATCCTAAAAAATCAAAGATAATAGATAGTGTACAGCGCAACACTAACAGACTCATAGACATGATAGAAACGGCTGCTAAGTTTGCAAAACTTGAAGCAACAGAAGAACTGGAATTACAGGGAATCGACATCATGGCAAGTCTTAGGAATGTCATTGAACAATTCGAGCAGCAGCTTCATGACAAGAATATGAACCTTTATGTCCGGGCAGATGGAAACTACCCGGCAATGCTCAACCCCATTGTTGAGGAAATATTTGCCAATTACATATCCAATGCTATCAAATACAGCCCTGAGAATACAGAGATCAGCATTGATGTTGCTGACCTGAATTATGAGTGGATGGTCACTGTGACAGATTCCGGAGAAGGCATTCCTGATGATTCAAAACCACTTGTCTTTGACCGTTTTAAGAGGGTGAACAAGAGCGGAGTGAAGGGAACCGGCCTGGGGCTTGCAATTGTCAAGAAAATAGCTGAGCTTCTTGGCGGTTCAGTAGGTGTGGAGAACAATCCGGAAGGAGATGGTAGTATGTTCTGGGTAAAGCTCAAAAAATATCATGAAATACTTGACGAGGATGCATCTAATGTCATCGGTATTGATATTTTCACTGGAGCTGAAGCCGTCCAGGACACAAAAACAGAGATCCATTCAATGTTGCATTAGGTTTAAGGAATATAATAGCCATCAGAAGCCCTTGATATCAAAAATATCACGAGGAAATAAGATGGAACTTGATGAACTGATCATAACAAGGGCTATAGTTGACGAATTTTCAAAGGTCTTTATTGATTACACAGATGTAGATGTGGCACTTGTAGGCGGGGGACCGGCAAATCTTGTAGCTGCTAAATATCTTGCTGAAGCAGGACTTAAAACAGTGCTGTTTGAGAAAAAACTCTCTATTGGCGGAGGCATGTGGGGAGGCGGAATGATGTTCCCACGTATTGTTGTCCAGGAAGATGCTAAACATATCCTCGATGACTTTGGTATCAACTATCACGAATATGAAAAAGGATACTATGTCGCAAGCTCGGTAGAGTCAGTTGCCAGACTCATTTGCGGAGCTACCGGAGCAGGCGCGGAGATATTCAACCTGATAGATGTGGAAGATGTTATGATCCGCGAGAATGATGAAGTGTGCGGGCTTGTCATAAACTGGGGAACTGTTTCCATGACACGTTTGCACGTAGACCCGCTTGCTATCAAGGCAAAGGTCGTCATTGACGGAACCGGACATGATGCAGGTATCTGCAGCACAGTTCTTAGAAAGATACCTGGCGCTGAGATAGGATCAGGCATTCCCGGAGAAAAACCAATGTGGGCCGATATTGGAGAGCGCGCTTTAATGGAAACTACTAAAGAGGTCTACCCGGGACTTATAGTTGCAGGAATGGCAGCAAATGCCGTTGCAGGAGCTCCAAGAATGGGGCCGGTATTTGGCGGGATGATGCTCTCCGGCAAAAGAGCTGCTGAAATTGCAATCGAGAAACTAAAAAATAAAAAATAATAGGATAGTCTTTATAAGCAAAACCGCCTGAGGACACTGTTTAACATGTTTCCGAAGGAAAAGTTTATGTAAGAAACGGACATCTATAGGGTGCTTTCAAGTAAAGCACCTACTTCGAGCCGGGGTAGGGTAGCGGTTATCCTGTAGCCCTGTGGAGGCTACGATTCGAGTTCGATTCTCGATCCCGGCCCCATTTTTCACATTGTTTTTCAATCAAATAATGGTCCAGGTCATATTTTGGCATAAAGCCTATTTTGATATAAAAGAGAAATATACCACCCTGAAATTGATGATTAAAAGAAGTTACGTTTTTCTAAATACAACAAAACATTGTATTTACCACCACCATACCATTGATTGAATAAGAGTTAACCCCATCCCGTTGCAAGGGGTGGTACGTCCTTGCAGAATCCGAAAAGCGGATTTAATGTATGGTATGTACTTATAGTATATAACAGTATAGATTTTATACACAAGTTGTATTGCATCTAGAATATATAACACGTAATAAAATATACAGAAGGGATTATTTTTCAAGAAATGAAACAACCAAATAAGAAAAAGTTAGAGTTAAAACTCATTCAGCTTTAACTGCTTTCTCTGACACAGGCTTTCACCAGGAATATCTACAGGATATGCACCTGTAAGACAACCTACACAAAGATCATCCCGGTCTATGCCTATTGATTCTACCAGACCATCTATACTAAGATAACCAAGCGAATCTGCATTGATCATTGCTTCAACACCCTGGATGCTCTTGTGAGCTGCTATGAGCTCTTCCCTTGAAGCCATGTCAATTCCAAGATAACATGGAGCGATGATCGGCGGACTTCCAATACGGGCATGCACTTCAGTGGCACCTGCGTTGCGCACCATGTCAATAATGCGGCGTGAGGTTGTACCCCTTACAATACTGTCATCAATTAGAACGACTTTCTTGCCCTTGATATTCTGACCAATAGTATTCATTTTCAGGCGCACGGCAGTCTCACGCATTGCCTGCCCCGGAAGAATGAATGTACGACCAATATAACGGTTCTTCATAAGGCTTTCTTCGTAATCGATCTTTGACTGCTTCGCATAACCGATTGCAGAAGTTATACCTGAGTCAGGAACAGGAGATACCATATCACCGTTCACAGGATGTTCGCGTGCAAGCCTTTCACCTATTCTTTCACGAACCTTGTAGACAAGTTGTCCGTCTATAATAGAATCAGGACGTGCAAAATAAACATACTCAAAAACACAGTGTGCACAATATTTCTCTTCAAAGAGCTGGTGAGATTCTACTTCACCATCACGGAAAATAAGAAGCTCCCCAGGTTTCACATCCCTGATAAGCTTACCGTTCAGCGTATCAATAGCCACACTTTCGGAAGCAACCACATAACCGGAATCAATAGTACCAAAGCACAAAGGCTTGAATCCCATTGGATCCCTTACAGCCATTAGCACGTTATCTATCAATATGGTAAGTGAATACGACCCATTGAGTTGCTTCATAACATTACGTACAGCATCAATAGGATCATGCTTCAAAAGTTCCTTTACCAGAAGATGAGCTAATACCTCTGTGTCAGAACTAGCAACGAATACATGGCCTTCTGCCTCAAGCTGATCGCGCAGAGCATGACTGTTGACGAGATTACCATTGTGTGCAAGAGCAACATTACCACTCTTGTATTTTACAATAAAAGGCTGGCAATTCTCTATACGCGAGTCACCGGAAGTAGAATAGCGAACGTGGCCGATGCCCACATTGCCTTTAAGGCCAACAAGTTCATCCTTGTTGAAAACCTCAGGCACAAGACCCATACCCTTTAGAGTATGAGGCTCCTTGCCATCATGGACAGTTACTCCAGCGGATTCCTGGCCACGATGCTGCAGAGCATATAGAGCATAATAGATACGAAGTGCGGAGGGTACTGGATGTGGTTCTTCATCGAACTGAACAATCCCTACAACACCGCATTCTTCGCGCATTTATATCCCTAGTCTAAAAAAGACTTAATATTTGCACTTTGCCTGCCACTTGTAGCTTCTCATGCGTGTGCTTTTTCCAAAGCCACATGATGTACACTGTTTTGTATGAATGTTAAGTGAAACACTACCGCAGCGCCTGCATTTTACATGTGTGCGCTTTTGTCTTTTACCCATTGAGGGAGTACCTTTTGACATTTATAATCACCTTTAGTATGAAATTATTTAATAGATCAATAATAATTTGGAAGCCTATGAATTACAGCTTGGAGGTTACCCTTGATATTGCTAGTAGTTCTTATAGGTTACGTTCATTTCAGGGAGATACGTAAACTACGTTGTCACCTCTGATTACAACACTACCCAGTTTCCTTACAATTTCTCCGTCCTTAAGTTCTTCTGCATCATCAAGTACAAGGTTCATATGTACGTCATATCCCTGGAGTTTTCCACGGAATTCCCTTGCGCCTTTAAGTCTCACAATTACAGGTGTGTTCAAAGCATCGTTCAATATATCAAGAGGTCTGTTTCCCATTTTAGTCGCCTCAGTTAAATAAATCTGAATAAATTCTACACTTAAACTTGTAGCTAATATCTAGCTTGTAAATTTGTTTATTTACATATACATATTGCGATGCTCCAATGTTGCGTATGCTGTATATAAAACTATCGAGATTAACAGTTTTCAGATATCCAGAGGACCGCAAAGCTATGAAAATGAGTCGCAAAGATATATAGGTTCAATTGACCAACTGTTATATAAGCGACAAGGCATTTAAGAGCTCCGTCACAGGTCAAAGAAGAGATGAGGGATCAATGAGTAAAATACCAGTCATACTAACAATAGCAGGTTCGGACTCCGGCGGAGGTGCAGGAGTTGAAGCAGACATCAAGACAATAGCTTCACTAGGACTCCATCCGGCATGTGCTATAACATCAGTTACTGCCCAGAACACCCTGGGAGTCAGAAGTGCCCATGATATCCCCTGCAATGTTATTATAGAACAGGTTGATGCCGTCTGCGAAGATATGGATATCACATGGGCAAAATCCGGCATGCTTTCCTCATCAGAAATTACCTCAACTGTTGCAGAAATGGTTAAAAAACACAACCTGAAAATTGTGGTTGATCCGGTTATGGCAGCAGAAGCTGGAGGGGACCTTCTCCGGAAAGAAGCTGTTAAAACCTTGCGAGATGAACTATTACCTGTTGCAGAAGTTGTAACGCCAAACATCAACGAGGCAAATACACTTGCAGAAATGCAGATAAGAACAGTTGAAGACGCAAAACTTGCCGCAAAAGTGATCAGCGAAACAGGAGTGAAATATGTCATTGTCACCGGCGGACACCTGGATGCCTCAGATATAATATATGATTCCTGCAATGACAGGTACTTTATAATCCCCGGCACTTTTGTGAAAGGTGGAACCCACGGTTCAGGATGCACTTATTCCTCTTCTCTTGCTTCTTTCCTCGCTAAAGGACATAACATTGATGAAGCCGCCAGAATGGCAAAGGAATTTGTCGTTGAAGGTATCAAAGGAAGTGTTCCTGTTGGCAAAGGCGTCGGACCGGTTAACCAGCTTGCATGGCTTTTGAACAATGTGGAACGGTGCACAATTCTCAATAATGTACGAGATAGCGTACAAATATTAAAAGAAACAAATGCTTTTGCAAAGCTCATCCCCGAAGTAGGATGCAATATCGCAATGGCAGTCCGGAATGCACAAAGTCCGGCAGACATAGCGGCTGTGACCGGCAGGATAGTAAAGGTCAAAAGCAGTGCCCATGTCGTAGGAGATGTCGAGTTCAATGCAAGCAGTCATGTTGCCAGAATAATCCTGTCAGCGATGAAATATGACCCTTCTTATAGGGCTGCAATGAATATCAAATATTCAGAAAACACCCTTGATGTTTGCAGGGAACTTGGACTTACAATATCATCATTCTCAAGAGAGGATGAACCGTCTGACACACATACAATGGATTGGGGAACATCCTTTGCAATTGAAGCCTTCGGATCCGTACCTGATATAATATACGACAAAGGCGGAGTCGGAAAAGAAGCCATGATCCGCATCATGGGACAGAATGTTGTTGATGTAGCTAAAACCGCTGGAAAGATAGCTGAAAAGTACCAGCAGTCATGAGATGAAATATTAATTATACCTGCCAGTGACTTACTTAACATAAGTAAATTCCCGGCACCACAAGAGTGAAGATAAAATGGAAGCAGAATTTTTCAAAGACCTTTACCTGTCAAAGGAAATAAGAAAAAGTATCCGTGAAATGGGTTTCAGGAAAGCGACAGAGATACAGGAGAAATGTATCCCGGCAATAATGGAAGGTAAAGATGTCATCGGTCATGCCCAGACAGGAACCGGTAAGACTGCAGCCTTTGGCATACCTCTTATGGAAATGCTCGAACCGGCAGAGAAAAAGACCCAGGCACTCATACTTTGTCCGACAAGGGAACTTGCGATACAGGTAGCCGAAGAACTGGGAAAACTGGCGAAATACATCCCTGAAATGCAGATCTTGCCTGTTTACGGCGGAGCTGCAATGGAGTCACAGGCAAATGGCCTGAAAAATGGTGCTCATATCGTAGTGGGAACGCCGGGAAGAATAATTGACCATCTTGAAAGAGAAAACTTCCGCACAGATGAGATTGGAATTGTTGTGCTTGACGAAGCAGATGAAATGCTGAATATGGGATTCAGGGATGATATTGAGAGGATACTTGACGGCACACCGGCAGACAGGCAGACACTTTTGTTCTCGGCGACGATGCCGGAACCAATACTCAAACTGACAGAGACATACCAGAATGAACCCGCACATATTAAAGTGGTACAGGAAAAACTGACAGTACCACAGGTCAGGCAATATTATTTTGAAGTAAAGGACAACGCAAAACCCGAATCCCTGAGACGGCTTCTTGAAGCAGAGAACATCAAGTCCGCGCTTGTGTTCTGTAATACAAAAAAGGAAGTTGACAAACTTGTCATCAAGCTGCGCTCCAGAGGTTATCCTGCGGATGCTCTGCACGGAGATGTCAAGCAAAATAAGAGAGAGCAGCGCATGAACAAGTTCAGGGATGAAGATATAGGCATCCTTATTGCCACTGATGTTGCTGCAAGAGGAATAGATGTTGATAACATCGAAGTAGTCTTCAATTATGACCTGCCGCATGACCCTGAAATATATGTGCACAGGATAGGAAGGACAGCACGTGCCGGCAGACCCGGACTTGCATACAGTTTTGTGACCACGAAAGAAAAGGCAAAGCTGGAATCCATTGAAGAGACAACTAATACTGCCATAATCAAGAGAGAACTCCCAAGCAACCGTGACATTGAGACAATAAAGGAGAACAGGGTTGCCGATGAGATCAAAATGCTCATCAGGCGTGGAAAACTTGACAAATACGATGAGTTCGTCGCCGGTATTGCAGACGATGACACAGATTACCGCCAGATAGCAGCAGCCCTTGCAAAGATGTTGCTTAAAGGCGAAAACTGATTAGTGCATAAGGATTCAACATCCAAATAATAAATTATAACTGAGGGAATTAAATGAAAGATTTTGTGATAATAGGACATAAAGCAATGACAAGCGGAGATTTCTCCTTAAACGACCTTCCCGGTTCTGCCGGAAGAATGGACATACTCTGCAGATGTGTCAATTCAGCCCTTTTCCTGTCACACGGAATGAGGCGTGATATAAATGTCCACCTTGTGCTTCAGGGAGAACCTGACCCCAGTAAAATAGTCAGGTTCAATGGCGAGAAACTGAAGTACCTCAACCCTGATGAAAGGAGCAGTGGAGCGCTCATCAAGAAAGCACTGGAAAAGGAGGTAATAGAATATGAGACACAGTCTACTCCGGGAGTCTACATACGCCGTGCAGGACTTGAACAATTGCTCAGTGAATTCAGCGAGGCAGGCAGGGATGTTTACTACCTGAGAGAGGATGGAGAGGACATAAGAGAGTACTCTGAACTTAGCTCTGATGCTGTATTTGTCCTGGGAGACCACATGGGAGTCACCGAGGAGGAAGAGGAAATGATAGACAAGGTTGCAAAAAGTACCCTTAACATCGGACCTATTTCCCTGCATTCAGACCATTGTATGATAATCATCCACAATGAACTTGACAGGAAAGAGGCATAATCAAATAGTCGAAAAAGGTTATATTAGATAGTACTTATTTAAGCAAATCCTAGATCCCCTTTATAATCATTATAAGTATACTACAAAGTGATCCTATGACCATACTTGAAACCGCTAAGAAAATAATTGAAGAAGGCCCCATCTGCGACCATTGTATGGGCAGGCAGTTCGCCAAGTTATCTACCGGCCTTACCAATGTTGAAAGAGGACAGGCCATTAAGCTGGCCCTGGCAATGGAAGGCGACGCAATGTTCAAGGAATCTGGCGATGATTCCCTCCTTGAAGAACTGGCAAAGAGCAGCAAATATGCCAGAAAGACATTGAAGATAGAAGGCGAGGATGAGAAATGCTGGGTATGCCTTGGTATTTTTGAAAACCTTGATGTCTGGGCAGACAAAGCGGTGGAAAGCATAGGAGACAGGGAGTATTCAACATTCCTTGTTGGTACAAAGGTCAGCGGACTCATTGGGGAAAACGAGGAAATACTCTGGAGCGAGTGCGGCATCACACAGGCTGAGCAGTTCAAAACAGAAATGAACCGTGAGGTCGGCAAGCTCATTTCCGCACGCACTGGCAAAGATGTGGAATTTGAGAGACCGGATCTTGTTATAACTCTTGACATTGCGGAAGAAAAGACAAGTGTACAGGTTAAATCACTCTACATACAGGGAAGATACAGAAAACTCATAAGAGGAATACCACAGACAAGATGGCCATGCAGAAGCTGCGGCGGCAGGGGATGCGAGCAGTGTGACAACACCGGCAAGCAGTATCCTGAATCTGTGGATGAGCTTATAGGCAAGGAACTTGTCGATATGACAGAAGGAACTGATTCCAAGTTCCACGGTGCCGGCAGGGAAGATATCGATGCTCTGATGTTAGGTACCGGCAGACCATTTGTAGTAGAAGCTGTAAATCCGAAAATACGGAGCATAGATGTCTGGGACCTTGAAAAGAAGATCAATGCGTTTGCAGACGGCAAAGTTGAGGTTGAAGGACTTAAGATTGTTGAGAAGGCAGTAATTGAGAACCTGAAGTCTTCAAAGGCGGATAAAGTTTATAACCTTAAAGTTACATTCAAAGAGCCTGTTTCCACGGACAAACTGGAAGATGCTGTAAATTCACTAATCGGAGTACAGATACATCAGAGGACTCCGCAGAGAGTGGCCCACAGAAGAGCGGACCTTGTCAGGAAACGATATGTTCACAACATGAAGCTCGTTGAGAAAACAGAGGAATTCGCTATCATCGAAGTACATTGTGATGGCGGTCTGTATGTCAAGGAACTTACATCTGGAGACGATGGAAGAACAGAGCCAAGTCTTACAGGGCTTCTGGGTATTCAGGCAAAGGTTGATGAACTCAACGTCATTAAAGTGGACATATAAAAGAGTCCTGAGGACGCACATTCAATTCATACATAAAAATCATATTTTCAATGGAGGAAAATAATCATGGCAACATCACACGGTGAAAAACACTGCACAAGATACAAGTTAAAGAAGACCTCAAGAGAAAGAGGGCTTTCACCAGTAAGCAAGGCAATCCAGGAATTCGACTGCGGCCAGATGGTTCACATCGATATCGACCCAAGCGTACAGAAGGGAATGCCACACGCAAGATTCCAGGGAAAGACCGGAAAGGTCCTCGGCCAGCGCGGGCGTGCCTATATCTTACAGATAAGGGACGGAAACGCAATGAAGGAACTCATATCCCTTCCACAGCACCTTAAACCACAGAAATACTAAATTCATAAAATTCAGGTGTAATGCCTGGATTACCTTTATTTATCGTTAGATATATCTTTACTGCATATATTTAGCGATAATATTTTATCCCTAAATTGATATTTGTAATCATATTGCCATTCCAATATGGCTTAAATCCAACTAATGCATAGAGTGTATATCAATGATAGTAAAAGAAGTTCTTAGTGAAGAGTTGTTGACCCTGGCCGAAGTTAAGGGTATGCTGCACGAGATTATGGAAGAACGCCTCAACAGTGAAGAAGAGTTGGGCTATGAACTGCGCAAAGCTATCAACCATGCAGAGATGTTCTCAAAGACAACTCCTGAAAAGGCAAGAGATCTTGTAAACAAACTTCTTGAGCTGGAAAAAATGAAGCCTGAGATCGCAATAAGAATTGCGGACATCATGCCACAGTCAAGAGATGAGCTCAGATCACTTTACGCAAAGGAAAGATTCACACTTACCGAAGAAGAACTCGATGACATGCTAAACCTTGTTGAAGAAGCAATGGATTAGATTTATATTCGATACACCCCTTTTTTTACATCGAGAGAAGTTGCAGCAGTAGCAGCAGGTATGCCACAGGAGGGAATGATACATGACAGTAAGGGGAAAACCACCTGAGAAAGAAGAGTATGCATGGATTTTAGATTATCTTCCATATGGAAGCACCGATGATAAACGCCCTTCATATCAAAAGAAACCTCTTGTCCAGGCAGTCGGAGAGAACCATTTTGTTCTGATGGAGCTTGTGCCAAAGGAAGGAAAAGTTCCAGATATACAGGCAAGAGTTTACATTGGTGACGGTGACAGGGATCTTATTGACCATGTAAAGCACCGTATTGCATATACAGATCTCAGCCACGGAGCTCAGCTTGAGTTGCCGTACATTTTAGAAATGACCGTGAAACACCACGAAGAAAGGTTTGTACAGTTCTTTAACGATGCCCACCCCATCACAAACAGACTTCATATGCTTGAGCTACTCCCAGGAATCGGAAAGAAGCTCATGTGGGCCATCATTGATGAAAGGAAAAAAGGAACCTTCAAGACTCTTGCTGAACTACATGAAAGAGTCGGAGGAGTACACTCCCCTGAAAAGGTCATCGTGAACAGGATAATAGAAGAGCTGAAGGATGAGAACATCAAATACAGGCTTTTCACAACCCCTTCACGCCGCCCACGTACTCATTAAAAGGTGTTCGTTTCTTGGTCTATGAGATACTTCGAAAATATGGTATCCGTGGTGGATACCATGACCAGCATTTTTTGATCGACGAAAGGATCCTTGACAGGATCGTCGATGCAGCAGACATACAACCCCATGAGACAATACTGGAAATAGGTGCAGGTATCGGAAACCTCACTGAAAGGCTCATGGAAAAAGCCGGCCATGTCATTGCGATCGAGAGAGATCCGGAACTTGTTTATGTACTGAAGGACCGTTTCGGAGAGCCGGAGAATTTCACGCTCATACACGGAGATGTGCTTGATGTTGATTTCCCGCCTTTTGACAAAGTAGTGGCAAATCTGCCATATTCAATTTCATCCGAAATTACATTCAAACTTTTCAAATACGACTTCAAGCTGGCAATACTGATGTACCAGTACGAATTTGCACAGAGACTGGTATCACAAGCCAACTCTAAGGATTACAGCCGTCTGTCAGTCAATGCACACTATTTTGCAGACACTTCAATGATAATGAAAATACCAAGAGGAGCATTCTCACCTCCACCAGAGGTTCTTTCCGCAGTTGTTGAGATTAAACCACGTCCTGCTCATTTTGAAGTTCTGGATGAGGAGTATTTCCTTGATTTCGTTACTGCCGTATTCGGACAGAGACGAAAGAAGATGAGAAATTCCATAATCAGGAATAAGCAGCTTCTGGACATTGATGACATGAAGGAATTCATAAATGAGTTACCGCAGGAATTGCTTGATAAAAGGCCGGAAAATCTTGAACCTGAACAATTCGCAGAACTTGCAAATATGATGTTCAGGCATAAACAGAAGTAACATCCAGCCATGGTCACAATTGAACACCAAAGTGCAAAGGTCACACTGGCCGAACAGGTTTATGAACCCGCCGAAGATTCCTATTTACTGGCAGATACTGCGCTTGAACGTGTAAAAGATGGCATGGATGTTCTGGAAATAGGAACCGGAACTGGTTTTGTTTCTGCTGTCCTTAAAGCCAAAAAAGATATCAAACTCGTTGCTACAGAGATCAGCCCGATTGCAGCAAAATGTGCAAAATCAAATGGAATAGATGTTATAAGAACTGACATGTTTTCAGGACTAAAAGATGAAAAACAGTTTGATGTTATTATATTTAATCCACCGTACCTCCCGACATCTGAAGATGAAAAAGTACCCGGGTGGCTGAACTATGCTTTTGACGGCGGAGTGGACGGACGCAAGGACGTAGAACCTTTTATGCAGCAGGTCAGCAACTACCTCAAACCTCATGGATTTATTCTTATGCTGATATCATCACTTACAGGAATAGACGAAGTTATTCAGAAGATGAATAAATACTCTTTCAAAGCACAAGTGGTTGCCAGTGAAAAATGCTCTTTTGAAAAACTGGTAGTCATTATGGCAAGTGCAATAACTACCGAATAAAATGTCAACACATATTTGTATAGTCTAGTATTATATAATATGTTTGCATAAAATACCTACGAGATTTCTCTCTTGAAATAGGTAATCGCAAGGGAATAACTGGTAGAAATGATTAGAACTATAATTCTCAACTTTAAAGAAAACAATCATCACCGGCTTGAAGGAGAACTAAGGGACATACAGCATGAATTCTCCATATATCGCATAAGTGAAAAAAAACCGGAAATTTCTGCTTCTGGAGATAATCCCATATTCATTTACAGAGTTGAGAATAATGACCATAAATACGTAAAAAAAGCAATGGAAATTGCATCTGCCAGCAATTCACCTGTCCTGTTCATAATTCCGGACCCTGAAGAACTTTTCTTTGAAGCTATTTCAGACAAAGAAAATGTATGGTACATTAAAGAACCATACACAAAGATAGAACTCAAGCATACACTTGAACATCTTGACTCCCTGCTTGAGAAAAATGATGACCGGTTCCGCCTTATAACAGAAAACGTAAATGATGCCATTTTTGTAATGGACTTGAAAGGTGATTTTTCTTATTTTAGCCCCTCCATAGAAAAGATATCAGGTTTTACACAGGAAGAAGCTGTTAAGAAAAATCTTTCAGAATGGATTACTAAAGAATCATATGATTTTTCAACCGGACTGATAAAACATTTTGCCATAGAACTTAGCAAGGGAATCGTGAATACCCCGCCTACTTTTGAAATAGAGCTCATATGCAAAAACTCAGAGATCATATGGGTAGAACTTACTGTAAATCCGGTTGTCGATGAGAATAACAATTTCAGGCACTTTATCGGAGTTATCCGTGACATTGACTCCAGAAAACGAGCGGAAGAACGATTCAGAATAGCTGCACAATGCGTTAGTGACCTGATATACGAATGGGACATAAAGACCGACCATCTTGAATGGTTTGGAGATATTGATGAACATCTTGGCTATGAACCCGGAGAGATAAAGGAAACTCTTGGCTCGTGGTCCGAGCATGTTCACCCTGATGACCTGCCGGGAGTAATGGAGAGAATTAAAAATTACCGAATGAATGGCGATACATTCAATGCAGAGTACAGGATGGTAAACAAAAAAGGCCAGCTCAGATACTGGACCGAACATGGCATGCCCATCTATGACAGGGATAAAAAGAAGATACTGAGAACAATAGGTGTCTGTTCCGACATTACCGAAAAAAAAGAGATAGAGAACGCCCTGAAAAAGAGTGAGGAAATGTTCAGGCTCATAGCAGAGAATGCCAATGACGTGATATGGATGCTGGATGCAAACGGGGAACTCCTGTATGTCAGCCCTTCTGTTAAAAAACTCAGAGGATACACGCCTGAAGAAATAATGAATCTACCTATCGAAAAAAGGATCAGTGGAAATTCAGGAACCAGAGCCATGGAAGCCTGGAATAGGTTCTTCCAGAAGTTCAGGAAAGGAGAAGAACTGCCTGACACACCAAGAATTATGGAAGTTGAGCAGCCATGCAAAGATGGCTCTACAGTCTGGACTGAAATGCACATCAATCCGATACTTGATGATAAAGGTGATTTCCGATATTTCCTAGGGATAACACGCAATATCAGTGAAAGGCGGAAGAATGAACAAGAGCTTCTAAAACAGAAGAATATGCTTGACAGCATTTTTGACCTTGCACCAATACCAATGTTAGTTCTAAATGAAGATGCAATTGTCGAGAACATGAATAATACATGTGCAGAAATGCTGCAAAGAAAAAGAGGAGACATGGTAGGACTTAAAGCAGGAGAAGTTTTCGACTGCATAAATTCTGCAAAAGGAAAAGGATGTGGAACTAATAAGGAATGTATAAAATGTATCTTCAATGATTCAGCCATTGAAACTTTCCGGACCAAAAAGAATATCCGCAGAAGAGAAGGTAAAACTACCATACTTGACCCGAACGGGAAAGCTATTCAACTAAATGTATTGGTTTCAACTGCATTTATAGAAATTCCTGATGAACCAAAGATAGTAGTCAGCGTTGAAGACATCACCGCAAGGAAAAAAGCTGAAGAAGCAACTATCCGCTCAAAGATAGAAGCGGAAGAGGCAAATCGTACAAAAAGTGAGTTCCTTGCAACCATGAGTCATGAACTAAGAACACCACTCAATGCAATCATAGGTTATTCCCAGATGCTTCAGGATAGCGATTTTGGAACTGTGAATGAGAAACAGGAACGTTTTGCAAACCATATTTCTACAAGTGGAAAACATCTTCTGGAACTTATAAATGACATTCTTGACCTTTCCAAAGTTGAAGCTGGAAAGATGGATCTGCACACTGAAACTTTTGAAGTGAATGACGTACTCAAAAATGTTTACAACATTATCGATCCTCTTGCTGTAAAGAAAAATATAGAGTTTAATTTTGTAATTGACCAAGATATTTCCATATACGCCGATAAAGTCAGGTTCAAGCAGATACTCTACAACCTCTTGAGCAATGCGATCAAATTCACACCCAACGGCGGGCATGTTACAGCAAACATTAGTGCAAATGAGAACGTTTTGAAAATATCAGTCATCGATGATGGAATTGGCATTTCTCATGAAGAGCAGAAAAAACTCTTTACTCCATTCTATCAGGCAGATTCCTCCACAGCAAGAAAATATCAGGGAACCGGTCTTGGATTATCCATTGTCAGAAAAATGGTAGAACTCCATGGCGGTACTATTGAAGTGGAAAGTGAACCCGGCAAAGGAAGTACATTCACTTTCACATTACCCATTCTAAAAGAAGAAAAAGATTAAGATAAAGATAAACGGCTCATATAAAGCCGTCTATAAGTTCATTCACTTTTTCTGTTGCCGGCTGGTTCTTGTAAAGCGGACCAGATTTCAGAACATCAAGATAATCCCCAAAACTTGGCTTCTCATTCACATAGAAAACACCAAGAGGGATCTTTTCTCCCCATTCCATTGACCTTTCAAATGCCCTCACACGATCATTGAGTTCATATCCGGCATCTTCCATCTCATATACTCTTTCAGAATACCACTTGAACGTGTTAAGTTTGTTGAAAGATACACATGGCTGAAGTACATCAACCAGCGAGAGACCTTTGTGCTCAATGGCCTTTTCTATCAGGGACGTTAAATGTGAGACTTTTCCCGCATATCCGCGAGCCACAAAAGAACAATCCAGGGATATTGCCATTGACAATGGATTTAGCGGCATGTTGAACACTCCATGAGTCTGAACCTTTGTTTTCATACCTATTTCACTTGTGGGCGATGCCTGCCCTTTTGTGAGTCCGTATATCTGATTATCATGCACGATCATTGTTATATCCGGATTTCTCCTGACCGTATGCAGGAAATGGTTGCCACCTTCACCATAGCAATCTCCATCACCTGTAACAGCAATTACAGTGAGTTCATGGTTTGCGATCTTTGCACCTGTTGCAGGCGGGAGTGAGCGGCCATGAAGCCCGTTAAATCCATTACAGTTAAGATAATGCGGAGTCTTGCTTGACTGACCGATACCTGAGGCCACAAGCACCTCATGAGGCGAACGTCCCAGATTTACAAGTGCCTGTTTAACGGCCTTCAGGATTCCGAAGTTTCCACATCCCGGACACCATGCAGTTTCAAAGTTGCCATAATCCTCTATGCTGACCATTCAGATCACCTCCTTTTCCTTAAGAGCAGCAATTATGAACTCAGGACTGAAAGGTTCACCATCATACCTGAGAATCTTTTCCGTGACATTGATATCAACATCCAGTTTGAGATGCCGGGCAAACTGACCTGTGGAATTGCTTTCCACACAAACGGTCTTTTTGGCTTTGGAGAACAACTTCCTGGTTGCCTCTACCGGCAGCGGATGAATATGGGTGAAGTGGACAAGATTTACGGACTTGCCTTCACTTTTCAGGATATCCACCACTTCAGCAAGTGGACCACCGGTCGAACCCCATCCTATGAGTGATATTTCAGCATTCATGTCACCATATACTTTTGCAACAGAGATCTCATCACGAAGGAGTTCAAGTTTCTTCATGCGCTTGTCATTCATCTTAATGCGGTTTCCCGCATCCTCACAGATGTGGCCGAACTCATCGTGTTCATCACTGTCAGAGAGAACAAGCACACCTTGCTGTCCTGGAAGGGCACGCGGGGAGATTCCGGAAGGAGTCAGTTTGTAGCGCCTGTATTCTTCTGTCCTGTTTTTTAACTGCGAATCCGAAAGCAGATGCCTTTCCACGCTTATTTTAGAAGGATCGAATCTCTTTGTTGTGAAAAGTGAATCCGCAAGATACTGGTCACTCAGCACGAAAACAGGGATCTGATACTTATCAGCGATATTGAAGGCTTCAGCAGTCAGATAGAAACACTCTTCAGGCGTTCCGGGTGCAAGTATGCATCTGGGGAACTCTCCCTGTGCAGCGGTCAGGACGAACTGGAGGTCACCCTGCTCGGTCATTGTTGGAAGACCTGTTGCAGGGCCTGGACGCTGGCAGAGGAAAATAACAGCAGGAGTTTCTGTAATGCCGGCAAGTCCCAGAGCCTCGGCCATGAGAGCAAATCCGCCACCAGAAGTAGTAGTCATAGAACGGGCTCCTGCGTAGGAAGCTCCAAGTATCATGTTCAGTGCAGCTATTTCATCTTCTGCCTGTTCCACAACAGCATTGAATTTATCCGCATTTGCGGCCACATAGGTCATGACACCAGTTGAAGGAGTCATGGGATAAGCTGCAAGGAACTGCACTCCTGCAGCAAGAGCACCAAGGCCCACAGCCTCATTGCCGCTTATGAGCATCATCTTTTCCTTTTCTCCGGGGTCAGTTACAGCGAACTTACATCCTCCGGGATAATTCTCCTTTACATAATCATAGCCTGCTTTTGCAGCACTGATATTCTTCTGTATGATGTCCTCCCCTTTCTTCTTGAAAGAGGCTTTTAGTATTTCTTCAAGGTTGGACATTTCAAGACACAAAAGACCGACCACAGCACCCATGGAAACAGAATTGGAATAGATCTTATCGCCACAGACATCCTTTGCAATTTTCAGCATAGGAACATGGAATATGGATTCTGAACTGCTGTTCACTTTCACAGTATCTGCATCGACCACAACAACCCCTTCGGTTATTTCTGAAAGGTGTTTATCGATGGATTCTGAGTCCAGCGCAAGGAGCAGATCCACTCCTTCGGTCATTGCAGCGATGGGAGAATCACTTATGCGGATCTTGAATGTGTTGTGTCCGCCACGTACTCTGGAAAGGTAGTACTGCGTTGCAAAAACATGGAATCCACTTTTCTTTAGCGTCTTGGCAAGAGCCATGCCGGTTGTCTGAAGACCCTGTCCGGCTGAACCCCCTACTTTGATATTGAGATCTATGGTCACGGTTATCCCCTTACGATTCATATTGTATCCTGTAGTGCTGACACCGATCCATTGAAAATGGATGTGTACTTGCCACCTGGAACCTGAATATTCTTGAATACTAAACTAATTGTAAAACTGTTTATTGAGAACAGCCTACAATACCTAATCCCCTCTTATTTTTCGAGGTTAATATATAAAAACATTATCAAAAATCTGGGTCTAGCATTAATAAATATCAATGGTTAGTATAATTTACACATATTGCTCATTTTTGATTATTTTGTTACTAAAATTAGCTACGGGGAAAGTAATAAGAACATATCAAGAATATATTTATATAATATATTATCCTTAATAATATATAATTCGTTGAAAATTGACAACCATATAGTCTGGCGTGATATAAATGGAAAGAATGCCCACAGGAATAGCAAACCTCGACAAAAAAATCAGTGGCGGTTATCCGAAAGGTAAAGGAATTCTTATAACAGGTGTTCCCGGTGCTGGTAAAACGATATTTGGACTACATTTTCTCCATAAGTCATGCATGGATGGTAAGAAGTGCATAATGATCGCAACCGAAGAGACTCCTGAAGACCTGCTGGAACAGGCTGCAATGCTTGGTCTGGGTTTAGAATCATTTATTGAGAAAGGACTGCTTGTAATTAAACAGGTTATAGAACTAAGGACCAGAACGATTGCCAGGGAAGCACACCTTGTCGATGATTTCAGCGATACTGAAATTGATATCATTGAAGAGACACACCTTGACAGGCATTTAAGACCTGATCAGGAAGGTTTTAATATTGAAGAGATCGACCTGATAGACCTTGTAAGACTTATTCCTGAAGACACGGATGTGTCTGTTATTGATAATATTGGGGTTCTTGCATTCGGCCTTCAACCAAAGGAATTCAGGGACAAGTTTGATACAATTAACCGTTTGCTCGCAAAGCAAAAAACAACAACCCTCTACATAATGGATGAAGCCGCATATGAAATGACACACAAGATAGCTGATTACTCAACTTACGGTGCTGTCAAGCTCATGGTTAAAGAGAATCCATATACAGGCAAGAACGAACGCTTCCTTAGCATACCCAAGATGCGAAGCACAAAGATCTCCCTGGATATCACGATATTCGATATTACTTCAGCCGGGATCAGCCTTAAGGGCTCAAAGGCCAAACTTGTTGAACTTTGATCAGGCTTGCTTTTTGCGAATAACAAAGAGCCTGGAACCTGAACCGCTTTCCTACAATATTTCAGTAATTTGCCTTAAAAAGCATTAGCTATATATAATAAAAACTGAAATATATAATTAAACTAAAAACTAGTTGTCACTATCCAATAAAACGCAGCAGGAGACATAACCATTACTCTTACCGATAATCCGAAAATACTCATTGTTGACGATGAGATCATGAACATAGAGTTGCTTAAAGCATACCTTGAGGATGATTATTCTATTGTGTCTGCCACAAATGGCAGGGATGCACTGGACCTTGTGCCAGCGGAAAAACCCGATGTTATTCTCCTTGATGTCATGATGCCGGACCTTAACGGATATCAGGTATGTGAAACACTCAAAAGTGATCCTGAAACCCAGTTCATCCCTGTGATAATGGTCACCGCACTTTCCGGCAGAGATGACTGGATATCAGGAATACAGGCAGGAGCTGATGAGTTCCTCACAAAACCAGTGAACAAAATGGAACTGCTGACGCGTATCACTTCATTGCTCAAATTGAAGAAAATGCACTATGACCTGCTGGATGAAAGGAATAAACTCAATCTGCAGAATAAGATAAGGTCTGTGCTTACCCAGATAATTCCTACATTACTCCGTACACTCCCGGCTGAGCAGAAAAGTGTTGTCATACACCAGATGATAGACATGGTGGTGGAATCTATTCTTGAGAACACTGATTCTGAAGAACGCGGGGACGGACATGAGGGAATTGGGGATATATGCTGCAATATCATCAATCAGCTGGGTGCAGACTTTGGGTCTGAGCCCGGAGAAGAAGAAAACACTGTTTTCCTGTTAAGAGGTAATATTTGTCCATGGGGAAGAGAAGAAGCCCAGCTTAACCCAATACTCTGTACGATCTCAAGAGGAATATTTGCAAGGATACTTGATATCTACGAGCAGGATCTTGAGGTTGAAGTTCTTGAAACAATGGGAAATGGGGACGAGCAGTGTTTGTTCCAGCTTAATAAAATAGAATATTAGATAAGATCCAATATTCTTATTGCCAGATGAGCAGCGTTTGCACCGTTATCGATACCAACACTTGCTACAGGGACACCCGGTGGCATCTGTGCTGTTGAGAGCAAGGCATCAAGACCCATCATCTTTGCACTGACGGGAACACCGATGACCGGTTTTTTTGTTTTTGATGCTATGACACCCGGAAGTGCTGCTGATAATCCTGCTATGGCTATGTATACTTTTGAATCACTTTGAGAAATGTACTCATCCAGTTTGTCCGGGTTGCGATGAGCGGAAATTACCTGGACATCGTATGAATAATCTGTACCGTCAAGCACTCCTGTCACTCTGTTCGCTACAGAGCGGTCGGATTCGGAACCCATTATTATTGCAATATCAACCATTTCTTTTCTCCTAAGGAAGATTACCTTCGCCTCTAAGCTCTTGCTGACGCTCTATGTTCATCCTTATCAATATATCGAATATTTCTTTTACCGCAGAAACATCAAGATTCAATTCTATCGCAGCATCTGCTGCACGATCCAGAACCACATCGTTCTGCGTTGGATCATTTATATTGATCTTTTCCAGTTTCTTGGCCTCAAGTACCTTAGCAGCCATACCTACCCGCTTATGAATAAGCTGCATGATCTCGCTATCAATCTGTTCTATTTGTTCGCGTACTTCTTTGATAGTGGACATGTATACCCCGAATGTATAAACATCTTTTTTGATTTAATTTAAGAATGTAATCGATTGATTCGTTTCCTGAGCTATGCTGTTTCATAGCACGCCCCTTTATGAGCACCTTTATTATTTACTTTTGTCCTTATCACGTTTCCGCTGACATTGTGATCTTTCCAGGCATCCTCCAGCAGACCTGCCTGTTCATCGTTTACAAGCGCAACATACGAAGGACCGGTTCCGGAAAGTGTTACACCCTCCACACCGATCTCAAGGGCGCGCATCAGGAACTCAGTTTCAAAACCAAGAGCGCCGCAGTAAAGAAAACCATTAAGCGTCATTGCCTTTTCAAAATTCCCTTCCATTGAAAGGTCAAATGCCATGTCAACCCAGGGAGCTATCATTCTTGAGCGGCTTACATTGGTACCTGAACTGAATGATCTTCTGTCAGGTGCGAATATCAGTACCTCGTATTCGTGCTCTGTCCTTTTTAAGAGTTCCATTGCCTTGTTATCGGTTACTACAAAACCGCCATAAAAGGACGCACATGCGTCATCCAGAGCACCGGTGATTGTCACTTTAGAGTCAAGGGCAGCCCTTACACCCATTTTCACAGCATCAAAAGGATCAAGCTCCTCACCTATGGCTTCAAGAGTTGCAAGTATAGAAGCGTTGGCTGCTGCACTGCTGCTTTTCAGGCCGCTTGCAAGGGGAACTTCAGACCTTGTCGTCACAGTTCCACCCATTTCAACGCCGAAATGTTCGAGTACATATGATACTGATCTTTCAATAAGCTGAGTGTCAGCATCAGGCATTCCCTGTATTGTACCGCTTACAGAAGTAGTTTCATCTGTCAGCTCCACATCAGCAAATGTTTTCAGATCGATACCAAAAGCCGCACCTTTCCATGTGGCTATTGCATTGATTACCGTACCTGCACCAAGTGCATAAGCACTTCCTTTTGCTACCATTATGTGATCCCTGTTGTCTTTTTAAAATGAAAGATGCAATACTGATTCCAAATAGCTTTGCATTTTACCCATACCAGTACTGTAAACTATTAAAGAATAATGTTTACAGCAGTGAAAACAGAAATACAGGATACGACTTATGAATTTGCCTTTGGTGTAAGGATCATGTCCTTTAACCTGTTATAACAAACCTTATGCTTTTCTTCCATTTCTAATGAATTGACCTCAGTTTGAGATTCCCGTTTCTCTGGCGAACCTGAAAGGCATTTATCAAGCTTCCCTTTCAGATAAGAAGCACTATTGGCATCATCTTCAGACAATAGTTCCAGAATGAATTTACTGTTGTGGAAATCGATTCCTTCTTCTTTTAACAATTCACCGCATGAGGTCGAATACATCAGAACCCCATTAGATACCGGTCCATAGAACTTTATTTTCTCACATGTCTCACTTTTAAGATGCTGCGGTGACTTGTAGATAGTATCATCCTGAAGCGTTACCAGTACATTGAAGCCTTTACTTTTCTTTAATCCGGGCGGTATTGTCTCCGGATACAGTACTTTTGGTTTCACGCCCAGGTGCTCCAGATCAGAAATCAGCTCTGAAGACCTGGAATCATCCACAACGATGATGTGTTCTATCGTCTTATCTTCAGCCAGTATTCTGGCTATTTCTTTTTCGTATTCCATACATCCTATTATACTCATCAAAGGCATATTCCCATCACCTCATCACGGCGGGTATCACAAAGAATCGCAAAACAGTCGATGACAGACCGTATTGACTAAATGCAAAAACTTCTCGCAGACCCAAATATATACCCCATATAATATGGGATAAGTAGTAGTATATAAACCCTGCGAAAAATATGCATAATATTAAAATAATTATATTGTTTCTTTTGACATAACCCGGACAGTCGAAAAATACAAACAACAACAACAGGTACAAACGATACTTTTATAACAAATACGTGTCACTATATTTTACAATTCTCGACCCAATGGGCTGAGACTTAAGAAAGTGACACGATCATTGAGAATCAAGATTGTTAGCAAGTTTTCCGAAAGGCTTTCTGCCTGATGGTGATACTTGTTGAAAAAGGCGTATTCATGCCCGCAAACACAAAAAGTGCTTGATTGAGAAATGTTCTTTAGTGGCCTCAGTAATACTGATATCTGCATTCTTTTTTTGCAGAACCGCTGCAATCTTTCACAAGACATGACCTGAAGCATTTGTATTCATAGGCAGGATTACGGAGAAGATCAAATGAACGAAGTAGTGTTTGGAGTAAAAGACGACAAGCAGCTTGAATACACTCCTGAGAAGTGTATCGGTTGTGGAACGTGCGTTATGGCATGTCCTAAAGGTTCATTAGTTATCGGTTCAGTAGGAGCCGTAGCCAGAGGACTTATCGACAAAGATTTCCTTGAGAACCAGACAGATCTCTGCATTGTTTGCGGAATCTGTGCAAAGACATGCCCTACAGGTGCACTTGAACTGAAACAGGCCGGAGCGTCTGTAAATGATAATGCTTACATAAGCGTTGCACTTAAGGACACAACAGTCAATGACAACTGTGTACACTGCGGACTCTGTGAACAGATCTGTCCTCAGGGTTGCATTGAGGTCAAACAGTGGCTTTCCAATGACGGAACTGCCAGTGTAGATGGTGAGACCATTATTGACACTGAAACTTGCGTACACTGTGGATGGTGTGCAGCTGTCTGTCCTGCTAATGCCATCAACGTTGAAAAACCATTTGAAGGCACATGGGTTCAGGACGACAATAAATGTACAGCATGCCGCAGTTGTGTTGACGTATGTCCATGCAATGCACTTTTCAACCCTGACTGGGAAGCTGGCGAGAGGGTAAACAGGGTAGCACAGCGTGCTGATGCATGTATCTATTGTGGTGCATGTGATATGGCATGTCCTGTCAAAGCTATTACTGTTACCAAGACAGCAATTATTCCGGAAGTTGACAAGAAGACACTTCTTGAGAAGAAACTGCTTAATGCTGAAATGAAGAGACCTACACTTACATCAACACTTGTTATCGATGAAGCTGCATGTCTTGGATGCGGAAACTGTGTAATCGTCTGTCCTGTCAATGCAACCGATGAAGAGGTTGGAGCAGGTTACCTTAACGAGGTAGACGGTAAGAAGGTTCTTGAAGTCAGGAACGGTGTAGCACAGGTTGTAAACCAGGACCTTTGTGGTTCAGATGGTGCATGTGCTATGATCTGCCCGGTAGGTGCCATTACACTTGAGAAAAGGGAGGTTTAAAAATGGCAGGAACTATTGCAATCAAGAACGGTTATGTTTATGATCCGCTCAACGACATTAACGGCGAAATGATGGACATCTTCATCAAAGACGGAAAGGTTGTCACAGAACTTTCCGGCGCTGACATGAAAGATGTAAAGGAAATTGATGCAAAGGGCAAGACTGTCATGCCTGGTGGTGTTGACTCACACTCCCACGTAGCAGGAGCAAAGGTCAATGTCGGTAGGATGATGAGACCTGAAGACCACTACAAGTACTACCAGAAGAAGACACCAATTACCCACTCAGGCTGTGGATACAGTGTTCCTTCAGTCTACCTGGGCGGATACGAGTACTCCAAGATGGGATACACAACTGTTTTTGAGGCAGCTGTCCCACCAATGGAAGCACGCCACACACACGAAGAGATGCGCTCAACCCCTATGCTTGACATGGGCGGATACCTTGTACTGGGTAACAACTGGTTCCTTATGAGATACCTCAAAGAAGGAGATATCGACAAGGCAGCAGCATACATCGCATGGATGATGAGGACCCACAAGACATACGGTATTAAGTGTGTCAACCCAGCCGGTGTAGAGAACTGGGGATGGGGAGAGAACATTGGAGCTCTTGACCAGGCAAACATCCACTTCGAGGTCACACCTGAAGAGATAATCAAAGGACTCACAGAGCTTAACGAGAAGCTCGGTATCCCAATGCCTGTTCACCTTCACGCAAACAACCTCGGTCACCCTGGATGCTGGGAAATAACCAGGGACTCACTCAAGATCCCAAAGAACGTCAAGGCAAAGCCAAACACAGACGTTGAGTGGGCTGAGACAAAGAAGAACGCTAAGAGACACGAATCAGTTTACCTTACACACTGCCAGTTCAACGCTTTCGGCGGTACATCATGGAGAGACTTCGAGTCCGGTGTGAAGGGAATCACTGACTACGTCAACAGCGTCGACCACGTTGTAATGGACAGTGGTTGTGTACCATTCGGTGACGCAACGGTCATGACCGGTGACGGTCCTGCGATCCACGACCTCTACGTACTCACAGGCCACAAATGGTCCAACACTGATGTAGAGTGTGAGTGTGGATCAGGTGTACTTCCATTCGAATACCTGAAGAGCAACCCTGTACACAGTGTACAGTGGGCAATGGGTCTTGAGGTACTTCTCTACGTCAAGGACGCATGGAAGAGCATCATGACAACTGACAGTCCAAACGGCGGACCATTCATAAAATACCCACAGGTCATTGCATGGCTTATGTCCAACAAGGCAAGACAGGATACATTCTCAGAATGTCACAAGTGGGCACAGGACAGAACCGACCTCGGTGCAGAGACAAGGGAAATGGATCTCTTTGAGATCGCAACCATCACCCGTGCAAATCCTGCAAGAACCATCGGCATGTCATACAGGAAGGGTACCCTTGGTATCGGTGCAGACGGTGACGTCGCAATCTATGACATCGATCCAAAGAAGCTTGAGGTCAATGACTACGAGAGCATCATAAGAGGATTCGAGAATGCTGCATACACCATCAAGGCAGGAGAAGTTGTTTCCCAGATGGGTGAGATCGTAGCAATTCCTGAGAAGAACACCTTCTACTCTGACATCGCAACCGATGCAGATGATGAGAAGAGCATGCTCCAGGATGTCAAGAAGTGGTTCAAGTACTACACACTTGGTTTCGACAGATACCCAACACCTGACAAGTACCTGGCAAACCCAACACCGATCCAGGTCAATGCGGAGAAGTGATTTTAATGGCAGACGTAATACTTAAACCAACAGGAAATTTCGACCTTACCGTAGAGGCAGAGGTTGTCACACCTGACAACTTTGCTGGTAAAAGTGCCGATGAGATTGGAAAATTACTCGTCTGGCAGGGCCCAACCGAGTACCCACTTACAGACTTCTTTTCAGTAGAAGGCAACGGTGGAAGCTCAGCAGAAGATACAACCATCATTTTTGATGGGGACATCTCAAGAGTAAAACGCATAGGCCAGGAAATGACAGCAGGCAAGATCCTTGTGAAGGGCAGTGCAGGAATGCACGTTGGTTCCGGAATGAAGGGCGGCGAGATTGTTGTCGAAGGCGATGCTGACTCATGGGCAGGAATGGAAATGAAAGGCGGTTCCATCCACATTAAAGGTAACACAAAAGACCACGTCGGCTGTGCATACCGTGGTAGCTGGAAGGGAATGTCCGGCGGACGCATCACAATTGACGGAAATGCTGTCAGCCAGGTAGGCGGTGGCCTCACCGGCGGACAGATAGTCATTGGCGGCAGTGTAAAGCACTTCTGTGGTATTCGCATCAGTGGCGGACTTATTGTCGTAAAAGGAAACGCTGTCAGAACCGTTGGAGCAGAGATGACCGGTGGTACCATTGTTATCGGTGGTTGCATTGAGAGATTCACACCTGGATTTACAATGGAGGGTGTTGAATCCGACCTTAAATTCGATGACATCGAGTGCCCTGGAGAATACAAGAAGTTTGCAGGCGACTACGCAATTCCACAGAAAGGAAAAGGCGTGCTGTACGTTTCCTGTGACAACAACGAGTGTCTGTGAGGTGTTTAATCATGGAAGCATTACTCAATACAGGTAGTACGATCGATGAAGGAAGACTTGCAAAAGGCGGAAGCAAGTATACCGATGACTACACAAAGGAATGTGCTGTCTGCTGGATGTGCGCAGAAGACTTTACATCCCTTGGCTGCCCTGAGAAAGTGGCAGTCATATCAAGAGACAGAAAATACTCAGTTGCACTTAGGACTAAAGTAACTGAAGCAATGAGATCAGGTCAGGTATTCATACCAAGGTCCATCTGGGCAAACGTAGTTGTTGAGCCTGACACATTCTCAACAGGTTCACCACGTTATAAGGGAGCTCCTGTCTTTGTTGAACCTACAGAAGACGAGATCCTCAGTGCTGAGGAAGTTGTCATGAAAATGTACATGGGAGGAAAATAAAATGGTCTATAAGAACATTATCTGTCCTGTTTGCGGAGGTTCATGTGACGACGTTCAGGTGAATCTGGATAAAGCAAACGGTACAATAGATGTCCAGAATGCATGTAAGATGGGTAACGCCAAGTTCCAGGAAGTCGTCAGCCATCACAGGCTCCTGAAACCAACCATCAGAGAGAATGGTAAGGTAAAGGACGTAAGCTGGGATGAAGCACTGGAAATGGCAGCAGACATTCTTGTAAATGCAAAGAAGCCATTCTTCTTCCTTGGAAGCGAGACATCCTGTGAAGCACAGGAAGTAGGTCTTCACATTGCAGAATACCTTGGCGGCCTTGCAGATTCAAATGCAACTATCTGCCACGGACCAACTGTAATGGGAATCCAGGAATCCGGTATGGTCGGAGCTACAGCCGGTCAGGCAAAGAACAGAGCCGACATGATCGTATACTGGGGCGTCAATGCACTGGAATCCATGCCAAGACACATGTCAAGGTACGGTGTATTCCCAAGAGGTTACTGGACAAAGAGAGGAAGATTTGACAGGACAATGGTCACAGTGGACCCAAGGGTAACACCTACAGCCGCTGCAGCAGACCTGCACCTTCAGCTTAACCCTAACTCTGACTACGAGCTTCTCAGCGCAATGTTCACAATCCTGAACGGCAAAGAGCCACACCCATCTGTCGAAGAGATCACAGGAATTCCAATTTCAGTGATGAAGCAGACAGTTGAGATGATGAAGGAATCAAACTTCGTAGCTATCTACGTAGGTCTTGGTGTTTCATCCTCATACGGAAAACACAGAAACATTGAGATCGCACTGAACTTCGTCAAGGAAATGAACAACTACACCAAGTGTAACATCGGTGCTCTCAGAGGTCACTGTAACGTAGCAGGATTCAACCAGCTTGCATCCTACCTCTACGGATACCCATTCGGTCTTGACTTCACAAAGGGATACCCAAGGTACAACCCTGGAGAGACAACCTGTGTGGACCTGCTCAGGGAGAAGGACGTTGACGCTGCATTTGTAATGTCAGCTGACCTTATGGACCACATCCCGGCAGACAGTGCACAGTATCTTGCAGACATCCCAATGATCTGCCTTGATATTGCACCATGTCCATCAACCACAGCAGCAGATGTCGTTCTGCCTGGTGTAATTGATGCTATGGAATGTGACGGTACATTCTACAGGCTTGACAACGTGCCTGTATACTTTGAACCATTCACAGATTCCCCATTCCCTGAAACAAAGAGCAATGAGGACACCCTTAAGCAGCTCTTTGCAAAGGTAAAGGCCAAAAAGGAAGCATGAGTGAGCAACGGTACTCTGAAAGGAAAGGGAAGGATGAAACCTTCCGCAAAGGTGAGGAAAATATTTCCTCTCCATTTTATGTCCCCTTAGAGTGCCTTGAGATCACTGAGAACAGTAAACAACACATTACTGTGGACGTTATTGTCGAGGAAAAGTTCGAGCTTTTCGTGAATAACGTTCACGTAACTACTTTTTTTGCAAGTCCTTACGAACTTGAGGAGCTTGCTTTGGGATTTCTCGTCTGTGAGGGATTCATTGAACCTGACACACAGGTTGATTCAATAAAGATCGAAGACAAAGCTATTTTCTGTGAAATTAAGATCAACACTCCTGAACTGGAGGAACTAACGCATCTTGAAAGATGCGGGACAACATCATACCGCAAAGATGTTATCAAACACATTGATTCTGATACTAAATTCAGCACCGGTGCCATAATTCATGCAGTAGGACAACTAAAGGAAGTTGGAAGAATATGGCACAGCACCGGCGGTGCACATACTTCTATCATCTACAACAACCAGGGAGAAGTTCTCTATTTCTGCGAGGACGTGGGCAGAGCATGCTCTGTGGACAAGGTTGTAGGTAAAGCCCTGATGAACGGCATTGATCTTTCTGAATGCGCTCTGGCTACTACCGGCAGACTGGCATCTACCATGGTTTCTAAGGCTATGAATGCAGGCATTCCTCTTATTTCAAGTAAAGGCGCTACCGTAAGAGAATCAGTTGAGCTGGCTGATAAGGCAGGAATGACATTGGTGGCTTTTGTGAGAGGGAAGAATCTGTATGTGTATGCAGGGGAAGAGAGAATTATCTGATGAAACCAGCCCGCCGAAGGCGGCACATTCCAATAATGTTATGCAGATATATTCGGAACATTGATGCAGGCTTGTGGAGAATTCTACATAATTCCTGAGAAAAAATACAGAGGGTTTGCAGATTATTTTGTTTATTCTAATTGGAAAACGCCGGCTTCGCCGTACCCTTCGGGATTCATCCAGTTATTCATGACCGGTGACAAACCAGGTTGTAATACGATAACAAAATAGCTACAAGCTGCTGGAAATAACCTATAAATCTATCAAAAAAGAAAAAGCAAAATGAGAGCATTGCTCCCATTTGTATTCTTATTCTTATTCTTAATCAAACAAGTGCATCTTCTGAATATGAGTTAAATGCGTCATATTCTTCAGGAGAATCATCAAAATCTGAATTCTCATTGGTCGTTGCTGATGCACTTGCACAAACCTTATCTAAACGGAACCTTGAAACCACAGACTGCATCTGCGAAGCGATCTCTGCCAGCCCTTCGGCAGCTTTTGTGAGTTCATACAGGGAAGCCGTCTGTTCCTGAACAGAAGCGGAAGCCTCTTCTGCCCCGGCTGCGGACTCTTCTGAGATTGCAGACACTTCTTCAACGGAACTTGTAACCTGCTCTATGGAAGCAGACTGTTCCTCCGCAGTCGCAGCAATTTCCTGAACCATCCTCACAATTGTGTTTCCTGCTTCGACAACTTCACCAATAGCACTTACGGACAGTTCAAGAGATTCAGCTCCGGTATCCACTTCCTCAGCACCTCTCTTCATAGATGAAACAGCATCCCTGGTTCCATTTTGCATCTGGGAGATCAGTTCTGCTATCTGCTTGGCAGCATTGCCTGAATCCTCGGCGAGTTTTCTTACTTCATCTGCTACAACCGCAAACCCACGGCCATGCTCTCCTGCCCTTGCAGCCTCAATGGCAGCATTAAGAGCAAGCAGGTTTGTCTGGTCTGCAATATTTGTGATCAGATTTACAATTTCACCGATCTGCTTAGATTTTTCATCAAGATCATAGATCACATTGGAAGAATCTCCAACAGCAGACTTAATGCCCCTCATCTTAGATTTGAGGTCCGCAGACATCTTGCCAAGGTTCTGTATCAGATTATTGGATTGTACTGCATTCTCTGCGGCTTTGCCTGAGTTAGAAGCAACTTCCTGAACAGTCAGGCTCATGTCACCCATTGCCTTTGATACCTCTTCATTTTTCTGGGATTGGACCTGTGTTCCTCTGGATATTTCAGTTACTGTTGTTGTTAGCTGTTCCGCAGAGGCCGATAACTGTTCACTGGATGATGACATCTGCTGTGCTGTGGCAGAAATGTACTCAGCATTTGAAGCCACAAGTGCAACAACCTCGTTCAGGGATACTCTGCAGTTCTCCACACCATCGGTCAACTGTACAAAATCACCAACTCCCTTTACCTTTACTTTTCTTGTCAGGTCATTGGAAGCCATTGAATCCAGAACTTCACATGAATCATTTATGATTGCCTGCAATGTTTCTCCAAATTCATCGAGTGTGTCATTTAACTGTTTAAAATCACCCTTTGCATCAATGCTGACCCTGCTATTGAGATCACCATCTGCATAAGCATGAATGACCCTTGAAGTTTCATTGATCGGGCCAACAACTGCATCAAGACAATTATTGACACCATCAATTATCTTGCGATAATCACCCTGGTGCATGGAAGCATTTGCACGGGTACTTAGCTTACCATTTACTCCCGCATCTGCAAGCATATTAGCATCAGAAACCAGAGCGTTGATAGCATCGATACACTTGTTAAGGTCATCCTTGATCACATTAAAGTCACCATAATACACATCGGTGATATGAGCAGGTACATCACCTTTGGAAATACGATCAACATAGTCCGCAGCAACATTGAGAGGATCGATAACAGCATCAAGGGTCTTGTTGACACCCTCGATGATAACACGATAATCTCCATGGTGTCGGGAAGCATCGGCACGGGTGCTTAGCTTACCTTCAACGGCAGCAGCAGAAAGCATATTAGCATCTGCGATAAGTGCGTTGATGGCATCAATACACTGGTTAAGATTGTCCTTTATCTCGTTGAAGTCACCATAATACTCATCAGTGATCTTTTCAGGGATATCTCCCTTTGATAGTCTATCAATGTATTCCGCAGAAACATTAAGAGGACCAATAACAGCATCAAGAGTGTTATTGACACCTTTGATGATAGCACGGTAATCACCATTGTGCTTTGAATCTTCGGCGCGCGTGTCGAGTCTGCCTTCCACAGCTGCTTCTGCAAGCATATTGGCATCGGAGATAAGTGAATTGATAGCATCTATGCACTTGTTAAGGTCATCCTTGATCTCATTGAAATCGCCGCGATATTCATCAGTAATATGCTCCGGAATATCACCTTTGGAAATACGGTCAACATAGTCCGCGGCCACATTCAAGGGATCGATTACAGCATCAAGAGTATTATTGACACCTTTGATAATGGCACGGAAATCACCCTGATGCATGGTTTCATCGGCGCGTGTGTCGAGCCTGCCTTCTACTGCTGCTTCTGCAAGCATGTTGGCATCATTTATCATGGCGTTGATGGCATCGATACACTGGTTAAGGTTATCCTTGATAGCACCGAAATCACCATTGTACTCATCAGTGATACGCTCAGGAATGTTTCCATGTGCTATATTATCAACATAGTCTGCGGCCATATTCAGAGGACCGATAACAGCATCAAGAGTATTATTGACACCATCTATGATAGCACGGTAATCACCATCATGTCTGGAAGCATCAGCACGGGTAGCAAGTTTACCTTCTACTGCCGCTGCGGAAAGCATATTGGCATCGGCAACAAGGGAATTTACAGCATCAATACACTGGTTCAGGTTATCTTTGATAGCATTGAAATCCCCATGATATTCATCGGTTATTTGTGGCGGGATATCTCCATGAGCTATACTTTCAACATACTCTGCAGCCATGTTCAAAGGCTCAATGACAGCATCAAGAGTATCATTGACACCTTCGATGATAACACGATAATCTCCATCATGTCTGGAAGCATCAGCACGGGTGCTGAGTTTACCTTCAACAGCAGCGGCAGAAAGCATATTCGCGTCTGAAATAAGTGCGTTAATTGCATCGATACATTGGTTAAGGTTGTTCTTGATAGTGTTGAAGTCTCCGTTGTAATCATCGGTGATCTTTTCAGGAATATCCCCTCTTGCAATTGAATCAACATAATCTGCGGCCATATTCAGAGGAACGATAACAGCATCAAGAGTATTGTTAACACCCTCTATTATAGTACGATAATCACCACTGTGTTTTGCAGCATCGGCACGGGTAGCAAGCTTACCTTCAACAGCCGCATCAGCTAACATGTTTGCATCAGCTATCATAGCATTTATCGCATCTATACATGTATTGAGGTTGTCTTTTATTGTGTTGAAGTCACCGTTGTAGCTATCAGTGATCTTCTCAGGCATGTCACCTTTTGATATACGGTCAACATAGTCGGCAGCTATATTCAATGGATTGATAACTGCATCCAGTGTATCATTCACACCTTCCATAATCCTGCGATAGTCACCATTGTGCCCCGAGGAATCTGCACGAACATCAAGTCTGCCCTCAACAGCTGCATTACATAGCATATCGGCATCATTGACCAGGGCATCTATAGAATCAATACACTGATTTAGGCTATTCTTGATCTTATTGAAATCACCATTATACTCTGCGGTAATTCTAGGTGGAATGTCGCCTTCCGAAATTTGATAAATATAATCTGCAGCCTTGTTCAATGGACTGATGATGGCATCTAATATCTGGTTGACACCAACAACAATATCCCTGAACTCTTCATTTATCTTTTCTTCATCGGCGCGGGTTTCAAGTTCACCTGCAACGGCGGCATCCGAAAGATGATGGACTTCGTCAACTATGGATTTTACAATAGAGTGAACGTGATTTGACATGAACAGGCCAATGATCAGACTTATCAGTACAGATAGTCCCAGACCTATTACTGATATTATCAGAATATTGCTGCTGGCCTGTTTGGCAACTGCCATGACACCGGCAAGAGATACCAGTGATTTTATGTAGCCCTTTGTTGCACCTGTATAATCCTTGAAAGGTGTCAGTACCACCAGATAATTACCGTCATCCGATGTGAAAGATATGCTTTCTCCCTGACTCAGTACACTCAACTGTTCCTCAGTCACTGTGATGGGATCGCTTTCATTTGTTGCTGCAAGCAATCCATTACTGGCCGAATCCCATGAAACGCTCTCCTCGTCAGGAAAACTGTATATGTAATACTCGCCGGGATAGTCTGCCTGCAGCTGGGAAAGGAAATGCTCATCAAAACCCAGTCCATACTCCACAGAACCGATATGAACACCTTCATAGACAAGCGGGGTTACAACCCTGAAACCGTAACCGCCTTTTCCTTCTTCAAGACCGCTGATAGTCTTCATCTGCGAGTTTGCTTCGTTCACTGTAAACCTGAATGAGGAAAGATCATCCCCATACTTTTCGGGATTGTGCAACCTGAGAAATGAGGTAGAGTCCGGCAGATGGAACTGGAATTGCTCCACACCTCTTTCTGAAAGATCTTCATATATAGGAAGGAGCAAAGCTGTAAGTCCTTCCCGGTCCCTTTCAGCGAAGAGTTTCAGTACATCCTGGTTCTGGGAAACAGGAATTAAAGAAGTAGCAACCGTTTCCAGTTGCATTTCAAGCCTGGTGTTAATACTTTTCTCTACCTGTAAAGCAAGCTCCTGCTTTTGATTCTCTATAAGGAATTCCTGGTTTTTAGTGCCCTGCACTGCAAAAATACCTATCATTACAATTGAAAGTGCAAGAAAGGAAACAATGATTTTGGTTTTAAGATTCATAAATACACACGCCCACACAGATATTGATTGAAAATAATAGCGCTATTATTCACACATATGCGCAACAGTTACCCAGTTGTAATAAATATTCGGCTAAAAATATATAAACTCAATGGTGATATATTAACGATAACTTTTTGCAAAAATAAAAAGATAAAAATAGAAATTACAATTGATACATGGTTGTGAACAATAAAAAAGCCCAGGACCGCTGAGAAAAAAAGAAAATAACTACCACATCATCCTACTGTCACAGAACCTAATCCCTTGTTTTCAGAAGAAGGTGAACTCTCATTTGCAATTTTTGATGCTGAACTTTCATTGGACTCATTAACTGATGAATTGTCCATAGACCCTTCCATTATGATTGGAGTTTCAGATACATTTTCTGATACATTCACAGAATCATTCATAATACTCAGATTGGCCTGGCCAGTTGAATTACCATCAACTGAAGAGTTGTTCCCTCCAGTAAGGTTGGCCAAAACAGCCATTGGTCCACCCTGAGTAAATACATACGCAATTCCTGCAATCAATATCATTGCAGCTATTGCATATGTGGCCATTGTTATCATATTCTGCTTTTTTCTCTTTAGAGCCCTTTGTTTAGCAACAACATAATTCGTATTGAAATACCTGTCAAGGTTTTCAGCTTCGATGCCTGTCAACTCAGAAGAAAGATCATGGGCACGTAATTCTGTACTTAGATATTCTACCAGGATCTTTCCTCCAGAAGAAGGAGGATTTTTGACATTATTACCTATTATTTTAAGCAGAACTACCAATTTATCCTTGTCATAAGAGGACAGGACAGCAGCCACATTTTTACTGAATTTTTCACCGCCATAGTCCCCGCGTGTGAATCCGAGACTGCAGAGAGCCTCTAATAGATCAACATCTTCACTTGCATATATTCTGCGAATGGTATCTTTTATTACATAACTCCACAAACATTTGCTTTTAAGAAGAGCAATATCAAGTTGTTTTTTTACTTTCGCATTCTTTATCCTTTCAAAAAGGTTTTTTAGCGTCTCATCCTCACCCATGTGTGAAAAAACAACATTTGGAGAGGAAAGATGTCTACTATATGCTAAAATGATATTTGCAACAGTAACTTCATTTTTAATTGGCATTTGTTTTATCAGGGAGGATCTTTCTTTGAATATCTGTATTAACGTAGGAACATCATCTTTGTATAGTTCAAATAAAGTATACAGAGATTCACCCGTTCCAAAAATATCCAGAATATCCCAGATATAGAATCTGAAAGCGAAATTCTTTACATTTAACGAAAGACTACTACGGTCATTACCTTGCAGAGAAGCTTTTATATTACTCGCATGTTCTTTGAAAGCCCTGGGAAGTAATATGTAGTATCCACTATAATGCGGAGCAAATTTCCATTTAAGAGCATGTTCATCCAGTTCAAAATCCGGATTCGGTTCAATGGGACAAATGGAGATATCGCTTTCATACGGATACTGGGAAGCCATGAATTTAAGGTCGGATGCAAGGGAATCACCTATTGTTGCAAAGATATTACTGATCAATGAAACTGCATTTACCGCACTTGATGATTTGATAGAAACTGCTTCGTTAGCAAGTAATTTACCGTAGACATATTCCACCATGGTCTCATCGGCAGTGTGATCCTGCAATTTCGAAAAGTCATTTATGTCGTGTTCTTCCCACAGACCTACAACTCTGTAATCCAGTTTCTGTAACTGGGATATAGCAGAAGGAACTGTTTCATAGAACTGTGTGATAAGAGCCGATTCATGGCCTTTGTAATCTGAATACTTACCGACACACACAATTCTTTCTTCCCTGCCACCTACTTCTTCAACCATGACACTGCAGCCAAGTACCAGAGTACTGGTATTATGCAGCAGTTCAAAGTAAAGAGCATTCCTTTTGGAATCTATCTGCTTTGCCAGGTTGCTGTATTCGTTAGAATAAACTTCCCCATCTCCACTCAGGAGCTTACCGGTGGAGTTGTAAACATAAAAATCAGAAGCCAAACTTTGCAATTTGTTCCACCCTCCATGGATAAATATTTTTAATTGTTTCTTCTTGCTGGTCAACATTCTTCAGAGCATTTGCACTGACAGCATAGAAATGAATAGGTCCTTTCGTAGCACGATGTTGGATCTCTTTGAAAGTATCGATCTCTGTTAACATGCCAAAGATCTCTTTTTCAATATTGAGAGCATCCCTTGAATTGTCCATCACATCTGTAATGTTCTTTATTTTGTCAGCTTTTGTGACAACAATAGCATAGGATTTGCCGTCACCAAGCATTTCCATTATCCTTGAATACTGACCAAACAAACGGGTTAGCTGGCTTGCACCATCCTCATGATAAGAAACAATATGCTCACCATCTACCAGAAATACAACTTTCCCGGCATTTTCAAGTTTCTTATAAACATGAGCCAGAACAAGTTGATCAAGGATATAAACAACATCATCCGGATGAGTATTTTTCAGCTCCTCAATGAATTCATGACTGCCGATCTTACTACCTAAAGCATCTTTATCAAGTTCAGGAATTTGTTTGCTTATTTCCAGAATTGCCTTGAAATATCCGTCTTTGGTCAGGTTCTCAGTAAACTCCCCACCATAATCCACAAAAGAGAATTCAATGGGCTTTATTGCCTTTTTCCCCATCAGGGTATACATGGTCAGATCAGTCTTCTGGTTACTTTTTGGCTGTTTCCCGTTCTTCAGTTCAGCCAGCATGTTCTCAATCCTGTAATAATCCTCTTCCCTTGATGAGGAAATGATAGTCTCACTCCTGCGACCATTATAATAATGGACGAACTGGTTATACAGGGCGAGCAACAGAAGGGTCTTTCCTGATTTGGAAGGACCATAGACAAAGACATCAGAAGCCTTGATACCATGTACGAACTTCATCAGCAGTGCATGAAGGATCATCAGGGCAAAGAAACTCAGTAATATCATGAAAAGGTCATTTGAACCTGAAAGCATATACTGAGGTATTTCCCTCATATCTTCTTCAGAAACCAATTTTATGAATATCACAAACAGATAGACCATCATTCCAACAAAGAATAATTTTAGAAATGAACGTGTCCTCTTTGCAACAATATCAAAACGGTTGTTCATGAATGCATGCAATATGAAACCTACACCGGCAACTAAACCAGGAACAAGACCATCCAGTCTCAGTATATTGTCCTGTGCCCAGAAAAAGTAAAGGTATGGTAAAAAAGCTGCCAGTAATAGCTGCCCTCCAAACCTGGACCTTTCCTCAAATAGCATCCCTATGCCACTTGAAATGAACAAAGCTATGAAAAAGCTCAACAGTACAGCTATGTACCACGCCAATGACGCAACTATCTGCTCACTGGTTGCAGACAAAAAACCTATTGATAAGGCTAAGCATAGCAAAAAAATAATTGGGTTAAATAGGTTGAGTTTCCCCCGTACCCTCATAATTCCACCTTTTTTACAATTTTCTTAGCCAGCTTTTATTCCAGAGCTTCACGAAGTTTTTTGATCTCGTAAAGATCCTTGATTGTCGGTACAATGTCCTGACCGGCTCTCTCTGAGTTTGCCAGTTCACCCGCATATTTCACATCAAGCAACTTCTTCCTGACAATATACTCACCATCCTGCATTTTCAGCACATGATGCAGGATATTGTTGCGGCTCTGCTCGTACATCTTCCAGTAACCTCCACCTGATGTCAGCGGGGAAATGTTATCAAGGAAACTTGTAGCTGCAAGCAGAGTCAGGGTCACTTCCCAGGGTTTTGCGTGGGAATGTGTAATAACACGCGCATCCTGAGAACTCTTCAGAGACATTATGGCATTGATATCAGTGGATATCGTGCTGTTCACAACTGATGATGAAATGTATGAGGAACGTGAACCTATCACAAGTCCCACTTTTCCGAAAGTCCATTTCTCAGTGGTGCTTATGGGTATCATCTGGTTATGGATTCCCAGTTTATAGTTCTCAAGCAAAGAAGGATATGTAGCTTTCACCTCGGAAAGCAGGTTGTTAAGCTCATTCATTCCGTTGTCATCGTTGTCAAGATTTGTGAGGTCTGACATTTCTCCAATAAGTGACAGTATCTTCGGATTTATTTCTCCAACCTTTGTCCTGTAAAGACTCTTATCAGTCTTATTCTTGGATTTTGTCTTTTCATTGATAGAAGACATGAAATGGTAGAAAGACTCATAATGCTTGTTGAGATCCCTTCTGGAACTGAATGTCTTTTCATGGAGCTCCTCAGCATGGTCCATCATATCTGCAACAGAACGCTTTTCACCGATCTCTTCATTTATAGCATCAATATCTCCGGATATGGATTTTGATTTGAGGAAGTATCCTTCCTTTTTAAGATATACTTCTGTCAGGCAATCCCTTAAAGAAGCTATAAGCTCGCTCCTTTCTGTCTGGTCAAAGATAGCATCTACTCTGTCATAATTGACCGAGTCCTTTCCGGCATCACCCAATAATGAAGAGATGGTCTGTTTCTTGATCTCGGAAGCCTTTTTGTGCAGACCCTTGTTCAGGAAATCATCTGGAATGTAGAACTCAAAAGGACTGTTGATCTGAATGTTCCAGTGTTTGGCATTGGATTTGATGAAATCCTCTTTTTCCTTTTTCATTGCCTCGAACTTTCTGACCTTCTTCTTCTTGTCACCCTTTATAAGACTGACAAGACCACCCTTTTCCTGTTTCTTCCTTTCGGAATCATAGAAATAATAGAGTGCAATGGATTCGATCAGGTTTATCAGGCCATCGTAACTGCCTTCGATCTCATAAGAGAGGTCTTTGAACTCCTGCTGCATTGCAGAAACATTAGCAGCCCTGAGCCATCCGCTTTTATCCCTGGCCTTGATCTCATCACTCTTTACCTGAGAAATGAATTCCTCAAGTTTCATTTTCAGGTCTTTTTCCTTTTCATCCAGAGACTGGACTCTCTTGTTGATATTAATATACTGCTCGATCTCTTTCTCATTGTCAGAGATCTTTTGCTCTGCCTTTTTAGTAACCTGGTCCTTAAGCAGTTCCGCACCGTCGGATTCTTCTTCCTTCCCCATTACCTGTTTCTCAAGCTCCCTTATCTCATCCTTGAGTTTCTTGGACTTGACATTCATGTTACTGATGGTGGAAGACATGTTCTGGTTACCCTTGAGCATGTCAATAAGAGTTGACCTTGCGGACTCTTCAGAAACACCGGAGACTTTCCTGAAAAGGAGAGCTGTTTCTTCCAGAACCTGAATGCTTTCAGGTATAAGATCTGCCAGTTTCTTATCATTCTCGTCGGTAAGTTCATTTGATTTGACACTCTGCGAACCTGCCTTGACCTTTGACAGATATTCGACTATTCCATCAAAAGTACTTATCCTGTCGATCTGCATTTCAGACGGGATCTGGTTTGCTATGAAATACTCGATGGTGTCCACACTCTTATAATTAAGAAGACGACCAATTTCATGTTTCAGGACATTCTCGATATTCCTGTATTCCTTTTTGATGTACTCGAAGTTCTCTTTAGTTGGAGCAGTTTCCTTGAAAGAATACTGGTTCTCTAAGAATGAATCGATCTGCTGGTTCAGTTCTTTCCTGGAATTTGTTATCATCTCCAGGGAATTGATGATCTCTTCATACTGGTTCTTAAGTCCACGCAGATCTTCAATAGGATATTCGATAACATGGGAATTTGCAAAAATGAATGACGAAAATGAACCTTTTACGTCGCTGATATTAATGTCACCTGTTTCAACGTGGAAGAAATTGGTGAACACATTTGGGAACATTGCATCGAACTCATGGACCTCTGCACGGGCTTCTTCTCCCTTTTTGTATCCGGTGGGACCAAGAGATGTGACGATCACATTGTTGAACAGCCTCTCTGTCATATTGAGATATTCAAGCTCAGTGAGGGCTATTGAAGCGTTCAACTGCTCTTTTTCTCCTTCCTGGGTTGTGGGGAGGACTACAAAGAGACACAATTGGGTAGAATCGCCCTTGAATGAGCGTATGTAACGTGCAAGGTCAATGAACATACCGGAGCCTGTGCCGCCTCCAAGACCTACAACGATAGCCACGCTTCCTCTGCTTGAGAAAGTAGGGAATCCGCTGGATTCACCCTCAGTTATGACCTTGTAGAATATTGCCTTGGAAATAGCTCTCCTGCGGTGGACTCCGCCGCCAAAGTCATCCATTGCAAGATGGTCTATCTTCAGCAGATCCTCAAAAACAATTCCGTCTTCCGAATCATCATTGAGCCACCAGGTCTTAACTTTTGGTTCGGATCTCTTGTTCTTGACCTTCTCAGCAATTTCCCTGCTGGCAAGGTCAGGAACCTGGCTGATATTTGCAAGAGATGGTAAGTAATAGAATTTGGTTTCAATATTTCCCTGTGCCCCGCATTCGATTATTTTATCTTTAAGCTGGGAAATACGTACTTCATCACCTTCTTTTTCATTAGCATCAGCGTCCATGGTGTATACTTTCAGACGCCTGCCATCAGCTGAATAGTGCTTCAGGAACCAGTCGTTGTTGCATATCTCCATTGTCAGCCTTTTTCCGCAACCTCCAACACCAACAACGGTCATGTCAGTTGGCAATTGCAATGGCGGAATTATCTTTTCATAACTCATATGTCATCATCCCCGTAGTCATCATCTTTATTCCCGATTCGAATACCGATTATCGCACCAATTATAAGGGCAATTATAATTCCACCAGCAGCCAGGTAAAGTGATATTTCCGGCCCTTCCTCTACGTCAGAATTCAGATAGTCTGCAAGTTCATTGGCTTCATGAACAAGTCCTTTGTCAAAAAGGTCCGCGAGATAGTTCCTCATAAAAGGATCTTCGATGGTGTCAAGTTTTCCTTCAAAGGATTCGATATCAGGAACATATATAATGAAAGTCCTGGTGTCGCTGTCTTTTAAGCTGTTCCTCTCATCATCCAGGAGATTAAAACGGTAGTAAGCATAACCGGTTCTTTTTTCATCGAATTTTATGAGAGTTACTTTTTCTGTCTGGGCAACTTCCCTGACAACCGGTACTTTTCCCTGTATATGGACAACGATTTCTTCGTCACTATCATTCAGACTCAGTACATAATTGTTGGAATTACTGGTAATATCAAGTTCCGTAAAATTGTAAAGAGGATTATTTCCATATGCTTCCAGGTCGGTCTCAAACGAAATATAATCAGCAGATTGTGGAATACTCGTGATGGTCAGGTCATATTCAATGATATCCCCTTCCTTTACCTCGTCAGGAAGATCACCTGCGATGTCCACATCTACTGCACCAACGTTCGAAATAAGAGAGATAAGAATAAAGAAACAAAGTATAGTTTCAACTATCAGTATATTGCGTGTTTTCATGATTCAACCCCAAAATAATTGCTTTCTCACAATAATTCCAATTCACACTAACCTACAATTGAAATTACTGTCCCACAAGTCAATGATTTTGCATATAAACTCAATCATCCAACTATATAATCTTTTTGATTTTATTGTGATTTTTAAATGATAATAATAAAATATTAGATTCAAATAGAAAAGAAAACAGGATTTACTCCCGTTTTCTATATGCCATTGCTACAACTCCACCTACCAGAACAATCGAGGCAAATCCAACAGCAAACCAGCTATTGGTCGTGCCTTTTGCTTCTGTAGAAACTGATCCATCATCAACCGGAGTGTCATCAACCACATCCTCAACCGTCATTAATGCTCCAACATCTTCAGCACCCTCCTGTGCCATAGATGTACCCACGATCGCAAACGGCGAGAATCCCGGCGTACTGGCTTCAAAGTGCAGATAAGTGTCATCTTCACTCAGCTTCTGAGTATCGAGTTCACTCCACTTCCCATCAGAATACCTGCACAACCTGATAGTACCCTCATCGATCTCATACTCTTCAACCCAATCCTTCTCAACCTTAAATCCAACAACCGGACTATCAATATTATCCGAACTTGAGAAGCCAGATTTTCCAACCCACATATTGACATTACAGTAAACCGTATCCGGTGCATCCTCATCCACCAGAGCAGAAGTTCCATGCAACATTTCTATTGTAGATGATATCTTACCCCAGTTCCTGAAAGCCTCAAATCTGATGTACTCGATGGTATTAAGTTCATTATCAAATTCATACGAGGTTAGATCACCTTTTGATACGAATTCTGAGAGGACATCCTTGTAAGCAATGTTCTCGAATTCTTCACCGGTGGTGCCGCCGCCTCCACCACCGCCTCCGCCGCCGGAGGAGGAAGTGGTTGAAGAAATTTCACTAGATTCCTTATTATGATTGTAGGGTGTAGCGACAATAAATGGAGACAAACTCATAGTAGAGCCATAAATTATATTTTTATCAATATCCAAAGATGTGGTAATATCTACCCAATTTCCATTTTCATAATGCCAAAGTCTCAAACTCAATTCATCATATGTTTGAGATTCATCGTAATTGATGGAAATTTTGATGGGGCCTTCAAATGTAGCAGTTGATTCAATATTGTAGTATACTCCAGAAAGGATGAAACCGCTGGGTGTAGAAGGTCCAGAGAAAGATTTCATTGCACTGGTTTCACCACCCTCTTCGACATCATCAAAGATTAAAGATACTTCTTCATCAGTCATTTCAACTGAAACTTTAGATCCAATTGGAGTTTCATACGATTTACGCGGAATAACTGTAACTTCTATTTCATCAGTAGCACTAGCATACCCCGATTTGGTAACAGTCGCTAAAATTGTATATATATGTTCAGATGTTACGGGCGGTGGATTAAAAATCGAAACAAAATTTCCATTTTCATTTGTAACTCCCTGTAAATTTGATAACAAATAGTTCGATCCATCAGTAACCGAAAGGAGTACATTTGCTCCTTCAATAGGTCCACCTGATATAACAAATGTTTCTATTTCTGAAGGGTATCCAGAGTATAAGTATAAAGGATTACTAGCAGATTTACTAGCAGATATTAGTGTCTGTAACTTTCTAGAAACCTTGAATTGTGAAAGTACTATTGGAGATTCGTGATCATGCTCATCCTTAACCTTTATTTTGAATTCATAGTCCCCATCATGTAAATTTGAATAACTCTTTGAAGTTAATTTTGACCAGTCTGACCAACTAGCATCATATCCTTCTAAATAGAATGAATACTGCAATTTATCCTTAGGGCTGATGTCGTCTGAAGCTTCCCACGAAAAAACGACTTCTCCATTGTGTACTTCTTCTGGAGGTTTATCAACCATATTTAAAACCGGATTGTAGGGAGGATTTTCTGGAACAACAGAAACAGAATTCAATTTGCAGTATAGTTTATTTGAGCCAGCTCCATACCCTTGTAGCCCAATAGCTGCCGAAATTGCTTCAGGTTTAAACTGCCACATGTAAGAATGATCTCTTTCTAGATATACAATTTCTGAGTGTTTGAAGGATGGTGATGTCCCATGTGATATTTTTTCATTCCACCACGATGGTATAAGTGTTGTTACTGGAAGGCCAACAAAATGATCAAATACTATTTTTGCTGCGTTAGTTAATGTAAATGTATCTTCCCACAAGATTTTTTCAAAATCATATGATCCTCCACCTTTCTCGAAAAAAATGTCGCTTTCGCGCAATATCCAAGTATTATCCGTTTGATCAAATAGTTCATAATTCACTTTAGAATTGCTTATAGAAGCAGATCCCTGAACCCAATGCACACCCTGAATAGAGCCATCACCTGAAACATGGTAGTCCCAAGTTATTTTGTAATATCCATCTTCTTCAGCTGTCCAATAATCTACAATTTTATAGTTAGCATATGAAGTTGCTGAACCAACACCTGGACCCTTTATAGGTGGCAGCGTTGCAGCTCCTGCCAATGCAGATGTGATAATTGTGCCATCTCCTATATTTTCATCAACATCTGCAAAATCTAACGTTGCAGTCTTAGAAGAAAAGCCAAAAATATCAGATGTGTTTTTGGATTCACCATATGCATAAGGTGGTAAAAATAATATGTCATATCGGTTTGGTACTTCGGAACTAAGATCATTAATTTTTCCTACAACTTCATCGTTTGCTTCACCCAAAGTTGAATGATAAGCTGAGACGGTTATCATGCAGTCGGTTTCAGTTCCGTTGTTTGAGGTTGTTGCGGACACCCATCCATTTGCATAAATACCATCATCTACAAGTCCATCATCATGAGTTCCATCGTCGAACAATAAAATAGAATCATCACCATTCGAGAAGGTTGCACAAACACGGCTTGTTTTTGCTGCAGGCATTGGTTCTCCCATATTGTCAGTGACTTTTGCTTTGATTAACACCAGGTCACCATAATCAACCTCAAAATCTTCAGTTGGAGAAAGGATATCAACCACCATATATTCAGGAGATGCATCTTTTATATATGTAGCTGGAGCCTCATTAGAACCTTCTGATACTTCAATATCCATATCTTCTGGTTCAGCCCAACCGTCCACTTTACTAAACTCAATTGTATAATCATCAGTTACAACAGTAATTTCTTCTCCGCTAGAATGCCAATCGGTTTCTGTTGTAAGCCTCCATTTAGCCTGTGACCTTACTTCAGATGGGTAAATAGTCACTACCAAGGTTCCATATTTTGCAGTGCAATCGTATTCAATTGTTTTATCATTATCGTTTTCATCAATTTCATTAACTTTACTTTCACCATCTGCACGAACTCTTATTGTATCCGTTCCAGAGCAAGTATATGAATAGTCAAAAGAATGCCATTCATCTGAACCTCCACATGCAGAAACTAATCCTACATCATCAGATGCAACACGATTATTCATATCGTCGATATACAAATAGGTCTTGCTAGAACCAGCAGCACTTGGACCGGTATTGTTAATCTTATAGGATATTTCATTTCCATCAACTTTGATATCTTCTATAATAAGATTCGGTGAGGAAAATACTGATTTTTTGTAGGCATACCATCCATGTTGTTGATCAATATGTTCTGAAGATATCGGATCTCTTTCATAAGGGTCTGCTTCTTTGATCTTTGCATCATTTTTCAAAGCAGCCCGATAATAGAATACAATACTCTCAGCATTACTATTAGGTTTGACTTCAATATTTAGAGTTTGACTTTCACCTTCGTCCCAATATGATTTATTTAACTCTGCCAGATAATAGTCTGAAGAAACAGTTGTACCTGAACTGGTGTGAATTGTACTTCCAGGAGGATACTTTTTAGCAGTACTAGTTCCACTAACACTTACAACTTCTTCTCCGTTTGGGAAAGAAACAGAAATGTAACCTTCACTTGAAAGTCCACCCTCATTCTTTACAGTAACAGATATTGATGCAGTTTCTTTATCGCATGACCATGATTCGGTTTCGATATTTTGAGGATTTTGGATTTTTGGAATCGGTGGATTCGTGTCTTCTGAAACAAACCATTCCATGATTCGACTAACCAAATCTTTATGGTCCAGTTAATCAATATGTTCATCTGAAAAAGTTTCTCCACTGCCAATGATTACTACTTTACCACCATGCTGAAAAGCTGAGATAATAGGATTACCTAGAGCATAAGCCACTGGTGTTTGGGTACCAATTATGTTCCAACCCCAACTTCCAAGGTCAAAATCCTGACCATAGTAGTAAAATTCATCGATTCCTTCTAAAATAGGATGAGGCGTTATTTCACTACCTGTAACCTTGTGCTGTAGTTGAACTTTGGTGTGATCTTGGTCAAGAAGCAAGTGAACGTTGTTATTGAATTTGTTTGCAACATAATTTTCGTAGGAAGTGTAATATGTAGCACCCAGCAATAACAAGTTTCCGCCATTTGCCACAAAATTATACACTGACTCTGTATCCTCATTTGTAAATTTATCAAGATCATCCCCCGGAGCTCCCATTATTAGAATATCATACTCATTGTTTTCAAGTTCATCCTTAAGAGTAGGAACAATTCCAACATCTACTTTGAAATCATAGAAATTTGAAATGTCCCATGAGGGAGAACCTAATTCAACTTCAAGGCTCCATTGACCAGATTCAGGATTATGTATATGAGTAGAATGATCCTCAGAAGTCCAATCGACTCTGGTTGTAAACATTTCATTGTTGCTTGGATTTAATAAACGAACCCTTGCAAAACCTTCAGTTTCAACAATAGAATTAACAGATATTGCAATGGATTTAATACCTTGAGGAATATTGATGTCATAATTCAAAATAGTATTAGGACTATTTTTTGATACATCCTCGTAAATATTATTATGAAACAAAACTCCAGCGGGATAATCATAATATAAATTATTATAATTAAAAACCGTAACAACATAATCATTTTCTTCAAGATGGCTTACAAACTCATCGTATTTTCTATTAGAATATATTTCCATCAAGGATGAATAATCAAAATTTTCAGTAGTCCAATATTCATCATGAGTAGTGTCAAATAATATTCGAGTAGCATCTGCTAATAGTATACTGTGATCACTGTTTGTTAAATCCACTATGTAGAGATTGTTGTCTGAATCGTATGTATAAGTACCTTTGACTTCTACATAATCACCATTTTCAATAATATCTTGCTCAGAAGGGGAACCATAGACGATATTAATAATGCTAGTATCGCCTTTGTTAAGTACATTTAATGGATCAGATATAATTTCCTCTATTTGAACTGTGTACGCTATGAATGAAAACGATACAACACTGTCGATTACATTTCCCCTAAATTCTACTTCGGACCCAAGAATTCCAGAAACTGTTGATGTTATACCGTTCTGAACACTAACAGTATTAATGTAGTCAGTATAGCCACTTTTGCTAAGTTTCACCGTGTGGGAGCCTGTAGAAACATCAGCCAGTGTTTTGGGAGTAAGACCATTATATACACCATCAAGATAAATACTAGCGCCAGTGGGATTAGAACTTACAGAAATAAAGCCAGTTGTAATGACAGGATCAAGTGTTGCAGAAACTGTAGAGGTCACTCCACCCTGAACATCCACAGTAATAGTATAATATTCATAGCCACTTTTACGAAGGTTCACAGTATGAGAACCAGTAGAGACTTCATTTAAAATTTTTGGAGTTAGACCATTGTAAGTGCCATCGAGATAAATACTGGCACCAATAGGATTTGAACTTACTGAGATTGAACCCTCTGATGGAACTATTATCAAATAATTATCTGAACTTACATCATCATAATTGCTTAAAAAGATGTTATGACCTGTATAAGCATCATAACTATAATCACCATAAACTTCTACTGTAGCCCCTATCCAATATTCTTCAACAACCGCAGGTCCTTCTACGTGACTTGCAACTCGCACAACATCACCTACATTCAAGGCGCCTGTAGAATCTAGAATAATTTCCCCTATTTTTACGTCAACTTCGTAAAAAGAAAAAGCTGGCAAATCGTTTACGACTTCACCCCTAATTTTTACTTTGTTAGACTCTGAATTCACTACAATAACCATAGGTTTCGAAGAAATAGCATTTATTGTATCTGAAGAAAAACTATCATCAATGATAGTTGATTCTGCTCCATTTGCTACAACCAACACAGAAAGAAGCATCAAAGTAATAATAACTAAGTTAACTGATTTCATAAACTAAGACCACCCTATGTATCCAACCTTAAAGTTCAATTTCAGGTACCCAACCTGACAAGAAGCATTTCAAAATAATGATACTTAAATTAATTGAACTTTAATTTAGAACGAAATATTCTGAATATTAATCAGTAAAAGGTGGCTTCATAGTTATTTCAAAACAATTAGATATTTTATTGTCTAAAAACAACTCAGTACCAAAATATCAAAACCATTATATCCGATAACCTCCCTACTACCCCTGCAACGTAACACAAATACTGTTGAGAATATTACTTCATATAATAAAGAAGGTTACATCATGAGTGAAAAAATAGGAATTTTGGCTATTGGACACGGCAGCAGATTACCATACAACAACCAGGTAGTAACTGAGATCGCAAACATGATCTCCGAAGCACACCCTGAATATGTTGTTAAGACAGGATTCATGGAGAACAGTGAGCCTACAGTTGAAGAGGCACTCATGTCATTTGAAGGCACAGGCGTTACAACGATCGCTGCTGCACCAGTTTTCCTTGCATCCGGAATCCACATCACAAAAGACATCCCAGGAATCCTTAAACTGGACCCTGAGACAAGCGAAGGCGAGATCGAGTTTGACGGACAGAAAGTAAAGATCGTCTACGCAAAGCCACTCGGTAGCGACAAGCTCATCGCAGAACTCATCTTCAAGAGAGCACAGGAAGTCCTTTAAGCTGTGTCACTGACACAGTACTCTTTTTCTTTTCACCGTATATTTTATTTTAATTAGATCGAAATCAGCATTTAACTTCTAATTTTATAGTCTCCGTAGCAATTAAATTGATACGAGTGTCACAAACGTTGCTGATTTTCAGTTCCACAGAAATAATTGAAAGCTAAAAACAAAGTGACCATCCGACGAAGGCGGCACATTACGATACTCCTGAACAGAATTTTATGGCATATGTACGGAATTCTGCAGAAGGCCTGCGAAGAAAGCACAAAGCACCATGCAGATAATTTGTTTCGTCTAATGGGAAAGCGCCAGCTTCGTCGGACCCAAAAATCATCACGGTTATTCCCGACCTGCATACATTAAAGTTTTAATGACAGGAATGCTATGGAACCCTTTTCGAATTAACGCCGAAAATATAGTGTTATTTTTATAACCTAATGGATTTTGAAAAGAACTATATACCATAGTAATAATGACCTTGTGGAAGGAAGGTTACATTATGACTGAAAAAATAGGAATCTTGATCATTGGACACGGCAGCAGGTTACCATATAACAATCAGGTTGTCACTGAGATCTCAAACATAATAGCAGAAAACAACCCGGAGTATGTTATAAAAACAGGTTTCGTAGAACACAGTGAACCTAAAGTAAGGGAAGCACTGATGTTATTTGAAGGCACAGGTGTAACAAAGATCGCTGCAACACCTGTATTCATGGCATCCGGAGTCCACCTTACAGAAGATATTCCTGAGTTCCTTGAGCTGGACCCGCAGACCAATGAAGGAGAGGTTGAATTCGAGGGGCAGAAAGTGAAGATAGTCTACGCAAAACCTCTTGGCAGTGACAGGCTCATTGCAGATCTAATCTTCAAAAGAGTACAGGAAGCGCTTTAAACAAATATAAGCGCTTCATACCTCTTTTTTATCTTTAGGGAAGGTCAGACTTAGATTATTTAGGTTTATTGTGTTTTATTTAGTACTGTTTTCTACTATTTTGTTTTACTTTATTCCATAGTACATTATATCATACTATATTCTTTTATCAAACTGCGATTCCAAACTGTCCTGATCTTGAAAGAACAACATTCTCTATAACATCTGCAAGATTGTCCCGTGAAACATCCGTTACCGCTGCAAAGACAGTGAAATTACTGTCTTCATTTTCATCTTCCAGACCTACAAACTCAAGTTTTGGCTGGTCCCTGTATGATGTCACACTGGCCCGCAGACCCACAGAACCCGTGTGGAGAAACATCTTCAAATGTCCAAGGAACTGTGGGTTAATGTCGAGAATACCATTTCTGACAGATTGCATAACATCAAGAACCAATTCAGACGCAGATTCTCCATCCATAAGGGTATCTATCTCATAAGAACTTGCATAGCTGCTGACATTGAAATGATTGAACTCATCATCACATGCAGAATTGCTGGAAACAGAAGTATCATTTACCGAAGCATTTGCACCGTTTGCTGTGAAGTTTGTTATGAAAGAAGATTCAATTTCATCCATAAACGAATCAAAACTTCCGTCATCGGTTTCCAATGACAGAGTAAAGAGAGCTGAATCCGGATTGAAACCTTTTATTGTGGACCTTATTTCAGCAAGCTGCTCTTTATCCAGGAGATCCTGCTTATTAAGGGCAACAATATCAGCATTTCTAACCTGCTTTATGATCGCATCACCTGAATGTTCCATAAGTTCACCGAACTTACTGCCATCTATCAGGGAAATAATTGGACCCATACTGACTTCCGGACCGAAATCCATCTTCTCTATCTGCTCCTTTACCCTCATAGGGAAAGCAACACCTGTAGGTTCGATAAGGAGAATATCCGGGTCAAACTGTGCCTGGACAAGAGAGATATTAGCCTCAAGAGCATATCTCAGGGTGCAGCAGATACATCCCCTGGGAATCTCTTTTGACTCAAGTCCGTTATTGCTGATCACCTGACCGTCAACACCCACATCACCGATATCATTTACAAGCACTGCCACACTGTGACCCTTACTTTTAAGGTGCTTTCCCATGCGAATAATAGAAGTCGTTTTGCCGCTTCCCAAAAAACCGCTTACTATTATTATTTTCATTCAGACCCTCACCAGTTACTATTATAGTGATAGCTCATCTCCAAAACTTACACACCACCAAAAAAGGATTATAAAAGGCAATTGCCTTCTTCGGTACCGCATCCAGTCAGGTCGTGATCGTAGATGTCATCATCTCCTTCCATCTCAGTATGCTTGTGTTCATGATGGTGACCGTGGTGATGATCGTGCTCTTCGTGATCGTGGTGATGGTGGTCATGGTTGTGAGGCTCATGTAAACGCTGCGAGACCATATTCCTCTTACTGAAAGCAGCTTCAACATTCTCATCCACAAGATGAACAAGTTCATCCTCATCCATCCCTGAAACTGCTGTAAGTATCTTAAATCTCGGACCTGAATGCACAGTTGTCTCTATGATATTCATGGAAGGACTTTCAGCATGTGAAGTAATGCTTATCTTGACGGTCTCATCAGGAACTTCCATGAACATTTTGATATGACCTACAAACTCAGGACTGTGCCTGATGATAGAACTCTTCACAGTTTCAGCGATCTCCAGTGTGATCTGCCGGGCTGTTTCCCTGTCAATGTTATCCTCAAGTATCCTGTAATCATTGGCATATGAAGCAAGTCCGGAATTTTCACTGTCATAGTGTGTATGGTGGTCGTGATGGTGATGATCGTGACTGTGGTGATCATGGTGTTCGTCGTGTGCATCATGATGATGTTCTTCGTGATGATGGTCGTGGTCTTCGTGGTCGTGGTCGTCGTGATAGTCATCATGGTGACTGTGGTCGTGGGAATGTGAGTCTGCGGTATGTTCTGTATGTTCTTTTACAGAAGTTGGAGAAACATGCTCATCCTCAGCCATAGATGGAACTATCATATCCATGAGAGCATTGAAACCGGAATCACCGGGACGTGATGACATATTGATGATCCTGGCACCTGAATTGAGCTGTTGTACCGAATCCGTCAGCAGGGACATCTTTATAGGTTCTACAAGATCTGCCTTATTGATCACAAGGATCTCAGCATCCTCAATTTGTCTTAATGCATAGACCTTGACGGATTTCATAATTTCCTTGAAACGACTGCCATCGATTAATGTCACAAGAGGGGCTACCCTGATGTTATCCCCGAAGTTCATTAGTTCGAGTTCTTTTTTAATGAGATTTGGAAAAGCAATACCGGAAGGTTCTACCAGAATATAATCGGGATTATATGAATTATAAAGTTCAGTAAGTGTTGTCTTCATATTGAGCTTCAATGTGCAGCAGATACAGCCGTTCGTTATTTCCTTGGTATCAAGTCCGTATTTTGATATCAGGTCACCGTCAATACCTACTTCTCCGACCTCATTCACAATTATCGCTACTGTGTGGCCTCTTTCGGCCAGTTCCTTGCCTACATTGATTACTGTTGTTGTCTTTCCGCTTCCTAAAAAACCGCCTATGATTATTGCATCCATTCAGTCTACCTCCTATAATGGAACCTGAAAAATACTACCACTTGATAATATATAAAGTTGTTTAGTAAGTTGGAGTTAGTCCAAAAAATAGACAAATACAGCAATAAAAATAAAAACAGAATCTAAAGAGGTAATAAAAAAATAATACATATCTTACTATTAGAATTTTAAAATGATAATATATAGTTTACAATATGTATTTAAGTGTATTAAATCAAAAAACAGCACTTTAAAAGCAAGTATAAAAAAATAAAAAATAATCAAACTGTAACTATTTCGGCATATAGTGCAAAAAATAAGATATAAGTTGCAAATCATCAAGCAAGAAAACATCGAAACCAGTAAATAGCCAGCTTACTAAAATATTATCAATAAAGGTTTATGAGGAGTTGGAAATATGGATAATGCCGAGATATCAGACAAACTCGTAAAGCTCCTTGACCTCAGGCATGAGCCGGTTGCTGTAAAAGTAATAAAGAAAGGCGAAACGATCCCGCAAGGATCCGATGAACCTGAAAAAAACATCCGACACTGCCAGTCAATAATGAGGGCAAGGAAAGGAGAATCTTTTGTAATTCCCGCAGACAAGCATGCGTGCATGGTTGGTGCTTCAAGTCTTGGACTTGTGCCGCTGCCTCCTAAAGTAAAAGAAGGGGACTTCCATGCTAATCTTGGATTGTTCGATTGCTGCGATGCCGCTGCTAACATGATAGATCAGCGCTTCGAGTTTGAAGAAGAAAGCACTATTGCAACTGTTGTCGGGCCATTGAAAGACTTCAAAACGGAACCTGATGTTGTAGTTCTCGTAGACCTTCCTGAAACACTATACTGGCTTATCCCTGCAGCTACGTTTTTTGAAGGTGGAAGACAGGCATTCAGCACTGCCGCTTTCCAGGCAACATGTGTTGATTCCACCATAATTCCGATAGTCAGCGGCAAAATGAACATGAGTCTTGGATGTTATGGATGTCGCAGAGCTACAGACATCCAGAATGATGAAATGATAGCAGGAATCCCCTATAAAAATCTGGAAAAGATGATAGAGGCACTTGAAAAGATAGCTAACGGACCAATGCAAAAGGCAAGACAGAAATGACAGCATAAGCTTTCAAATGTAGAACCTGCCACCATACATTTTATCTCATATGAGAGAATATCTGAATCATGCATGAGCCAACCTCATGCCACCAGGTGATCTCTGAATGAAATGCGCATACTGCGATGATAAAATGTGCCGTGAAGGCAAGGATTGTGCAGGCATAACCGATGATATCAGTTATGAGGGTAATGAGCTTAAGTCCATGAAAACTTCTGCTGCAATTGAAGCCCGGTACTACATGCAGAAAACAAGGCTTGAGGAAATAATCCTTTATGCGCAGGAAATGAGATACAAAAAACTCGGGCTTGCTTTCTGTGTTGGTATGGAAAGAGAAGCAGAAGTAGTAGAAAAAATCCTGGAAAAATATTTTGAGGTTTTCTCTGTATGCTGCAAGGTTTCTGCAATTAAAAAAGAAGATTACGACCTTGAGAAACTTCACCCGGAATCCTTTGACCCAACCTGCAACCCGATTGGCCAGGCGATGATGCTTGAAAAGAAAGGAACCGAACTCAATATCATAATAGGCCTTTGTATTGGACATGACATACTTTTCACACAGCATTCAGCAGCTCCGGTAACCACATTCATAGTAAAGGACCGTGTGCTTGCACACAATCCGGCAGGAGCCATCTACTCAGGCTATTACCTGAAGAAAGTTTTTGGAATAACAGATTGAGGTGCCCGTATGAAAATTACCATTGTTTATGACAATAATGCAGAAGAAGGCCTTAAGTGCGGATGGGGATTTGCCTGCCTGATAGAAACAGGAACGAACAATATACTGTTTGATACCGGATGGGATGGACACCTGCTTCTTGAAAACATGGAAAAATTAGCAATTGACCCGCATATTGTAGACATACTTGTACTCTCACATCAGCACTGGGACCACATTGGAGGAGTTACAACTTTCCTGAACGTAAATCCGGATGTTGATGTGTACGTCCCATCAAGTTTCTCACCACGTCTTAAAAAGGAGATCACATCCCGAATCAAAAGGAAACTATATGGAGTAAGTTCTCCCCAGAAGATCTGCGATAAAATTTACACAACTGGTGAATTAGAAAAAAGTGGCACCGGAATAAAAGAACAATCACTGATTCTTGAATGCGAATCCGGAAATTATGTCCTCACAGGTTGTGCTCATCCGGGCCTGCTCTTAATATTAGAAGCTGCAGCTTCATTTGGAAAAATGAATGGAATAATTGGCGGTTTGCATGACAGCCAGGAGTTTGGCTCATTCAAAGATATGCAACTCATTGGGGCAGGACATTGCACATCACACAAGGATGTTATCAGAAAAATGTATTCTGATAAATTCCAGAAAATATATGCCGGATATTCGATTGAACTCTAAATAAAAGTAATCAAAAATGAGCAGATTTTAGCAAAAGTAAAAAAGTATTCAGTACTCAGAAGTACTGAATCGCTTGTTTTAGATCAACAGGCGTATGTGCCGAACATTACCTTTGCAGACTCTACAAGAGCAGGCAACATGTCCACAGGTACGCTCATTATCATTTCCTCATCCTGGATCTCAGTGTACTTTCTGCTGCCACTGCAACCGATAGTCACACCTGCTTCTCCTGTAAGGTATGGATATGAAACACCGTCTGCACAGACACTCTGCTTACCGGCAAATCCTGCATTTACACGTCCACCGTTCTTCTGGAGCAGAGCCTGTGAAAGCTCCATTACTATTCTTGGCTTTGCGATTACAAGAATCACATCAGGCATGAAAGTTGCTTTCTCAAGTGGAGCATAGAGTACAGCCTTGATGGAGTTTGCTTCCACCATTGGAACTCTCTCCATGGTTGCTTTTGCAGCTTCAAGGGAAGCAAAGTGATTAAGATTATAATATACTTCACCTGACTTGAGTTTCGGACTCATCTCTGTAAGTCCCATTACAGATGCGCCGCCCTTGCACATCTGATCATCGAGTGTTGAATAGAAGTGGGTGCCAAGCCTTCTTACATTGTCAACCATCTGGCAGTGTCTGGTTGTCTCACCAACATGTGGAATGTCAGCTGGTATTTCCTCATCGGTCCTTACAAGGTGCACAGCAACCGGAGATGTGGTCATTTGAAGTACTTCTTTGAGTTCGGTACCATATTTCTGGATATCTTCGTTGTTCATTATGGAATCTCCTGTAAAAGAAAAAATATTAGTTTTTAGGATGTGCACTTATTATACACAACTGCTATATCAAGCTTGCCATTTGGACATAAAATCGCAATATAGAGACGCTAAATATTCACGCCCGTGAACATCGGTAAAAAGGAAACAGTGTGCAGTCGTGTTAAGAAAAAACACAATCAAGCATCATATTCATCCGGATATATCTTCCTCAGCTCGTTGTAGAACTCTGTCAATACTACTTTATAAATAATGTATACCGGAATTGCAAGTATCATACCTAACGCACCAAGCATATCTGCAAATATAAGAGTCAGCAAAACACTCAACAATGGATTCACGTTCACCTTACCTGAGATCATATATGGAATCAGATACAGATTATCCACAAGCTGGGCAATAACAACAGTTATTATCGCATAAAATGCAGTTGTCGGGCTTACAATAAAAGCGATTATCACAGCAGGAATTGCACCGACCACTGGACCAATGTAAGGCACTATATTCAGCAAACCTGCAAGCGCGCCGAGGAAAAACCATCCGTTGATACCTGCCAGATAAAAACCAATGCAGCAAATAAGTCCCACAATAACGCTTTCAAGGATCTTTGCAGAGAAATAATCCCTTAGACGCTTTCCGATATCCAGCATTGAAGAGGATACACAATCCTGATACTTTACAGGGAAAAAGCTGACTATTTCTGTGACTATTACATTCTTCTTTGCAAAGTAAAGACGGAACATCATTGGTATTATCAGCAGGCCGGTGAAGACAAAATACGATAATTTAGAGATAAGTGAAGAGAAGAAACTAAAGATATAATCTCCAATTGACTGCATATCCTCGCTGGATATTATTGGAGCTGCAGCCGTATCGCCATTAAAAGATACACTTGCATTTTCACCCATGGTCCCATTCATATTTCCAGAAGGAGCACCTGCCGGACCTTCACCCAACATTGGGCCTGTGTTCACATTGTTTTGTGAGGAAAGGAGATGACCATAGGTTGAAAATATACTGGAAATACCAGTCTCATATTCTTCCTGTGAATTTACAAGAGAAGTCATATCGGACAACTGACCGATCAGTAACAGGGATACAAGCAGAACACCAATGACAACAAGAGAAACTGCATAGACTCTCCTGACCCAGAGAGATCTATGACCAAAATAACGTTTGAACTCTATGAGGATACTATCAGTCAGGAGCACAAGTATGCTTCCAATTATCAGGACGATGAATATGTCCTCAAAATGAAACAGGACAGCAAAGAAGATAGTAATGAATACAGATACAACGAGCATTATGCTCCATACCTTTGAATTGGTTGTCAGTGCCATTTTTTCTCCCTGTAAAATATTATGTATTTACAGGATTTCTTTTTATAAATAATTCTTTCATGGATCTAAGTACAGAATCAAGGACATTTTCTGAGTCTGAACTACCTCCTTCTTTTTTGGAACCCGAATCTGCACCAGATGATTTCTTAGAAGAATCTCCGCCCATATCGATAACTACAACGTCATCCTCTGAACTTTTATTTACTTTCCCGGTTATTGCAAAACTGCCAAAGCCGGTCGTTGTTGAAACGAAAGTGACGTTTGAATTTAAATTTGAATTTTCTGATGAATTTGATCCCGATATGATCTTTACAGGGAATGTTTTCCAGCCATAGCTGCCGAACAGTTTCAGACGGACCGAATCTGCATCAATGTTATTATCATCCAGCCACTGCTGACTTACATTGAAGAAAATACGAGTGTCTCCAATCTTGTTATCAAGACCTGTCCTGTCAGGATTGATATTAACATAACAGTAAACCTCATCATCCGGATCTTCTGACACAAAGGATGAACGATCACTCAATACCTCAAGTGACATTCGCACATAACCTGCATTTACAGATGATGTAAATTCAAGAGAACTTATGGGATTATTATCTTCAGTAAATGTGAACTCGGTAAGCACATTTTTGTTAAGGATCTGCATGTTCACTTCTTTTACAAGAATGTTTTTGTAATCCTCTCCGGAAGAAACAGAACCTGAAGAACTGCTACTACTACTACTACCACCAGAAATTATCTGGGAAGGGGTCGGGGTGGCTAACCAATACCACTGGTTTTCGATGCTTCCATTAGGATTTGAGACATGAACTTTTATACTGTAATTACCGGTTTCTGAAACAGCAGGAACATAACTACTGTTGCAGATATCAGTATAACTTACTACCTGGTAATTGTCAAGATACCAGACAACATCAGATACTTCACTTACATTTGCCCTGAAAACTGGTACACGATCAAGCCTTGAACTGATTACAGACTCATCTGGTGAAAATGTTACATTGAACGCAGGAGTGACATTACCTCCGGCAGATGCCGGGATAATCACCATGCTAATTGTCAGGCTTATTGCCAGTACAAGAAAAATAGCTGATACAATACTGATTTTAGTATTATGTTTAGTGAAAAGCAAGATCAAAACCTCATATAGTGTATTTTTCAGAGATCTCCCATTTGGCACTTAACAGATGAGAAATAACAGAAGAGAAATCTGCACCATTCGTCCACACTGCAGACAGATCAGTGTCCCCATCCCCATCTTTCAGTATATCAACAAGCATTTCAGACTTATCAATAACAATAACAAAACTCTTAAGTTTTGAATCGGCTTCTTCGATGGAGTTTACACGCACTGTTGCCAGAGGGACCAGATTTTTGATCTTCTTTGCTTCATCCTCACAGGAGCTTATGACCCTGACACTAATGCCCTCTTCACTGGCTTTCCTGTTCATGACACCTATTATAGTAGTGTAATCCTTTTTAAGGGATGTATGGTTCTCTGCAATTGTCCTGAAAGGTGTCGAAGAAGCCAGTATCAAAATATCCTTTTTTGCATTTTCCATCATCTGGATCACTTTACAGGTAACATTTCTTGCACCATTGATATTCCAGATATGCTCCTCGCTTGTTTCGCTTGCAGATTCACCATATATCTCAGTTAGTTTTTCAAAGACAATATCACATTGCTCTGCATAATCATTCTTCAACTTAGCAATGGCATCTTCAGGCGGAATACACCTGTAACGCATTGGTTTTGTGTTCTGGAATTCGATTATTCCCCTTTTTTCCAGCTTTTTCAATGCGCCGTAAATTGCTGAATTCGGAACTCCTGAATCATCATGCAACGTTGAGACTGTTGCATTCGCATTCCTGACAAGAGCCACGTAAACTTTTGCTTCGTAGGAAGTAAAACCAAGATTTTGAAGAGATGTGACGGTCATGCTTATTGCTCCTGATAATTGCCCCTGATAATTTCTCCCGATAATTGCCCCTGAAAACTAAAAATAAAAATGGGAAGAAGATCAGTTATCTTCTTCTTTTTTTGCCAGGATTTTCTTAGCACCTATTGCAGCCACAACTACAACAATAAGCACTACAACAATACCTATATAAGCCCCTGAACCGGAATCAGATGAACCTGCCGGAAGAACCTCTGTTGTGATCTTCACAGTATCTGATATCTGGTTGTGGCCATCCATATCCTCATACTTGACCTCACTGTTGATAGCATATGTCTTTGGAACACCGGTCTCATCAACTTTCAGTTTAAAGATCGCTTCTGCGGACTCTCCAGGCTCAAGTGAGCCTATGAATGACTGGTCATCGGTTGTGCTGAAAGGATCATCTGAGCTTATCCTTACAGTTGCATCTTTTACAGCCTCTTCACCAACGTTCTTGTAAGTGACACGGATAATTCCTTCTTCTCCAAGAACAAGTTCACCAGTAACATTTGTGACTTCAAAGTCGGCTTCCTCATCAACAATAACACTTACCTGATCCATCTGCTGGCCTACTGCATACCAGAGACCAACTTCCATATTTGTGATACCAAGGTCTGTTTCGTTGTCACCGTTTATCTGCACATTTTCCTGATAACCATAGTATAGTGTAAGGTTAAGTGGATATTCACCGGCAGCTGCATTCTTTGATATCTCGATGTTAAACTCCAGCGGGTCTGATGTCTGCTCACCGGATGCAAGGGTTCCTGCTTCCTGCGGACCGGATTTTACCCTTACATGTGGGTCATCGGAAGTAAGGATTGCAACAATACCAATCGCTGTTGTCCTCTGAGCCTCATATCCCATTTCTGTTTGCTGGATCTTCTGGTCAAGTTCTGATACAGGATCGTCATCCTCTTCTGACTTAAAACCGGTAATAACACCTTTGTTCATAAGGTTGACCTTAAGGGTAACCTCATCCCCTCTTGAATATTCATTATCTCCTACAAGGGTGGCAGATACATCAGGGCCACCGTAAACTGTGTAATAGTTCTCATCAAAATTGAAGAAATCCGGAAGTTCCAGATCCATTGTGGACATGGTATCAGCACTTGCAGGCATTATAAAGAGCAAGCTGAGGATCAATGATACTGAAACCACCATTTTAAAGTTAATATTTTTAATCATAAGCATCCCTCTAATTGTCATTAGACACGTTTTTCCTTTTATTTTTAACAACCAATACAATTATTATTACGAAAATACCAGCAAGTGCAAGCCCTGTTACATTAAGCTCCCTTTCAGGTTCCTCAAGTGGCAGAGTTAGTTTCATGCTAGTAGAGAAAGCATCTTCGCCATCTTCGTCGATATATTTGATCTCACTGTCGATACCATAATTCTTTGCGAGTGTATCCATATCAGAACTTATTGTGAAAGTAGCAGTCCTGCTTTCGCCAGGTTCCATTGTTCCAAGAGTTCTGGTAGAACGTTCTGCACTCAAAGGTTTCATTGCAACTATTCTTGCAATAGCATCTTCAGCAGTGAGTTCGCCAATGTTGGTGTATGTAACATCCACAACACTTGTTCCGCCTGATACCAGAGTTCCTGTTACATTTGTTATTTCGAACTTTGCTGCAGGTTTAACGATAATAGGTATCTGAAGAGTTGTTTCCACATTAGTGTAAATACTTGTGTGGTCAAGACCTGGCTCACCTAGAATTATTGATTCACCTGCTGTCATCCTGACATCACTCTGGTACTCATAGCTCAAAGGCAATTCAAGTATGTAGACACCAGCTGGAATATTCTCTGACAGAGTTATGGTAAATTTCATAGGATCATCAGGCAAAGTCCCCGGATATAATTCTTCCAGAGTCTGACTGTTTGTTTCAGGATCGATGTCTATCATATCAGTAGAAGAGACAAGACTTGCCTTGATACCATATGCAGTTGTCCTCATTGTTTCATACTGAAGCTCATCAAGTGAAAGCTCATGCAATGTTTCTGAAGTACCTACGCCCTTGTCTGCCTTGAAACCATAGATAACACCACGGTTTGCAAGAACAACTTCAAGGGTTGTGGTTTCTCCTCGTTCGAATTCCGTATCACCAATTATGGAAGCCGAAATTGAAGGCTCACCATAAGAGTTGTAGAAATTATTTGTATATTCATAAGTAGGAGGCAGGTATTCTTTTGCAGTGACAGTTGGCACTGCCGCTACAAAAGCAATCGAAAGCAGAATACATACCACCATAAGACTAGTATATTTTTCAAAACCACTTATATTACTATATCTCACATTCATTGGGTAATTGCCTCCTGAATGCTTTTTACTATATTACCTCCACCCGAGCCGGATTTGTGATGTGACTGGTGGAAGTGTCTCCTTTTTTCTCTGTATTTGTCCAGAGTAACTATAATTGGAGGGAAGATAACAAACGTTGCAAGTAATGCAAGTATTACATCCATTACCGTGATTAATCCGAAATTACTGGTAATTGAGAATGGTGAAGCTATAAGCGCACTGAAACCAAAAACAGTGGTTGCACCGGATGTGACAATAGCCTTTCCGATCTTGACACTTGCTTCCTGCATTGCTTCTTCAGGGTCTGCACCTTTGTCCCTTTCTTCAAAATAACGCTCCATCATAAGGATCGCATATTCCGAACCAACACCAAGGATCAATGCTCCAAGTGTTGCAGTCATTGGTGTGTATTCCATTCCAGTGTAATACATGAGACCACCAGACCAGCCCACGACCACAACCATGGTCAGAACAGGTGTGAGAGCTTTAAGCATATCCCTGTAAATAACCAGCAGACCTGCAAACACAAGCACGATACCAAGCATTGTCATAAATACCCTGCCTGATGTCAGAGCAGATATTACCTCTACATAGACCATAGAGTGACCGGTTATTGTTACATACACACCTGGTGGCGGAGCCATCCACATGATATCATCTTCTACAACATTGGCAAGTGATTCTATGCCTTCAAGACCAAGCTCACTCATTGCGTTACCAATGTCCAGGTTCAGCATGATTATTGTATTCCCATTAAGATATGCATCCCTCTGGGCATCGGAAAGCTGATCATATATAACTTCAATTTCCTCCGAGCTGCCCGGTATCTCACCGGAATTTGCGGCTTTTACAAGATCGACAATACTTGAAGAATCCTGTATGTGACTTCTTCCGGCAACTTCGTGTTCTGTGAATTCATCGATCCATTCCAGAAGTTCAGGGTCAGCGTTGTCATCTGTTTTTATGATGAGGTTTAGCTGGTCTTCTCCACCGAGGATCTCACCCATGTGTTTTAGCTCAAGAAGAGCAGGCATGTCCTGTGGAACGAATGTCTCAGTATCTGTCTGGATACCCACCAGATTATCTGCGTAAAGACCGCCAACACACAGCAAACCTGCAATAGAAAGTATAAGGATCGGATTCTTCATTGAGAATGTTGAAATTCCTTTCAATGCCTTTTCAAGGAAATCCGGCTCGTGGTCCTCATCAATTAAAACCGCAGCATGAGTTGCGGGCTTTGATGAGTTCTTTTTCAAACCAAGTTTGCCAAGTATATTCCATTTGGATATTTTGTCGAATCCATAGAGCACAGTTACTCCCAGGAACAGAGAGGAAAGGAAACACATCAAAATTCCTATCATGAGAAGTTTTCCGAAATCCTGTATCATTGGAACTGTGGATGTGAACAATGAGAAGAATCCAAGAGCAGTGATGATAAGTGCTATCAATACCGCAGGACCGGTATGTTTGATAGTATCAATGACAGCTTCTTCATCGGTCTCGCCACGTGCAAGTTCTTCTTCTATCCTGTTGTGGAACTGAATGGCATAATCTATACCAAGTCCTATCAGAACAGGGAAAGCCGACATGGATACCATTGACATTGGAATATCAAGGAAGCCCATTGCTCCGAAAGTGAATATAATTCCTACCAGTACTATGGGAAGAGGGAGCAGTCTCCATCTTACATGTTTGAACACCAGATATAATACTACTACCATCAGAAGAATTGACAGCAACAGAAGTATACCCATACTTGTGTTCATCTCTTCATTCATGGCAATACTAAAAGCAGGATTCCCGGTTACAATTACATTATAATCAGCAGGGAAATTTGCAAGCTCGATGGAAGTTTCTGTTTCCCTGAGAATCTCTTCCTGGGTAGAATCCGATGCAGTACCTTCTATGACTACTGACATGATGGCATGTGTTTCATCGGGCATGAGTGCACTGGGCATGGAGTGATCAATTATCCCGTCGATAGTTTGCTGATCGTCAGGAATTGTACTTCTGCCTGTCATCTGATAATTAACTTCTTTTATAACAGTCGACGGCGAAGTTACTTCCACAACACCGGGTATGTTCTGAATTGACATGTATGCCCTGTCAAGTGCTTTCAGAAGATCCGGATCTGTAACATCACTACCTTCAACCATTACAACAATTGACTCAGTTCCAAAAAGATTCAGGTACAGGTGATCATAGTCCTGATACAGCTTTGAATTCTTATCGACAAAGGTATCCGTGCCTGAAGCCATCCCGATTAACTGAGCACCCTGAAAAGAGATAATTATCAGAAGTAGTGCTATCATTATGATTGGAACGGTATTGTCCTCTACGAAAACACCCAGCTTTTGAAAGATGTTTTTTATGATAAACACTCCTTGTGATTTATTATTATTACAAAAAAACTCCGTGAGAGTTGTTTTAACATGACGATAAATAGTCTGTTTTATATATAAGGATTTTACCCTTTAATAAACTGGTGAGCAGTGTTTTTTGTTGAAATATTCTACAACGGCATGCATAACTAGTCCATTTTTGTAAACATAAAACAGGGTTGAGACATCCTTGGAAGGATGCCTCGTTGGGGGTTGGATAGGGTGGTACTAACATACACGCATTGCGTGCTGTTGATGGTACACAAAAGTAGTACAGCATTATTAGTTAATAAACCTTGCGATAAATAGACAGAAAAGAGTTTTTATTATTAGTACTAGCGCATTAATGCACGCATTTGTGCAATATAATAATGAGCTTAATATTAAACGAAACTAAATTGGAAACAAGAGAGCTTTTTGCAGAAGAGGTAAGGGAGAAAAAGCAACTATTGTATATACAGTTGCATATATAACGATTTCACTCTTAAAAAAACATAGTACCAGTTTCATTGAAACAAAATTCAATCTTGAGTGGCATAACTATTCCTGGAAGATACTTTCAAACCACGATCAGAACGATCATCTTCCATTAGTGAATTCAGATCGATCTTATTTTCCTGAATCCAGTTGTTATCAAGGCATTTTACAGAAATGTCCTCAATATGGGCCTTTAATATATCAACTGAAGATCCGGTTTTAGGTATAGTATTTGTTTTTTGTTTCATTTTGAAACACCTTTTAATGAATAATTGACTGTTACAAATACATGACTATGTATCGTCAAGTAAGACTACCATTATATAAGATATAAATCTTCCCAGTAAAAACATCTTTATAGTTGTTTTAACAAAGAAATTATAAATATACAGCTTTCAAACCCAGCAACTATAAAACGTGATACTATGGACTATGAAGGATCATTAAGAGACCTGGGGCTTACTAAATACGAAGCCTCTGCATACTCAACGCTACTAAGAGAAGGAGTTACCGGAGCACAGGAACTGTCACGCAGATCAGACATCCCGGTTGGGAAGATCTACGAAGTTCTCTCAAACCTCAACAATATGGGACTGGTTGAATTCCAGAGATCAAGACCCAGAAAATACAGGGCCGTTAAACCTTCCATTGCCCTGAACAATCTTTACGCCAAAAAAGAAGAAGAAACAAAGAATGAGCTGGATAACTTCAAACTGAAAGTATCAGAACTTGAATCCAGATTCTCCGACATAGCACAACCAGATCATACTGAGATCCAGTTCTGGGCTACTTCTATCGGAGAAGAAGACATCATTAAGAATATTAAGAACATGCTTGATGAAGTTGAAAACGAGATATTGCACGTAAAACCAACAAAAATGTCAGATATGATCCGCAAGGACAAACATATCGACCCTAATAGATTTATGCCCACGGTCATCGATGAATTTGTCAAGGCTGCGAAAAAAGGTGTAAAGATAAAAATAATCTTTCCGGAAGAAGTCCTTATCTGCCTGATGAAGGACAGATTTGCACATATAAAAGACCCGCAGGACAGGGAAATAATCAAAAATAATATCGATGCAAAAGTCCTTAATTGCGATTATGATTTCAGGCTTGTGGACGAATACATAACACACATCCCGATTCCTGACCCAGTCGATCCAAATAATATGTTCGGGGAACTGAAGATATACGATAAAGAATATGCACAGAAGTTAAAAGATAAGTTTGAAGAACTCTGGGCCAAAGGAAAAAAGATGGATTTTAACTTTTAATGTCAAAAAACAAAGACATAGTTAATCAATACTCATTGAACTGCCTAAAAAAAGAAAAATCATCGGTTGCTGTTTAGCAACCGAAATACAGTTTTAATGACTTGTCGCTGTCTTACTCAGCAGACCGAACATCCACAGTAAGCTCTGCACCGTTACTGTCAACAAATACTGTTGAACCTTCCGGAACCTCGCCTGCAACGATGAGCTTAGCGATCCTTGTTTCAACCTCATTCTGAATAACCCTCTTAAGCGGCCTTGCACCAAAGGTTTCGCTGTATCCTGCCTTTGAGAGATAGGCCTTTGCAGCATCTGTAAGTTCAAGACTGATACGCTTGTCCTTGAGCCTCTCTACAAGATCAGCTGCCTTAATATCAACAATCCTGACAAGCTCTTCAGGCTTAAGTGCATGGAAGAGAGCAATCTCATCAACACGGTTAAGGAACTCCGGCCTGAAATACTTTCCAAGCTCTGTCATTGCACGCATCTGCAGTATATTGTAATCAACATCCTGCGCATCCTCATCGGACCTCAGGACTTCTGTAAGATCACCTGCGAAGATGTTGGATGTCATGATTATCAGCGTGTTCTTGAAGTCCACAGTCCTGCCCTTGGAATCTGTCAGGCGACCATCGTCAAGTATCTGCAGCATGACGTTGAACACATCAGGATGCGCCTTTTCGATCTCATCGAAGAGTACAACAGAATATGGTCTCCTGCGTACAGCCTCTGTAAGCTGTCCGCCCTCATCATGTCCGATATATCCTGGCGGTGCACCTATCATCCTTGAAACTGTATGCTTTTCCATGTACTCGGACATGTCAATACGCACCATGTTGTTCTCATCATCGAATAACTCGGCTGCAAGAGCCTTTACAAGCTCGGTCTTACCAACACCGGTCGGACCAAGGAAGATAAAACTTCCAATCGGACGTCTCGGATCCTTGATACCTGCGTAGTTACGTATCACTGCATCAGCAACAGCCCTGACGGCTTCACTCTGGCCGATGATACGGTTGTGAAGGTTGTCCTCAAAGTGCACAAGCTTCTCACGCTGGCCTTCCATGAGCTTTGTTACAGGAATGTGAGTCCACTGGCTGACAACATCGGCAATATCCTCTTCACCGACCTCTTCATTCAGAAGCATCTCGCCCTGCATATCCTGAAGCAGCTTTTCCTCTTCCGCATACTGGTGTTGCAGTGGAATGAGTGTTCCGTACTTCAGCCTGGATGCAAGTTCAAGGTTGTTATCGTTCTCGGCAAGTTCAAACTGGATCTTTGTATCCTCTATCTCCTGCTTCAGTGAACCAAGCTTTGAGATAGCTTCCTTCTCACGGTCCCATCTTGCTCTCATGGCATCGGATTCAGCCCTGATGTCTGCAAGTTCCTTCTCAAGGATTTCCAGACGATCCTTTGAAGCAGCATCCTTTTCCTTCTTCAGTGCCTCGCGCTCAATTTCAAGCTGCATGATCTTTCGATCTGCCTCATCAAGTTCTGCAGGCTTGCTGTCAATTGCAGTTCTCTTCTTGGCAGCTGCCTCGTCCACAAGGTCAATTGCCTTATCAGGCAGGAACCTGTCTGCAATGTAACGGTGACTCATTATTGCAGCAGCTACAAGTGAGGAGTCCTTAAGACGTACACCATGGTGGACCTCATACTTCTCCTTCAGTCCACGAAGGATAGATATAGTATCCTCTACCGTTGGCTCCTCAACGAATACCGGCAGGAACCTGCGTTCAAGTGCTGCATCCTTTTCGATGTACTTACGGTATTCATCTACTGTTGTAGCACCGATACAATGCAGTTCACCACGGGCAAGCATTGGCTTGAGAAGGTTTCCTGCATCCATTGCACCTTCTGTAGCACCTGCACCTACAATGGTGTGGATCTCATCGATGAAGAGAATGATCTGCCCCTCAGAGTCTGCGACTTCCTTTAGCACGGCCTTGAGCCTTTCTTCGAATTCGCCGCGGAACTTGGCACCAGCTATCAATGCACCCATATCAAGGGCAATGATACGCTTTTCCTTCATGGCATCAGGAACATCCTTCTTGGCAATACGCTGTGCAAGACCCTCGACAATTGCAGTCTTACCTACACCAGCCTCACCAATAAGCACAGGATTGTTCTTTCTGCGGCGTGAAAGGATCTCAATTGAATGCCTTATTTCCTGGTCCCTTCCAATTACAGGGTCAAGCTTACCCTGTGATGCAAGTTCTGTGAAATCAATTCCGTACTTCTTCAGTGGTTCCATTGTGTCTTCCGGATTTTCCGAGGTAATTCTTCTATTCCCCCTTACCTGCTTTATTGCTTCAAGGATTCTGGCACGTGTTACGCCTTCGCTTGCAAGTATCTTGCCACACTGACTGTCCTTTTCTTCCACCATGGCAAGCAGGAGATGCTCGACACTCACGTATTCATCTTTCATCTTGCCTGCTTCCTGTGAAGCTGCATCAAGGACACGCCTCATGGTCTGGGTCATGTAGACCTGATCCCCTCCCGGACCTGAGACCTGTGGCAGGTTTGCAAGCTGGGCTTCAACTTTTTCCTTTACGCGGTCTACCGGTACTTCTATATTCTGAAGTAAGGTTGTTACCAGTCCTCCGCTCTGCTCCAGCAGTGCAAGCAACATGTGCTCGCAGTCTATCTGCTGGTTTCTGTATCTTGCAGCAATTGTACTTGAGCCCTGGATTGCTTCCTGGGCTTTTTGTGTGAAACGGTTAAGATCCATAATTATAAACTCCCCGGGATTGACATTTCCCATTTATTATTTTTCAATTTTAGCCTTAAATCACTTTTGACACTTGACACGTTTTTTAGGGGTCATGTCTGAACCCATCTATTCAATGAGTATCTTTTTGATTTTCACTAGATAATCGTAGTTTTGTAAGCTGACCGGAGTAATTCCTGTCAACAGAGCAATTATATTGCGGAACTCCTATTTAAATCTTTTGCAAAAAATAGCTTTTTTATCGTTTTTATCGAAATGATATCGATTAAATAGAAGCAAACCTTATATACAGGTAGTTCAATAGAGTAATCCTATGCCACAACAGATAATCCTGATAAATCTGGAAAAACCCAGGGAAAAGAAGCTTGAAGAAGATATTCGCTGGTTCTGTAACAGTTTCGGATTGTCTTCCGGAAGAGATACAGAAAACCTTGCTACACAGATAGTACTTGATCTTCTTCAACAACTGGCAGAAAATCAGGATAAGATATCCTCAGACATCATAGCCAGAAGTATTGAGGTCAACCAGTCCAGAGTGAACCATCACATCAGAAACCTGATCAACTCAGGCCTGATATACAGGGAAAAAAGAGGATTATACATCCGTGGCGGAAGTCTCAAAGCCGCCGTGCAGGAAATGAGAAAAGATTCCGATCGTATTTTTCAGGAACTAGAAGAAATAGCCGAGGAAATTGATGAACAGGTGGGTCTGAAGAACAGATAAACATCTTCATATTTTTGTTTTATTCTGCAAAAACAACCTGAAAGCTAAAAACAATGTAACCATCCGCCGAAGGCGGCACATTCCTATGCTTCTGCACAGCAAAATTATTCATCGGATTATTACAGTCATGCCATAATTGTATAGAAGTCCTGTGAAGAACGTATCGTGCATATTTTTTTCAGCTTGTGGGAAAACGCCGGCTTCGCCGGACCCTCCGGGACGATTTAAGTTACTTGTACCCCCTAATCAGCATTAAACAAAGAAAAATGAAATCATACGCTAAATATAGCAGGTTCCTTCGCTTTCATCCTGAAAACTATTCCGGTTTTTACTCATGCCTGTCGTGTACCCAGAAATCACCTTCAATGGTGTACTCCTTTTTCCAGATTGGAACATCTTCCTTAATGCGTTCAAGTGAATCGATCAGCGTCTGGAAAAGTTCCTGTCTGTGAGCTGCAGCCACAACTATGTAAACGATGTCCTCGCCTGACTTGATAAGTCCTGTTTTGTGATGAATGAGCACATCAATGATGTTGTCTTTTTGTTTCATATCAAAGCATATCTGTTCAATGGCCCTGTCAGCAACACCTTCATACTTTTCAAAGTCGATAGCAGTCGTTTCTACATTGTCATTGATACGGCGGACAATTCCAGTGAAGGTTGCTATACCACCTGAAAGACGAATATCAGAATTTGCTCGCACTTTTCTTATGAGAGAATCAAGAGTTACCCATTCGGGTTGATCAAGAACCATCTGGACAAGAGGTTCGATATCCCAATCTCCTTTTTCAGGCAATTTTACAACAATATTGGACACCTCATCTGAAGCCTCGGGCTCACCAAGGAAGATCTTTGGCAGATCACTGCTCTTCGCACCTTCCACAATTGCGAAGTCAGCACCACTGTCTGCCAGTGAATCCAATGCATTTTCAAGTGTAGGATTACGTTTTATTGTTACCAGTTCGGAATCCGTTATAGCCGCAACAACGTCAGCCCCTGCATCAAAATGCTTACCGGTATCAGTATCCTCCGGGTTGAAACGGTGATGGAGCATCTGTTTTACAGTGCCAACTTTCCCATGTTCGGAAAGTGCTCCGACAAGGCGAGTGACCAGAGTTGTTTTGCCTGAATTCTTATATCCTGCAACGCAAATGACTTTCATACAGGGAGTTATGCAGGTTCATTCTATAAGTACGCAGCGCGAACAGTATCCAGTCCACTCATAGTAACTATTTTTTAGATAATGGGTAAATTATAATAGAGTAATTACGATTAATTTATATTCTTGAATTTACTAGCCATTTCAATGAGTGAGTACAAGATAAGTATCCATGACATGCCTATGGACGAAAGGCCCAGGGAAAGACTGCTGAAATACGGCCCGGAAGCACTCTCAAATGCAGAGCTGCTGGCGATAATCCTGAGAACAGGTTCACAGAAAGAGAATGTTATCAACATGTGCAGCCGTATTTTTTCAGAATACAATATCAAACAACTCAGCCAGGCCAACATCACAAATCTCACAAAGATACATGGCATTGGTGCTGCAAAGGCTGCACAGATAGCCGCTATCTTTGAACTTGCCCGCAAACTGGAAGGCTTCACCGATGATCCTAAAAGAAAGATAAGGTCACCTGCCGATGTATATTCAATCCTTTACCCCGGAATGCGGGAACATAAACGCGAAAGACTTGTGGCGCTTTTACTTGATACAAAAAACCAGGTCATACGTGAGGAACTAATCTCCATAGGCAGCCTGAATGCCAATATAGTTCATCCCAGAGAGGTATTTAAGGTAGCACTCATGGAATCATGTGCTTCAGTCATTCTCTCACACAACCATCCGTCAGGGGATCCTACACCAAGCAGGGAAGATATTGCAGTTACAGAAAAACTTGTTGAAGGTGGGAAGCTGCTTGGAATCGATGTGCTGGACCATGTAGTTATTGGTGATGGCAGGTATGTCAGTTTGAAGGATGAAGGATATGTGAAGTAATTTGAAAAAGTAAAGCTAATAGTGAATTGAACAAATCAAAAAATATATTATTCATAAAAAAACCATACATGTATGGAAGAAAAAATGAAAACACTTATTGAAATTGGTAAAATTCTAAAGAGAAGAAAACAATTAAGAAATGCAGCAAAAATTGCTCTTTTTTTCATACTTATAAGTCTACTAGTAGTTTCCTTTTCCAACATGGAAAGTTATGGGACATACATATTCATTTTTATGTTTATTAATTACATAGCGTTTATTTTGATAACAGTATATACGCCACAAATAGAAACATATGAAAAGTTTAGATATAATATATATTGCTTAAATAATTCAATAAAAAACACACAAGATTTAGAAAGACCAATTTTGTATCTTAACAATGTTGCACACAATATTGAGACCTTAGTTGATGAGATGAAAAGTCTACCTTTTACAGAAGATACAACAACAACACTCGATAAATTGAGATTATTTATCAAGTATGATTTATACCCATCCATACAGAATCAGCATGATACTTCAAAAAATCTTGTTTTTGATTTAGACAACATACAGAAATCTATCGAGGAAAATAACTTTAGATATTTACAAAGTATTATAAACAATAAGAATTTTGAAGACATAAATACCTCAATTTTACTTCCATACGAAAAAGAAAGTACTTTTAAGAGATACTTTGCACTAATAACTAGAGTACTAAAAAAAGCTTTTTACGAAAGCTTTGTTTTTCGAGTTACATGCATTATAACAATTTTGTTAATAATTGGTTTCATGATATCCAATAAGAGTTCAACAATTTCATTTGATACAAATCTAATAAGTGCATTAATAATATTAGGCTCTGTGATTGCACAACAAATGAAACAAAAAGATTAAAGTAGAGATATCTTTTACTCGTAACAATACCATAACATTGTACTCAAACAAAACATTTAAGGTATTGACCGGCATTTAAGTCCCAAATGAAAGAGATTGAACTTAATGACCCCTATATCACTCCATACAGGGGCATATATGCAATATGCGACAGTAAAAACGAATATGCTGAGATCATCGAGCATACGAACTGTTATGGTGGTGCTGCATGGTCTAAGTTCCACTATTCTCACTCGCCGCTTATCCTGAACACACGTTCCATCGGGAACATGATCAGATATACCGTAAAGACAGGTACTTCAACCCTTGAACTAAAACCATCCACTGCAGCAGCAGGAATTGAGTCGGTTATCGTGGAAGGAGATGAAGTCCACATTACCTATGCAGGACTGGGAGGAGGCGGAGTAGGTGCCACCAAATGCAGGGCATTTGCTGAAGGCGTACTTCGCTGCAACTATACAGAATCCGGAGGCGGTCGTGCTGCAAAAGGTACAATTGTAGTCCCAAGAAGGGAAAGAGTGCTCATCGGAATCGATGACACCGACACCAAGGAAGAAGGTGCAACCTGGACATTGACCCATAATATGGCAAATGCACTTGACTGCAATGAGTCTATTTACCTGTCACACTCACTTGTACAGCTTTTCCCGGTATCTGCAAGGACACAGAACTGCGTTTCCACAGTACTCGAATTCGGATGCGTGGATGCAAACGCAAAACAGGAACTGCTTGAAAGTGTGAAAGCGGCTCTTTTAAAATACAGCGTGTCCGATGAGACCGGAATGGTTGTGCTCTCTGATTTTGATGCAAAGAAGATCAACGAATACAGCACGAAATGCCGCAGTGGAGAGCTTACAAAGGAATACGCTCTGCAATATGCAAAAGATAATGGCGTTGATGTCTGGCTTGATGGAAACGGAGTCATAGGTGCGCTTGCAGCACTGGCATGGTTTGCACAACCTGATGAGTCAGTTAAACTGAAAGCCCAGATAGAATAAACAAGCATTCATATTATGACTTACACTGAGGATATAACGGGTCTTGAAGCAATTTACCTTGCAGCAATTGACAGCAATGTAAGGTTCATTACGGCTGTTGCCGGATATCCTATGACTGCGCTTGCAGACTATTTTTTTGAGAACAAGGATTCCAATTACAGCGATAACTACAATAGTGGCGATAACTACGACATCCACTGGTTCACCAATGAGAAATCTGCCCTTGAAGCAGCATTGGGTGCATCAGTAACAGGACGCCGCTCAATTGTGATGGTCAAGCATGTGGGAATGAATGTGCTTTCCGACCCGCTCATGACGGCAATGATGCACACCATCGGCTCAGGACTTGTGATACTTGCAGGCGATGACCCGGCGGCAAAAGCATCGCAGAACGAGCAGGATTCCAGATTCTACGGAGCAATTTCCGAGACTGCCACTTATGACCCTGCAACACCGCAGGATGCATACGATTCAGTAAACAGGGCTTTTGAGCTTTCCGAAGAAGCGAAGGTTCCTGTAATTATGAGGATAACTGACAGGCTGGAAAAGGAAGTCCAGAATGTCAGCAGACCGCAGATAAGTACCAGATCAAACCATGAAGACAAGACTCTGGACAGGAACATCTGGAAGCTTACAATGCACGGAAAGCACCAGAGATTCCATGTCGAATCCGAGCCTGTAATTATCCACGAAGCTGAGAACTCACGTTTCAATCGCAGTATAATAAAAGAAGGAAATGTCGGAATAATTTCATCCGGATATCCATCATTTATTGTGGACGAGATAATTTCCACACAACTGGTTTATTCTTCTTATTCACACCTGAGTCTTGGAATGGTGACACCGTTCCCTGAGAAACTTGTAAAGAGTTTCATAGAGAAACATGAACGCATACTTGTAATAGAAGAAAGTGAACCTTTCATCGAGTCGCACATAAGCACATGTTGCAGCAAGGTTCTTGGAAAAAGGACCGGACACCTGCCTTTTGGCATTGTAGAAAAAGAACATGTGGAATTTGCCTTTGAGAACATCGATGACGATAGGCTCTCAAAGTACAAAGAGATCCAGACCATCCTCAGCAGAGGTTCAAGACCTATTTGCAACGATTGCCCGTTCATGCCGCTCTATAATGTACTGCACAATATTCAGCCGGTTGCAGGAGACATGGGATGCTCCATACGTACAGCACCCGACCCATTAAATGCAGTGGACACAGGATTTTCACTTGGCGGTGCAATATCAACAGCATGCGGATTCCCTGGAAAGAGTATAGCAGTCATTGGAGACTTCGGACTTGCACATTCCGGTATCGTTGGACTAATAAATGCAGTTGACGGCGGTTTTGACATCCTTACGATCATACTTCAAAATGATGTTGCAGCAATGACAGGAGGACAGGATGCACCTGACCTGAAGGAAGTTGTAAAAGCACTTGTACCTGATACTACCTGCATCAATATTGAGGAGATGCAAGGTTTAGAAGGAAAAGAAGCCTGCTCAAACCTCATCAAAAATATGATACAGGATAAACTGAAAACAAAGGGAGTTTCTGTCATCTATATCGAAGGCAAGTGTACAAAACACTGATTGTTTGGTGTTTTAAATTTGTTGTTTAAAACAAATAGTTTGAAATTTATAGTTTTAAGTTTATAATTTAATGTTTTAAATACCAAACAGAAACTAATCCTCACTGAGCCTTGAAATTGACCTTAAGACCCAGAATCTCATCTGAGCCGGAGTGAATATCCCTTGCAATCTCAGCACAACCAATGGCTGCACTCCACCTGTCAAGAACATGGGCCTTGACACCAAGGTGAGTCTCTATTTTCTTTACCACCTCAGGAACCTCACCTACAGAACCTTCAATGATTACCTCACCTGCGGAACCATAGTCCTTCATCAGAAGCTGCATGCCTGCGATCTCCATGGCAGCAAAGAGAGCTACACTATCCATGGCCAGCACAGCCTGAGAGTCCCCATTTGCAGCTGCTTTTATGAGTTCATGCCTATCTGCGAATGAAGTATGTTTAAGAACACCGGAATTTACAAAAGCCTCGTTAGCACTCATCTTGCCTGCGTCCACATCCCTGAGGGCCTGCACATCCAACGGACCGTGTTGCAGTCCCGGAGCAAATATACAGGCATCTATCGCACCGATAAGTTTTCCGTTGGCAACAGCAACTGTAACAGTGTTAGAACTTATATCCGAAAGAACAAAATCATGGAATCCAAGTGCAAATGCATGATAGGCAATTCCTATCTTTTCAGGACTTGTAGAATGTGAGAAAATATTAAGACGAGGATCTGTGTCGCTGCCCTCATGGATACCAGGAATTACAACAGCAGGGATCCCTGATGATCTTATCGTATCAAAAACCATCCCTCCTCCACCGGTCTTCTTACCAGCACCTTCTATGCTTCTGACACCACGATTTTCAACAGTATGTATATCTTCTATATCCTTAATGCCGTCACCCATTGAATACGTCACAGCCATCAGGGAAATATCAGAAGAACTTATTCCAAAAGCATCTTCCATTGAAGATATGAGCTGCAGCTCCGTCATTCCGGCAGCTTCTGTTCTTGGAATTTCAAGTTTCAGCACTTTCCCGTCGGGAAAAAGTGCAGCAAAGCGCATTGCAGTTGTACCGTGATCTATTCCAATGAACATCGATTTCACCTTAGATATCAGATAATAATGAATTAAGCTCTTTCATAACATGCTCACCTTCCTCGAAACTGCCTACGTTCGTAACAATTCGCAGTTCCTGAAAAGAAGTACCATGTGAAAGAAGAAGTCGCAGGTTTCCCCTGTCATCCGGCCTCTGCACTTTGGCAGTCAGTTTTCCGCCGGAATTACTTTTTCCTTTGACAGTAATAACAGAAGGAATAACTTTTTTGACAGAAGGATGCTGACTCAGCAAGGACACTATCTTTTTACCTGCACGTCCGCCAATGACAGTAGTATGTGAACCGCCGAGTTTACACTCCAGCTTGCGAACTCCTTTTGAATTGATAGTATCCGTCATTTCAATTGGAATGACAACAGGTCATATAAAATATTAGTGGTTCGACTCGGAGGTGCAATCCTGCAACGGCTGCAAAAACAGGAAGAGAATATGAATTACTAAAATCAATTTATAGGGACAACGGTAACTTCAACTCAAAAATCGTGCCTGATGGAATGTTAGTTCGAACAGTTATTTCGCCACCATAGCGCTCAACTATTTTCTTCACAATATACAGACCAATACCGGTATGCCCTGTGGCACCATACTTGAAATCCCTTTCAAATACCATTGAATGGACCTCCGAAGGAATACCAGTTCCATTATCTGCAACTGAAACTTCACAGTACTTTTCATTCCCTTTAATGACAACATCTATCCTGTCTGCTTGACCGTGAGTAAGTGAGTTGGAGACCATATTGTCAAAAACCGAATATAGAGCCTCATCACCTGCAACCATGCAGTTGCCTTCCAGACAGAAATCCACATCATAGTTTTCCAGAACAGATGCAACCACACCCCTGAGATTATACGGCTTAAGACTGTTATCGGAGAACAGAACAGATTCCAGTTCCTGCATTCTGGCAATGAGCTGCACACATTTGTCCACACCTTTTATGGCTTTTTGGATCAGATCCCTATTTTCATCATTCTCCATAAGATCCAGTGACATACCCACAACAGAAAGATCGTTAGAAATATCATGGCGAAGAATGCTATTAATAACACGCAGGAACTCTGTCATTTCAGCCTGCTGATATTGGAGTTTCTTACGCTGGTCTATATCATGAAGAACAAGCAATAGATCATTTTCCTCACCAAGATTGCCTTTTATACAGGAAATATTCATCTCAACATGCTGTTCAGAGCCATCTTCGTGAACAAGTATTACATCCCTGCAAAAAGAACTGCCACTTTCCACCCGAGTTATCATCGTCCTGAAATCACACAAATCATCCATATCTCCTGAGCGAATACAAATGATATCGCAGATATCACCTTTAATTCCAGAATAGCCACATGACCCCATGATTCCCTTAAAAGGATCATTCATGAACTTGATCATTCTATCAGGACCAATAATCGCAATCGGATCATTAATATTACTTATAGTCTGCCTGAATCTCTTGTTCTGGGACTTAATCAAAAGGTTCTTTTTGACGAGTTCACGCTGTATATTGACAAGTTCATTGTTAAGCATACTAATCCTGTCATAAATACACTGGTCATCTACCGTTAAACCGGAATCTGTAATATCTTCTGCTGGCTTGCACGGCCTTCTTAAAACATCTAACTCTATCATTTGAATAACCATAGATTCCCCAGGAATATCAGATTCTTCTGTTATTATGATGATTCATGCTTGTTTAAACTGCGCAGCATTGAATCTGCAATTTCAACTGCCTCTTTCGCATTGCGGGCATAAGCATCCGCTCCTACTTTTTTCCACAATTCTCTGTCTACATTGAATGGGTAACCACCTACAATTATACAGGTATTTTTTATCCCAGCATCATCCCTTATACCCATGATCAAATCACCCAGCATGCTCAGATGTGCAACCATTGTGACAGACAAAAGCAGAATGTCTGCCTGAACTTCTTTTAGAGTATGGATTATGCATTCCACGGGAGTATTTGCTCCCAGGTAATGAGTGTTCCATCCTTCTATCTCAAAAAAGTCTGCAACCATTCTGATACCGATCTCATGCAGTTCTGTTCCGACACATGCTGCCACCACATTATGCCCGTTATCGGATCCTGAAAAGATAAATGGATAGAGTTGTGCCATTATTTTCTGGGTTGCAGCGGTACAGAAATGTTCTTTTGCAACGCTGATGGAGTTCAACTGCCACAGCCTTCCTATCTCGAATTGGGAACACTGGAACACATAAAGATATATATCCCTTATATCGATTCCCTGCTCAACTGAATCCATAATGAGCTTATATGCTCCTTTTTCATCATTATTCAGCAAAAGTGAATTGTATTCTTTCACAAGTGAAGGCAATTTGCTCTTTTCCAGATAGCATGATAGTACAGGAGTATCGGACAAAAGTCTCTCTTTGCCACTGTCCAGAATTTTAAAAAGAATGTGAGATCGATGACAACCAACCCTGTTTTCAAGAACCTCTTTGATCACATCGAGATTATCCATCATATAAGAGGAAGGAAGACCAAGATGTTTGAAAAGAATCTTTAACCAATCAATATAAGCCATGAAAAGTTCAGGGCTTTCATAGTTACAGGCATTTGCAAGAAAGATAAGGTGATGACGAACATCATTAATACTTTTATTTTTGCCTGAGTTACCATATTTTGAAAAGAGAGCCGGAACTCTTTCATATTGCAGATCTATAACCTCAGTTGCAATCAGGTCAAGCTCATCCATTATGCATGTTGACAGACTACATTCCTTCAACATACAATTTAATTGGAACATATTAATATATATAGTTCTCGATAACAATTATATCCTAAAGTTAGAATATAATTCTATGATAAGCTGGAATTTAAAAATAAAATAATATAATTTATGCAAAAAAATGAAAATAATATTCAGAAAATCAGATTTCCTGAATATCTGCCATATCGATGAGCTTTACGCCTGCGCCATTAAGAACTTTAATAGCTGCCTCAATGTCACTTACCCGAAGAATAAGAAGTGCCTTCTCAGTCTTTGTGACAAAAGCATAAGCGTAATCAATGTTGATGTTCTGGCCACCAAGCACATCAGCGATCTTACCAAGACCTCCCGGCACATCCTCCATCTCAATACCAAGAACACTGGTCTCTGAAACAGTGAATCCTGCATCATGAAGAACTTCGTGAGCAAGGTCGGGCTTGTCAACTACCATTCTGATGATACCGAAATCTCCGGCTTCAGCAATGGTAAAAGCCCTGATGTTAATACCTGCATTCCTGAAGTTTGATGCAATGTGCGCAAGGCGACCTGGCTTGTTCTCTGCGAAAAGTGATATCTGTTTGATTATCTTTTCTTCCATATTAACACCTGCATTTTTATTGAAAGTTATGTAGCATAAGTGTTTATAGCTTTCTGTTGTCTATCACTTTCTTGGCTTTGCCCATTGAACGTGGAATTGTCCCCTTTTCAACAAGCTCGACCTTAACTGCCAGATTGAGCACGTTCTTCAGTGCAGCCTGGACCTTCTTTTCAAGAGCAATTATGTCGTTGACCCTGTCACTGAATGCTTCATCCGTCATCTCTATCTGGATGGTCATGGTGTCAAGTTCATTTACCCTGTCCACGATTATCATGAAGTGTTCTCCAACTTCGGGGATTGTCATGAGTACAGACTCCACCTGTCCGGGGAAAACATTGATTCCACGAACAATAAGCATGTCATCTGCACGACCAAGTACCCTCATGATACGTGGGTGTGTACGACCACACTTGCATGGTTCCTTGTTAATGATAGTGATATCACCAATGCGGTATCTGATAAGTGGAAGTGCTTCTTTTGCGAGGGTTGTGATAACAAGTTCACCACGTTCACCGTCACCTAGCTGCTCACCTGTTTCCGGGTCAATTACCTCAAGAAGGAACATGTCGGCCCATATATGGATACCGTCCTGGAACTGACATTCTGTACAAAGAGGACCGCTGAGTTCTGAAGTACCGTAGATATCATAGGCTTTGATACCTGTTGCTTCCTCGATCCTTGCCCTCATCTCCTCAGACCATGGTTCTGCACCGAAGATCCCTGCCTTAAGCTTTGTATCATTCTGTATGCTGATACCGTTCTGGTTTGCAACCTCACTCATGAAGAGGAAGTAAGACGGCGTACATGCAATTGCTGTGCTGCTCAGATCCTGCATAAGATCAAGCTGTTTTTCAGTGTTACCTGAACTTGTAGGAAGAACAGTGGCGCCCACTTCTTCAGCACCGTAGTGAAGTCCGAGACCACCGGTGAAAAGACCGTATCCATAGCTCACCTGAATAATATCGCCACGACCCAAACCAATTGAGGTGAGAGCTCTTGCAAGGGATGTATTCCATGCCTGAATATCATTCTTTGTGTAACCTACAACAGTTGGCTTTCCTGTAGTTCCTGAGGAAACATGGAAACGTGTAAGCTGTTCGTTGGGAACACAAAACATTCCTGTAGGATATGTATCTCTTAGGTCGGATTTGTATGTAAAAGGTAATTTTTTCAGGTCATCAAGTGTCTGGATGTCTTCAGGTTTGACACCTGCTTCATCAAATCTCTTTTTGTAGAAATCTGAATGCTGGTAGACATAGTTTACCAGGTTTTTGAGTTTATTTTCCTGCATCTTCTCCAGTTCATCAACTGGCATCCTTTCCATCAATGGGTTCCAGTATTCTATCATCTAATTGCCCCTTTATCAATTATTCAGATTCGTGACATTCATCATTCAGTGAATCACATATAGAAGGATTGGGTTTGCCTTTGAGGATATCGCGTATCCTGTCTTTGCATTCACCTAAAATGGTATCCATGTCGGCAACCACATCAATTCCGGCAGCGCCTGCATGACCTCCTCCGGTACCATCATAATTCTGGCTTATATCTTCCATTACCTTTCCCAGATTGACACCTGCAGCAACAGCTTCACGCTTGGCCCTTCCACTTACCCTGATATTTGCATCACGGGAAGTGCCTATAAGAGCAACGTCAGCACCAATATTGAGGAACATTGATGATGCTGCACCTCCGAATGAATTCACATGGGAATCCACCACAAGCCAGTCGTCAACCCTTTCAATATTCGCACGGGTAGCACATTTCAACATGGCTATGCGCATGGATATATCCTGCGGGGTTGCAGCCATCATTTCCAGCACTTCTGCATACTCCACGCCACTACAAGATATTATTTCAGAAACAGTCCTGAATGTTTCCTGCGTAGCGTGCTTAAAATGGCCTGTATCAGTGATAATACCAGTGAGCAAACCCATTGCAGTGCGACGCATTACCGGTGCACCCATAGATTTGAGAATATCAAAAACCATCTCAGCAGTGGATGTTGCATGGCGATGCAAATAGAATTCTGCATTTTCGATAAGAGCTGTTGTTGCATGATGATCGATAACACAGTATTTGCCAAGTTTGATATCATTAAGCTGAGAACTGGTCGAAGTGTCAACTACAAGAGTAATGTCATATTCTGACGGATCAGGTTTCTCGACCACGTCAATGTTAAGTTTATCAATAAGAAGAGAAGCAACCCGGTTACAACCATCAACAAGCCCTATTGTTCCTCCAATGGCTTCTGATAACGCAAAAGCACTGCTTACTGCGTCCGGATCGGCGTTCCGATGACAAAGGTAAAGGATGTTATTATAATCCAGAAGCTTATTGTAAAACTCCGTTTCTTCAACTTGCATGGAAACCTCTGAACATTGCCAGTGTTTATACCGGCATGTCATCAGAAATAGAGGAAAGGCTTACTGTGCCTGATTCCCCATAGACTGTTCAATCTGTTCCTGAAGTTGTGTGAAACGTTTTGATATCCTTTCTTCCTGTCTGGAAATGGATTGTAACCTGAGTGAAAGAGTTTCTACCTTTTCAGTCAGTTTGGATACAGATTCTTCCTTGCTTGATCTTATCTGCAGTTCACCGACACTGCGGTAAATAACAACATCTTCAGGCAGTTTTCCCAGCTCTTCAAGTGCCATTTCAGCTTCTTTCTGCATGGACTCGATCTGAGATTTCTGCATAGCAAGGGACTGCGCCTGCTGCTGAACCTGTTGCAACTGTGCAAGCTGGTTCTGTATCTGTGGGGGTATTTGCGTACTCATTTGGTTTCACCTGGCATACCAATAAACCTGAAGTGATTTTAATGTTTCTATGTACATTAATGCGAAAACAAGGATGGAAAGAGAGAAAAAGATGCAGAATAATTGGTGTTACTTTGAACTTTTAGTATTAAGCAATACAGTCCGCAGTCTCGGATGCGACCTGTATAAGACGCAGCCAGGTATTAAGAGTCGAGCGCATGGCAACAAGGTCATCAGACCTTATTTCCAGATAAAGGGTTGAATTATCAGCTTTCATACCAACGGATGAACGTTCGGTCACCTGGCTTTCCAGTTCAGGTTTTAGTGACCTGTAAATACGTAAAGCTGCAGAGGTTTCAAAAACAGAACTTGAGGTTAAGAGCACTCTTCATCGACCTCAAATACCTTGTAGCTTTTCATCCTGATACTGAATAGTTCTTTTTCGCCTTCCCTGAAATCCAGCTGATTTCCAGAAATGATCAGAGATAACAAAGTTGAGATATCAGACTTTTCCGGAACTATAAGTTCATTTATCAATGATACAAGTTCATTATCCCCTTCAATCAAGGGGAATGAATTTGACCTTTTTGGATAATTGGAAGGGGCTTCCAGTACGGAAATATAGATGGAAAGAGTACAGAATCCTTCCTCATCATGAAAAGCCAAACTACCAGGGTTACCATGATATTCTCCGACGATAAGAAGGGGATTGCCATGAGAGAGGCTTAAGACCTCACCCATGCCCATCTTACCTCGGTTAAAATACTCGAAACCGAAAAAAGACGCCAGATGCTTACATAAAGTACGCGTACCGGCAGAAGGTTTGCGAGAAGAAGTGATATACATCGCTTCTTACTCTGCTTTGATGCGTTTGATAGTTGTTGGACGCTCTTTCACAAGGATACGGTGTCCACAGTAAGGACAGCGAATACCTGTATACTCGTAGTCGATCTCAACGTTCCTCTTGCATCTTGTACATTTATAGGCCATACTCACCTACTCTAATGCTTCTGTAGCCTTCTTTACTGTACGTGCAACTGTCTTTCCGACGTTGGTCTGAGGCAGGAATGTGCCACCTGCAAATGTGTAATCACATTTGGTGCATTTCCAGATACCTGTGCCTGCTCTCTTTACATTAGGACGTGCACACCTTGGGCACTTGTGTGGCATACGCATCTTTTCTTCAAGATCTGCCACCAATTTACGGTCCCTTCTACCATAGCGAGTACCAAACCTACCGGCTGATCTGGATACTCTACCTTTTCGCGTATATTTTTTTGCCATGAATCTTATCTCCTTGAAATGGTGAATTTATGATATTGATTTTCTGATCAGATATTCAACAGATGAGCTTCCCTGAGCTCTGATGCTTTCTGACAGGCAAGTGACACGGCCTTTAACAGCTTTTCCTCAGTAAGTGCGCCATCGCCGCTCTTTTGCATACCTGATATTGAGCCATCCTGATTTGAAACAATGGTTATGCGGGAGTCACAAACAGTTCCTTCATCAAGATCAGGGTCGACCATCATCTCACCGCCAATGTCTACCAGTGTAACTGAAATTGGCATGTCCCTGATAGGCAAAGGCATATCCTCACCGCGGCCCTCGCGTTCACCAGGAACGACTGCGGTCATAAGAGCAGCTATTGCGCCCAGGGAGGATGTATCCTGAATGTTCCCTGCATTGTTGAGAACGTGGATATCGATGAATACGATCCAAACTTCTTCTCCCTCCGTAATACACAACTTATTTAAATCAATTGCGCCTGACTCACGGATGCCCCTGTCTGTGACACGGGCCATTTCGATTGCATCCTCTTTTGGAGGACCTGCCTCAAAATCAGGAGAAGCTATTGGGTTAAGTTCCATACTTGTGATAATGACACCTTCACCAGCAGAGTCAGGGAAAGGAGAACCTACCTGAAGTTTTACACCTACAAGGATCTCGGTCTCGCCCATCTTTATCCATGCAGATCCTTCAGCCTTTTCTATAACATTGGTCCTGATATCAATATTCCTTATCTCATCAAAAGCACGTCCATCTGCACGCTGACCTTTGAGCATAAGGTTGTAAATATAATCCTTCTTGAGTATTGACATTACTTCATTGCCCATGATCTCACCTCAAGCCTTCTCCTCGTCATCTTCGTCTTCCTGGACATCCTCATCCTCTTCGTCAACATCAGTAAAAGACTCTTCAAAATCCTCTACAAGCTCAACAGCTTCGAAATCAGAATGAGATTCTACGGAATCAAGGTCATCTTCTTCATCATCCTCAGACTCGGGTTCATCTTCATCAGCTGAATCCTCGTCTTCTTCTTCGACCTCTTCATCCTCATCCTCGTCAACATCATCCTCAGATTCGTCTTCGGATTCTTCTGACTCGTCCTCTTCTACATCATCATCAGATGGTTCAAGAGTGGATTCCACAAGAGCAGAAACATCAACGTCTTCCTCATCATCAGAGACCTCTACATCATCAAGCTTTGTGAACTTATTCCTGAGAGTCTCTTTCTGTATCTCAAGGATCTGACGGCATCCTTCCTTACACATCTCAATAGCACGCTTGAACTCTTCCTGGGTAACGTCACCATCCATCTGCAGGAGGGTGATCTCACCATCGGATGTCATTGCCATCGGGATGTCAGCATTACCATAATTGTCTTCTGGCTTGTTAAGGTCAAGTACAAGCTGCCCATCGACCTTTCCTACAGCACAGGCGGAAACAAGTCCCTTCATAGGAATACCTGCATCAGCAAGAGCCATACATGCTGCATTGATAGCTGCAGTCCTTGTGCCTGCATCAGCCTGGAGCACCTCAGCGAAAACATCAATAACTGCACCAGGATAAAGATGAGTAAGCACTACCGGCTCAAATGCCTCACGGCTTACCTTTGATATCTCGATACTCCTTCTGCTAGGCCCAGGTCTTATACGGTCCTCTACAGAGAAAGCTGCCATATTGTAACGGTATCTTATCAGTGCAGAATCAGCTTTCTGCAGTCTTCTTGGATGAAGTTCCCTTGGGCCATAAACAGCCGCAAGTACCTTGTTCTTACCCCATTCCAGATAACATGAACCATCAGCCCTGGAGAGTACACCGATCTCCATTTTCATTGGCCTGATCTCATTAACACGTCTGCCATCCAGACGTAATCCATTTTCATCAATGAACTTTTCAGGTTTATCACTCATATTAATTCTCCAATGTTCACACATTCTCCCTGATCAAAAAGAGTTACTCTGGTCAATCATCGTCTTCCAGAAGAGCATCCACTTTTCGGTAGGTATCTTCCCTTATCTCACTTTCATCCTCTGCTTCTTTTGTATCTTCTGTGAGATCTTCTTCAAAAACAGCTTCGTCCTTCTCAGAAACAAGTTCTGCATCACCTTTCAAAAAAAGAGAGATCCTATCGGTCAATCCTGATGTGTGAGAATGTTTCATAATAAGCTCAATAGCCTCTGTGAGAAGGTCCATTTCACTATCTTTTCCATTTATCCATATTCTTCCGTTCTGGCCTACGAATACCTCACAATTAGTCTCTTTCTTAAGCATTGATACCATAGAACCACCATGTCCTATGATACGAGGAACCTTCGTAGGAGTTATTTCAATAACACGACCCTCGCTAAGAAGTCTCAGGCCGCGTTCTCTCATGGTCAATTCGACCTTCATGGATGAACTTACATCTTTCACACGAAGTAAGGCCGATGAGCCTATACCCATGTACTCTGCCATCTTTTCCTGTTCCACACGCCTTGGATATTCAGACACGTGCAACAATCCGTCATATGGCGATCCAATATTAAATATCCAGTTAGAGGGAGTTACCTCTATTACTGTACCAATCACGTAATCCCTGGAAGAAGGAATATATTTTCCGGAAAAAGGAATGACTGAGATCTTGTTCTTGGCATTCTTAACTCCATATAATAGAGAATAGACTTTCCCATCCTTTACATATGTACCGAGACCGGAATCTGCCTTATTTTCAGACAATAATTGTCCAGGAATTACAATTTCACGTTCCATTATGGGGCCTCATAATAATTTAGTTTCAGCATCCCCTTTTGTAAGATGATTCACAAGGCCGTAGAAATCATTCTGCAAACCAGCAGGCATTTTGATCACTGCTACCCATGAGCCATCATTCTGCCATTCATTTTTTACAAGGGTTGCAAAGCCGGCAATTTCCCCATAGGATTTTGCCGCGTATTCAGCCGGAATCTTTACAGCTACATCGACCTCTTCAAACCTGATAGGAATTATCGGACGAATAGCTTTCATTACAATATTAACCTGCTCATCGACACCTTTCAAAGGATCGATGTGGATCTTTGCCTCTTCCATTGCCTTTTCAATTCTGGCAGGAGGGTGAGGCGTCCTTGTCTGGGGATTAATAGCATTTTGTGCAATAAAGGTTATGACCTGTCTGGTCTTCTCTTCAAGGATCTGCTTCCTCTGCTCTTTTGTAAGCTGGAGCTCACCATGCAATATTATCTGCCTGGCGATGTCAATGACATCGTTTGTTTCAAAAGCAGTCTGAAGCTCAGATTCTCCGGCATGGTCTCCCTGCGCAGCATCAGTGAACACTGATTCTACAGCAATGATGTCTTCTATTTTGACATCTTCACCTCTTTTCAGTGAGAATGCACCCTCTGGTTCAACCAGAACCTCGAAATGGTGCTTACCTTTCTTGAGCCTCGCAATGACAGACTCATCAAGAGATACCATGTTAGTTCACCCCAATGATTGCTATGATCATTCCTCTGATTTCTCACCAGAGTCTTCACTTTCTTCCTTCACATCATCCTTAAGCTCTTCACGAACCCTGGAAACATAGCCAGTGACTTCCTCTTCAGAAAGCTTTCTGAACTGGCGGTCCTCAAGTGTTACAACACCAAGCTCAAGGGTAGCTGGATCAACCTTTCCTTCTGTTGATTTGTAAAGCGCCTTCATACCAAGCATGATAGCAGTATCGATGTCCATATCTTCCTTATAGTCTGCTTCAAATAGCTCCATGAAAGCGTTCCTTCCAGCACCGATCGCAGTTGCCTTGTATTCCAGCAATGCACCGCTTGGGTCACTCTCAAAGAGACGTGGGCGTGAATCATCAACACCTGCAATAAGAAGAGCTGTACCGTATGGACGGACACCACCATACTGTGTGTATGTCTGCTTGTGGTCGCAGATCTTCTTGGCAATAACTTCGACACCTATTGGTTCGTCATATGAGACCATGTTAACCTGAGCTTCGACCCTTGCCCTGTCAACAAGTGCACGGGCATCGGCTACGAGTCCTGAAGTGGCAACACCTATGTGGTCATCGATCTGGAAGATCTTTTCAATTGATTCTGCTTCTATCAACCTGCTTGTGATCCTTTTGTCTACAAGCAATACCACACCATTCTTTGCTTTTACACCGGCTGCGGTTGTGCCTCTCTTAACTGCTTCTCTTGCATATTCTACCTGGAAGAGACGTCCGTCAGGACTAAAAACTGTGATGGCCCGATCATACCCCATCTGTGGCGTCATTTGCATCTTCACTTCATCTCCTGATTTATTTATAAATAACAGAATATATACGATAACTAACTGAAATACGCTCTCTACTCATTTATATGTGACTGTTCTTCGGGGTTAAATACATCGACACCCTCTAAATACTTTTTTGTTGCACCAAGAACAGTACCTGAAACTCCAAGAACATGGAGCATAACTCTTTTTCCCTTTACATTTGTGATAGTGGCCATAACAGCCCGTGTCCGTGATACATGATCACGGTCGCAGCTTATTACACCTTTATTATCATCAAAGGCAAAAAGCCATATATTACACTCACTTGATCCTAGATCACCAAGAAGGCTTCCTGAAGCTGAAAATACTTCCCGGATAAGTTCATCCCTGCTTACCATTGAATTCTCTTCAGCTATAAGCTCAAAGGCAAGATACCGCTTATTTTCCCGCATTGTAGGTGGAAGTATCTTCATTGCCCATCACCCTCGCCTGTAACTTCATCGGGCATACAGTCTACAATTTCCACACCTTCGAACACATAATTTGAAGATGGACGATTTCTCTGAATTATAGCTTCCGGAGTTGTGGACAGGCCATTGACAGCCTCCTCCCGGGTCATTCCGAAAAGTCCTGCAAGAGCGATCAGCTCTCTTGGTGCCCGCAGATCATAACAGGATCCAGCATTAGCGGTCAGAATAAAAGGAACATCGTATTTGCGAACGATTGCCAGATCTTTTCTGAAATTTGATAAAGTCCTGACCCTCCTTCCTCCACGCTGGCTGATCACCTCACCAAGGTCAAATGAGATCGCAACGTTGTTGTCACTTGCAGACTTTGCAAGAACATGATTAAGACCATTGTCTTTCATTGAGCCAAAACCACAAAGGATATCCACATTGGAGTTCTCAACAGCTGCACGATTGACATTTTCACTGCCACCGCGTACAACTATGACATCGGTGTTCTTACGATATTTTCCCACCATGCCATGTAAGCGAGAAGGATTATCTACCCTTATCTCAACACCACTGAATATTTCCAGATCACCGATCTTTGTAGCTTTCTGTGGTTGAGAGCCGCCGGAAGGATTTGTAACAGCTATTCCACCAAAATCCAATCTGGAAGAAAAAGCAGCCATTTCTTCGATCGTGTTCTTACCTTCAGGCACAGAGTAAACGTTCAGATCATAAAAAACAGGTCTAGCCAAATAATTCCTCCACTATCTGTCCCGCCTGAAGACGGTTCTTCGGATAAGTGGCTATTTTTACTTTTACAGTGATGGCATCAGAGGAGGAACTCAGTACTATTTTGCCCAGAAAAGCAGCCTGTTTGTCAAACCTCATATGGAATAATTGGTCATCATCAAGCCTATCAGGCATTTCACTGCGCAGGTCCTCTGCATCTTCAGGGCTCATATTCTCCCTGATAAACCTGGCAAGTTTTACAGAATCCGATTTGCGTGAGATCTGCGAACTGAGCATCACAGACGGATTACCATAGTGACCTTCAATATCAGTTACCTCTACAAGTCCATCAGTAACTTCATCGTTGGACATGCCGGTGGCATTCCGTAAAAAGAAGTCCAGGGCACCACGTACCCTGGAAAGATCCTCAGTTGAGTGCGCGATCACGCGCAAGTTGATATAGTGGATCACTTACCTCTGTTAAGGTTGGATCTCAGGCTTGGCCTGGTCTTCTCAGTACCGGTTCCACGGGACATCATACCTCTGCCCTTGCGGCCTGCGCTGGTCTTACCACGGTGTGCACGTCCCTTGTGAGTGTTGTTACAGATCCAGTTAAGGTTCTTGTCACTCATAATTACAGGGTGGCTTGGGTCTACGAGGATGACTTCATACCACTTGGATTTTCCGTCTTCGCCAACCCAGTAGGAGTTGAGAACTTCCATGTTAGGGAATTTTCTGTCAGCACGCTGTTCAGCGATTCTCTGAATGCTCATTCCACCAGTGATCTTGTTCTTACCCATGCGCTGTGTACGTCTTCCACGGATGTATCTTGACTTTCTAAGACCTCCTCTGCGTACCTTTACACGAGCTACAATGATACCCTGCTTTGCCTTGTATCCAAGGGAGCGGGCACGATCAATACGAGTTGGACGTCTGATCTTTGTTACAGATCCTTCTCTTCTCCATTCCTGGAGTCTTTCCCATCTAAGCTCACGGACATATGTGTTGTCCGGGTCTTTCCATGCGTCTCTTACGTATGCATAAAATGATTTTGACAAATTTGTTCACCTAAGTTTCATTTCTAGTTTCACGGTTCAGCTCCTGCATTATGCAAAAGCTACATTCCCACGGGACTAATCCCGGCAATGAAACAGGACTACTACTTAGCCCAATTGAATTTAAACCTTTGCACAACTCAAGAGGAAAGATACAAATTTCCACTCCTCATATGCAATTTTATATACTGTTATGCATAAAGTAACCTAAAATCCATTCAATAGAAGGAAAAATATGAACAGAACAAAAATGAATTATTACATAGACATAATATTAACGATATTGTTTATTGTTGTTGCAATTACAGGTTTTGTACTGTATCTTGCCATCCCCACAGGCGTACGGCAGGGAAGATACCAGGAATTCATAGGCATAACAAAAGCAACATGGACACTTGCCCACAACAAATCTGCCATTCTGCTGACATTACTTACAGGTCTTCATTTTGTCCTGCATCAAAGATGGATGTGCTGCATGACAAGAAATCTGTTCAAAAAAGATGGAGAACAAGAAAATACAGAATGCGAACTCATTAATATTTAAGCTCATCAAAACAAAATATGAGCTTTTAACTTTTTTTGAATCACTCAAATTTACTCAGATCTTCCCCGGAACGCAGAATACCCGTAATAGCCCCATCGTTGTCCCTCAGGACAACATCATACCAGCGCATGGGAATTTCTTTTCCATCCTTGGTAAGGACAATATGTTCTGCATATTCGGGCGGCTCTGATTCGCCGGAGATGACCTTAGAAAACTCATCCTGAAGTTCTGCGCCTTTGCCTTCAGGCAAAAGGAATTTAACAAAATCATGACCAATGAGCTCGAACTCATCGTAACCCAATACCTCGTTACCTTTACGGTTCACAAGATTGATCTTCATGTCATTATCGAGTACAAAAACAACAAAACCTGCAATATCAAGATAGTTCATTGCCTCGTTCCTCTCTGCCAGAACCTTATCTTGAAGGTGTTTTATACGCAGAAGGGATTTTACTCTGGTCACAAGTTCAAGACGATTGACAGGTTTACCAAGGAACTCATCCGCACCGACCTCAATACCCTTGATACGATCATCCTTTCCAGACAATGCAGTAACCATCACCACTGGCAGGAACTGTGTTTCCACAGAGGTCTTTAAAACCCTGCATACCTCATACCCATTCATATCAGGCATCATCACATCAAGCAGAATAATATCCGGCTTTTCGGCCTTTACCTTATCCAGTGCCTCCTGCCCACTATATGCAGGAATTACATCATAATCTGATTTAAGGTAAAGTCCCATTAGCTCTACTATGGCCTGCTCGTCATCAACAATGAGTACTTTATCCCTGTGGTGCATGAATCATAGGCTCCCTTTTTACACGTGAATTAAATAAATACATTGCAATATAAATTTAATGGTAACCGTTCCATTTCGATACTTTATATTAGTAAAATTATTTTAAACTTTACTATTAATTATATAGTTCTATCTACATATATAGTTTAGGCATAGAAAGAGTTACCCACCATGCTTTAAGGTTCAAAAAAGAGAAAAAGATGGGGTTGGTGAGATTCGAACTCACGATCGACGGGTCTCTCCGAACAGCTGAAAAACAGCTTGGTTCTCATGAGCACATATCAGTGCTCCAACGGTTCCTCACAAACCAACCCCGTCGGGTTAGTCTCAGTAGACCCGTTGTTCATCATTTATCCGCTGGAGCCCATCGCCATGCCGGGCTAGGCCACAACCCCATAAATTCGGGTAGTATCCCCTGAATACATCTTATCAAAGATATATTTAGCGGTACTACACGCCTACGCTTATATATCTTCGCCGGCAACCCGGGCAAGATCCCCGAATTTGCACAGCTCATCGCAAAGTTGCTCGATCTTTGAGCGTAACTCTTCCATTGAATATCCATACATGGCCGTGAGGTAGATAGCGCCACCTGCACCTACACCCTCTTTCACAAAACCGACCTCATACTGCTGCAGACCTTTGAATGAAGACTTTCCAAATTCAGGATCAGCTCCTTCATAATCTGCACCGATCTCATTGACCAGTTCCACAAAATTGGCAGTTTCATCACGAACCACGTAACTTGTAGTTACTATCTTAATATTGTCAGTCGGATAGCCCATGTGTTTAACGGCAGCGAATATCGATGCCATCTGGGTTCCGCCTGCAAGGATAACAGGAGTGTCGCCCAGACCTGCGGTAATCCCTGCAACCGCAACCATCATCGGGTCGCCCACAGAAGCTATTGCCTTAAGAGGATCCTCACGCAGGGAACCGAACGTGATCCCTGATGAGACCAGAGCCTCTTTCACAACCTCTTTTTTAAGGGTCAGAGGATTTGCATCGGAACTGCTGCTAACGTTCCCGTCATAACCAAGCGCCTGCAGTAATGCATTTGCAGTGGTAGTTCCCGCAGGGATACTTTCACCGATCATAACGAGATCATGCCCCTTTGCAAGTTTCTCTCCAAGTTTGAAAGCATTATCAAAAGCTTCCTGTACATTATGCACAGCTACCGGCTTTCTGATATCATCACCTGGCTTTCCCCCTACATCAACAAGAGGAACCTGTTTAGCCGGAAGCACCTTCAGACCTGAATTCACAAATATATGAGGGACACCTGTTATCGTAAGAGCTGCACGCGTAATGAGTGCAGGAGTAGGTGTGTCATAAGGAGGAGTCATAGGTAAGATAGGAATATCAATGATAGTTCCTGTCTCAAGGACCTCTGCATCACCGGCAGGCGTATAGTCTGTCAGCTTTGCAGTCTTTCCTGCTGCGGAAAGACCTTCTATATATGCAGTCTCCGTATTTCCAAGAACACAGACGAACAACGGTTTTTCAGGTAACCGGACTTTTTCAGGTGATAACTTATCCATACCAATCGCCTAGATGTATTTTACAGGGAGTATATGACTCTTTCCTGATCAACTCAGTATGTCCTTGCGACATACACTTTGGTGTCAGCATCTGCGCCACATACAGGACACTTGCCCTTACACTCTTCCTGATCAGTTGGTATTCCAAGTATTCCTGCGCCTATTTCCTCTTCGAGTTTCAGGCCGCATTCCTTGTTACCACACCAGAAGATCTTTGCGATGCCTTTTGGAAGATTTTCTTTGACATCATCAAGGCACTCACAGTCAAATACACGTGAATAAACACTTTCCTTTGCCTTTTCGTAAAGTGAATCATGAATATTATCCAGCATTGAGGATACTTCTTCCACAATACCGTCTAGGGACACTTGCTGTTTCTCTCCTGTGTCACGACGTGCAAGCATGGCTGCATTGTTCTGAAGATCCCTTGGACCAAGTTCCAACCTTACAGGCACACCTTTCATTTCCCACTTGTAATACTTGGCACCCGGTCGGTCGTCGCTGGCATCCATCTTGACACGGATTCCCTTTGCCTCAAGTTTGCTCATTAATTCTTCACATGCTTCAAGGACACCTTCAGCCTTCTTGAAGATAATAGGAATAATGACAACCTGAACAGGAGCTACTGCTGGCGGAAGAACCAGACCCTTGTCATCCCCGTGCATGGAAATAAGAGCAGCTATGGAACGCTCTGAAACTCCGTAACATGTCTGATGAGCATAGACCTGTTCACCCTCTGCATCCTCATATTTTATATCGAAGGTCTTTGCGAAATTGTCACCAAGGTGGTGGGCAGTGCCTACCTGAAGAGTCTTTCCATCAGGCATCAGTGCATCGGTTGCGATAGTATAATCTGCACCAGGGAATTTATCCCAGTCAGGTCTTTTGGATGCAAGTACAGGCACGGCAAGCTGGCGATAGAACTCAGTGTATATCCTGATAGCTTCATCGACCTGTGCTGCCGCATCATCCCATGTAGCGTGGACTGTGTGAGCCTCCTTAAATGAAGTAATCTCACGAAGCCTGATAAGAGGACGTGTGTGTTTTGTCTCATACCTGAAGGTGTTGACTATCTGATAGAGCTTAAGTGGCATGTCCGCATGTGACCTTATCCAGAGCTTGTACATTGGATAGATAGCAGTCTCACTGGTTGGACGGAGCGCAAGTTTCACATCAAGAGGGGAAAGACCTCCATGAGTTACCCAGTAAACCTCGTCTTCAAATCCTTTTATGTGCTCTGCCTCTTTCATGAACTCATTTTCAGGAATGAGAAGTGGGAACATGGTTTCCTGATGGTCTTTATCAAGCAACCTGCGCATAATATCATAAACGTTTCTTCTGATGTTGAATCCAAATGGGAACCATACATAAAGTCCCTTTACAGGATAACGTACATCCATGATCTCGCCCTTTAAGAGCAGATCGTTATACCATTCACTGAAATTCTCTTTAGAAGGAAGTGCAGCATCTTTTTCTTGCTCTGCCATATATTCACCTTATAAGTTTAATAGTTGATTTGGCTACAATAACTAATACATTGCTTATAGCCATTTCCTTTCATAGCCAGACAGATACAGAGGACACTATTGGTCTGAAATTGCAAAATCGCGCATAAAGACAACTATCCTGATCAAACAGAAATTCCTTTCGGAAAGAATAAAAAAGAATGGAAAGAAAAATGGTATGGAAATCTGATGAATTAGATTTCAATCAGTGATGCGGTGCTCTGAATCACTTGCATCCAGTTCCATCTCGGAGGAATTTGCATCAAAGACTATCATGCCAGTCTTAAGACAGCCGGCCTCTTCGGGAGCAAGTACACATGATTTTACCTTTTCAGAAATGATTGCACTATTGCCGAAAGGATCCTCTATGACAACGGTTAGTGGTCTTTGCCCTTCAATTACATCCCTGAGGATATTCTGGATTTCAAGACCACGCAATTGCTTTTCTTCATCACCATCTGACTCTGACCATTTCGTAGCAGTAATGACGACCTTAAGGATCCTGTCAAGTACACCTTCAATATTGGTTATGTATGATTCTGATATTGAACCGGGCTCAACATCAATTCCAAGCTCAGGTATCCTGATAGTACCTGATGTTGAACGTACAACCCTGCTGTTGAGGTCCTCAAGGCCCTCCACAAGCAGCTCATAGCGCATTGGCTCTTTCTGGGAAAGAATAAGAGTGTCAGCAAACCTGAAACTACAATTACATGATGCGGTAATGTACATTACCTCACCAAAATAAGGAATTTCATCACCCTGCCAGCTTATTATCAGCTCTTCATGGCAGAGTGGACATGATGTCCTGGTTACAAATTTCTGACAGGGATCGTTTTCGCTCAATATCTGCCACCGATGATCTTTGACCTGTCGATCTTGATACCTGTTGGAGTTACAAGAACCTGGTCTTCCTTGATACCGGCGATATCGCCATGAACGTCCATTACTACTTCCTTGAGATCCTTCAAAGCACGATCGAGTAATAACTTGTCAACCTTGATGTTTGAGATATCTATCATTACGATATTACCATCATAGATCTCTTTTTTGAGTGCGGTCAGCTCATTGAGGTTTGTGAGTTCTGCAACACGGATGTAAGTCTCTGCAGGCTCGTCATCCATTACCTCTTCGTACTTGGTAAGGTCAAGTTCAGTATACTCATCCTCAGTGGTTGAGCTTTTGCTGCTGCCACCAAACAATTTGTTAACGATATTTGCCATAATTCGCCCTCATGTATTCAAAAACACTGTTATATTAATAGCACTAATACTTAAAATGTTACCGGAATGGACTGCATATACCGGCCATCATCAGTATTATCTGCGGCTGATATTAAATTAATTGATATTTAATTACTGGTATTACCAGGTACTTACTGCCGAGTACCTGCTGATAATTATATTCAATCTCATCCTATTTTAATGATTTCTTTTAGATGTCAAGATTCCAGAGCTTGTCGCCTACATAATGAATGGATTTCACGCCTTTTCCTGTGTTTCCTTTCATCTCAGCACCCGGAATAAGTGCAGTTCCAATGGCAAGAGGTTTGCTGTGAGCTTCCTCAATAATAATGACCGGATCGCCTTCCTGTATATTGTCGTCTGCAGCAACTATACCAGGACACATAATATCGGCACCATTAACCACAAAACGCACGGCACCGGAATCCACCGTTACCACATTCTTCATCAGGCCAAGCTTCAACACTCCCCTTACAGTAGGGAAGTAGAATTCATTTATCTGGAAAAGCAAAGGTTCACCGTCAACCAGTATAAGAGACAAGTCATCTATGTTTGCTGTTTCAAACTTACTGTTTTCCAGTTGTTTTACATCATCTCCGAAAACAGATGTAACATCACTTAAAAGCTGGTTCTTTGCAGATTTCCTTAACTGTACCCTGGACTTTATTTTCAACTTATCACCTGTCAGATAAGATATTTTGATTTGGATTATTTATGATAGCAGTCTTGTAATTATATTATAATTTATAAGACCATAAATCCCATTGGAAATTCAACTAATCTTATTACTACTACGAAAATAAGTAATGGATGCTTTAAAAGAGTTATGCGGAACACATAAAGCATCCTGAAACAGCATTTAAGGGATATTCCGATCATCGAAATATCCTAAATACTGTAATATTTCCTGAAATTACCCTGATAATTACCTGATGATCACAACAGGAACTCCGCTGATGTCAAGAACATCCACTGCCCTTCCTGCAGAAACTACCTCTTTCTCGATCTCCACACAGTCAGGCTCAAGCTCGATAGTCTGGCCATCCACTTCAACGACAACCTTTCCACTTGCAACCTCATCTGCGATCTTCTTTGGATTTGCTTCTGTAAGCGCATTGATGATTGCCTTGGCCTGTCCCCTGAATTTTGGACCGATCATTCCCATATTTGGCTTGACATTCACAGGAACATGTTCAAAGTCAGGTTCACCTGCGATCATCTCTACAGGAGAATTGGTAGCTCCAAGTACATCGGTCAGGTCATCAAGACTTCCGTAGATCTCGATCTTCTCAAGAGGAGCGTTCAGTGCCATTCCATGTTCGGACTTGTAGCGCCTGACATTACTTGCGATCTCCTTGATGAACTCACCGGATTTCTCCACATCAGCATCGATCATTGAATCACAAACTTGCGGCCATGTCTGAACGTGAACACTGCCCTCACCTATGCGTGAGAACATTTCCTCTGCAAAGAACGGAGCGAATGGTGCAAGCATTTTTGAAAGCGCATCAATAGATACATATAAAGTGTACCTTGCAGCCTTCTTTCCTGCTTCATCGTCACCATAGAGACGTGCCTTTACAAGCTCGATATAGTTGTCTGCAAGGACATCCCATGTGAAACCCCTTACAGCCTTGAAAGCCTCATCGAACTGGTATTTTTCCATTGAATCGGTTACTGAAGCTATGAGCCTGTTGAGGTTGCTCAAAAGCCACCTGTCAACGATCTTAAGCTCTGAAACATCAAGGTCGCTGTGCTCGTATTCTTCAAGGTGGGACATGCTGAACCTGTAGATACTCCACATCTTTGCGAAGAACCTTGATGCTGAAACCACATCCTTCCAGCGGAACATTACATCTGAACCTGGTGAACCACCGATCGCAGCCCACTGCCTGAAAGAGTCAGCACTATAATCTTTAATTACTTCTTCCGGTGAGATGACATTACCAAGTGACTTGCTCATCTTGTGACCATCTTCACCAAGGACCATACCGTTAATGAGAATTGCATCCCATGGCCTCTTGCCCTGGATTGACATCGACCTGAGAATTGTATAGAATGCCCATGTCCTGATAATATCGTGACCCTGTGGACGAAGTTGCGTTGGAAGTCTCATTTCATGATCTGTGAGCCAGCCGGAAACGTGGAGAGCTGTTATTGATGAGTCCATCCATGTGTCCAGAACATCCTCTTCTGCCTCGAATTCTGTGCATCCACATTTACAGGCTTCTGGTGGCTGCTGTGTTGTTGGATCGATTGGCATCCACTCCTCCCTTGCAACCATTGCTTCACCACATTCCTTACAATACCATACAGGAATAGGAGTTGCGAAAAGTCTCTGACGGGATATACACCAGTCCCATTCCATGGTGTTGTTCCAGTTGTCAAGTCTTACCTTCATGTACTCTGGCAGCCACTCGATCTCGTTTGCTGCCGCAGCTATCTCTTCATTAGGGATCTTAATGAACCACTGGCGTTCGGAAAGGATCTCAATAGGAGTGCTGCATCTCCAGCACATACCGACATTCTGATCCAGTGATTTCTGCTCGTAGAGATGACCTTCTTTCTTCAGGTCTTCAATAATTGCCTGCTTACATTCAGGAATTGTCATTCCCTTATACTTGCCTGCAATCTCGGTCATAAGACCCTGTTTATCAATTGCCTTACGCAGTGGAAGACCATGCTCCAGCCACCATCTGACATCCTGCTTGTCACCGAAAGTACAGATCATAACAACACCTGTACCAAATGATGGGTCTACTGCCTCATCACCAATGACCTTTACCTCGTGACCAAAGAGTGGGACTTTTACAGTTGAACCTATGTGCTGTTTGTAACGCTCATCTTCAGGATTGATAACAACTGCAACACAGGCTGCAAGCAATTCCGGCCTGGTGGTTGCTATCTCAAGACCATCGAAGTGCAGGAAATTGAGCTTTGTTTCCCTTGCATCATACTCAACTTCTGCAAAAGCAATAGCAGTTTCACATCTTGGACACCAGTTAACAGGGTGCTCAGACTGATAGAGACGGTCCATGTCATACATCTGCCTGAAAGACCTCTGGGTCTTGGAATAGTACTCAGGTTCCATTGTCACAAACTCATTGCTCCAGTCTGTGGAGAAACCAAGGTTCAGCATAGTTTGTCTCATCTTCTCGATGTTACCAACTGTGAGCTCACGGCACATGTTCCTGAACTCTTCCCTTGGAACCTCATTCTTTGTGATGCCGTGGATTTCCTCAACCTTTACCTCAGTAGGAAGACCGTGACAGTCCCAGCCCTGTGGGAACATCACATTGAACCCGCACATACGCTTGTATCTTGCAACAAAGTCGATGTAACACCAGTTAAGAGAGTTACCGATGTGGAAATTTCCGGTAGGATATGGTGGTGGCGTATCAATGATGAACTGGGGTCTGCTGTTGTCTTTCCAGTCAAAATGATACATGGACATGTTCCATGAATCGCGCCATTTTGGCTCTATAATGTGTGGGTCATATTCTTTTGGAATTGTCATTGTGACTCTCCGATAAACGTGATAAAATGTAGTTTGATATATTTGGAATTATTTGACATTATCTGAAATTCATCAATTCATTGAATGTATTGATTGTGTTTTTATCCTAAGTGGTGTAAGATTATTTAAATTATCTGGTTAGACCTGAAATACCGGAGCATGCTGATAAACACATTTATGCGAACCGGAAGGAACAGGACAGGAAACATGATAGTATCTTGTATTCATCAAAAAGAGGCTGCTCTTGCACAAAGGAGTATCTTGCAGAAAACCCCACCGGACAAGAGGTCATTGGTGTACGATCGAAAGCAAACATTTCCTTGACGAATGGGTGATGATACCGCCTGGAACATATGCCCTATATTCTGCCCGGTCTGTGCAAAAGACAAGCCACCCACTGTGATGGGAATTTAGTATATGAAATTTGCGATTTTGATTTTCACAATGTGCACAATTACACATAACAGAGCACAAATATCCATTAATAAAATACATAAGACATCACAAGTACGGTACCTCCGCATTTTGAATAAAAATATCAGGAAACCGAAAACACTTTATAGAAATCTCATCAATTTTATGCAGGGGAAGCAAAACGGTAAGGAAAGGTGACATAATGGCCAGAAAAGTAGCTATTTTTGCATTTAACGGAGAGGAGATGTGTTTCATCCACGCCCTGATGAATGCGCTTGATATGAAAGACAAAGGCTATGATGTGAAACTTATCATAGAAGGTTCCGCAACCCGTCTTGTAAAGGAAGTCGAGGGGGAGAAAAAACCATTCACCGCCCTTTACCTTAAAGCAAAGGATGCAGGACTCATTGACTGTGTATGCAGAGCATGCGCATCCAAAATGGAAAGTCTTGAAAGTGCAAAGAATCAGGAACTTCCTTTATGCGATGAAATGTTCGGACACCCGAGCATGGCACGATACATGGACGATGGCTACGAAATTGTCGTAGTATGATCATTCATGTAAACAAAAATCCAATTTATAGAAGTATTTAGAACGGAGATTGTAAATGTTAAGCGAAAAGATGGTAGCAGCCCTCAATGGACAGATCAACAAAGAGATGTATTCAGCATATCTTTACATGGATATGTCAGCCCACTGCACTCACGAAGGACTTGACGGTTTTGCCAACTGGTTCATGGTCCAGTATCAGGAAGAAATGACCCATGCAATGAAGATCTATGATTATGTGAACGACCAGGGCGGAAAAGTTGTACTGGAAGCAATTGAAAAGCCACCGGAAAGCTTTGGAACTCCGCTTGAGATGTTTTACGCCACACTCGAACATGAGCAGTTCATCACAAGATCGATCTACGACCTGGTAACCCTGGCAAACGAAGAAAAGGACTATGCTACACAGATATTCCTCCAGTGGTTCGTAACAGAGCAGATCGAAGAAGAAGCAAACGATAACGAACTTATCGCAAAGCTCAAGCTCATAGGCAGTGATGGGAACGGCCTCTACATGCTTGACAAAGAGCTCCTGACAAGAGTGTTCACACCACCAGCTACAACAAGCGAGTAAATAGATTTACAGTTATCAAAAACACAAAATCAGATAAAAGGTGAGATAAATGGAATTTGAGAAAGCACTTAAAGGAAAGGATGTTGAAGGTAAAGAGAAGCATGTCCCGGAAATTGACATCATCAGGGGACACGGTCATGCAAAAGCAGACTATGTACGTGTAATTGTCGGAAAGGAAGTAAAACACCCAAACACCGTTGAGCACCACATCTCATGGGTCGAGCTTTACGGAATTACAAAGGATGGCAAGATGGTAGACTTTGGAAGAATGAACTTCGAACCAGTTTACACCGAACCTACTGCTTCATTCCACGTAAACAACATTGACGACTTCAAGGCATTCTGCGCACTTGAATACTGTAATGTCCACGGCCTGTGGAAGAACTGTATAGAACTTTAAAGACTGAAGTAAAAAATATATCATTTGTGGCATCGGTCGCCACATCTTTTTTATACCTGTTCATTCCCATCTTTCATTAAACGTATCATGCATATGATTTAGAAAGAAAAGAGGGAAAAACGGTGATCAAAAAACTTATTGGAAAATTCGCATTTCTTGCCTTCGTTGTCGGAGCAATGGCACTGGTCATACTAAAATACGTACTGCCTTACATGCATGCATAAAAGAAAAAAAGGTTACTAATCTTCGTCGTAACCTATCTCTTCCTTGGTAAGATAACATGCAGGATCGTCTGCCCAGGTGTTGCCATAGATAGCTTCCGCCCTTACACGGAAGTTTCCGTTACAGACATCCATCCATTTACAGTGGGCACATCTGTCAGCATTTTCCTTGATCAGAGGTTTGCGGTCCTTAAGTCCTGCCATGAGTTCATCGCTGGTATCCCTCCAGATCTCGCTGAACTTGCGGTCCCTAACATTACCGAATGTGTAGTGTCTCCAGAACTGATCAGGATGCACAGAACCATCCCAGGACACACAGCCAAAGCCTATTCCTGTCGAATTACCTCTGTTCATGTTCAACAATTCCAGAACTTCTGCAGCCCTTTCAGGGTCTTCTTTTAAAAGGCGCATATATATGTACGGACCGTCACAGTGGTTATCCACTGTCAGAACCTCAGCTTTCAGACCTTTTGCGTGAAGCTCTCTTGTCTTGTCCATAAGCAGGTCAACAGTGGCACGGCTTTCTTCAAGGCTCAGATCCTCGTTTACCATTTCAGAGCCACGGCCTGAATATACAAGGTGATAGAAACAGATCCTTGGAATGTTCTCCTTTTCCATCAGGTCAAATATTGCAGGAATGTCATGTACATTATGGCGATTGATGGTAAATCTCAGTCCTACCTTGATGCCTTCCTTCTGACAGTTATGCAGACCCTGAAGCGCTTTATCAAAAGAGCCTTCAATTCCACGGAACTTGTCATTTGTTTCCCTCATGCCGTCAAGAGAGATTCCAACGTAAGAAAGACCAATATCCTTGAGTTTCTTTGCGACCTCTTCTGTTATCATGGTACCGTTTGTTGATATTACGGCCCTGATTCCTTTTGAACGTGCATAACTCACAAGTTCAGGAAGGTCTTTCCTCATGAGAGGTTCACCGCCTGAGAAAAGAATTACAGGACAACCGAAATCTGCAAGGTCGTCTATGAGAGCCTTGCCTTCCTCGGTTGTAAGTTCGTTTTTGTATTCCATGTCCTTTGAATGAGCATAACAATGGACACAGCGAAGGTTGCAGCGCTGGGTTACATTCCAGACTACAACGGGTTTTTTATCCTTTGAGAACTGGAGCAAATGTGATGGGAGTTTTTTAGAGTCACGCCCATATCTGAGCGCGTCCGAAGGCTCCACGGTTCTGCAATAAAGTTTTGAAATTCCTATCATGATCGGACTCCGAATAAAAAATAAAAGAAGATTGTTCTATTATATGCGAAACTCCTATACCATCATCCTATATTACATCTATGGTAGACAGAGTGAAAGCAGTACTATAAAAACAATCAAAACAAAAAGAGAAAGAGTGGAGATGCTAGTCAAGCAGATCCAGAACTTTTTTAAGAATTGCCTCGAATGTGAATTTCCCAGGAGTAACTGAAACTTTCACACCATACTCTTCAATAGTCTTAGCAGTGGGTATACCGATGGCTGCAACAATGGACTCGTTCATGATATCTATTACCTTATCCTTTGATGACTGGTCCACAGCATGCTCAAAGAAATTGCGCACCATCATGGAACTTGTGAATGCGAACACATCAATTTCACCATTCAGAACCCTAGTGATGAATTTTTCCTGCTCGTCACCTTCGGGTTTTGTCAGGGTATAGACATTGGTCTCATGAACTTCAGCCCCGCAGTTCTTCAGACCTTCTATGAGAAGTGTCGAACCGTAGAAACTTCTTGCAGTATCAATGACCTTACCCTTTACATCAGGACAGAGATATTCTACAAGACCCTCGGAGCTATAAACTCCCGGCATTCCAAGCACATTTATACCCATATCATCCAGTGCCTTGCGGGTAGTCGGACCTATGGCGATGACTTTTGTAGAATTAAGAGCAGCAATGAACTTCTCATGCTCATCAGCAGGTATCTTATTTAGTGTGAAATCTATGCCGTTAGCACTTGTAAATATCACATAATCCGACCTTTCTGCCATTACTCTTTCGACAAAACCATCGAAGAACTCGTCCTTCATGCCCTCAAGCTCAATCATTGGAACTGCAAGGGGTTCAAAACCCATTGATTCTGCAAGTTCTACCGAATCTTTCAGGTAACGCTTTGGCCTCATTATAGCAAGTACAGGTCTTTTGGAATTTTCGGTCAAAGGTAACACCTTCTAATCAAAGTAATTTGAGACCTGTTCGCCAAGAATATCGTGCAGTGATACAACATTACCAATTATAGTAATTGCAGGTGCTTTTACACCTCTCTCTTTTGCAACTTCTGCGATATTCTCAAGGATGCCAACAGTCACACGCTGGTCAGGCCTTGTACCTCTCTCGATAAGAGCAACAGGTGTTTTTGGATCCTTGCCGAATTTCATAAGTTCGCCGACATTTCTGCCAAGCATTTTTACGCCCATGAAAATAACAATGGTACCATCGAACTTTGCAAGTGTTTCCCAGTCAAGAGCTGTTTCTTCTTTTGTAGGGTCTTCATGGCCTGTTATGAAAGTCACCATTGATGCATGGTCCCTGTGGGTAACAGGTATGCCTGCATATGCAGGAACTGCAACGGCCGATGTGATACCTGGAACTACCTCGAACTCAATTCCTTCTGCAATGAGTTCCTCGGCTTCTTCTCCGCCACGGCCAAACATGTAAGGATCGCCGCCTTTGAGACGAAGTACGTCCTTTCCTTCCTTGGCTTTCTGGATGATAACAGCATTGATCTCATCCTGAGTGAGTGTGTGATCACCTGCATGCTTACCTGCATCGATCTTCTCAGCGCTGTCAGGAATGGAATCTATTATTGCCTTACCCGGAAGCTGATCGTATACCACAACTTCAGTTGTATCGAGTAACCTGCGTGCCTTAACTGTTAATAATTCCGGGTCACCCGGGCCTGAACCAACCAAATATACCTTACCATATTTCTGGGCCATGTTAGTGAAATCCTCTTAATCTTTATCAGAATGGTAATGAACTTACCAAGTTATAAATATGCATCGTCTTGAAAGACGGAAAACAAGGTAACTTTATAAGTAGTTGCAAAAGCAGAGCCAGATAGATAAAACAAAATCAATGTGATAAAAAGATTTGAAAAATACAAAGTAAATCATACTAAATATAAATGGAGTGCCGTACCGTTAGATACCGCACCTTTTCCAACCCAAAAAAATCAATTTTTGCTTATTTCTTGCTCAGTATGTAGAACAACATTTCTTTATTCAATTTACCTTCACGTTCAAGTTTACTTACTATATTCTCATCAGACATGCCTTCTGATTTAAGCTCTTTGATCTTATCAAGCAGCGCCGGAGCGATACTATAATACTCGTTGATGTCTTTCCTGTGGCCCCAGACATCGCCTTCAATGAGCTTAATACCCTGCATTTGCATGAACATCTCGATGGACTTTGAGACTGTACGCCTGTAAGAACTCGGGATCTGGATAACTTCCACTTTAGGACAGGTCTGGACCAGTGAAAAAATATCCTTGTTCGATGGTCTGAAAGCAAGATGGATAACCTTCTCACCTGGGTTCAGATGTGGTATCTCCTCTCGCGAACTTACAACTCTTATTTTCATAAGTCTCCCTCACCTCCAGTTCGTTGAGAACTTATTAAAATAATGAATGCATTCACCTTTTAAATAATTACCGATTTAAAAAATAAAAAAATAGGAAGGTATATTATTCAAATCTTGTTCTCACTGAATCTGCATGTGCCTGCAGACCCTCTTTTTCGGCAAGAGCAATTACAGAATCTTTCAGAGTTTCAAGTCCCTGCTTACTAATTCTCTGTATACTTGCAGACTTCATGAAGTGTGCAAGGTTAAGTCCCGAATAGATCTTTGCATAACCTGCTGTTGGCAATACATGATTTGTCCCTGATGCATAATCTCCAACAGGAACCGGAGCATAGTTACCCACAAATATGGAACCGGCGTGTTCGATCCCTTCAAGGACCTCATCGTCATTCTCAACCATGATCTCAAGGTGTTCCGGTGCAAACTCGTTGGAAAACTCGATGCACTCACCCATCGAGTCCACGGTCAGGATCGCGGCATTTGTAAGGGAAGTATTCACGATCTCAGTCCTGAGAGTTTCTTCTGCCTGTTTAAGCACCTCAGCTTTTACATCTGCGGCAAGTTTCTCAGAAGTTGTCACAATAACAGATACTGCATTAGGATCGTGCTCTGCCTGAGCGATCATATCTGAAGCTGCCATTCTGGCATTACATGTTTCATCAGCTATGATAAGCACTTCACTTGGCCCGGCAGGGAAATCGATCTCAGCCATATCACGCACCTGCATCTTTGCAGATGTTACAAAAACATTACCCGGGCCAACGATCTTGTCTACTTTCATAACGGTTTCAGTACCATATGCCATACCGGCAACAGCCTGTACGCCACCTATCTTATAAACGTGGTCTGCCCCGGCAACTTTTGCCGCCGCAAGGGTAAGAGGATTGACCTTCCCATCCTTTCCCGGTGGAGTACACATGATAACATTCTTAACACCGGCAACTTTTGCGGGAACTATAGTCATAAGAGCTGTGGAAGGATATGATGCTCTGCCTCCCGGCACATAAGCTCCGACACTTTCAAGAGCAGTGAACTTCTGTCCAAGTTCAATTCCCGGTGAGACCTCAATGAACCATGTCCTCTGCGGCATCTGTGCCTCGTGGAACCTGCGGATGTTGCCTGCGGCGAACTCAAGGTGCTTCATAAGTTCAGAATCAATGCTTGCTGCTGCCTCATCGATCTCTTCCTTTGTAACCTCGATAGCCTTAATATCAGCACCATCGAACTTCTTAGTATATTCACACAGGGCCGCATCACCATTATGCTTTACATCTTCAAGGATAGCTGCAACTGTATCTTCAACATTTGCAAGATCTCCACCACCACGTCCTATCAGTTTGTTCTTCTCTTCATCAGTAAGTTCAGATAGTTTCTTGTAAAGCATATTGATTCCCCTGAGGTTTGTAAATTGCCAGTAATAATGTGTTTAAGATAATGATTATTTTCTGATGCTTATACCTGTTCATCATATATAACGCTTAGAACATGCAGTAATTCATTCAGAAAGAACAATAGCCTATTTTTCAAAATCGCTGAAAGTGCTCTGCTCCCTTTCCATAATTGAACTCATGGTTCCGGACTTTAGACCCTCTCCTGAGCCAGGTGGTCTTAATCCGGAAGTCAGACCAAGTTCCTCGAAAAGTTTCCTGGCGGTCTTGGGACCTATAAGTTCGGACACCGCCCCAATATCCGAGCTTTTAATGGCCTGCACCGTCCTGAGTCCACTGTCATAGAGCTTGCGTGCACGTACACGACCAATTCCCCGGATGCTTACAAGTTCGATTAGATCGGATGAAGCGCCGTAGTGTATCCTTTTTTCCAGCAAGGCAACGTGGCTGGAAATGTCTTTTGACATTTCTGGAGCAATGAGTCCCGCAAGTCTTGAAGTTGAATGCATGAGCCATTCTGCAATGTCTGCAAATGCATGGACATCTCCTTCTCCTACATTAAATTTTTCTGTAATTGGATCAAGAGGTTTTTCGTCTACCCAATCCTGTAACAAAAGAGCTGTTTTTACTTCCGCAAGGAAAAATTCATACTCAATCTCTTTTGAGCGTGGGGGAATCTCTACAAATTCGTCACTGTGGGCTATGACGATATCATTGATGATTTCACTTTCATTGGATCTTAAGTATAACTGTCTCATGTCCGGTGTCTTGCATATAAGATGTAGAAGACCCAGAGTTGTGGGATTTTTTATTTTTTTCAGACCTTCAACAATGTAAGCACCTGAAAGCGGATCAATGTACAGTGTAGATACAAGTCTTCCAAGTACTGTTGGCAGCAATGCATCCTCTCCTTCGAGCATACCGTGATTTCTTAGGAAATCAAGACATTCATCCACAACATCCATGATTCCCCATGTATCGTTCTGGTGAGCGAAGAACGTAGCTTCGATAAATTCCAGAAGACCTTCCCTTGTTGTTGCAAAGCCATTCACAATGGTCGAAAGGATGTGAGTCCTCAGGGCATTCTCAGAACCGAGTTTTGACCAGATATCCTCCGCATCAGCATCGATATAATTGTCAAAGAGTCCTGCCATCTCATCATATGATTTTGCGATAAGGACAGATTCTCCATATGGGTCAAGGTGCGGCCTGCCTGCACGACCTGCCATCTGCTTGTAATCAAGCACCGGAATCGGCTGCATGCCGTAATTTGAATCGTAACGCCTGTAACTTCTTATTATCACCCTTCTTGCAGGAAGGTTGAGTCCTGCTGCAAGTGTTGGTGTGCTGGAGATCACCTTTATCTTGTTAGACCTGAATCCATCCTCCACTATCCTGCGGTGAGCAGAGTTTAGTCCTGCATGATGGAAAGCAGTTCCATTCCTTACACACTTTGCCAGTTCATTGGCTGCTTCGGTCTCACCGTTCTCTATGATCTCCTCGACAAGTTCATCAAGTGCTTTCCTTGTTGGTTTGTCAAGAGTTTCAGCCACCTTTGTGCCTGCTCTTTTGGCAAAAGAGACACTGTTCTTGCGGCTGCTTTCAAAGACAAGACACTGGCCGCCTTCTTCCAGGGTGTCGAGCAGGATGTTGACAGCATCGTCCTGTGACCTGGCATCGATGCGTTTCTGAGAACTCCTGAAATTGATATTCCCGCCATAGTAAACACCTTCCTGAAGGCGTGTTGGTCTCCATTCACTGAGCACGAGTTTTCCTTTCAGCCAGTCTGCGATCTCATAAGCATTACCCACGGTTGCTGAAAGAGCTATAATCTGACATCCCGGATTGAGCTTCATGAGTTTTGTGAGCGTGACTTCCAGTGTAGGACCTCTGTTGGCGGAATCTAGCAAGTGTACCTCATCAACCACAATGGTTGTGATTTCCTGCATCCAGGAAGTCTCATTACGCAAAAGTGAGTCTGTCTTTTCGGATGTGGCTACTATGATATCGTTGGAGCCAAGCCATTCATCCCTTGACTCGAAATCACCTGTAGAGATTCCAACCCTCAGACCTCCGTGTCCTTCACCTTTAACTTGCACTGATGAAAATTCCCTGAAACGGTCGAACTTCTCACTTGCAAGGGCACGCAAAGGTACGATGTAAAGTGCCTTTCCTCCGCCTGATATCGCCTTAAGCATTGCAAGCTCGGCAAGAAGCGTCTTTCCTGAAGCAGTGGGAATTGCAGCCAGCAGGTTCTTTCCATCGAGCAATCCTTTCTCAATAGCTTCTGCCTGTGGAGGATAGAGTTCTTCTATGCCTGAATCAAGGTAGAAACGTATAACGGATTCCGGCAGGTCAAGGGATTCGATCTTCATGATAACTCTGTTTTAAGAGTGGGTTATGTCTAATTAAAATTGCCCTGAACTACCGAAACAACCTGCAACAAGAGATAAAAAGTAACAATAAACTCATATCTATTCAGATATTAATATGTTACAGAGTCATATGGCTGATGTATTATCACTACCGGAATGGATTACATGGGAACTCGTGAACCTGTTCGTAGTAATTGTAATTGTATTACTCACTATTGTCCTTGCGAGGTCCGTTGACCGATTACTTACGAGACAATTCAATATTGTAAGCAAGAAAATGAATGTGGATCTTACAAGCTACAGGGTTGTAAGACACACAATGGTTGCTGCAATCTACCTTTTAGGCATAATCGTTGTTGTAAACCTGATACCTTCACTTGAGACGCTTTCCATTACTCTCTTTGCCAGTGCAGGTTTTGCGGGTATTGTCCTTGGTCTTGCGGCGCAGAGTACGCTTTCTAATATAATATCAGGTATTTCACTGGCAGCATTCAGACCTTTCAGAGTTGGAGACCTTGTAACCATTAAGGATGAATACGGAAGAATAACTGACATCACACTCAGGCATACAGTGGTCAGGACATGGGACAACAGGAGACTGATCATCCCAAACAGCGTTATAAGCGAAGATGCAATTATCAACTGGTCCATCGAAGATCCCACGGTCAACTGGCCGATAGATATTGGAATCAGCTATGATGCGGATATTGATAAGGCAAGACAGATAATGATATGCGAAGCCAGGAAACACCCAAATACCATGACCTTCAGCCAGCTCAAAAAATATCATTCTGACATGAATAAAGAGGAAGTTGTTAGTGTTCGCGTCAGGGAACTGGGAGATTTTGCGGTAATTATGAGACTGCTTATATGGGTCGATGACAGGGATATTGCTTATGATACCGGATGCGACATCAGGGAAGCTATCAAAAAGAGATTCGATGCAGAAGGAATTGAAATACCATTCCCATACCGTACCATTGTGTACAAGAAAGATATGCAGGCAGAAGTAGCTTCAATAGAAGAAGAACAGTTATCAGTTTAATACAAAATATAAAGTGGCATGATAACATGCCACCTTTTTTAGATTTTAAAATAAATTTTAATCGTTGGTCAGCTCGCCGCTGAAGTACTTGTCATAGGAAGCCATGTCAAAGTGACCGTGTCCACTGAGATTGAACAGAATGGTCTTCTCTTCTCCGGTTTCCTTGCATTTGAGTGCTTCATCGATTGCGCATTTGATAGCGTGTGATGATTCAGGAGCTGGTGCAATTCCCTCGCTGCGTGCGAATGTTACTGCGGCATCAAATACCTCTACCTGATGATATGAGGTTGCTTCCATGATACCATCTGCAACAAGCTTGCTGATAATTGGTGAGGCACCGTGGTATCTGAGACCTCCTGCATGGATCGCTGGTGGTATGAATTCAGAACCGAGTGTGTACATCTTAAGCAGAGGTGTCATCTGTGCCATGTCACCAAAGTCATACTTGAACTCTCCACAAGTGAGAGTCGGACATGCGGATGGTTCTACTGCTATGAATCTTGTGTTTGTCTTGCCTGCAAGGTTGTCCCTGATGTATGGCAGACTCACACCGGCAAGGTTACTTCCACCGCCACAGCACCCAATAACGATATCAGGATAGTCCTCTGTCTTGTCGAACTGTGCCTGGGTCTCAAGACCAACTACAGTCTGGTGAAGACTGGTGTGATTCAGGACACTGCCAAGTGCATACTTTGTGTTGTCGTTGAGAGCTGCTTCCTCAATTGCTTCACTGATTGCGATACCAAGACTGCCTGTTGTGTCAGGATACATTTCACGGATCTTTCTTCCAAACTGGGTTTCTGTGCTTGGTGAAGGAACCACGGTTGCTCCCCAAAGGTTGATAAGTGACTTTCTGTATGGTTTCTGGTAGTAGCTTGAGCTTACCATGTAGACCTTACATTCAATGTCAAAATAGTTGCAGCAGAGTGATAATGCACTGCCCCACTGGCCTGCACCGGTCTCAGTTGTGATCCTCTCGGTGCCTTCTTTCATGTTGTAGTATGCCTGTGCGATGGCAGTGTTAGGCTTGTGACTTCCTGCAGGACTGACACTCTCGTTCTTGTAGTATATCTTTGCAGGTGTTCCCAGAACTTTCTCAAGCCTGTGTGCCCTGTGCAGAGGTGATGGCCTCCAGAGTGTGTATATATCCCTGATCTCTTCAGGAATGTCAATGTATCTTTTAGAGCTGATCTCCTGGTTGATAAGTTCCTTTGCAAAAATTGGCTCAAGATCTGCAGGATTCATTGGCTCATTTGTTGCAGGGTTAAGCGGTGGTTCTACCGGCAGGTCTGCAAGTATGTTATACCACTGCTTCGGCATTTCATTTTCGTCAAGTAATATCTTTGTATGATCCATAGTTTCTACCTCTGTAAAAAATAGAGTCTCTAATGTATATCAAAGTACATTAGAGTGATATTTAATGCTTTTGATTTATCAATTATACACAATATACACAAAAAACAACTTTGAAAAAAGTTATGAAAAGCAGATCCTTAACGGAATCTACTTTCTTTTGAAAATACCTGCTGCAACCAGTGCGAATCCAGCACATAATGCTGTAAATGCAGGAGTTGATGGAGAGCTGCTTTCAGCTTCAGAATTCGATGTTGAATCAGTTGTGGATTCTGCACCATCGTAGTACTCTTCGGAGATAGTGACGTAGGCGGCGGTGAATTCACCTTTTGCAATTGTAGTCGGAGTGTCAAGATCAGTCATTTGGTAATAAAAATCAATAGGTGCACTACCTCCAGCCCATTCTTCATTTGGAGCGACTGTCCATTCAAAAATCCTTGTTTCATTTGCTTCAATGACACCCCGTGTACCCGTTCCTAAACTTAAGGTCGGTCCATTAATTATATCGAAATCATCATTGCCTATTGATAGTAACTGGACTGCAAGGAAGTTCTTTTTGTAGCAAGTAACTTCAAACCTCAATACAAATGGTTCACCTATTTTTAACAGTGGTTTGGGAGTTGAAGCCCCTGGATACAGTTCATCGTTATAATAAACATCAATTTTGATGTTAGAATTCTCACAAGAAACAGGCGTTGCTAACAGACATAATATGCAAATAAAACATAAAATACCTACTTTAATGTACATATTTTCTCCTTTCTACTAGTAAAAATCATCAAATGAAATAGACTTTTCATCTCGATCCCCAACTTTATCTCCAACTCCTTTTGGACCCGGACCAACTATAGTTGCTGCAAAACCAGAAAATTCGAATTCTAGGCGTTGATTGTATCCTAACAAAATATATCCACCACTCTCATCCCTTTTAGTTGGATGATATACTTCATCTGTTTCACGAATATAACTCTGTGAATCATGCCCAAAGTAAGAATTGAAAATGCATTCATTATCGTTATCTATAACCTTAAAAGATTCATATTTTCCCTTAACATCATACTCCCACACATTCACAGTACACACCCAATTCGGTGGAATCACCGGCAGACCACATGGAACATATTTCATAGACCTTTCAAGCCGCTTTTCAATATTTTCAGCAAGCTTGCCGGTCAGTTTCTCACTTGATTCATCCAGTTTCTCTTGTAACTCATTGTTGATGTTCTCAAAACACTGGTCTATGGTTTCCTGACAGAGTTCAATGGACTTGCAGATACCCTCTGATACTCCTATACGCAGATCGGCTTCAAGACGGTAAAGGACTGCATCCATTTCATCCGGGTCTATTGTAGGATTGTCATTTTGTATTTTCAAAGTAATGCGATATAAAATTTCATTCTGTAAAGTGTTTTCGGAAGCCATATCCACAATTTCCTCATCGGAAAGTGAACTAAGGTAGACTTCTGTGATGAAAATCACATCCTCTCTGCTGATCCATGTACTTAGAACCGGGTCGCTGCAAATCTCATCAGAAACGGTTTCCGGAACCTGCTGCCTTATGACACGGCTATATTCGTCCATCATTTCAGTACGGTTCTGCTCGATGAGAGTGGTGTCAGTTGAGACTCCGTTCATGATAAGCTCTGTACTGTTGCTCGCAAGGTCTGCAAGCAGGGAATCAATCTCGGAATTTGCATCCGAAATGCTCTGACTCATGGACTGGGAGATCATATCTTTCAGAGGTTCGGATGCACCTGAAAGCATTTCTGCAATATCATCTCCTATGCCTGTGGAGAAAACACATACATTTCTGACAGCAAGCGGATAAACTTCCTTTCCTGTTCCATCCACCCATTTATACTGACTCTGTAAGTCGAAATCCGGGTCATGATAGAGATAATCAGGATACTGATCTACAACGATAGTCATATTCTCAGTCCAGTTGTACTTACTGTTTGGCATTCCAACCACCTCAATGGTTTCAATAATACCCATTTCAGCAGCAAGGGCTGTTGAAGCTTTATCCATGGCAGGATTGTTAAAGAGAACATCCGTAGACACTTTATTTTGCACAAGATCAAGAAGAGAGTGACCCTGTTCTTCCTCAAAAGAGTCATCTACATACTCATTAAAAGAATCCTCTGTGTCTTTGTTCCTTTCCTTGAGCTCCCTGAGCAAGCGGTCATATGCCTCGTTCTTTGAGATTGCACGACATGCATCACTGCTTGTACTGAATTCTTCTGATTCCATATATTGAGATTCTTCAATGAAAGAATCTCTTTTAGAGGAAGCTCTCATTTCATCAGCAAGGTCAAGTGAAGCTTCCTGTATCAATGTGGTTGGATTCTTACCAAGATTCTCACCAAGCAAGTACACTTCCCTTGTAGGATTGTCAGTATTTATGACATCAAACATGCTTTCCATTTCCTGGCTCATGTTCTTGTGAAGCCATGAAGGAATATCGCAATAGACTTTCTCATCGGAGAGATAGGTTCCGTCACTGCAAGTACTGTAACCTTTCTCGATCTCAACCAGATCTACATACTGGTCACGATACTTGTCTGCTGCATCACTGCAGCCGGAATCATATTTTGGAACTCCGTCAATGATAACTGTTGTGTTTTTGTAATCATTTGAGCTTCCTAGATCATAAATGGCATCTTCTCCAATGTAGCCTCCTGAAGGGAGATATTGGTGATATACTATGCTCATGTATTCTGTTTCGGTCTCTGTATGAGATATAGATTTTAGGTCATTTATGCAATAGCTTATCAATGACCCTGAGGAATCACCATCAAAATGATTCCAGCTCCCTCCGCCATTTGGATTAGGAGAATATGTCTTATATGACCAATGATATGTATAAAAAATATTCCAGCAGGTTTTTACCTTGAAATTAACCTTGTAGGTAATTTTCCAATCAAATGTATGATTTTCTTTGGAAAGGTAGCCATCCACCCTTTCATGATCTAGCAAATTATCATTTCCGAGATACACATAATCAACTTCTACATTTTCACATACAATATCAGTTGAAACATGCTCTACATTTACACCTGTAAAGTACCATTTATGTGAAGAAGCATCCACGCTTACTTTATGATTCAGGTTAAAAACATCACTTAAACTATGATCTGGAGACAGAGCACAGGTGTGTGAAACCGATACTGGATGATAACTGGTCCATGCAATATATTTATCATTTTTTGATTCTCCTGTTTCATATGAGACTGAATCAAATGTTGTAGGTCCGCTCAATAAACCATAAGGAACAACCTCATCAAATCCATCCCTGAAAATCTGACCCTGAACCGTTCCACTGTACACCTCATGAGTTACATCATGCAGCAGGTCAGGATAATCATTACTCCATTTATCAACATCATTATAGACCCAGTTACTGTAAACCTCATTGGTGAAATTGGAAACTGAGACAACTATCTTTGAATTATCAGCAACCTCTGCCATACTGGTGTTGGCTTCTTTCATGGACTCGCTGACTCCCTGTTCAACACTAATATTGAATGTACCATCATTTGACAGCTCATCGTATGTTGTGCTGATGTTTTTCCCTGAATCCTTATCATAGGAACCTGTGCCTTTTTTAATGTCTTCGTAGAGCACTTTGCCGTTATAATAGGTAGTATATGTCAGAGCCCAGGGGTCTACGGAATCGAATACACGTTTCTGCGTATATAGAGTGCCGGAATTCACAGATGCTGATAATGATGGTCCGGTTACAATGTTAAGAGGGCCGTTGAGGTAGTGCTGCCACGGACCATAAATGAAAGTCCTGATGTTGGTGGCACCAAGCACAATGTCCGATGCGACACCGCCATTTAACTCGCTTTCATATTCATTTACCAGTTCCTCAAGCAAAGGTTCTCTGGAAGTGATAAGCGCTGTTACATTCATGGAACCTGTTCTTGAACTATTGCCTGTGAGGTCTACCAGTGTATAATTGAGATTTTCAACGGTCATTGTATAATATATTGGATAACCGGGGTCGTCTGCCGGAGAGCGGCTGATCTCTCTTTTGAGTGTACCATTGATTTTATCGATCTTTATCTGCAAGGGAGATACATCAGGATCGATATTGATAGCATAATTGTTGAAAGAGTGCTGGTTTTCCTGATACGATGTACTGAGGTATTCGTTGAAATACTCAGCTGTAATATCCTTCAGAGGACTGCTGCCCACATGAAACCAGTTCACAGCTTTCTCCTCACCATCGTATTCAAGAACAAGATAAGCATATCCATATTCAGCATTAACAGGAATTATCAGTTCTTCTTCAAATTCAGAGCATGTCCAGAATGAATGAGTTTCATCATAGGATATGGACTGATAAACAGTTCCTGAACCACTTTTGAGGATCAAGGTTCTTGGTTTCTCGGAAAACAGGCATGATATAGCCTCAAGCGCATTAGACGGAAGAGTGACGCTTACAACCATTGAATCTCCCGGTTCTGCATTCCTGTTATCCGGCTCAATGGAAAAACCATCCGACTCCATTGGCTCATATGCAAGATCCTCGGGTTTTATAACCGGATGCTCTCCCTGCCATGCAAGAGCTTCCATGCCTGCATAATTAAGACAGCGGGCAAGATCAGATGAAGCAAATTCAACTGCTGTCTTTTCCATATCTGTAGTATCCGTATTGTGGATCACTTCTGCCAGCGCATAGTCAGTCTTTGTCAGATATACAGATGCTATTACGGCAAAAAGCAGAATGAATATACCGATCACCGCAAACGGTATATATGCCCGGGTGTCCTGGCTAAAGCTACGTTTTTCGTTTTTGTGATCGGATATCATAGACTTACCTTTTTTCAGCTTTTGTGAGCTGGACATTGCAGGTAAGAAGAATATTTAAACTTTGTTATTTTATTCTATTTTAATACAAAATTTATAACCAGCGCCCTATATTCATTTATTAAGGAAAAATAAAACATTGATTAGCAGTCATTAATAAGATTCATTAAGATATACAAGAACTAATCGAAACTGTAAAATATGCTACATTTATACTAGCAGACATAATTCAAACATTAAATATTTACAATTCACACTTATCAGGTTGACACAATATGAAGATCACTAAACCAAGAGGCACACGTGATTTCCTCCCTGAGGACACAAGGAAAAGAAGATACGTTGAAGGCATACTGCGCCAGGTCGTAAAGAACTGGGGATTCAACGAAATAATCACACCCACATTCGAGAACCTGGAACTCTTTACTCTGAAATCAGGTGAAGGTGTAATCGGAGAACTTTACAACTTCACAGACAAAGGCGACAGGGAAATGACACTGCGTCCTGAGCTTACAGCACCTGTGATGAGGATGTTTGTCAATGAGATGCAGGCATATCAGCAGCCTTTGAAATTATTCTACTTTGAGAATTGCTTCAGGTATGAGAGACCGCAGAAAGGACGCTTCAGAGAGTTCTGGCAGTTCGGTGTCGAACTCATTGGCAGCAGAAGAATGGATGCCGATGCCGAAGTAATTGCTCTTGCAACAGAGATGCTCAAATCCGTTGGTATCAAAGGCGACCTGAACGTAAACAACCTCGGAGTTATCAGGCACCTTCTCAGCGTTCTTGAAACCGAGAACCAGAGCAAGATTATGAGACTTGTTGACAAGAAGGATTATGAAGGACTCGATAACTTCCTTGAAGAAATCAATGCTCCTGCCGACCTTCGTCAGAAACTTATCGAACTCATCTCACTTACAGGCAATGATGCAATTACAAAAGCAAGAGATGTTCTGGGAGATCTTCCTGAAATAGACGATTTCCAGGAACTTCTGACCATGCTGGATGCCTACGGTGTGGAATACACAATCAACTTTGGAATTGCCAGAGGACTTGATTATTACACAGGAACCGTTTTTGAAATCTACGCAGAAGGACTCGGTGCCCAGAACCAGGTCTGTGGCGGCGGTTCATACCAGCTTATCCAGCTCTTCGGAGGCGGTGACGTACCATCAACAGGTTTCGGCCTTGGTTTTGACAGGATAATGGAGGTTTGTGAACTTGAAACTCCTGATGATGTTCCTGTTGTCATCATTGCAAAGGACAGCACACGTCTTGATGCTATAAAGGCAGCCAATGAACTCAGAAAACACATGCCAGTCTACAACGACCTTATGAAGAGGAACTTCAAGGCCCAGTTATCACATGCCAACAACATTGGTGCAAAGCATACCATCATCATTGGCGAGAAGGAAGTTGAAGCCGGAAAGGTCATGTTAAAGGATATGGTAAGCGGTGAACAGGAACTTCTGACCATCGATGAGGTCATTACAAAGCTCACAAACAAATGAATCGGTTTTCCAGATCTTTTTTGAAAAACGAGAGGGCAGCAGATGCCCTCCCCATGAGAATGGTAGTTGCTGTAATAGCGGTAGGTGCACTTATCCTCTTAATGACAGGGGCGGTTTCCTCCTTGATCGAAAGCGAGGAAACATACGCTACCAGAACGATCATTTCTGAAATTGAATCAAATGCAGAACAAATGTCAGCTAATGGCGCAGGTAGCATTGTCACACTTGATGTGAACGTACCTTCTGATGTGGAAATCACATTTGGAGCAGTGCCGGGTCATGAAAATGCCTGGCCTTCGGATGCTGAGAATTATTATTTTGAAATAAACGGGAAGCAGATAATCGGAGAGTCTTCCGCATCCTATTCAAATCCCGCACTTGATGGCGGTTTGACCCTCAGTCCCGGACCTCACGTATTGACTCTTGAAAGTGTCCGCGATCAAAATGGAAAAATTTTTATTACACTTGGTGATAAGTCGCACCTGTAATGAAAAAACGAAAAGAAGTTGGTATCAATTATCTGATCACAGATGAATCTGCCTGGGCAGACCTGCTGCTCTCAAAAACGGCACTTATCCTGGCCACTGTGATAATACTCACGGCAGTCTACAGTCTTGCAGGCAGCTCCGCAGACATTGTCAGAAAGAATGAACTGGGAACCATAGCCACAGAGATCGCTTCAAACATAGATTCTGTGGGAGCATCACGTTCAGAGAATCCAGTCAGTTGTATGATATTCGATCCTGAAAGTTATGGACAGCAGTTAAACAGGATCAGTGACCTGAACATCTCGATTAGCGGTGAGTACGTTTTCTGCACTCTTACAGAGAACGGACAGAATATTTCAGCCGCCCGGCAGCTAAGTTACAGGACACTTCCCCTGAGTCCTGAAGAACTCCATAATATTCTGACAGCAACATTCGGTGCAGATGGCAATATCAGCCAGCCGGTTAACTCTGTTTTTCCATATTCGGATGTAACTGAGCTTCTTGCCGGCAGGGGAACTCATGAGCTTTATGTGAACGTGAGTAAAGAGCTTTGCATTCAGAGAACAACAGTATTTGTTACAGAAGGAAGTGAGGTGAACGGACTTGAATATATCCTCGTTTACCAATGATGAGAGAGCACTTCTTGAACCGAATAACGACATTATAGCCACTGCTCTGGTCGTCATCGGCTTTGTTGTGTTCGCTGCTATTCTTTCAAAGACATTTATCGCATTCAACGATAACTCCCAGGCACTTGAGAACTATGAACAGGCTGCAATGATAGCAAGTGACATTGCATCCTACCCCCCGCTTCAGGGAAGCCGGCAGGAACTCATCTCTGCAGAGGCACTGGATGTTCTGGCTGATCCGTTACAATACCCGCAGCCACACTACATGTTCTTCCACAGGTTCTCATCAAACCTTGATTTCTATGTAGAAGCACGAACTGATGACGGAAACTATCAATGGACCATCAGCAATGGCAACAGTGCACTGAACGGCAGGGATGTGATAGCTGCCTCTGTTCCTGTTGTAATAGAACTTGGCAGCAATGCACGCTGTGAACCCGGAACAATAACCGTGAAACTTGTACAAAACGGATGGAGTTAACGGAAAAACAGAAAGTAAACTTAAAAACGGTGAACACGAATGAGAATAATAGAGGATGATAGGGGATTTTCTACCAGTATTGATGCAATTTTGTTCCTTGTACTGGTATCTGTTTCTGCAGTGATACTTTTTCCCTCCCTTGCTGCTGATGAGCAGTATCGTTCCGCATCCTATGCATCTGCACAGGACATGGATACACGGCTCATGAACACCATCATGAGCAGCACTTTGGAGGAATTCGAATACACAGTAAAACCTGCGGAACTTGCCGGTATCGATGTGAACCTTTCAGAAGACTCGCTCCTTGGAAATGCCGAAGATACACTGTTTACAAAAGAGCAGCAGCATCGGACATTTTCTGACCTTGTGGCCGAAGGACTGGTACTTGGTCTGGTAATGGAGAAGAACGGCACTGAAAAAGCCCTGAATCCCATGACAATGATGCAGAGCATTGAGACTGAAAAAGCTATTGAAGAACATCTTGAAAGAACCATAGGGCAGAGATACAATTACAGGTTTGAGGCACACTGGCAACCGGTTACGGGACACAACATACACAGCGAAATCATAGTAGGTGAAACTGCTCCGGTTGATGCTGTCAAACAGAAAGCCAGGATATCGATGCCTGTTACATTTACCCTAAGCAGAAATGAGATATACCTGCCTTTAAACGAAACCAGTGTATATAATGCTGTTAACTCACCAGACCCCGACAAAGAACTGCATGAAATGTTCAATTCCAGCATTGTTACAGCAGCAGGAGGAGCTTCAGAGATAATCACTGAAATTGTATTTCCATATGAATACCTGTCATCGCTTAACGGTACGGAAATATCGATAGATAGTGAGCAGCTTGCGTGCATTGCAGGACCTGACAATGCGAATTACAGCAGTCCGATAATTACTAGTGCACTTGGTTGCATGAATTACACGGTAAAAGATCTGTACGGACTTAACGTTGAACTTACACCTGAAAAGCAAAGCATCAGTCTGGATTTTGTGGATATGGCATATGGACTGATAAAAGAAAAGAATACGAATCTGATCTCAGAGCATATCTTTGGAAGCCAGAGTGATGACATCAACCAGACTATTGCCCTTATGTGCAATGCATCAGATAATGATACCAGACTTGAACTGGCTAATAGTCAGCTATTAAAGATATACAAAACTGCAAATCCAGGTGGTGCGGATATTATAATCATGATCTGGTGAAATGAATATCATCATGAGAGCAGTATTCCATCAATCATAACATATATATGAGATGATTGACTTCATAGGTAGCACTTCGCCAATCACATTAACATTTTATCGAACCGACTCCCAAGTTCAAGAGTTCGATAAGGATCAAAACATCAGTTCTGTATTGGATCCCATCTAAATCCAATATAGACAAAACCAAATTAAATCAAAGCTTAAATCAGAACTTAAATTACAATTATCAGGAGGAAGATTATGGCAAAAATGCACACCCGTAGGAAAGGAAACTCCGGACCTACAAGACCACTTCGCACAGAAGCACCTTCATGGTCAACAATGACCAGCGATGAAATTACAACCGTGGTTGCAGACCTCTGGAAGCAGGGAGTAAGCACAAGCGAGATCGGAATGATCCTCAGGGACAAGTATGGTGTACCTGACGTAAAGATTGCAACCGGCAAGAAGATCACAAAGATCCTCAGAGAGAAAGGGGAGAAATTCGCTGTACCTGAAGATCTCTACAACCTTATCGTGAAGGCTATCGGAATGAGAAAGCACATGAGCTACAACCACAAGGATGTACACAACAAACGTGCTCTCCAGAACACCGAGTCAAAGATCAGAAGATTGGTAAAATACTACCAGTCCGCAAAAGTACTCCCAGCTGACTGGAAATACAAGCCAGAAACTGCTGAGATGCTGATCACCAGATAAGCATATTTCAGTTCGTAAATTAACTCTTGTTTGGCCGGTTGGTCAAACAAAACTTTTCTCTTTTTTTATTGCATTTAGCGTTTCAGCGGTAGCTCTTTACATTAATTTGATCAGACATAGAAATCTATAGTTATGTAAAACACTTATGAAGGTAACTTATAAATTGTTTTAAAGAGCATTATATGCCATGAAAGCTGTCATACTTGCAGCCGGCGAAGGTAAAAGATGCCGGCCTCTTACGCTCACAAGATCAAAAGTAATGCTTCCAGTGGCAAACAAACCGATTCTTGAACACATAATCAATGCTCTTGTAAAAAATGATATAAAAAATATCATTCTTGTTGTTGGCTACAAGAAAGAGCGTATAATGGACTATTTTGAAGATGGGATCAACTTCGGTGTTAAAATAGAGTACGTTGAACAAAAAGCACAGATAGGAACAGCGCACGCAATTCTTCAGGCACGTGATCTAATAGGACAGGATGAAGAAAAATTCATTGTCGTGAACGGGGACAATATTATCGGCCCTGATGCCATTGCAGATCTTATCAACGGAGAAGAAGGCGATGCTACACTGCTCACATGCAAGAAAGACAATGTTAGCGGCTATGGAGTAATAGTTGCCAAAGGAAAGAAAGTTGTTGAGATCATTGAAAAACCAAAGACACTCATAAGTCATCTTATCAACACAGGTATCTACCTTTTTAAAACAGACATCTTTGAAATGATAGAAAGGACAGCCGTATCAACAACCGGCGAGTATGCAATTACCGACACTCTTCAAATGATGATCGATGAAGGAATGCCTGTAACAACTGCAATAACTAACGCTGAATGGCTTGATGCAGCTTATTCATGGAACCTGCTGGAAGCAAATACTATTATCCTCGGTGATTTTGAGACAGATATTTCAAAAGCAAAGATCGAAGATTGTGTCAGCATAAAGGGAAGTGTTTCGATCGGCAGGAACACAACCATCAGATCTGGATCATACATCGTCGGACCCGTGGTCATTGGTGACAACTGCGACATCGGACCAAATGTGGTAATATTACCTTCCACCAGCATTGGTAATAACGTGTCAATAGCTTCGTATACCTATATCAAGAACAGCATACTGATGAATGATGTGAGGATCAGTACGCACAGCAATATTTCAAGTTCCGTTTTAGGAAGCAATGTTACAACAGGTCCGAACTTCATCACAGAAGAAGGTGAGGAGCTGCATATTATTCTTGAAAATGAGCTTCATGAAGCTGAAAAGCTTGGAACTGTCATTGGTGATGACACAGATGTCGGCGGAAATGTGCTTATAAGAGCTGGAAAAATGGTATCTTCAAACTGTCGCATCAGCTCTGGAAAAACAATTACAGAGGACGTACCAACAAATGCACTTGTAAATTAAGGTAAGGTGTAAAAATGTGCGGAATAGTTGGATATATTGGAGACGAGCAGGCAGTGCCCATATTGCTTGAATCGCTTAAGATGCTGGAATACAGAGGATACGACTCTGCTGGTGTAACTGTTTTTAATGAAAAACTTGAGACATATAAGATCGCAGGCAGGATAAAAGACCTGGAAGGAGTAATTCCTGAAAACTTATCAGGAAATATAGGAATTGGACACACCAGATGGGCCACACACGGAAAACCTGAAACAAGGAACGCTCACCCTCACAATTCTTCAGACATATCAGTAGTACACAACGGCATAATTGAGAATTATCTGGAACTCAAGGAAAGGCTTATAGAGCAGGGTTATGAGTTCAAGTCAGACACAGACACCGAGGTCATTGCACACCTTTTGCATTTCAACATGAGCTGTAATAGCAAAATGAGTCTGCTGGACGGGCTTGCAAAAACCATAACGGAGCTTGAGGGATCATATGCCATTGCTGCCCTTTGCAACAACCAACCGGAATTCATAGCATTTGCAAGAAAGGACAGCCCACTGGTAATAGGAATTGGAAAAGGCAACAACTATGCTGCATCCGATGTCACTGCTTTTTTAAAGCATACAAAAGAAGTCATATTCATAAATGATAATGAGATTGGTCTTCTTAGACCGGATTCAGTTGAGATATATGACCTTGAAGGAAACTCAGTTTCAAGAGAGACAGAAACAATAGAATGGGATCTGGAGGCTGCGGAGAAAGCGGGTTATGAACACTTCATGCTAAAAGAGATCCACGAGCAGCCAACTTCTATACAGAACACCTTTGCAGGTAAGCTTTCTGAGCTTGAAGGGACTGTCACACTTGAAGAGATATATCTCAAACCGGACGAGATCAAAAGACTAAGAAGAGCCACGATCATAGCCTGTGGAACTTCGTGGAACGCGGGCATTCTTGGAAAGTACCTCTTTGAGAGACTTGCAGGTCTGCACACTGATATTGAAACTGCATCCGAGTTCAGGTACAGTAACCCTGTTCTCTGCGGAGAGGAACTTACAATTGCAATTACACAATCCGGTGAGACAGCCGATACCCTTGCAGCAGTCAGGAGTTCTGCGTCTTACGGATGCCGCAGTATTGCAATCACAAATGTAGTTGGAAGCACAATAACAAGGGAATCCGACAGCGTTCTCTATACCAGAGCAGGACCTGAGATAGGAGTTGCTGCAACAAAGACATTCACAGCCCAGCTTATGGCACTTTACATGCTTGCGATAAATCTCGGAAGAACAAGAGGAGTTATCAGTGCCAACGAAGCAAAAGACCTGATAGTCGGAATAAAGAAGCTTCCGGGACAGATACAAAAAGTGCTCAGCCGAAAGGAAGCAATTAGTGAGTGTGCTGAGCAGTTCGCTGACAGCAGAGATTATTTCTTCATCGGTCGCTATCTGAATTTCCCTGTGGCTCTTGAAGGAGCTTTGAAGCTTAAGGAAATCTCATACATACACGCCGAAGGTTACGCGGCAGGTGAACTCAAGCACGGACCACTGGCACTTATCACAAATGAAACACCAGTTGTTGCCATAGCCACAAAAGGACACACATATGAGAAGATACTGAGCAATATCAAGGAAGTAAAAGCACGTGATGCAACTGTTATTGCAGTTGCAGATGACGACGATACGGAGATTGACAAGTACGTGGATGTAGTGATACGTGTGCCACCTACACACGAGTTACTGTCACCTGTGCTTTCCTCGGTTGCATTGCAGTTGCTTTCATACTACACTGCACTGGCAAAGGGATGCTCAATTGACAAACCAAGGAACCTTGCAAAGAGTGTGACCGTTGAATAATCATTTTATTTTTAGAGAGGATAGTAAATGAAGTTATTTGGTTCTTCAGGCATCCGCGGACTTGCAAATGTGGAAGTTACCGTAGACCTGGCACTGAAAGTTGGAATGGCTCTTGGAAGATCAAAGAAGACTGCAGTTATTGGCAGAGACCCAAGAGTAGCAGGGGAAATGATCGAGCTTGCAGTAATTTCCGGTCTGATGTCTGCCGGCTGTGATGTTGTAAGAGTTGGTCTTGTGACGACTCCAACACTTGCATACGCAGCAAGAAATTACGATTGTGGAGTAATGATCACTGCATCACACAATCCTGCAAAAGATGTCGGTATCAAGCTATGGAATCCTGATGGAATGGCATTTGACTCGGTCCAGCAGGAAGATATCGAGGATACCATCGAGAAAGAGGATTTTGTTTATGTTCCCTGGAATGAGGTGGGCGAGATCACCACATACGGAAATGCCGTAAGAGACCATATGGATATGATACTCAGCCACTCCAAAGGTGCGCCAATCCGTGTTGTAATTGATTGCGGAGGCGGCGCAGGAGGAACAATAACTCCTTTCCTTTTACGCGAGATGGGATGCGAGGTAATCACGCTTAATTCCCAGCTTGACGGTCATTTCCCGGCACGCAACCCGGAACCTAAAGATGAGAACCTCTGGATGCTGAAAAAAGCAGTAAAGGAATTCGATGCAGCACTTGGTATAGCGCATGACGGTGATGCTGACAGAATGATGGCTGTGGATGAGAATGGTGGCTTTCTTTCCGGAGACGAGATGCTTGCAATCTTTGCACGCTTTGAGTGTAAAGGCAATCCTAAAATTGTAGTTCCAGTTGACACATCAATGATTGTTGATGATTCCATGCCAGGTTCAATTGTTGTTCACACAAGGGTCGGAGACGTTTATGTTGCCGAGGAAATGAAGAAGTTGAAAGCTGATTTTGGAGGCGAGCCTTCCGGAAGCTGGATTTTCCCGAGAATTTCCTACTGCCCGGATGGAATTTACGCGGCAGCCCTGCTTGTTGACATTGTAAAAGAGAAGAAACTCTCGGAGCTGCGGGATGAGCTTCCGAAGTATCCTACACTCAGAAGCACAGTTGCATGTGACAATGATAAAAAGGCTGCTGTCATGAAGGCTGTCAGTTCAAAACTTGAAAGCATGGGTGAAGTTTCCAGCATTGACGGTATCAGGGTTGATATGGAAGGCGGCTGGGTGCTTGTGAGACCTTCAGGAACCGAGGCAAAGATAAGAGTCACAGCAGAAGCAAGACAGAATGTTGAGGAACTGCATGCTAAGGTTGAGAATATAGTAAAGGAGTGCCTCAAATGAAAGTCGTAATTCTGGCTGCCGGTGAAGGCACACGCATGAGGCCACTTACCGCTTCAAAACCAAAAGTGATGCTACCAATTGCTAACAAGCCAATGATAGAACACACCATCAATGCTGCTATTGAGGCAGGTGTGAAGGAATTCCTTATTGTGACAGGCTACCGTGAAGATGCTATCAGGAATTACTTCAAAGATGGCAGTCACCTTGGGATCAGCGTTGAGTACGTACGTCAGGAAGAGCAACTTGGAACTGCAAACGCTATTGGTTGTGCAGAAGGCTTTGTAGAAGGTCACTTTATAGTGCTTAACGGGGACATGCTTGTCAGCACAGAACATATCGCTCATCTTGTATCAAGAACTGAAGATGCCATTATAAGTGTCAAGAAGGTGGAAAACCCTTCCCAGTTCGGAGTAATTGAAACCGATGGAGATAAAGTCACACGCATCATTGAAAAGCCTAAAAACCCGCCTACTAACCTTGCAAATGCAGGCATATACCTTTTCCATGAAGCTATTTTCGATTATATTGCAAAGACCGGGAAATCATCAAGGGGAGAATACGAAATTACTGATTCCCTGCAGATGATGATTGATGCTGGTCTTAATGTAGGTTATGAGCTTCTGGAAACCGAGTGGATCGATATTGGCAGGCCATGGGATATCCTGGACGCAAACAAGGTACTGCTTGAGAATATCGATAATACACGTGAAGGAACAATTGAGCCTTACGCAACCCTGCATGGAACTGTGAAGGTTGGAAAGAACACAATAATCAGGAACGGTGCCTATATTATGGGCCCGGTCATAATTGGCGACAATTGTGATATCGGTCCCAACTGCTTTATCAGGGCTTCAACTGCAATCGGAAACAGTGCCCACATAGGCAATGCTGTTGAGATCAAGAACAGCGTAATAATGGATGGTACAAAAATAGGACACCTCAGTTATGTTGGTGACAGTGTCATAGGAACTAACTGTAATTTCGGTGCCGGTACAAAGGTTGCAAATCTCAGGCACGACAACAAGAATGTGAAATCAGTTATCAAAGGCGAAGTAGTGGACACAGGAAGAAGAAAGCTCGGTGTAATCATGGGTGATGATGTGCATACAGGCATCAATTCCAGTATCAACATAGGTACCGTAATGGAAGCCGGAAGTTCCACAATGCCTGGTGAAGTTCTGATGTACAGAAGAAAGACTAATTAAGACTCGCTTCTATCTTGATTCGGAGATTCGGATGAACTTAAATATCGAGATGCAAAAACTCAAGGAACTGGCACGTGAAGCCGCAGACGTAATTGAGAAATACGAACGTGTACGTGTGATTTCCCATAATGATGCCGACGGCCTGACATCAGCCGGCATTATCTGCCAGGCTCTTTTAAGACAGGACATCCGTTTTCATACATCCATTGTGCCGCGTCTTGATAAATCCGTTGTGGACATGGTGAAGGAGACCACAGCAGACGATGACCTTGTGATTTTCTGTGACATGGGCAGCGGCCAGTCAGACATGATCTCCGAGATCAAGCAGGATATAGTTGTACTTGACCACCACGTTCCGGTTGGCAAATCTCCTGCAAAGGTGCTGGTAAATCCTCACATTGTGGGAATTGACGGTGCAATGCACATATCCGGCTCTGGAGTCACATTCTTTGTTGCAATGGAAATGGAACCTGCAAATGTTGACCTTTCAGGACTTGCTATTGCAGGCGCTGTGGGTGACAAGCAGATCTTCAGTACTCTTAACGGTCATATTCTTGAGGAGGCTGTTAATGCTGAAGTTGTTTCTATTAAGAAAGGACTTAGAATTGGTGACGGTGACGTTGCAAAGGTGCTTGAGTACACACCAGAACCTTATCTTGATATAACCGGTGACAGTGAAAAGATAGCGCAATTCCTTGATTTCCTTGGAATTGAAGGAAATATCCAAGACCTGAGCCCTGACAAAACAAAAGCACTTACTTCAGCTGTTGCGCTCAAGCTTGCAAAACATGCCAGTCCTGAAGCAATTGATGCGGCAATCGGTGATGTTTACATTCTGAACAAAGAGATAGTTTCCAATGTCTATGACCTTGTTGCAATTCTCAATACCTGCGGTAAGGCTGAAAAATATGGCATGGGACTTTCCATATGCCTGAAAGATAAAACACATCTGGAAGAAGCAAGGGACATGGCAATCTCCCACCAGATATCTATTGTGGAGAATATCAAAAAAGGCATGGATATGGTCAAAGAAGGAAAAAGTATCGGTTACCTGATCGGCACCGACATGGAGTCTACAGGTATGATCGCCAGTACTTTTGTCAGGTATGTAAATCCTGAAATGCCTTTTGTTGCAGTGAATCAGGTCGATGATCTTGTGAAAGTTTCCGCAAGAGGCACCCGCGCACTTGTAGGAAAAGGACTTGACCTTTCATTTGCACTCCGCGAGGCTGCAAAGTTAGTTGGCGGTGAAGGCGGTGGACATAATGTTGCATCCGGTGCATCAATACCACCTGGAACTGCCGAGCAGTTCATCGCTAAGGTTGATGAGATAGTTGCAGAACAACTCCCAAAGCAGGAGAAAACTGAATGAAAATTACTACAACTATTGAATTCAAGGACGAAGGTGCCATACAGGTAGCTAAGAGAATTGCAGATTCACTGGCTCCTGATAACCTGACAAATATGCATACTGAAGTCAAGGATGACAGTGTGTGCATTCATATTTCCACAGAAAAGATAACTTCACTCATTGCCACTGTGGATGATCTGCTGATGAATGCAAAACTGGCAGAAGAGATAGCAGAAGACCTTGAAGATTGAGGTTTCTTTTTTTGACTCTGTAGAACGCATGTATAATACATCATTGAGATAATATGTAGCCAGAAGGCAGTTCAGTTTGACTCCTTGCTTTTGTTCTTATATTCTTGTACCCAAATCCCAATTTCATAAAGTGACTGGATTAATATAACTAAACATGTTAAAAACAATCCACCAAACCAAAACGCTAGCAATGTATAAAGTATACCTTCTTTAAGTACTAACCAATGTATAATGAATAGGTATGCTGTGGAAACAATAGAACTTAAAATTAGTATTGGAATAGCGAACTGTCCATTGCCAATACCACAATGTTCTACTAAGTAAAAGGCTATTAACAAAAAAACAAAGAACCAGTATTTGTAAGGCATGTTTTTTGTTGAAAAACCCAAAATAGTCCTCCTTCTTGAAAAGTAAACATTCACGTACAATCTTAATACTACTTAAACAGATTATTATTGATAATATAGGATATCATTCCTGCTAAGAATATACTACTTCCAATAATTTACAGTCACCCGTACTCCTCGTAAATATATGAAAAGTTATATTCAATTAATATAGATAATTATACCTTTTAGGATTGTGCCGGCTTCGCCGTGACCCTTCGGGATGGATGGAGTTATTCATGATTTCCGATTAGCAAAACTATTGTCTGTCGCACCCTTGTGTTTATGATAATTCTGCAAAAGTTCATTAGGAAAGAAATATCAGTGCGACCATCCACCGCAGGCGGCACGTTCCTTTATTCCAGTTCCCACAGATGTCTATTGTTATCAATCAGAGTATTCTGTTCTTCAATCCTTGAACGCTGGTAAATAAGAGCTGCCGGATGATATATTTTCAGAAGGGTATATTTTCCATTCACTGCCCTTGGAACTCCCCATTCCAGTTTTTCTCCGTCACAAAATGCTTTCTCTGCGGTGTTTCCAAGCAGGATTACTACTTTTGGATTTAGCAATTGAATCTGTGCTTCAAGAAATGGTTTGCAGGCTTTGATCTCACTTTTGAGAGGGTTGCGGTTTTTAGGAGGGCGACATTTGATTGTATTTATGACAGCGTAGTCATCGCCTGAGAGTCCCATGTATTCCAGCATACCGTCAAGGTTCTTGCCTGCCCTGCCACAGAAAGGGATGCCGGTTTCATCTTCATTCTTTCCTGGTGCTTCGCCTACAAAAACAACCCTCGGAGTTCTGGAGCCTTTACTGATTACTTTATTGGTTACAGTCTCATGAAGCTGGCAGTCTGTACACTCAAGTATTTCTTTTTCAACTGCTTCAAATCCCTGTTCTACAAGTTCAATTACTGACCTGACTGCCATATTATCACTGTTCCAATCTTTGTTTCAACTTTAATTTACAATCCATTATGCCTGTTTCAGTTTTTCTACCTGCAATGCTTCCATGAAGCGGATCTGCTCTGAAATGAATGTATTGTATGGCGCATTGATTCCAAGTTTCTTTGCCCTTGATACTACTGCACCGTTGAGGAAATCTATCTCAGTTTTCCTTCCGGAAGTGATATCCTGATACATGGATGAATGATGCTCTGCGGTATTAGGAAGCTGGAAGTCATGCAGGAAAGTAAGGTATTCTTCTGCTGTTTTCCAGGGAAGTACAACACCTTCTGCTTCAGTGACCTTGAAAGCCTCATGAACGATGTTCTCAATAATAGTCCATGCATGTGAGTTCTCAAGCTTCCCGTATGGAACTCCCATGACTGCACCAAGAGGGTTGAGGGCTGAATTGTAGAGAACCTTAGACCAGACAGAACTCATAATGTTCTCTGTTCCGTTTACCTGAATACCTGCACTTTTAACCAGTTCTACAAGTCTAAGCACGCTGTCATCAAGTCCTGAAGGGAACCTTCCGAGGTTCATTGGCCCGGTTTCAACGGATACATGTATCTGTGCATCGCCTGCCCATTCAAAACCTGTAATTATGGTGCCTCCGATTACTTTATCGGTGTACTTTGCAATGATCTCCTCGTTGCCAAGGCCGTTCTGCATGCTGATAACTTCCCTGCCATTGATTATATCTGCGAACTGTTCGCAGATAGATTCTGTTGCAGTGGACTTGGAAGAAATGAAAATATAATCATAATCATCTTTTGGAGCATCTTCTGAACAACTGACTTTACAGGTGGCTTCGCCCCAGATACCTGTCATCTTAAAACCATCGGTTTTTATTTTGTCAGCATGTCTCTGGCGGCATACTGCATGTACATCACAAACAGAAGATAATTTTGCAGCAAGGGTCAGACCTACTGCTCCTGCACCTAATATCAGGACTTTCATAGAGCACCTCTTTTTTGCCATAGATGCTTTTTTCCGTTAAAAGAATAACTCTTGGAGACTGACCAATTAAGAGAAGCTCTTAATTAGCAAAAGATACATCTTGCATAAAGTAGCCTGAGGGCTGGAAATAACAATAACGTTCATAAAAAGCAGTAATAGCTGCTTAATTTATAATTTACCCTATCACAATAATACAGAGGAATGGAAATCTATGGAAGCAAAGAAAAGAGATGAATGCTGTCCGGCAGATAAACCGGAGGGTGCAGGAATTACAATCGACTTCAAATTCAGGCTGGAGTGTTCCCTTAAGACAAGTGCGGATGCCAGCAAAGCAACTGATGTTGTCGCTGCATACATTGAAGAGGCTAACAAAACCATTCTTACAAAAGGCGCTCCGGAAGGCCAGGGTGCAAAGATCACAGCATGGAGTGTTGAAGCTGACAGGATAAAGCTGACATTTGAGTCCGGAAGGCATGTACGTGTCCACGATGCGCTGCTCCGTATGAGAAAGCCTCTTGCAGCAAAACTTGGAAAGGAATTCAAGATTGGTATCCGTGGAATTGAGGTTGATTCATACACAATTGAGATTCCTTCTGAAAAAGAACTTCCTCCAATGAAAATCCCTTATGTTGCAGAAATGACCTATGAAGGCGGAATACTCAAGCTGGCCCTTGATGTTGATGAGTCTGCAATGTCAAACCGTGTTCCAGACAGGATACTTTCCCTTATGGAAGATAAGCTGGAACAGAGAACTTACGGTGGAAAGACCGAGCACTGGAATGTACTCTGGCAGAGTGAGAAGAAGGAACACAAGTTCTCAGATGACCCGACAAAGGCCATGATGGAAGCCGGCTGGCTCAAGAGAGGTGCCAGCAGGGGACAGTGGATCCATGGCCCGCAGTCCACAAGGATGTTCAGGACCTTTGAGAGAATCGTTCTGGAGGAACTTCTCGAACCGCTTGGATACAGGGAAATGATATTCCCAAAGCTTGTACCATGGGAAGTCTGGCAGAAATCCGGACATGCAAAGGGTGTTTATCCTGAAATTTACTACGTCTGTCCTCCAAAGACAAGAGACCCTGAGTTCTGGGAGGAAGTTATTGATCATTACAAGGTAACACTTGAGGTTCCAACATCCCTTATCAAAGAGAAGATCGGTGATCCGATTGGTGGAATGTGCTATGCACAGTGTCCTCCGTTCTGGCCATACCTGCAGGGCGAGACAATCCCTACTGACGAGTTCCCTATAAAGGTGTTCGACAGGTCCGGAACCTCACACAGGTACGAGAGTGGTGGAATCCATGGTATGGAGCGTGTGGACGAGTTCCACAGGATCGAGATTCTCTGGGTTGGCACCAAAGAACAGGTAATCAAGACTGCAAACGAACTCCATGAGAAGTACATGTACATCTTCAACGAGCTTCTTGATCTTGAATGGAGAAAGGCATGGGTTACACCATGGTTCATGGCACAGGAAGGACTTACAGGAGTTTCCGAGCAGACTGAAGCCGGTACAACTGATTATGAAGCTGTGCTCCCTTACCGTGGCGAGGATGCTGAGTGGCTGGAATTCCAGAATGTAAGTGTGAATGGAAACAAGTATCCATCTGGATTTAATGTCAAATGCCAGTCCGGCGAGGAACTCTGGTCAGGATGTTCCGGTGTGGGACTTGAGAGATGGGCTTCAGCTTTCTTTGCACAGAAAGGAATTGACCCTGAGAACTGGCCTGAGGAATTCAGGAAGAGAGTGGGAGAAGTGCCAAGGGGAATCAGGTTCCTCTGATTTCTCACATTACTATTTTTTGCTTTTAACTAAAATTGAGATTCTGATGGGGGAAATCCATCAGAACTATCTACTTTTTCAAAAATAAAGATTTGTATTTAACTTTGTGATCTGGTTCTTTGTATCAGATCAATAAACTCCCTGGTCTCTCTTTCAACATCATCGCTGCATACTACCGCAGAGATAACAACCAGACTGTCAGCACCGCCAAGGATAACACTTTCACTGTTCTGCTTATTGATGCCACCTATAGCAACAATAGGGATTTTGATAGCATCTTTCACAGCTCTGATGCTTTCTGGACCGATGCCATTTCCGGCATCTTTCTTGGTTGATGTGTTGAAGATCGGACTAAGTCCCACATAATCTGCACCCATTCTCTGAGCCTCAAGAGCCTCCTCTACATTATGAACTGTAAGGCCGATTATTTTATCCGGTCCGATAAGCTCTCTTGCAATACCTATTGGCATGTCGTCCTGTCCGATATGCACACCATCAGCATCAACGGCCAGAGCAACATCCACACGGTCATTTACAAGAAAAATTGACTTGATGCCACATAGTGTTTTTATCTGTGCGGCTTCGATAATCATATCCTTGGTACTGATGGATTTCTCACGATACTGTATTATCCTGCATCCTGCAGCAACCGCTTTTTCCACATCCGAAAGCGTACCTTTTTTTGACAGACCGGAGTCTGTCACAAGGTAGAAATCAATTTCATCCAGCAATGATCTTTTGTCAGTCATCGGTTTCAGCACTCTTCAAAGTTCATCATGGACTGTGCTTTTTCATCTGAAAGGTTGTAGACCTCGTCATATAGATACATCTTGAATGTGCCAGGACCTGCGGACTTTTCTGCTGCAAGCTGTCCTGCGATTCCGAAATAGCAGAGAGCATCCTTTGCAGCTTCACATAGGTCAGAGTTTACTCCGGCAAAGGAACCGATTATTGATGCGGCCATGCATCCTGTTCCGACAATTGAACCCATGAGTTCGTGTCCGTTCTTAACAACGAATGTCCTTTCTCCGTCACTGATAATATCCTCAACACCGGTCATTACAACTACACATGACCTGGCTTTTGCGAATTCCTTTGCAATCTTCTTAGGATCTGCTTCAATGGATGTAGCCTCTACTCCCCTTGTAATTGCATTCTCACCTGCGAGCTTTGCGATCTCGGAATAGTTTCCTTTGATAATATCCACATGGACGGAATCAAGTATTTTTGCAGCCATTTCATCACGGAACTTTGTTGCACCGACCCCTACTGCATCAAGGACCACAGGCATGCTCTTCTCGTTTGCAGCCTTTGCAGAAAGGACCATTGCATCGATGAGCTCTGTTGTAAGAGTTCCGATATTAAGGACGAAAACCGTGGAAATGCCTGTCATGTCAGCACATTCTTCCGGGGCATGAGCCATAATTGGAAGAGCACCGAACGCTCTTGTCATATTAGCACAGTCATATATCGTTACCCAGTTTGTTATGTGATGTACAAGCGGTTTAGATTCCCTTATAGATTCAAGCGGATTTTTCATTGAAGTGCCCCTTTGAGTATATTATATTGGTAATTATAAAATCAACAAAGACTGTTTTGCCAGTTATCCAACTGTGACTGCCATAGAGAAGTATTTATTCATAAAATACTTTTTGTAACCATTGCTGGCTGGATCCATACTAGATACAGGTTCCTTCTGGATCAGACCTAACCGATTTGTTTATATATAGATATGCATACTATAGAGAGCCAATTTATCAGTGCATACATTATTTCATAATTATCTATGACAGCTCGTTGAACAATTACAGATTACAAATTTCACTAAATTATATTATTAAATCACACTCATCTGGAGGAATTATTACTTGGCAAGGAAAGTGCAGAGAAAGTTAGACAAATGGAAGTCAAAGACATGGTACAACGTAGAAACACCGGAATTCATCAGCAGGACAAACATTGGTGTTACCCCTGCAGAAGAGCCTGAACAGCTCATCGGTCGTGTCGTTGAGACCACAGTCGGCGAAATTGCTAACGATTTCACAAAGCATAACACAAAGCTCAGACTCGAGATCAACAATGTCAGCGGTGACGTTGCAAACACAAGATTCCTCGGTCACGAGATCACAACAGATTACCTTCGCTCAATCGTAAAGCGTCAGACCTCAAGAATTGACGCGAACCTTGACGTTACAACAAAGGACGGATACGTCATCAGAGTAAAACCAATATGCTTCACTGTTAAGAGAGCAAGATCAAGTCAGATCAAAGGCATCAGGGAAGTAATGGTCAAGATAGTCAAGGAACGTGCAGCAGAGCTTAACTTCGAGCAGTTCATCGAAGAAGCGATCATGGGCAAGCTTTCCGCAAACATCTACAGGAACGCAAAGTCCATCTACCCACTCAGAAGGGTAGAGATCAGAAAGACAGAAGTCAAATCTGTCCCTGCGAAGCAGTAAATCTTAGGCTTAAAATAACTTAAAACAATAGGTGGTTAAACCACCTGTTAACATCTTTTTTCTTAATTTGCTTCACTCAGGAAGCGTAGCTTTAGTTTATTCAGAAACACGTGCCTTACTTTCGTACTCGTCACGTATCAGTTTCATCATCTTCAGGTTCGCATCAATGACAAAGGCACCAATGTAACCACAATACTTGCAGTGGTAGAGACCTTCAATGCCACCTGCTTCATAATATAGTTCAGGACTGCCGCATACTGGACAAACTTCTATCATGTCTTCGTCTTCATCAGTTTCCTGAACATCCATTAGTTCGATATCATTATTGCCTTCCACGATAGCATCTCCTTTAGATTCCCCACGTGACATGTACCGACAATATAGTATGGAAATTCAACTGATATAAATTATCTGACACTGGAGCATTTGTATTGTAGATATTCATTAGAATGTATTTGATAACTAGAATCTATTTGATAATCATGGATAACTTGAGTTATCCCAAAGGGTCCGGCGAAGCCGGCGTTTTCCCATCAGAAGAAATAAAATATTCTGCGTAATTCCATGATATTGTTTATTTGTAGGAGTTCTGTAGCACTTTCAACGAAAATACAATATTGTTTGGATTAGTTTCTGTATAGAATCATCGGAATGTGCCGCCTTCGGCGGATTGTACTTTGGTTTTAGCTTCCTAGTTGTTTTTGTTGAATGGTAAATTTCTACAGGGCAACCTCGTAAATTCGAAAACTAAACAGACAACTCCGACGGATATGGACAGAAAAGTGTCTGTTTAGAAAGATACTCCACATCATATTTTTCTGCCATTGACATGAACCACCTTCTCAACTCAAATATCACAGAACCATCTTCACGCAACTTTTGTAACTGCTGCATGAACACGAACTTCTCACCGGCACTCAAATGTCGTGAAAAATAACCGAACGCGTGCATAAAAGCATTGATAACAGGGCCACTTTGTGGAGCTTCTGACAGTATCTGCACTAAAAGTTCAGTGTAATCCTCATACACCTTTTCAACCGGTAGATTCTCCCGGTTGGCAACTATGTTTCCCATAGCTGTCATTGTCTGCTTATTGTAAGCCATAAAGAGCAGCTTGTTCGCAGTTTGAAACTCAACCAGCGAATGAAGTTTGCATGACATGGATGCATCCCTGAAAGATGCAAGTACAAAGACATGTGTCAGAAAATGATCCCTCTTTATCGGATCTTTGAACTTTTCTTCATCTATCACAGGGATTTCAGGATATTTTTTAAGTACAGTTTCCGCAAAGAATCCATTCCCTTCGTGATAAGTATATTCTTCTGCCTCTGCATCAGGAAATACTTTGGTCGTGCCTGTCCCGCATGAAGGGGATTTAGATTTGAGTATGAAACCATCAAAATCATCCAGTTTTTCAAGGTAGAACCTGGAAAATGACTCCATCTTATCGGTCAGGTCAAGTCCAGTTGCAGGTTGTATCAGCTTCCTGCTGCTACCATCTTCATTATTCTCAACTATGCGTATAGGCTCTCTTGGAATCCCCAGGCCGATATCATACTCAGGGCACACATCAATAAATTTAACAAATGGTTTTATGGCCTCTGCCAGAGGAAACGAGACTATTTTGCCATCATAGCGACAATGATCAAAACCGAGACATCTGCTTATCACAATTTTTGGACGTGAAAAACTGCATTTGGGATGAGATTCCATGATAAGTAAAACAGTGAACTGGAAAAAAGACTTTTTGGATAAAATTACAAAAATGAATCAAAAAAGAATAGGGATTTAAATCCCTTTTCTTTTCACTTGTGCGTGTAATAAGCCACTACAGGGACTAGTCTTTTGACCTTGATATCGCTGGGAGGAACTGAATCTATCCTGCAGAATCCGAATCTCTCGAACTGTACGATCTTATCAAGCTCAGTTGTAACCTGCTTTTCACCGATACCTGTAAACTCTCCGTCAGGTGACAAAACTCTTACAGAAACTCCATCCAACGGAGCCCAGTGGATGATCTTCATCTTTTCCTTCTTCACTGACTCAATGGAATCTCCGATATGCTTTGCCTGGAGAGGCTCTGTGGAAGTAACCTCTAAGTTGTAAAGGTCTTTGAGTCTGAGCTTTGAACCTACCTGGAGTTTTTCAGCATCCTCACTGCAGATGTAGACCTTATCGGCAACCTCGATCTCACGGCATCCCCTGTCTTCTGTTGGGTGCAATGAAGGATTTACTGTGCATGGTTCTGAATCTGTGATCTTGATCTCAACAGGATCCCATACAAAGAAATACCTGTTTGCAACAGGGTCAATGAGTTTACGGTTCTCTGCGTAAAGTGTGTCCATACTTATACTAATGTCTGTTTCACCAACGCCCATCTCGATGAAGAACTTACGGATAGCTTCAGGGAGAATACCTCTCCTGCGCATTGCACGGAGTGTTGGAAGACGTGGGTCATCCCAGCCTGAGTACTCGCCATCCTCAATGGATTTGCGCAATAAGCTGGTACTGAACTTACCGAACTCGTGCATCTTTACACGACCCCAGTGGGTTGTTTTCGGATATTTCCAGCCAAGATAATTGTAAATATAGGTCTGGCGTTTCTCACTGTCCATCAGGTCTTTACCCCTGATGATGTGTGTCATGCCAAGCTCGTGGTCCTCGATTGCACCTTCAAAGTCCAGAAGTGGCCAGACACAGTACTTATCGTCTACTTCAGGACGTGGGTGAGGAACCTTTACAATTCTGAACGCTCCGAAATCACGGAGTGCAGGATCCTTGTGAGTTATATCGGTCTTAATACGCAAAACAGCGGATTTCTCCTCATACTCTCCGGAAAGCATCTTATCCCAGTGCATTAGGTTTTCCTGCGGATCTACATCCCTGTGAGGACATGCTTCCTTAGCATCCTTGAATTTCTTGAAATCCGCACCGTCACAGAAACAGACATATGCCTTTCCCATCTCGATAAGCTGTCTGGCGTAGTCATAATACATTGGGATCCTGTCTGAAGCTATGACTATCTCATCAGGGTTAGCACCCAGCCATTTGCAGTCATCCACATACCAGTCGTATGCTTCCAGCATCGGGCGCTTTGTCTGAGGATCAGTATCATCGAAACGTATGATGAACTTGCCGCCGTATTTCTTTACATATTCGGAATTGACAACGATGCCACGAGTACTTCCAAGGGTTGGCGGACCATTTGGATTTGGTGCAAAACGCATAACGACCTGCTTTCCCTCTTCAACATCAAGTGCTTTAAGACCCTTATCCGGCTCCTTCTTTGTGTTGAGCTCCTCTATGAGTTCAGGAGCAATAGCCTCAAGACGTGCCTGCCACTGTTCAGGGGTTTCTTTGGCAACTTCTGCAAGGATCTGCTGGATAACAGGTCCTACTTCCTTTGCCATTGGACGCAGGTGAGGGCATTCACCCATCACACGACCCATAACAGCACCAGTCTGTGGTGCCTGTCCGTATTTTACAGCATTCTGCAACGCGTATTTCTCTATGGTCTTTTTATCGTCGTCAGTTAAAGTCATTATAGATCTCCGGGAAAATCAAATATGAGTATCAAGTATCAAATACCGGAAACATGAGTTCCGTAATGGAATTTCTATTGTCCGGCAATCATCAATATAGTAGAGTGAATTATAAGAACTGAACTTAAAAGATATGGTCAGAACATTAACGAAGCAGTAACTATCCCAGAATTACCTGAAAGAATTACCAATTTCCTTTACTTCCTCTGCCCTGTCAATCAATTCCTTGATGTTCTTTTCAAAATCAGACAGGAATTCTTTTACTGCGTCTCCTGCGATCGCACCATGTGAAGAAGGCTTGATAAGTTGTTCCTGTTCAAGTACACGTAGAGAATAGCGTACTTTGTGCGTTGGCATACCGGTTTCCTCAGCAAGTTTGAGTATGCCGATAGGCCCTCTTCCAACAACTACTTTTAAAACCTCTAAATGACGCTGGGAAAGTTCCAGCTCTTTGTTAACCTGATCGAATAGCATTATGCAACCTCGTTGACCAAAGTTCCTATTCCTTCAATTTCCACTTCAACAACATCTCCGGGGTGAAGCTCACCAACTCCGGGCGGTGTTCCTGTTGCAATAATATCACCAACCTCCAGTGTCATGACCCCGGAAATGAACTCCAGCAAATAAGGAATATCAAATATCAGATTGCTGATGTTGGAATCCTGTTTCACCTCACCGTTTACACGGCTGACTATAGAAGCATTCTCCGGGTCAAACTCGTCAACCGGAACTACAAATGGACCCACCGGCGCAAAAGTATCAAAACTCTTAGCCCTTGTCCATTGTCCGTCCTTTCGTTGCAGGTCGCGGGCAGTCACATCATTAAAACAGGTAAAACCTGCGATCACATCACATGCCCTGTCATAAGTAATATTCCTGCACCTTTTTCCGATAACAATAGCAAGCTCTGCTTCAAAATCTACCTGCGTGCTTATTTTCGGATACATTATCTTTCCATGATTTCCGATGACGGATGATGGTGGTTTAATAAACAATATCGGCTCTTCAGGGACAGACATACCAAGCTCAGTGGCATGGTCATGATAATTCAGACCCACACATACTACCTTTGACGGATTTGAAGGTGGAAGTATTTCAAGTTCGGAGAGTTCACACTCCATAAAAGAGCCTTCCATGGAAGTTACTTTATTTCCATTAACCTCTCCGTAAAATACATTGTCTTTATACCTGAATCGTCCAAACATTAGTGGAACTGTTTTGTTCTCATTCTAGATAAGGATAAGTATTGAAAGCACCCGGGAGCACAGTCTTAAGCAAAATATTTAAGCAAACCGGCAGATTTGAAGTTGCAGTGATAATACCATTAGTAATTCTAGCCATTGTATTCTTTCTGACAGCCGTAAGACAGGTTGGAAATGTAAGACTTGGCATCTGGCAGATAATGTCCCTTGGTGCTGCCGGTGTGCTTCTTACAGGCCAGATATCAATAGCTTCTGCCATTAAAGCCGTCAATGTCGATGTTCTGCTATTTCTTTTTGGCATGTTCGCCATTGGACAGGCCCTGGAAATGAGTGGTTATCTGTCTCACCTTTCATACCGTTTTTTTAAAAATGCAGGTTCGGTTGATCTTGTAGTACTTTACATTCTTTTTGGAATGGGATTTGCCTCAGCTTTCCTTATGAACGATACACTTGCAATAATCGGAACACCAGTGGTGCTTCTGCTTGCAAAGGACCATCATATAGACCCAAAACTGCTTCTGATGACACTTGCATTTGCAGTTACTACCGGAAGTGTCATCAGTCCAATAGGCAACCCGCAGAATCTCCTCATAGCACTCGAAAGCGGGATGCAGAACCCATTTATCGTGTTTATGGACCATCTGCTTCTTCCAACTGTTATAAACATGCTGATAGCATACATATTCCTGAGAATAGCATACAGGAAGAATTTCACTTCAACTGTGCTGAGCCATTCAAAACAGGTTATAAGTGACAAAAAACTAGCAGGATTTTCCAGAATTTCACTGGCTCTTGTACTGCTGCTGGTCTGCGTAAAGATACTACTGGCAATAACCGGCTTTGCGCAGCAGTTCGACCTGAAGCTCACATACATAGCTCTGGTAGCAGCAATACCTGTCCTGATTTTCAGTGAGCGCAGGAAAGAAGTGCTGAAAAATACCGACTGGCATACACTGTTATTTTTCGTGGCCATGTTCATTCTGATGGAAAGTGTATGGGAAAGCGGGTTCTTCCAGAATATCATATCTTCATCCGAAATTGACATCAGCAAAGTTCCAATGATCCTTACAATAAGTGTGACTCTCAGCCAGTTGATATCTAACGTCCCACTGGTAGCGCTTTACATACCCATCCTTTTGCACGCTAATGTAAGCACCGCAGAATTTGTGGCACTGGCAGCAGGAAGTACAATCTCTGGAAATCTGTCCATACTGGGTGCAGCAAGCAATGTTATCATCATACAGAACGCCGAACGCAGGAGCAATATCTCACTCGGGTTCATTGAATTTGCCAGGATAGGAGTGCCGCTTACAATTGTGCAGATCCTTGTCTACTGGATATTCATTGGATGAACTTTGATCGGTGAAGTCTGATAGCAACACGAACGATCGTTAAAAAAAGAATGAACATGTCCTTCAAAAGGACATCTCCGTTTTGATTATTAATTCCTTTAACCTGTTACCGGACAGGATCAAAGGATCTTGGACAGGATCAGGACAACGAGCATTGCTACAACGCCGACTGCCCAGAATTTGAGGGTTTCGTTTAATGGTATCCTTATGTCCACAAGATCAGCTCCTGAAATTGCAACTGGTTTACTAACTGGTTTAGCAACTGGCTTAGAACCTGCTATACTGTTGGATGAATCATATTCTGCAGCACGTTTTATTGGTGCTTCTGAAACCGGAGGTACTGAAGCAGCTACGGGTGTGCTTGCAGGAGTACTTGCAGGTGCAGACCTTATTGGTTCAGGTTCGGTTCTTCCAATAATATTTTCTTCAGCCGCGTAAGAAGAAACAGGCTCTTTTGGTGCGGGCGAGGATGGAGATGAGAATGTATCCTCCCTTTCTTCCACAGGCTCAGGTGATGAGAATACAGATGGTTCTTCTTTTTCAGCAACTGATGGAGAACCTGATATCACATCATGTTCCACTGGTTCTGATGATGAAACAGAGCTGCCTCCAAAAACAATCTCTTCCGGTTCTTCCCTGGATTCAGATATGGAATCCTGTTCTGTAAAAGTTTCAGTCTCTGATCCAGATCCAGAGAATGAGTCTGATGGAGATCCTGATAAAGACTCAGCTCCGAAATCTGATCTGAAATCAGGTTCTGTATCGATGTCTTCGATGAGTTCTTCCTGCTCTTCAACATAATCTTCATCTTCATAAGACGGGGAGCCATTGTCTGACTCGTCACCTGACATCATGTTACTGAATATCGATTCATCGCCAGCAGGTGGCCTGTATGAGGAAATAACCTCACTGGAAGGTTCTTCGGTGGCAATTACCTCCGGCTCAGAAATGAATTCATCCTCCATCATTTCTTCTTCAATTACAGGTTCAGGAGTTTCAGCCTCATAGACATCCTCTTCCATTAACGGAGCAGAAGAAACACTTGCCGATGAGTCTTTGGAGGCACCTATCAGACCCTGATAATCCGGGTCAACCTCTATGGCAAGGTCAAAGCATTTTTTCGCTTCCTCAAAGCGTCCCATATTTTCAAGGGCTTTGCCTTTCTTGAACCATGCTTCAGCACTGTAAGGATCGATGTCCAGTGACTTGGTGTAATATTCAACCTGTTTTTCAACTGTTTTGGCTGAATCACCCATTTTGATCCAGTTCTCTGCAGCTTTCTGCTTTTTCTTTGATTTTACGTCATCTAACATTCCCATGTAAACACCTTTTTCAAATACCGGCAGTCTGCCGGATGAGTTGAAATAATAGTACCTTTAGCCAAGTACCTTTAACCAGCCATCAAATTGTACATCTGTTTGATAACTTATTTAACAACTGTATTTTCAATTTTAATGCATGTATGGAGTATATAAAAACATATGCATTTAATTAATGTATTTGAGATAGATCAAATTGCAAATATCAGTCCTTCACTTCCTCATATTCAAAAGCCCACATGGGAAGTCCTTCTATCTCCACATGCTCCAGATGTTCCATCTCATGTGCTGCATAGAATGCGGAAGGACCGGAAAATGATACTGTTCTTTCAGTTGATTCTTTTACAAATATCTTCTTTTTTGCTGTGCTGATGGATGCAACTATGATCCGTTCAGCCCTGAGCGTGACCGAATAAGGTCGTGTGACAAGGGAACGCTCATCCTTCCCACCACATTTTTCCAGTCTGTGTATGGTACCTTCCTTTGATACCCACTCGGGATTGAGTAACAACCAGACCTCTTCAATAGTGTGACCTGTTTTGCTCTCCTTATCATAGTCCGTGAACACTTTCATCACAGAGATACTCTTCAGGTCATCTGTGGAGTAGCTCCACGCACCTCCTACTTTCAGTGAAAGGACCATGGGATAGAATGCATCCTTGGGCAAATCGAATCTTCCAAATATCGCCTCTTCCCTTGAGCTGAATTTGAGAATGGCTTTCAGGTCATTTATTTTCATGTTTAAAAGATGATTGATCCTTGATGATAAATACATTACCAATCTGGAAAATTTGTTTGAAAACTAAGTTTATATGCTACTACATTCATTACTTTAATTCCGAATACCGGAGCAGTCTTTATGAGAATAAGAATGGTAAAATGCAGCGATGTAGGCATTGATGATTGCAACTACATGGCAATTGGAAATAACCTTGATGAAGTTGAGCAGAATATGCTTGAGCATATTGATAATGAACACAAGGATCTCCTTGACAGCATGGGAGAACATGATATCCATGTCCTTAAGCACAGGGTTTCCACTTTCCTTGGACGAAGCTGTGGCTGCGGACATCTTGAAAAACCCTGAATGAAGTTTATCAGCCTTTTATTGAACAGACAACGCAGGACTTGCGGATAGGTTCTGTGTTGCCCTTCCCTTTTTCACTGGTCTTGAAATTTAGACCTTTCCATTGTTTTGATATATGTTGAAAGACCATTTTAATGTGCAGATACAATGCCGATGAGAATTAACAGTTGTATTTGGGAATTGCATTTAGTTCCATCCGGCATTGTGACAGAGAATCATGAATACGTAAACGGTGGGAGTTTAAATATGGACAAAATGAAAAAGGTAGGTCTTTTAGGAGCAGCAGCACTTATCGGTGCAGGACTTGCAGCACTCTCTGATGAAAAGATAAGAGACTTCGTTAAGGAAAAAGTGGAGGCAGGAAAACTAAGCAAGGAAGAAGGAAAGATCCTTGTTGAAGACCTCATCAGTGAGACCAAAAGACAAAAGCTCAGTCTGGAAAAGAATATTCTTGAAAAACTGCACGATTCTGTAAAGATGGCAGACAAGGAACTGGATGAACTTACCGACAGGATAGACGAACTGAAGATACAGGAACTTGAATCCGAACTTGAAAGAATGAAGAGTTTGAGAAAGGGGCAACAGTAGGTTGCTTCTTTATGTTTTTAATGGCATTCATTGATTGCATGATAAAAGCTGATTGAACACTTCACCACCATCTCTTTTGTAAGAGTGGATATATAATTGCTCAGAAGCTCTGGTTAAACCTACATAAATCAATCTTTGATTTTCTATTCTGTCTACATTAAGGAGAATACACACTTTATTTTCTAAGCCCTTAGAAGAATGATATGTAGTAATCACTAATTTACTTTCATCGATATTTTTAGAAACTTTTGAGACTTTTTTAATTGATTCATCCAAATTCCGATATAATTTTTCATTACCCATGTGAGAAGGTCCAAGAACAAGAATATCCTGTGGATTGTACTTGGTATTTAGCAAGTCCAAAAGAAGATTGTTTATTATTCCATATCCGCCGGTAAAGAATTTTACTGAACTCTCTGAATCAAAATTCTGACAAATCCCGTCCCTGCCTTCGTAAAAATTCTCTACTTCCTTTTGAAGCTCCTCATGAAGCATTAGATAATTCATCGCAAGGTCAATATGGGAACCACCAGAACGGTATGAGGTTTTCAATAATTTTGATCTTCCTACAATATTAATTCCCAGACTTCTCCAACTATGACATTTGGGGTTGTAAATACTTTGAAGTCTGTCGCCTGCAAGGAATATATTCTCACTTATTACCTTGTTTTTATCTTCATGTTTTTTACAGGCCTTCAGGCATAATTTAATCCATGAATCATGAAAATCCTGGTATTCATCTATTAGTATTGCATCATATGTTGGAATAGCCTTATCCATTGCAATATATGGAAGAGTTACATCCCAAAATTGATTATCTTCGGTTCCTGTTATATTGATGACTGCAATATCACGAGCCATTTGATGAAATGTTGATATTTCTATATTTTCATATTTTATTCCCATATAATGAAGGTCTTCATGCTTGGATTTGAAATGCTGCTCCAGCTTTTTCTCCAAAGACCTGTTGTAGGTAAGGATTCGTATCCTCCATTCTGTATTTTCCCTCAAAAGATGAATAGCTCTTGCAACCAGTATTACAGTTTTACCACTTCCTGGGACACCAGTAATCATATAATGACCATATGGAATTCTTCTGGCAAATTGCTCCTGTTCATAATCTAAAGTCGCAATAACACGATTATCTAAAGTGTTTTTCTTGTTGAATTGCCATATTTCTGTCTGGATGCGTTTTATCTGTAATTCCGGGAATATTTTTCCTCTGATGGTTGAGATTGTTGCTTTATCAAGGAAGATTGTGTCAACTGAATACAAATCATTAACAGAAAGAGAGGTTAATTGGTCAGAACTCAAACAGTCTGTAACTGGCTGGCAAAGAACTTCTTTTAAAGAATCGACCTCTTGAGAGTTCATTTTTGTGAAAATTACTTTAGAATACAATCTGAATTTTAGTTCCCTTTTTTCATTCAAAAGAAAATCTTCGGTTTGGAGGAGATTCTTAACAGTATTAAAATATTGACGTGCCCGATAGGATGGATTATGCAGTGGCTCTCCTGTTATAGTCTTAACTTCTGTTTGATTAATACTTTGTATGTATGAAAGAGACCAGTCTTTAACTTCAATAATACAAACGCCTTTGTAGGGATCAATTAGAATAAAATCCGGGTTGTAAGACATAACTACTGGTTGAGGATACAGAAAAGAATCATATTCCTTAGTACTATAAATCGATTTTAACTTGTTAAGTACTCTGTTTTCCCCGGTAGTAAGTCCTGATATGTCAGATTGCATCACCTTTAATGGCATCTATATAACCCCAATGTAACTCATCCATTATTTTTTGACTCATATATACCAGCATAAACCATATAAATTAATTTGTCTGGCTCTTGTAAAAAATATATGGACTGCAATTAAAAATTTTTAAATAACACTTTCGCCCTGCTAGCCGGAGGAATATAAATCTCCAATACAATCTACAATTGGGAACAAAATATCAAGGTGACTATATGAAAAAACGAACCTGTGACAAATGCAATGAAAACATGAAACTGATTGATAAGTATAGTCAGTTTCTGGAACCTGATGAAATGAAAAGATTTGCAGACCAGCAGAAAATTGATGGTTTTATCTCAAAAATGAACAATTCACTCAGCATACCTAAAGTGAACATTGAGATATATAAATGTGATAAATGTGGAGATTATAAAGGAGTGGAATATGTTTAGTTTTCAAAATTAGGAAGTAATAAACTATTCTTCCCCTAACATCCAATACCACAACGGCACATACCTCACTTTCTTCCCCTCTATTTCTTCTTCGCCAAACTCATCGGAAGTTATGATTAATCCTTCGTTCATCTTAAAATTCTTCATGCTGGCGAGCAGGCCGTTTATCTCACGTTCTTTTGTTTCGGGGTCTGAAAGATCATAGCAGACCTGTATCAATTGGGTTGGTTCAAGACCTCTTTTCGTGACAAAATCAACCTCGTGACCTTTCTGGTTCTGCCAGTAGTAGACCTCCTGACCGGAACGCAGGAGCTGGATGAAAACCATGTTCTCGTAAAGTCTGCCGGTGTCCGAAAAGAGTTTGAAAGAGACTGCATTGATCATTCCATTATCGATACAATACAGCTTTCGGGGTTTGCTCATCTGCTGTTTCAGGGACTCATCGTAATGAGAAACACTGAAAAGCAGGAAAGCATCCTCAAGGTAGTTGAGGTAATTTATCAGGGAATCCGTACTCAGAGAGGAATAATTTGCAAAGAGCCGCCTGAGGGAATTGTAAGTATGTGGTCTGGCAATATTTGATATGCAGAACAAAGCCAGGTCTTTGAACACCTGAGGATTCCTTATCCCATATCTTGAGATGATATCACGATAGATTATGTCGTCAAAATATGACTGGAGCAGTTCATGATGTTGTATTGAAGGGTAAACTATCGTCTCCGGGAAACCTCCGCTTACCAGATACTCATTAAACATTCGCTTTATAGTGACCTTGTCCTCTGAATACGGAAGTTTCGTCATATCGCACTCTATGGAATGATACTCAAGAAGCTCGGCAAAACTGAAAGGGAACATCTTTGTGCTCAAATGTCTGCCTGTTAGCAATGAGGAGATGTCCTGTGAAAGCAAAGAAGCATTTGAACCGCTTATTATTATTTTCACATTTTGTTTCCTGTCGTATACACCCTTAACCCATCGTTCCCATGATGGATAACTCTGGACCTCATCCAGGAAAAGATACAGACGGTCATCATCAGTGTCCTGAACGTCCTGAAGCTCCCTGAACGTTTCTATCAGAAGCTGAAGCTCATTCCCATGAATCGGCTGAAGCCGGTCATCATCGAGATTGAGATACAGTATTTTGCTTTTTGAAACTCCCTGGTCTATCAGTTCCTGTATTAACTGATACATGTAGAAGGTCTTACCGCATCTTCTGACACCCACAATGTCATTTACGTGCGGTGTGTTGAGGTCGAGTTTATAGCTACGCCTCTGCAAAGGTGGCAATTCTCTTTCATGCCAGTCGATGATCGCATTCTTTAGCTTTTCTTTGACATCCACAAATAATAGTTTGCGAGCTTTGTTTATATAGTCATCGATTATACTCGATAAAAAATGCATATTTTATCTATTATACTCTACAAAAACTGCAAAATCTGTCCAATATAGTCGATAAATACGAGAAACGTTCAGAACCTATCATCATATCGATTTGTTTACTTCATAAAAACACACAGAACAACATAAAAAAGTTAATAAGACATAGAAACATCACCAACCATATCAATTTTTGGAGATATTATAGTGGATTATGAAGGATTAATAAAAAACTCATGGGCACTTACTAAAAAGGACCTAGGAACATGGATAGCAGCCACTCTTGTATTCATGTTCGGGTCGATATTCCTGATCACATTTGGACCTCTTGCATACGGTTATAACTTTATGGCTGTGAAAAGTCTCAGGTCAAAGGAGATCAGGCTAAAAGATATATTTGAAGGATTCAAGCTCAGAAACTTTGTCAATAGCTGGATATTAATAATAGTTTCAATCATCCCATACGTACTGATTACGTTCATTAACTCATTATTAGCATACATTGTACTCTTCCTTTTCATATATGCAATGCCACTTCTGATCCTCAGAGAATATGGCAGTATTGCAGCCTGCAAAGAAAGTGTCAGAATCGCGATTGACAATCCGGTGGAAACAATAATTATAGTTGTCTTTTATATGGTTCTGGCTAACATAGGATTCCTCGCCCTGCTAGTCGGCTCACTCATAACCACACCGATGTGCGAAATATTAGTTACAGGTGCCGCTTTTGAATTGACAGGAGAGAACTGGGCAAATGAAGATACCATAGATGCCAGTGCTCTTCTTGAGTGAACAGGCATTATGATATTTCAGCAAACAAGAACCTTAGAATGATCCTAACTACTGCTTCATGCACCAGAGTGCTATTGAAGCAGACTACTCATTTTTATCCAGCGACTCCATGAGTGCATAGAAATACTGTGCCTCATGAGTCGTATACAGACCATACCACGCTTCCAGCGTTTTTGGAGAAAATACATCGAGTTCTCTTAAAACTTCACGTGCAAATTCCAGTGGAGCAACACCGTTAGCAGTGATCACATTATCACCGGTAACTGCAGGTTCATTGCGATAGAAGGCTTCACCAGTGTAATTTGGGCAGACCGATTTCAGAAAGCCCAGATCATTGCTTGTATGTGCTCTGTTGTCAAGAAGACCTGCTTTTGCAAGTCCCATTGTCGCACCGCAAATAGCAGCCACTGGAATACCTGCTTCAAGAAACTCTTTTACCTTACCGATAAGTGGATCATGGATTGGTTCAAGCCATGTGTCACCACCCGGGAGAATCAATACGCCTGCATAATCCGTAGTGAGTTCATCGATACTGATATCAGGTACAATACTAACTCCTCCCATTGTCACAACAGGTTCTTTTGGATCTTTTGTAAGACCTACAGTTTTTACGGTGTACTTTTCCGCATCTTTTCTAAAATAACGACCCGTGTTCAGTTCAGCGACCAAAAAACCCGGCTCCCAGTCAGCCATTGTGTCAAGTACGTACAGATAAGCGATTTTAGCCATAGATATCCTTTTGAGAATCAAAATATGAAAATACATTGCTCAGAACTGGCCATTCCACACAATTCTGAACTTAACCATGAACAACTGCAACAGTATTACTCAGCGTTGCAAGCAGGCCGATACAGGCAACAGAATATCTTGTTATATTCCAGTAATACCTGTCTGCATTATTATATACATGGTACATTACAAACAAGAAGCCGATCTTCAATGGTATAATTGAAGTATAACCATATGATTGGAAAATATTGGACAATATGGGATTTCCTTCATAGAAATTTCCGGTATGTAATGCGTACAGAGTAGTTAGAGTGTCACCTATAAAGTAGAGAAGCAACACTGACCACATATCTTTCACAAAAGACATAATGGACCAACCGCTTGATGAAAATATGGTTTTACATTTCTAAAATTAGATTTACAAAAGCAAAGCTCATTAGTATTATTTTTTACGTTTTCCATGTTATACCACCATAGATTGCGTTTGGTTATTTCAGGACTATATTCTCTAAAGTGATGTATAAATCTTCCGATATAATTTTATAATGTTTTTGATAATAAAACAAATAGTATTTTTGAAATTAAATATCCAGGGATGCATAACTAGCTAACAATAAAATAAATCCTATTCCAAAAAATAGATATGGAAGATCAAATTAATAAAACTGAAAGCTCAAATACCAAACCTAACAGTCAATCTAAATGATCAAAATCTCTCTATGAATTGCATTATCATTCCAGTCAGATCAAGTTTCAGTCTTTCAGAGATAGCAGTATCTTTCAGGTCAATGTCATTTAAAGTACCGATACCTCGATTGCAGCCTTTTACCGTCTTTTCCCAGGACTTCTTTTTGGTTGGTCTTCTCTCCTGATTGCAGATGTAACGCGAGTATTTGCAGGTTGCTTCACCCAGATCAACATCTGCTGAGATTGAAATATCATATGATCCAGGACTGTCGGACAACCATCTAATAACCTCATCAATTATCCTGACAGATAAAGATTCAACCTGATGCAGCAGTGCATCTGGATTGTCACCACGATATGATGCTGCACGGATCCGATTAAGATCAGATACAATTTCTCCTTCTATTGCCTTCTTTTTGCAATCATCAGACGTACAGGCTTTTAGATGAAGTTTTGTAATCTTGCAAGAACCAGGCTTCAGGCAAACTTCTTTGAGACAAAATTCTGTGCCGGGAGGACAATCTTCAGGACATGTTTCAATGGCTTTCAGTTCCCACCTAAGCTTCACTAACCTCGGGTAGACAATTAAACCACCGAAAACTATTGCAATGGGAATAATGACTCCTAAAAATGTTCCCACATCCGAACTTTCTGGTTGACTTTCCGATTCCTGCGTGTTTTCGGAGAAATCATCTTCCGGTGCCCTGAGAATGTTTCCATCCACTGTCAGCTCCTGTGACCACGACCATCCGTTGTTGCTCTCATCAAGCTCTGCTATCGCATTTTCAGGATCAACAATGATATCGATATTAGCTAACTTTCCAAGCTGGTCTTCCGGTATTTCCAGCACAATTTCCAGAGTGGTATCGTCACCGGGATCAAGCCCATAAATTACGCTTTCTGAGCCAGACCATTGACCGGATGTTCCAGGGCCACCTGAAGTAACTATGAACGGATCAGCATATCCGCTCCCCTGATTTGTAACATCAACATATAGCTCCAGAGAATCTTCTGCAACAAAGGAACTGACATCTGTGATAACCAGATCTGGAAGATAGTCCGGGATATAGATTACAGGTGTCTCTATAACATTATTACCTTCATCCAGCTCCAAGATATAATTCTCAGGGTCAATTTCAATGGCGAAATTATGGTTTGTCCCATGTATCTCATCAGGAAGATAGACTTCAATTCTTAGAGTTACATCTTCCCCGGATTCCAGGGCCAAAACATCTGCTTCAGCTTCAACCTCAGACCATTCAGGATCGATATCTGAAATGCGGATCGTAGTGATAGCTGAAGGTAGTGAACCCTGGTTGATTATGTCTACATAGATGGCCAGATATTCTCCATCCTCTGTTAAACTCCATCTGTCAGCAGATAGTATTTCCAGATCCGGCTTATTAACAGGAGTCTGCACTTGTTCGTTGGTCAGGTAAAACTCTAAGTATTCTGACGAATCTGTGACCACAAATCTAAGTTCATCTGTAAGTTCCTGTACAGTGCCTGAGCTTAAGGTTATCGGAGCATTGTTTTTCAGGACAAGGTCAAAACTATTTACAGGCAGCTTCTCTACTTCGAATACGCCATAGGTATCTCCTGTCCCAATCTCAATAATATCTTTGAAATCAGTCAACCAGATGCCTTCTAGCACTATCATACTGCCATTCTGAGCCTGAAACGCATCCGTTACACGTAGCCTCATTACTTCAGCATTGGTTTTAGCTGCAACATTAATTTTGTATACCCATGTTGCTTCCCCTTTTGAAATATCAATGGTTTCAGCATCGATCAATTTGCCATTCCTGGATATTTCGAGATAGACTGTTCCACCTTTCACATTGATCTGTCCTGGTGTGATCGTATAACCGTCACCAAGTTTGAATGATTGGCCTTCTCTGAGTGTGTATTTATCGCCCTCATCAGTAATCAGCCTGGCAAGTTGAAGCGAAGTATCGGCTTTTAGTGGAACATATACGTCCCCAAAAAAACCCATGACATAGTAAGAATCAGCTTTCCATGATAGGCATTCGAAATCATTGGATCTTATAGAACTTGTATATTCAAGACCTTGCTCGTTGATCGTTCTGTCAGAAACATAGTTTCCACCATATATCCTGAGACTTTCTGTAGAAATTCCACCATCGATGTCATAATAGAATCCCCGGAAATTCTTCACGTTCATTTCCACAAGATCCGATGAGCTGTCACCGATTATATCTGTAAGGTAATTTCCGCTATATACCGGCCCTTTGGCTTCTATGGCAGCAGCTATTATCACGCCTGTGGCCATTGTCTGAAAAACAAGAAAAGTTACAAAACAAATGTGTATGATTTGTTTGATTTCCATTGTTCCCCACCCACTAAAAGACAGGGTTATTATTATAAAATAGTTAAATTCTCTGAGCAAATATATGTTTGGAACAAATGTTACTGAACACATGTTCTAAAAACTGGAATTTGAGATTAAAAAGTGGATGGAATTTTCAGAAGGATACCATCCTAAAACAACCAGGTTGCTATCAGATATTATATGACCGCATCTCTAAAGATTTACTCTGCATTGACAACCAGGGTTCCGGCGATCATATCATGCAGGCCCTGTTGTTGTTTTGTAAAGGCTATCATTATGTAACCTATGAACATTACAGAAGAAGCTATCTTTCCTAAATTCCTTATTAGTGCTTTACTAAAGGAGAGCCTTCCACCCTGAAGGTCTGTTACTTTTATGCCTGCTACTCTTTTACCAGGAGTTGCCTGCTTGCTGGAACTTTCAAATACTGCGAAATAAAGCGTCTGAAGGATGAAGATACCTGAAGACAACACTGATCCGATGATATTGCCTAAAGTCTCTACTGCCTGTGCACCTTCCATGTTTCCTCCAAAGAAGGTTACAAATAAAGCGGCTTGAAGTACAAAGAACAGACCAAAGAAAATAATTAGCGATGGAACTAAAATGATAAGCGAGTCCACAATAGCAGCTATGAGCCTTTTCCCGAATCCTGCATATATTCCATCACCTGCTGTCTGCGGAGTAAAACCACAATTACTGCAGGACTTAGACATTTCATTAACGTCCGAACCACATTGTTCACATTTCAATTTTTAACCACCTTAAATTTATGAAGATATAGTTCATAAACTAAGATAGTAATAAGTGTTTCTAAATAAAGAGATGAAAATAACCATTTATACATTAAAGTATTGCATTTTCTGCAAAGATAACCTTAATCACTACACCAATCAGCACCAGCCACCTCACGTAAAACCACAACACATCACTTTCACTCCACTTGGCACATCAGCATATACGCTGAAAACATACCACATCACATGAACCAAAATCCAATAAAAAGCGAGCAGGAACTATACAACCGAATAAACCAGTATCGTAAAGAACAAAGAACCGCTGCACTCACGTCATATGATGTGCAGGACTTTATTGAAACTCAGGAAAGTGAACTGCACCCGGATATTGTGCTGAAGAATATTATTCTGGGGAATGCGTGTGCCTGGGGAACATATGACGTAGCATGCCTTCATTTTGAGAATCATATGCAGGCTTTCAGGCATTTTCAGGTTTTTAATATGTAAAAATTCGATTATCTTGTGAAGAGGATAATGTAAAAGACAAACTAAGGGCTTTGAACCAATTGAGAAAAGAGCCTCGGGTGGGATTTGAACCAAAAGGTTAAGAGCCCACAAAACTATTACCATGTATGTCCCTCTATAATGCTAAGCTTGAAACAAGAATATCAGGACTTAAAGGAAAGATATCTGAAACTAACATTCAGCTTATCAAGGATTTTATCAGACAATGTGAAATTGAGGGGTTAACTGATTTTAGAAAAATGAAGTATGTCAGCACTCTAAAGCAAATTGCTCTTATGATGAATGACAAACCATTGAATGAAGCAGTTAAAACAGACATAGAAGATGTGCTCATAGCTGTCAGGAAAAAAACAGAGAGCGAAGAAACAAGGCATGACTATGCAGTTACAATTAAGAAATTCTACAGATGGCTGAATGGTGGGAAAGAATCCGAATTAACAGACTTCTTCCAATCAACAAAGAAAACCAAAGGGCGTAAATTACCTGAAGAACTTCTCACAGAGGATGAAGTCAACAAGATGATAGAAGCCACACGCAGTACAAGAGATCAAGCCCTTATAGCTATTTTATGGGATTCAGGTTGTCGAATTGGAGAAATTGGAAATCTGAAAATAAAACATATCATGCACTCTGATGAAGGCATGAAAATAAGGGTTGATGGTAAAACAGGCCATCGTACTGTAATTCTATTTTATTCTGTTCGCCGCCTTATGGCATGGCTCGAACAGCACCCCGAAAGAGATAATCCTAATGCACCTTTATGGTGGAACTTCGATACAAACAAAAACAATACCTCTAAAATGATAAGCTATCCAGCCATACTTAAGCAATTGAAGAAGATAGCCAAAAAAGCAGGTATCAAGAAAAGAATACACGCTCATCTATTCAGACATAGCCGAGCCACATATATGGCTAATCACTTGACAGAAGCACAAATGAATTCTTATTTTGGATGGGTACAAGGTTCTGATGTTCCATCAGTATATGTGCACTTATCTGGGCGTGATGTTGATACAGCCGTATTGAAAGCAAACGGTGTTGAACTCGAAGAAGAGGAAAGTAAGCCTAAGGCGCATAAATGCCCCAGGTGCAAAACCCTAAACACCCCTAATAATATGTTCTGCTACAAATGTGGCTCAGTATTAACCTTAAAAACAGCACTTGAAATTGAAGAAAAATCACAACCATTGGAAGATTCAATCTCTAAGTTAATGGAATCAAAACTTAACGAGCTTGTCGAAGCAAGGGTCAATGAGCTATTGCAAAATATAAAGATTTGATATACAAAAACGTGACTGTTTTTGCTAACTTTCGATAGTCTTATATGATAAAAGTTGTAACCTTTTATTGTAAAAAAGGTTTTGATGAACAACAGGGAAAAAATAAAAACCAAAGAACAGGCCGCCGCAGGCTATAAAGTAACGAAACAAATCATTACCGACAGTTTCTGAATGAGCATTATTAATGCTCCCTTTTTTGCTAAACTAACGGAGATGTTTCGCATTAATAGCCAATTAAATTATGCAAGCCAATCTATTCTTGACGATAACTGTTATGATAATTTTGATGATGATACATTAAACCATTTATCACAATCAAAGAAACTAATGCTTAAAATCGATAAGCTCGCAAAAGAAAAATTGAATGAGCTTTTAGAACCTGTAAGGCGCGGAGAAATGACGCTGCACGAGCTCAAAAGGTCAAGGGGTTTGATCTGATGGCAAAGACTGCATACCGTATCAGGAAAAATGGTGGTCGTCTAAACATAACATTACCTCAAAAAGTTGCTTTTGCTTTGGGTATTGTTGATTCTGATGGTAATTTAGTAGTTGATTGTGTCAAATATGAGTTAGATGTAGACGATGGTGGGCTATATTCAATAATTCGACCTTATGAACCAAATCGGGTGCCTGAATAATCGATAAAATGCAGTAATCACCTCTGTGATTTGTTCTCAAGAATATGGTTCATAAATTCCCTGAACCCGTCACTCATGAGTTTGGCTGTTATTTCCATATAGCAGACCTAGACTTCTATTATTTAATTGTCAGTTACTACTCCAATAACGTAACTGATGGCTATAATCACCACATCAAGATAGGTGACCGTTCCTTTAAATTCTGGTCAAAGCAGGGTGGCCTTTACAATCCAAAAACAAAGAAACTGGCCTTTGAATACATGCTTCAATGGACAGACAAAGAAGGAGCTTCCAAATGCACATACACCATAAAACCTCTTTTTGGTGCAGGAACAAAAACAAAAACAGGCAAAATACTAAACCTTCCATCAGTAGGAACACAGATCCATATACAATCCTCCTACATTGACCTTGACGAACACTTTGACATTATCTTTGATCTCATGGACTTTCTGGGAGCTTCACGTTTCCAGCAAAAAATAGACCGTTCACGGTCCACCATCTACCAGATGGCAAGACACATACGATACAATGAACGCTCTGAGCATGATATGGTAACAATGCTTCAGGCAATAGAATACGAATCATCCATGCGTGGTGATATAGATATTGTCAAAAAACTGAGATCTGGAAAATATGATATGTATAAACTGGACTATCCAGACTTCACCGCCTGCAACATCAGAACACTATTCCAGCATAGTGTCAAATCCTACCGAATAAAAAATTTCCTTGACCGTGTCCCTGAAGATCCACTCAGACACCCCAAGCTCGAAGTATTCCTTAAATCCGACTCAAAACAAAACCCCTCTATCAATGAATTCCTATCCCTGAAAGGAGATCTCGATAAACTCCTGTTCTCCCTGCTTAACTTCGTTTCTCCCCTAGAATATGTTTCTGATAATTACTTCGATTCAGAAAAGATATTTGAATTCCGCTATGATCTCCCGAAATGGAACTACAAACAGGACAAAGACAAGAATGAAAACATAGACCTTGGCGAGAACATCAAAGCCATAAAAGCCCTTGCATTCATAGCCCTTCAATCAGAAGGCTGTGCAGACTTCCGCGACATCCTGGAACAAACAGAGATACCTGAACGTTCCCTTTGGCGTTATATCAATCACTGGAAATCCGAAGGAATCCTCGACACAGCCCGCGAGAGCTGCACTAAAATATTCTTCAAAACCAAACGCCTATGGGAAAAAGCAAAAGATCCTCTCATCAATTTCTGCACCACCTTTAACATAGGCTTCAAAAAGATATTCGGTCACGTCTTTGTAGATTCCGGAGTAATCCGACCATACAAAGAACGCAAAAAGAACCTGAAACCTGCAAAGGTTCAGAAAACAGAGGACTTAGAACTTATTGTAGTTGACACCTACAGACAAGCAAAAGCACTAAGAAAAGAAGCAAAGGAAATGGGAGTTCCTATACGAATAGGTGTAATCTCTAATTTCAACACTATGCGGTATAGTAGAGTTATTAGTTGAGGACTAGTAATGAAATTATGGGATTTCCATAAAATCATACTTCCCTTTTAAATTCAAACCTTTTCTCATACCTTTATGAATTACTAATTTTTCACTTAAATTAAGGACAGCATGAGGGTTCCAATATTTAAAAGTCAATCTATTATCCCAATAATTCCCTAATGCATTACAATTAAACAATTGGGTTAAAATTTCATTTAAGTTCAGAGAATCGAATCTATTATCATTTTGTACAATCATTCTTATTTCAGAAATATCAAAAACACTTTTCCCAACTAGACCCAGTAACTGAATTGTTTTTTCAATATCCTCTGTTTTCAAATAACCTACTAGTTCATCCTTAATTTCTGTAACGAAATAATTTGTTGAATATGATCTAGTTCCATTTAAGATATCATTTCTAGTAACTTTTTTCCCTTTTGTATATCGTTGAATCTCATTTACAAGTTGAATAACATCACGTGGAGTATGCCTAGTATATTCTAGTAAATATTTTTCAATAGGCTTACTCTCCATCTCATTTGGGAAAAACTCATCAAAGACATCTAGTTCTCTCCCCAAAGCTAATTTGGCCCTTAAGTTAATTAACTTTACGAGGTTTGTCGATTTTGTATCTTTAGTATCTTGATACCAATCAAGCATTATCCCCGAGTCACGCTTTATTTTATTATTATTTGTACCTGGTAATTTGTCATAGATATCACTACGACACAAAACAAGAATGAATGCATTTACACCATTTTCTTTGAATTTAGAATTCATTCTATCCGTTGCAAGAATGAGAGACGATAAAGATACATATTGATTATCTCTATGAGTAAGAATATCATCTAATCCATCAATAATTATAATATGTCTTGACTTCGTTGTTATTGAATAGCAAACATCTTGTAGAGTTGCATATAACATTTTAAGATCAAATGGAGTTTTTGTTTCTTCTGAAGATTTTTCTCCTGATAATAAATCATGCAAGCTTGCTCTAAAAGTCTTTTTTGATGTTTTTTGGATTATTTGAGTTAATTCTTCTGTAGGAAGAACACCTTCGTTTTTAAATACATCTACTACTGCTTCAAATGTTTTATTTTTCTTATACTTGCATTTTGGATCATTAATAAAACTATTCAAGACTGCGATCAACAGCACAAATTCCCAATGGTCAGGTAGTTTTGACTGAGGTGCATCATTTCCAGGCAAAATACCTGCAAATGGTTTGTATGGAAAATTGCCGAGGTAATATTGTTTTGTAAAAATTTCCTTGTTTTTAGCTAGCAAATCAATTCTAGATCCAATTGCGGATTTTCCTGAACCTTTTGGACCCAAAACTAAGAATTTTTCATCATCAATAATTTGGTCAATATAACCGTATTCATCTAAAAAACCATTTATCAATAAATTTGGATAATTAGATTTTTCTTTTTCTGCGGCTGCAAGACCAAATTTGATTTCTTTAAAATTCATATTAATAGAACTAACATACAACAGTTTATACTTTTCGTATTTGATTCAAACCAAATTAAGAATAATATAATATGATTTTAGTATAAAGATGAAGTTCCACTGCAACCTCATCTATCCGTGGTACTGTAATTTCCCCTTACAAATTCCCTCTCTAAAATCCCCTGCTACTGTTTTTACAAAACGACCTATTCCTCAAAAATATCCTAGCTACCCAGCATTTGCGCCGCTTCGCGGCGCATGTGGCTTTTTTCACCTGTTCCCTTAGGTACACGATTAAGGCGTGTGTGCCACAGTTGGCCTACAATGCGATTTTATCCAGCTTATTTCTAGCATCACATATGAAGATTTCTTCACTTGAAATGAAGGTATAAATATATGAGTGACTGCAAATATTATATAAGATAAAATAGTACATGCAAATAAGATTTAATCAGTATGCGGGGCTACGCTTAGTAGGTCTCATACTCATATCAGGCGTGATGACGGTATCCCTAAGCATGATCCAAGCCGATCTAATGGGAGATGATACTATGTCCGACATTACTAATGCAACAAATACAAGCGCTCTGAATGCAAGGGGTATTGTGCTTGCGTTTGATGTGAATGATATGAGCCACTGAGTTCCTGCGGAAAGAGTGCTTGGCGGTTCAAATCCGCCCCTTTGCAACTTTTAATAAATATTGATAACTACTTTTCAACATGTAAACACGGGATTTCGCAGAAACCCCACCGTATGCGCAGCATGCTCCCAATCACCCACACTGCAGCACAATCCTGTAACAAAAGCAAGACTGAAGCGAAGGGGAGCCGACAAACTCTGCTCCCCGGGAGTGGAAGTCTGCGCAGGACTGCAAGTCCTGCAAACTGTCAATGTATGTTGCAAGTAATCAAAATCCCTGTGTGAATGCGACCAAAGGGCGCATTGACGCAGCATCCATTTTTAAAGGGCAGATTTACAAAGTAATTCTGTCCGTCAAATACCAAACTCCCCTCTAAAAATGATGTGACGAACACTGCGGGGCGCAAGTGAGGAACATCATTTCCTCACTAAAAATAGGTCAAATTCGGTTCTAAATTTATCTCTGCACAAAAACAGTGATGTTTTCATTCTACTAATGCGCCCTCTTTTTATTGAAATTACCAAGGTTCTTGTATTGATATTACAATTTTCAATTGAGGTATTAATGAATGTCAGATGAATATAATGAATATGGAATTAGACAGATCGGTGAAAAGATACATCTAGCAAACACAGCAGTTACAATTTCAGAAAAGAAAAAGGATGATGGTTCAACTGTGAAATGGCTCCAGTTATCGAAGTTCAACAAGAAAATGAACAAATGGGAGAATTTCACCCTCTTTGGTTCTGATTTGGAAGTATTGAGTGCTAAATTACCATCAATACTTGAGTCCATTAAATCTTAAAATAATTGTGAATTTAATTTTGCTGCATTACTTCAGTAATGCAGCATTTTTATTTGGAAGTAAAGTAAAACATCTTTTTTGATAAAATTGTATTCTTTTTCCTAGCGTAAGCTATTGAAGTTAATAGCTATAAAAAATAAGAATATTGGGGCTTTTAACCCCGAGATTTCAAGCCTCGGGTGGGATTTGAACCCACGGCCTCGTCCTTACCAAGGACGCGCTATACCCCTAAGCCACCGAGGCACGAACACAATATGGGGGTGCTCTCCCCTAATATACAGAATCAATTAATAAGCTTTCGGTTGGAAGAGCAGTTATTTATAAACACCAGCGCGTGTCAACGGGGAATTTCTCATTGATCCACATTAAGACGCCGCTGTGATGGACAATACGATAGGAACGTGAAAGCAATTTTTGCGCCCCAAACAGTGGTTCATCCTCCACGATATCAATACTTTCAAAGTCCCTGCGGGTCTCAATATCATGATCACGCAGAATCCTGCCTATCGGGATGTCAGCCTTCATCATATCAGCACGTACCCCCTCAGGCATTTTCTCAATAGCCGACAGGGAGCGGGCAAATACATATGGCACGTCATCAGAAGTAAGGGTCACCACACGCTCATTGATATCCGCACCTACACTCACATCGAACAGCTCAGCCATTTGCTCATCCGCAGGAATAATGTGCTGATACTCAGTAACAACAGCAGTAGGATGTTTGGTCATTATCTCCAGCAGGAAAGTAACTGAACCATCAGTTCCTGCACAGATCCTCAGACACGTAGGAATATCAAAGCTCTTTAGTTTTTCAAGAAAGTCCATAATAACGACTCCGGGAGCTTAAAGAAAAAAGAAGAAAATTACTCGGAAACTTCCTTCTTTGCCTGCTTCAGACGCTCCTTTGCAGTGTAGCCTGTAGCTGCGTAAAGGAAATCCCTGAAGCGCTTATTAGAATCGAGAATTAGCCCATCATCTGTAACTGAGGTGTCAGACTCGGTATCAACAGAAAGTTTTTTACCCTCTATCCACACCTTAATGCTGGAAAGAACACCATAAGAAGTTACAAACTTACCATCTTCTTCCTTTATCTCACTTGGAAAAGCCTCTTTGAGACATTCATGAATCCTATCCATTTCAGGTTTATAACCACGCTTTAACTTGTATTCCTGCATTTCGATCAAACCTATATAACATTCTTTAAACGAATAAATGTACCGGTTTGCATTTATAATAAAGCAACCCGAGAAACATATTAATTTATATAAAATTAAGTTTACGGGGTTTTGTAAAAACCTCTCAACTCATTAAATACATATTCATTTTGTAAGCACCAGTTTTCCCCTGTCTCCCACAAGCCTCACCTGAGGAACCTTTTCAAGAACCATGTTTCCCAGCTCTTTTAATTCATCCCATGTCGGAGTAGGAGTATCATGACCCATGAACGGCAGGTCAAACTCTGGATTGCTCATAAACTGGTAGAGCATCACTTCAGAAGCGCCCTCAAGATCTGGCAATATGCGAGGCATGTTTTGCGCATTCACATATTCCGGGATGACACGTATCCACACCCTGAGCCATTTCTGCTTTGCAATGACCATGGATTCATCAAGAAGCTTCAGGTATTTCTGTGTCCTCTCCTCTGACATTCCGGTAACTTCCATCACTGCCTTTACATCATCTCCCGGTGCTTTTATCTCAAGAACAAAACCATAAACAAAAGGAAGAGCTTTTTCAAGAATATCAGGCTTCATACCATTGGATTTCAGTATGACCTGTTTTCCCATTTCATGCAGACCCTCTATCAAAGGCATCAGTTCTTTCTGCAGTGTAGGCTCTGCACCCCCAAGATATACGTTCTCGGTTGTGGACTTTCTGGCATAATCAAGAACCCTGTCCAAAGACCATTCCTTTACAGGCTGATGTATATGAACACAATAAGGACACTTCATATTACATCCTCCAAACTCAACCCTTATCTGTCCTTTAGCATCTGATAGATCAATTAATCTCATTCTTAAACTCCTTCACTCAATACCAATTTTAAAATGATTATGACTATCTACATTTTTATAACTAACAGTATTAATAGTTAGACCCCACAAATTCAGCATTCGACATGGAACGGACATAGCGATTACTATTTATGTATATTAGACCATCAAAGCAGAAAGACGGTGATCACATTGACAAGAAAACTTACTCTTGAAGATCTTGAACGATCAAAAGACAAGAAGGAAAACAAACAGGAGGGAATAGATCTTGAAGGTCTCTATGACCTTATCATACCACCCGGAACTCCTTCATACATTATCTATGACCTTGTAGAAGAGTTCGAGCTTGAACCTGTTGAAAGGAAGCTCAGCGTACACATTGTGGATACTGATGAGAGGGAACTGATCGCTCTGAGGGGCACACTGGAAGTTGTGCAGGCTGCCGAGAGATTCCTGCATGAAGAACTCAAGGCATGGATCGAGAGTTAAATAAAATAGGGAACTCTTAACAGCGCCCTTTAGCTACCTAATACATAATCAACGTTCAAAGTTTTTCAAAAATAAGAATCTGGAACAAGACAGCATTCCGCTGTCCATTCATATTCCTGTTATTCCGCTTTCCTCAAAGTCAAAGACAACAGCCCTGCCGCTGTCATCGTAAATATCAATTACCTGACTGTCATTGATCTCACCAACAACAGCAGCCTTTATTCCTGAATTTTCAAAAACCTCTACACACTCATCAGCGTGCTCTGCCTTTGCGGTAACAACATAACCGGTTGCAGGATATATCTTAAGCCACTGCTCAAGATCAAGACCTTCCGGGAGTGGTATCTTTCTAAGATCAACTGAGGCACCGACCCTGCTTACTTCACAGAGCATACCAAGTGTGCCGATGGTTCCAGGGTTGCTTATGTCTTTACCCGCAGTTACCAGTTTCTTTTCTCCTATCTCCTGCATGACCATGAAACACTCACGTACAACATCAGCTTCCTTAAAAGATGTAGTATCCCAGCTATATGGAGAGTTCTTACCAACTCTGCCATCCATGTCATATGCAACTATTACAACATCTCCAGGCTTTGCACTGTCACTTCTGATAACGCAGTCCTTCTTTGCAATTCCGATTATGGCAACTGCAAGTGAGTTGTATGGAGTGTCAGGGTGCATGTGCCCACCAACCATTGGAACTCCGAACTTCTTTATTCCATCGCGGATTCCTTTCATGATCTCTTCTGTGGATTTGAGGTCACTTGAAGCCATCACGTTTACCATTGCAAGAGGTCGTCCACCCATTGCAGAAATATCATTGACATTTACAACAACAGAAGTGTAACCAGTCCACCAGGGACTCTTGTTGACGATCCTGCCCCATATGGCATCGGCTGCAAACAGAATTACATCATCGGTTCCAATATCGATGATAGCTGCATCATCACCAAAATCGTCTATGACCTCACCATACTCAGACCTGACAGTCTCAAATATGCTAACGATATCTGCTATCGGTTTCTTTCTGGTGACACCTTCAAAGTTCCTTAAATTTGCCGCAAGCTCTTCGATATTCAAAAAAACACCCTGAAATTAGTAGAATTATTAGTAGGATCAATAGAATAAAATGACGAAATAATATGAAAAGGTATCAGTGAAAAGGATTATTCCTTTCCACATGAACTCTTCTTTTTCATATCAAGCTTAATAACGTTCCTGCGCTCTTCACTCATCTGTGACATGTCCTGCCCGATAAGTCCGTAGGCATCAGACCTGCACTGGCGGCAGTGTCTCATCTGCTGGACATAAGGAGCACACCTGTCCTGGACAGCCTTACATTCTGCTGGTGTTGGTGCTGTCCTGTCGGCAAACTTTGCCTGACAGATAAGCGGCATTACATTCATTATGAAGACACCAAGTTCATTGATCTTCTGTGCAAGTTCAACAATATGCTCATCGTTGATTCCTGGCACAAGGACTGTGTTGATCTTTACAACAAGACCTGCTTCCACAGCCATCCTGATACCTTCGAGCTGGTTCTTTACCATGATCTCAGCAGCCTCTAGACCTCTGTAGATCTTACCCTTATAGGATATGTGGCCTATGAGCTGTGCTTCAATCTCAGGATCTATCGCATTCATGGTCACTGTAAGTGTGGTAACTCCAACTCTAAGAAGATCAGGCATCTTTTCAGGAAGTGCCAGACCATTAGTACTGAGACAGAGTGTGACATCAGGGAACTCCTTCTTGATAAGTTCTAATGTCTCAAATGTCTCATCGTTAGCCAATGGATCTCCTGGTCCTGCAATACCGACAACCTTGATGAATGGATAAGCTTCAAGCACCTGCTTTGTCTTCTCAAGTGCAGCCTGTGGACTCAGGACTTCACTTGTAACACCTGGTCGGCTTTCATTCACGCAGTCAAACTTGCGATCACAATAATTGCACTGAATGTTGCATTTCGGAGCTACTGCAAGGTGGATCCTTCCGAACTTGTGTTGGGCTTCTTTGGAATAACAGGGATGTTGTGCTATCACTCTCTTGACATCTTCATCCTTGTTTATTTCTATTTCACAAACGTCTGCTTTTTCATTTTCCATTATATAGCTCCTATAGCTCAATTGCAGCTCCAATAAACACGGCTCAATTTAAGGGAAACTAGTAGATATACTTTTGTGTAAACTTATGATAAATCCAGATAACAAAAGTACTCTTTATACCCTTTACCATGTGCTTACTTCACACCACTTACCATTGCCTTCCCACATCTTTACTGAAAGTGGGAAATCAAGTCTTGAAGAAAGCTTTGCATGTACATGCTCACAAAGGTTCTCAACACTTGGGAAATCCAGTATGTCATTAAGAAGCACATGGTCGTACTCCTTGAGAACTTCCTTTATGACCTTCTTGATCTCATAGAAATCCATAACCATGCCAGTCTCTTTCTTTTCGCCTTCGATCACGATCTCTGTTTTGTAAGTGTGTCCGTGAACTATGCCACATGTCTCATGCCCTGGCAAATAGTGGGCACTATCAATATAATCAACAATTCCAAGTCTCATTTTCATTATAAACAACCCCACATCTTATGTGTCTGAGGTATTATTCGTGTATCAATTTCATTAAGGAACGATTCCTGTAATTTCAGCAAAAAGCCGGGTTCTGGCTGCATAGCTTTCTGTGTAACCGGTTGCAGTATCAGACAGGATATATATCCTGAGATAGCACCTACAACGCCTTCAATATCATCTTTAGGCGTGTCCTTTGTTACAACGATCTTACAGAAACAATCCCTGTCCTTTGTAACTTTAAGCGTCCTGAAGCACTCGATCGTACTTTCAATATGCAGTTCTGCATCATCAAGCAGTTCATGAGGCAGAAGCTTCACATCACCTGAAACATAGGATACTTTGTCCTTCACTTTTTTAGCCATACGAGGAAGTGTCATATTTGACTCCAGATACAACGGAGCTTTAGTCTCAAGCAGATTGATAAAATCCGCATTAAGGAGAGGTTCACCGCCCGTTAAAGATACGGAGTGTAAGCCGGAGTAAGAATTGACCATCTCACTGACCTTTTCAGGGCTTAGTGGATTTTCAAGTTCCTGAAACAGATTGGAACCTGGAGCAGCTTCAAACCTGCAAGCTTTTGTAGCTTCAACAGGAGTATCGCAATAATTGCATTTCAGGTTACATCCGGTAAAACGGACAAATGTCTGCCTGCATCCTACATATGGACCTTCTCCCTGCACAGAGCAGAATATTTCACTAAGAGAAGCCTGCATCATATCACATCCAGTGGTCTGGATTTGCGGAGATCCTTCTCAATATCGATGAATTCATTGTAATATCGTTTTGCTATTTTGTCCATCACGTCTGCAACATCATCGTTTCCAAGTCCAAGGTCTTCAAAACTGCCATAGAAATCATGGACAACATTAATTCCGAAATGTATCTTCTGTGAAACCGCAGATGTGCTTGCGATAGATACGGTCAGCTTTTTGTCATCTACAAAAAGATCATCGCCCTGCCTGACTATGTCACTACGATATTCGGAAAGGACCTCTTTGACTATTGCAGTGAACAGGCGCTGCCTTGCATATACGAGTTTCAGGTCGGTTGAATCAAAATGCTCGATGATAAAATGAACCATATCAGTTGAGAAGATCATGTCTCCCTGTTTCTTATCCTCAAGGTCGATCATGTGCTCTATCTTAACATCACATCCACCTCTGAAAGCTATGATCGAATCTGCCTGGATGTCTGCAAGATTGTAAGCCCAGAGAGATGAGATCTGGCTTCCGTCATAATCCAGCGTTTTATCAAGAATTAGGCATTCCATTAGTAACACCACGGAACAATAGTCTATTCCTTACCAAGCCTTACAAGCAGAGGGTCTTTGACACCTGCAGCTTCAAAAGCTCTTCTTCTTCTGGTGCAGCTTTCACATTCTCCGCATGGAACATCAGCGCCATGATAACAGCTCCAGCTATACTCAAGAGGAGCTTTTAGTTCAATGGCTCTGGCAACTATCTCTTTTTTGTTCATTCCAATAAGAGGTGCCAGCACTTTTACACCATTCTGTGTAGAATATGAAAGTGAATCATCGATTGCAGTGATAAATTCCGGGGAATTGTCAGGGAAGGTGACAGCTTCCTCTTTGTTGAAACCTACAACAACATATTCACAATCCATGCTTTCAGCATAGGCTGCTGCTATGTTTATGAGAATACCGTTCCTGTTAGGAACCCAGACAGCTTTTGCAGATCCTGCTGTAATTGAAGGGTCTGCATCCTCTGAGATATCTTCCATACTGAGCTTTGGAACGTCAGTATCTTTGTTCACAAGAGATGTATTGGTAATCTCCTGCATCCATGTAATATCGAGAACACGATAATCCAGGTCTAAGTGTTCGCATACTTTTATGGAATTCTGTATCTCACGCTCAACAGCACGCTGTCCGTAATTGAATATAAGAGCCATTTTTACGTCGGTCTTCTCAAGGACTGCCGCAACGGAAGTCACAGAATCAAGACCGCTACTTAACAAAGCAATTGCAGTAATAAAGATTCCTCCAAATAGAGTAGTTGGTGATAAGTAATACCCAGATAATACTGGAGGATTGCTTAAAGAATACTAATATATAAATAACCATCGCTGGGAGGATAACAGAAAAATAATTATCAGGAAAACAGAAACATGAAAGCTGCTGCAAGAGATTTTACGATCTAGAGACTCCAGAAAGATATGTGATCGGAATAATACCTTTAAAGGTCGCAGGTAAACAAAAAACAAAAAGAATAAAAAAAGTAAGGTTAAAACCGTAATCTTACGGTTTTAATCTGTTAGTTTTACTGTCTTCTGCTGAAGATGAAAGCCATACCAACAATAGCTACCATTGGGATCGCAATGGTTGGGAATTCCGGAACTTCCTGAGTTACAGGAGTTGTCTCTTCAGAGCCTCCCTCTTCTTTGTTTTCTTCCTCTTCCTCTTCTTCATTGCCTTCTTCAACTGTCTTTGAAGTCAGGTCAACATTCTGTTCAGTAGAAGCATTGTTCAATACATCTTTGTCATACGCGGTCAGAGTAACAGTGTAGACATTAACGCTTTCATATTCGTGTACCGGATTCTGCTCTGTGGAATTGGTATTGTCTCCAAAGTCCCAGAACCATGTAGAAGCATTCTGTGACTTGTCAGTGAAGGTCACATTGAGACCATCAACCTCGTAACCGAAGTCTGCTACTACAATAACATCCTCTGCTGCAATAACTTTCTCCGGGGTTTCAGTTTCACTGCTGGCAACCTTTGGTGAACTGAATCCTCCGCCCATACCCATAAATGTAGGTGTGGAAGCAGGAGCTTCTTCTTTTGTCGTATTGGAACTTAGTTCTTCAGGTTCCTGAACACTTGCTTTTGGACTGTCCTGAACGACAGTTTCCTTTTCCCCAATTACCGGAGCGGAAACACCTGATTCAGGAGATTCCTGAGCATAACCTGTCTGGTAATTGATCAGTCCCCCAAGCAACAGAACTGACAGGAACATAATAACAATGGGCAAAAATAATCGTCTGTCCATAATCGTACCACCTTTTTTGTAATCTAAATTATTTGTTACTAACTTATGCATAAGCTAGAGTTATATATAAATATATGCGTACAGCCAAAAATCATACTCATCATCATATAGTAGTTTTGCAAAGTTAAAAACCATAACATGAGCAAGTGTTAGAAAGAGATATAAAATAAATAACTTTCATATAAAGCTGTTTTTACCAATAACCCTATAGATACATATACATTATACGCAAATAACTACTGGGAGTAATAGAGTGAATAATATCAATAGCCATCAGGACGATAGATACAACAGACTCAAAAATGAAAAAAGTCCCTATCTGTTACAACATTCACAAAACCCGGTTGACTGGTTCCCGTGGGGAGACGAGGCTTTTAGTAAAGCAGCGAGAGAGGATAAACCAATATTCCTGTCCATTGGTTACTCTACATGCCACTGGTGCCATGTAATGGAAAAAGAATCCTTTGAAGATGATTCGGTTGCAGAACTTTTGAATGAAGACTTCGTTTCGATAAAAGTTGACCGTGAGGAAAGACCTGATATAGATAATGTATACATGGCAGTCTGCCAGGCAATAACAGGAAGAGGCGGATGGCCTCTTACAGTTCTAATGACACCGGACAAAAAACCATTCTATGCTGCCACCTATATTCCCAGAGAAAGCAGATACGGTGTGCCAGGAATGCTTGAATTGCTGCCTGCCGTAGCACGACTCTGGAAAAGTAAAAGGCACGAATTGCTGGATAGTGCTGAAGCCATAATAAAAGCAGTTTCACAGAACAATTCGGAAAACAACAGAGACGAAAACAAAACCGGTTCAGTCAATAAAGAACTGCTCAGGAAAACATTTGGCCAGCTTTACAGTATTTTTGACGAAGAATATGCCGGTTTTGGCAGGTCTCCCAAATTTCCTACGGCGCACAATCTTACATTTCTACTGCGATACTGGAGAAGAACAGGTAACGCAGTTGCACTGGAGATGGTTGAAAGGACACTGGAAGCAATGCATATGGGTGGGATCTATGACCATATAGGTTATGGAATCCATAGATACTCCACCGATAGACAATGGTTGCTTCCTCATTTTGAAAAAATGTTATACGACCAGGCCATGATGGTCATTACCCTTGCAGAAGCATACCAGGCAACTGCAAACCCGCAGTACAAAAGAACTGCAGAGGAGATACTGAGCTATCTTGAAAGAGATATGAGAGCATCCGAAGGAGGATTCTATTCTGCAGAAGATGCGGATAGTGAAGGAGTAGAAGGTAAGTTCTACTTATGGACTGCTTCAGAAATTGAACAAATACTGGGAAAAGATGATGCTGAAATTTTCATGAAAGTCTTTAATGTCAGAAATGAAGGTAACTTTACAGAAGAACACAGCAATTCCATGACAGTAAATAATATCCTCCACACTACTGAAAGTATGCAGAATATCCGTATATGGAACGGAGAACATGGGGATTACATCCTTAAGTCCATTGAGATATCAAGAAAAAAGCTGTTCAATGAACGCGAAAAAAGGATACATCCATCTAAAGATGACAAGATCCTCACAGACTGGAATGGACTGACCATAGCTGCATTCTGCAAAGCTGCACAGGCATTTGATAATGATAACTATATAAGAACTGCCATAAAAGCTGTAAGCTTCTTCATGGAAAATATGACCGATACTGATGGAAAGATGAAGCATCGATATCGCGAGGGAGAAATTGGGATCGATGCATTCCTTGAGGATTATGCTTTCTTCACGTGGGGACTTATCGAGCTTTACCAGACCACTTTTGACATAAAGTACCTGAAACACGCTCTGAAACTTACCGATTATCTGGTCACACATTTCCATGACACAGATAGCGGTGGATTCTTCCATACATCTGACGAAGCGGAAGAAATGATATTCAGAAGCAAGGAAGTTTATGACGGAGCGATACCATCCGGCAACTCTGTGACTGCCATGAACCTGTTAAGACTTGCAAAGATAACAGGCGATACGAAATATGAGGAGATAGCAGACAAAACCCTCAGTACCTTTGCGGAAAAGGTAAGTTCCGCACCAGCCGGATATACGCAGTTCATGTCAGCCGTAGACCTTGCACTTAACAGCTCTGTAGAAATTGTGATTGCCGGAGAAAAGCATGATAGCAACACCATGGAAATTATACGTTTCATCAATGAGAGGTTCATTCCTGAAAAAATGATGGTGCTGAAAGATAAAGAAGATTCTGACAAAATTGATGCAATAGCACCCTATACAAAAGACATGTTAATGTTAGACGACAGAATTACCGTGCACATATGCCAGAATAACAACTGCAAGCTCCCTTCCAATGATATTGGAAAGATCAAAGAACAGATAGAAGCACTGTCTCATATATAAGGAGCGAAGGAGCAACACACATGACAACAGGAATGTTCTACAATCCGGAAATTGAAACCATGGAACGGTCTGAACTTGACTCACTTATCGATGAAAGGATCAGATATACTGTAAATTACGCTGCTGAGAACTCATTATTTTATAAGAAATGGTTCAGGGAACATAAAATTGAACCTTCTGACATCAGGTCTCATGAAGACCTGCTGGAACTTCCCATAATCTCCGGAAAGACCATTCGTGAGAATCAGCCACCTGTGACCGAGGAGTTTGGTTTCAGAACTGTTGGCTGGAAAGATGTATTCACAATTCATGAAACAAGCGGCACCAGTGGCACTCCTAAATCGTTCTTTTTAACATGGGATGACTGGGAAAGATATGCGGAAAAATATGCAAGATGCTTTGTATCTCAGGGATTCAGGGAACATGACCGTGTTGTTGTTTGCGCTTCGTATGGCATGAATGTCGGCGCAAACACCATGACACTTGCAGCCAGGAACCTTGGAATGACAATGATCCCTGAAGGTAAATGCACATTCCCTGTCAGGGTCATGGAATCATACAAACCGACCTCCATTGTTGCCAGTACATTCAAACTTTTACACCTTGCCAAAAGAATGAGGGAAAACGGACTGAAGCCTGATGAATCCAGCATTGAAAGACTTATCATCGGCGGAGAAAGCTTTGCAGAAGAAACCAGAAAATATGTTGCTGAAATCTGGAACTGTGATGTCTACAACAACTATGGAAGCACAGAGGGAACCATGTGCGGAGAATGCAGCGACATCAGTGGCCTCCATGTGCCTGAAGATCTTGTTCACCTGGATGTTTACGACCCGGGCATGGACAAATTCGTAAAGGATGGCGAATGCGGCAGACTTGTTCTTACCACACTGCTGCCCGTGGGAGCAAAGAGCGGGAACGTACTTCTCAATTATGATACAGAGGATACAACTGTTGTTCTTGGCCGGGGAGAATGTGCCTGTGGAAGAACACATATGAAAATAATGACCCCAGAGAGAGAAGCTGAAACTTTCTGGACAGCAGGAACACCTTTTAACCGTGTTGATATCGAAAAAGGAGTATTCCAGAGAGAAAACATGGAATATCTCACAGGAGAGTTCGAAGCATTCCTTTATGGAGGAGAGGATGAAGGTGAGACAACCCTCAGGGTCAGCGTGGAATGTAATGACCCGGAAAGATGCAATAAAGAACTCATCAAGGAAAATTTCCTCAAGTCATTCTTTGCCTACAAAAAGAACCTTGAAAACGCTTACATTGATGGTAGTCTGAACATTCTGTTCAACTATGCCAAACCCGGAGAACTGGAATTCTATCATATTAAGGGCAGGCCAAAGCGCATTGTCGACAGAAGATGAATGTTCTTTGTTCTAACAACAAACATATGAAATCATATTATAGTGATTCCTTTCCATAGGGCCAGGTAAAGAATAAAACCACCAAGCAATGTCATCACCCAGAGTACCAGGGTTGGTTTCATCATTTTCAGTGGAGGAATAGGCGAAGGGATCTTTCCGCTGAATGCCAGTTTGATGTATATTGAAAACAAAAGAACGATCAAACCCAATATGTGATGAAGGTACATAAGGGAAGTAAAGTAACCCGTCATCGTTATACCGGACAAAGAGTACATGGAAGGTGCCATGAAGACAAGTACTGACAATAGTTGTACTGCAATTGCTATTGTTATGAATTTACAGTGTTTGTTATAAGGATCCCTGTATGCTTTTTTTACGGCGTAGATGAGTAATACAATTACTATGATCTGCAAAAATAAGTCAATATAAACCATGTTGAAATCTGTAAACATATCCCATGACCCCTCTGATAGTCAGGATATGTTTTAGTCTAAAAATATAAATATTTAGCTAAAAGCTAGCTGCAGAAATCTGATTGATGAGATTTGAGAGATTATATAAAAAGAAGGTTGACATTAAAAATTGCCTTTGTACACTTTCAGTCCGTTTTCAGAGACAGCAAGGATCCAGGGTTCCATACTGTGCGCTGTGGCACGCATCTTTCTCACTCTCATATACCTGTTGGCAACATTGCCCTTCAGGTGCAGACCAAGTTCAATGATCCCATCTGCAAGATAACCTTCCATGCCTGTGGAAGGGTCAGACATATCAGACCTTTTTTCTTCCTCCAGTATAAGGAAAGTTGTAAGTTTCTCACGCCTCAGTGTTTCAAGGAATTTGTACATCTTTTTCCTCAGGTCATGGGAATCATTATCAAGAAGCGAATAAAGAGCACCCAGAGAATCAACAGCTATACATGTACATTTCTCGCCAATGTGTTTCTTGAACTGAATAATATTCTCTTCAAGAATGTTAATCAGATCATCAGAAAAATCATCATACATCACACGATAATCGCTAAAATCTGATATATGCAGCTTATTCGATAACTCAATTCCCATGCTTTCCATGTTCAAAAGATGGTTTTCTTTGCTTTGTTCGAAGGTTATGTACAGACCATACTCATCCTGTTCTTCCAGATAATTGGATAATAACTGAAAAGTAAAACCTGATTTCAGCGTACCTGCTGCACCGGTGACCAGCACTACACTGTTTTTGGGAATATCTGTCTCAAAGACATCATTCAATCCATCTATGGTATCCACAAATCTCATAGTACCCCTCATTTCTTCTATTTTTCAAAAAGAAGTAAAAGATAATAGTGTAAAAATAATATATATCTTTAATGATAGTGATGAAAATAGTAGTCAGAAATCTACATATTATCTGTTTTTGACCCTGTTTTATCATATTTTAAGTGAAATATATGATAGATTTTCTATGAGTATGTAAAAATATGACACTTGAGTGTATTTTTCTATAAACCTTTATCTTGAGATGGAGTATCTCCCGCCACTGGCCTCATCCATCTTTTCAGAAGATGGAATTCTTTCTTTTCCAGAACATCAGGATCAAGCTGAAGCATCATTCTGGAACTTGATGCCATAATCGTATCATTGGACTGTTCCAGTAATTTGACCACCGAAATGAAGTCATTGTCAAGTATAAGATACTCCAGACCATCCATAAGAACAACGCCATCATCCACCTTGTTTACAAAATCAGCTATCGTAGGATGGATCCTGAAAAGTTCTGTAGAATCAATTGACTGCTGGCCTGCTATTTTATTCTTGGTAAGCCATACAATAGGCGTTTTTGCAATACCATACATGTTCCTTAACTTATCGGGGTTCATCCTGGTAATACAAAGTCCGGGCTTTCCGCTTTTTACAAGTTCCGAAAACGCAATGTAGCTCTGACCGGGGTCCTCTGAACCTGAAAGATAAATATATCCGCTTTCAAGCTCGATGTCTGCCTGATCTGAATTTTCTTCAATGTCCTCGGTAAGCGGGGTAATAAAAAGACCTCTTAGTCTGGAACGATCCTGAAGCGTTATCACAAGGCCTTCTTTTCCACCATCGTCCGGAAGCAGCGAAGTTGAAACATTCATACGGACCTTTTCTTCGTGCTTGGTGTAGAAGACCATTTCAAAGTCTTTTTTATCTGAAAACTCCAGCAAGTCAACGTCATCTACAAAGTCCCTGATAGGTCTTGCAATTATCTCACTGACCTCATAACCCAGCAGGTCTGCTGCATTTCTGTTGGCAGTAACAACCCTTTTCTTGCTGTCAAGTGCTAATATGGCAATCGGGGATGCTTTCAGAAGATTATCAAGATATTCATTGGCTCTTTTTATCTTGGATTCCGCATCTATTCTTTCTGTGATATCCTCACCGGAAACAAGCAAACCGTTTATGTTCCCTTCCGGATCATGGAGTACAATATTGGTCCAGCTCATTATCCTTTTCTGCTTATTGCTGTTAAGGAATGGAACCTCAAAATAACCTGTACTTTCCGTCTGGGCAGAAAGCAGATTCTCGAATCCTTTTCTTGCACTTTCCCTGAATAGTTCGGGAACATAACTATCAAACCAGTCATTCCCAAGGATCTCATCTTCCCGGTAACCCAGTATTTCGCACCCTTTCTTGTTAATGACTTTGACAATGCCATTCTCATCGAGGACAAAGAGCATTACTCCTGCAAGGTCAAGATAGTTCTGTGCCTGATCCCTTTCTGATATAAGTTCATCATGAAGTTTCTTGATCCTAAGAAGTGAGCCGACCCTTGTCTTGATCTCCAGACGGTCCAGCGGTTTTGTAAGGAAATCATCCGCACCGGCATCAATGCCTTTTATACGATCTTCCAGGCTTGAAAGTGCTGTTACCATGATAATAGGAATAAAACGGGTCTTTTCAGAACCCTTAAGAATTTTACAGACCTCATAACCAGTTATATCCGGCATCATCAGGTCAAGAAGAATTATATCAGGATTATGACTCTCCACCTTTTCAAGTGCTTCTACACCGCCATATGCTGATATTATCTCATATTCATGCATGAGATAAGCATCCAATAGCTTGACATTCATCGACTCATCGTCAACTATCAGCACTTTTCCCTTTTTATGCTCATCCATCCAGGTCACTCACAAAGCCAATTGATAATTATATTTGAAGTAAGAGAAATATATCTCAAATTCATAACACTGTATAATATTTAAAGTATTTAAATAGAACCCGAATGCCAGAAATACTGTGTTTAGACCTATTTTGCCGCACATAAGTAAGTGATATTCTAAGCAATATTAACGGATACTCAGCATTTATTGTTAAGCATTCGTGTTACTAAACAATAAATTATTAATATTAACACATAATTAAGACCCATAATTCACTACATAAGTCGAGTGTTTTTTCAATATTTCATAAAAATAATGGTTCCCATATGACACAGAACCGACAAAACAGGCAAAAGTGAACACACATGGATACAAAAGAATCAATTTACAAATACTGGAACTCCCGCAGTGAAACTTACACCAACGGAGTAATAGATGAACCGGGAGACGAACGTGACGCCTGGAAAAGAACGATACTTGAATCCATGAGTAACAGAAATGGACTGAAAATACTGGATGTGGGAACAGGACCGGGATTTTTTGCGATGATCAGTGCAGAGCTTGGAAATGAAGTTACTGCGGTAGACCTGTCCGAGAACATGCTTGAAAAAGCTAAAAATAATGCACTGTTAAGAGGACTGTCCATAGATTTCATGCAAGGAGATGCTGAGAACCTTAACCTTCCGGACGGACAGTTCGATGTTGTGACAAACAAGTGCCTCCTGTGGACATTACCAGACCCTGTCAAAGCCATCACAGAATGGAAAAGAGTGCTCAAAGATGATGGAATGGTGATCGCCATTGACGGAGACTGGTATGACAAAGGAATCATGTACCGTATAATACGTGCGGCATCTGATATTGTAAGAATGCTGAAAGGAAATGCTTACCCCTACATTTTCAGGAAGCATTATGCACCTATAAAGAAAGATCTCCCCTTATTCAGCCTGAAACCCGAACAGGTGAAACGTTATTTTTACGACGCAGGATTTACCAGCGTATCTATTGAAGAAATGGACGAGCTGTGCAGTTCTGCAAGAAAGAATGGGAAAATACTGGACAAGCTTGACTATTCCAGTCCAATGTACCTGATAAGAGCACAGAAATAATGAATTTCTTAATGAGATACGAATCCTGTGCCACCCTGTCATTAATAGAGAAATAAAGAAAGGAGAACAGGCGAATTGCTTAACGTTTCTGACCTGCATGTGAGATTCCCAACTGATGTGGGACTTGTGAATGCTGTTAATGGCGTAGACCTTTCCGTAAATGCAGGTGAGGTCATGGGGCTGATTGGAGAATCAGGTTGTGGGAAATCAGTACTTGGGCTTGCCATCACCCGTCTGCTCCAGGAAGATGCCATTGTAAAAGGAAATATACACTACAGAGGAAAGGAGCTGCATGCTCTGGACAAAAAAAGCATGAGGCAAATTCGGGGAAAAGACATTGGCATGATACTCCAGAATCCCGGCACATCCCTTAATCCTGTCATTCCCATTGGCAAACAGATAGCAGAGCCACTTATTATGCACAGGGGCATGAAACGTGCTGTTGCAATGGATAAAGCTGTCTCACTTCTTGAACGTGTAAAGATAAGGGAACCTGAAAAAAGGGCGAAAGAATATCCGCACCAGTACAGCGGCGGAATGAAAGAGCGTGCCCTTATCGCAATGGGTCTGGCAAATGAACCAGAGTTCATAATTGCTGACGAACCCACAAAAGGGCTGGATGTTACCGTAAAAAAGAGTATTGTTAAGCTTCTTAAAGAAATCGCCGACAAGAAGACGATGCTCATCATCACCCACGACCTTGCGGTTGCAGAGGATGTCTGCGATAATGTTGGTGTGATGTATGCAGGCGAGATAGTTGAAATTGCACCTGCAAGCAACATGTTCGCTGAGCAATTGCACCCTTACACAAAAGGCTTTTTCGAATCACTCCCTGCAAGAGGCCTCAAACCTATCAAAGGGAACAGCCCGTCACTTATCGATCTTCCTGAAGGATGCCGGTTCCATTCCAGATGCGAACACTGTATGGACCGTTGTAAAGAGGAGCATCCGCAGATGATCGAACATGAGGGACGACATGTGAGGTGTTTCCTGTATGCTTGAAGTTTGCGGACTTAAAAAGACATATGTTACAGGTACATTCCACAAATGCAGAGTTGATGCTGTAAACGATGTTTCATTTCACATAATCAAAGGAGAGACCTTTGGAATAGTAGGGGAGAGCGGCTGTGGAAAATCCACACTTGGAAAATGTGTTCTCAGGCTCACAGAACCCACTGAAGGAAAGATAGTGTTCAACGGTACGGAAATTACATCGCTGGACAAAGAAAGCCTGCGAAGTATCAGGCCAAAAATGCAGATGATATTCCAGGACCCTGATTCTTCACTTAATCCCAGAAAAACAATCGGACAGAGCATCGCTGAACCGCTTAAGATCAGTGGAATGGAGATCAGCAAACTCTGGGGAAAGGTGGAGGAACTTGTAAAACACGTAGGACTTCTTCCGGAACATATTGACCGTTACCCGCACCAGTTAAGTGGAGGACAGAACCAGAGGGCTGTTCTTGCCAGAGCTCTGGCACTTGAACCGGTATTCATTGTAGCCGATGAGCCCACCGCATCACTTGACGTGTCGGTGCAGGCGCAGATATTGAATCTCCTAAAGGATCTCAAGAATGAATACGGCCTTACCATGCTTTTCATTTCCCATGATCTCGAACTCATGCGACACATGTGTGACCGCATTGCTGTGATGTACATGGGAAAGATCGTTGAGATCGCAAATGTGGACGATATTTTCAGTTTACCTGTACATCCTTTCACGCGCCTGCTGCTCAATGATGATGAAAATGATGCAGAGCAGACAGCATGTGCCGAAGATGCAGGACAAGGTTGCTGTTATTTCAGCAATTGTCCGGTGAAAACGGAAAGATGCGTAGTTGAGACTCCGGAACTCACAGAGCATATGCAGGAGCATTTCGTTTCCTGCCATAATGTCAGTTCGTTGCTTATTCAAAAATGATATATCCGGCCGACAGGTCGTTTTGTTTATTCAGGCAGAGGATTAAAAATGAATATTTCAAAAATTACGGAAAAAATAAGAGTACCATTTCTGGTACTTATTTTGATCACAGCGGTCGTTGCAGGTTCTCTCTGCATAGACCAGGATGATAGCGAAACAAACGCAGTTGCAACAGAAAGCCACCTGAATTGTGTGCTTGCACAGGGACCATCAGACTCCCTTGACCCTGCAAGCAGGTGGGTGGGATGGTATGTGAGAGAGTTCGGATTATACGAGACACTTTTCAGTTACGATGAGAACATGGTACTTCAACCGGAGCTTGCCACAGGTTACGAGCAGGTTTCTGACACAGAATGGACGATCACACTCAGGGACGGGGTCAAATTCCATGACGGTACAACCATGGACGCAGATGCTGTCATATATTCCCTGAACAGGGTGCTTAACTCTGATAACTCAAGAAAGAGTGAATATGAATTCATCGACGCCATTACAAGTGATTCAGCCAACACTATCACAATCACAACAAAATACCCGTATGCACCTACCATTGCAAGTCTGACAGACCCGATCATGTCAATTATCAGTCCTGAAGCAGATGACCTTCAGAACACACCTGTTGGAACCGGACCTTTCAAATTCAAGAGCTATGAACGTGAGGTCAGCATTAGTCTTGAGAAATTCGATGACTACTGGAATGGTGCTTCAGACATCGATACAATGGATGTATACATTGTAGCTGATGGTATGACCCGTCTTTTCATGCTTGAAAGCGGTGATGCTGATATTGCAAGATACATTCCGCAGTCCGAGGTTGCAAGCCTTGAGAGCAATGAGGACTATGAAATAACCTCAAAAGAGACACTCAGGTCATATTTCCTCTACATCAATATGAACAAAGAACCATTCAACGATGTCAATTTCAGACAGGCAATGAACTACGCCATTGACCGCCAGCAGATAGTTGATGTTGCTCTGGAAGGAATCGGCGGAACACCTGCAGAAAGTGTATTCCCTTCAGTATCCGAATGGTCAATTAATGATGAACTGGAAGTCATTGAAAGAAATGAAACAAAGGTAAAAGAATTGCTTTCAGAAGCAGGTCTTGAAGATATTGACGGCGACGGCTATCTTGAGTATAACGGAGAGGACTTTGAGATCAGCATCTACACCTATACAAGCCGTCCACAGCTTAAACCATCTGCAGAAGTAATCGTAACCCAGTTTGAGTCCGTAGGACTGAAAACAACCCTGACAACAATGGAAGGCAGTGCCATTGAAGCAAAGATGGTTGAAGGTGACTACGACCTTGCCCTTTATGCATGGGGAGTTGCTCCAACAGGCGACCCTGACTACTTCTTCAGCAAGCACTTCCACTCAGAAGGTACAGAAGCTTTGAAGACAGGATACTCCAACGAGCAGGTAGACCAGTGGATAGATGATGCCAAGAAGACATCCGATGAGGAACTCAGGAAAGAGTACTACGATAATGTCCAGAGACAGGTTCTTGAAGACTGCCCTGAGATCTACGTATTCTACCAGAATGCTATCACAGCATATGACACCAAAGTTGGGGGTTACCAGGAATACCCTAACGAGATAACAATCCTGACAAAGGACATCTATCTCAAGGAGTGATGTTCCGGGCAATCCGGAACACTTTTTTTCAAAATACTGAGGAGATAACCAAATGGAAACAAAAGAAGTCATTCAGAATTACTGGGATTACCGCAGTGAAACTTACAACTCCAGTGTTGTTGACCAGACCGAGGAAGAGAGAATGCTTTGGACAAATCTGTTGTCCACTGCAATGGAAAACAGGAACGGACTGAAAGTACTTGATGTGGGAACAGGGCCAGGCATTCTTGCACTTATTGCTGCCGAACTTGGCAATGATGTCACAGCCGTTGACCTTTCGGAGAATATGGTGAAAAAAGCAAGGGAAAATGCACTGAGAAGAGCACTGGACATTGAGTTCATGCAGGGAGATGCTGAGAATCTTAAGCTTCCTGACGCTCATTTTGATGTTGTGATGAACAAATATCTTCTCTGGACACTTCCCGAACCTGGTAAGGCACTCATGGAATGGAGAAGAGTGCTTAAAGACGGCGGAATGATAATCGCCATAGATGGTGACTGGCATAGTGAAAGCCTTGTTATCAAAACAGTGAGAAACATCTCCAACGCGATAAAAGTTGTAAAGGAAACTAAATACCCGCGTGTTTTCAACAAGCATTATGACCCGTTGAAAAAGGAGCTTCCGTTGTTCAGCCTGAAACCTGCTGAAGTCAAACGCTACTTTAGGGAAGCAGGATTTGAGGACGTTTCCATCGAAAGGATAGAAAGCCCATTCATCTCCGGAAAGAAAAGGACATGGAGAGATAGACTTAATCTTTCTGAACCTGTTTACATGATCAAAGCCAGAAAGCATTAAGGTCTGAACTGAATACTAAAAAACAAGGGGAAAGGGAGCGTATTTGATCGAGTTCATTGCCAGGAGAGTACTGCTCCTGATACCAGTCCTTATACTTATTTCCGCGATCAGTTTTGGTATAATATATATTACTCCCGGAGATGTTGCAAAGAATGCACTGATGAGTCCTTCCGGTGGTGCGGATGAAAAAGCAGTAGAGGAATTCAGGATCAAGCAGGGACTTGATCAACCGATCTATATCCAATACCTGAAATGGATGGGAAATGTCCTCCACGGGGACCTTGGATATTCCTATATGACCAATGAAGAGGTGTCTGATGCGATACTTAGAACATTCGGAGCAACACTGAAACTTGCAATCGTAAGCATGCTGATATCACTTTTGATTGCGATCCCGGCAGGGATAATATCCGCTTTAAAACATGGAACCATTATTGATGACCTGTTCAGGTTCACTGCCCTTTTTGGAGTTTCCATGCCAAACTTCTGGCAGGCATACATTATGATAATCTTCTTTGCGCTGTTCCTGAAAGTATTGCCATCTTCCGGATACGGCGGAGGGGATCTGTCCCATATATTGCTGCCTGCGATCACCCTTGGAACAGGTTATGCAGCAGTGACAATGAGACTTATGAGGGCCAGTATGCTTGACGTACTCAGGCAGGATTACATCAGGGCAGCAAGGGCAAAAGGACTGCCCGAATATCTCGTTATTTCCAGACATGCATTGAAGAATTCCCTGATTCCGGTGGTTACCATGGCAGGACTTAATTTCGGCTATCTGCTTAACGGCTCAGTTATCGTGGAAACCATTTTTGCATGGCCCGGTCTTGGAAAGCTCATCGTTTCATCAATTCTTACCAAGGATTACCCCATGATACAGGGATGTATACTGTTCATAGCTGTCATTTTCGTGCTGATCAACTTCGCTGTGGACCTATCTTATGCATATCTTAACCCGAGGATACGATATGAGACCGGCAATTAAAAGACATAGTGCAGGGATCGTACTCAGCGTTGCAATCCTTGCAGGATTTCTTATCATGGCACTGTTTGCCGGATACATCGCACCACATGACCCGGAAGAAGCAAATCTCGATAAAAGACTTCAGGAACCATCTGCTGAATATCCATTCGGGACTGACCACCTCGGACGCTGCATTTTAAGCCGTGTCATATTCGGGTCAAGGATATCGTTATCTGTTGGTCTTCTGGTGGTGTCCTCATCCCTTTTGTTCGGAACAACCGTTGGTACTGTTTCAGGATACTACGGAGGACTGCTGGATGAGATAATCATGAGAATTGTCGATACGTTCCTTGCTTTCCCCGGACTGCTACTGGCATTGGGAATTTCAGGACTTTTCGGTGCAGGATTCACGAATATGGTGATCGCATTGATAATTGTGGAGTGGACAAGCTACGCACGACTTGCCAGAAGTTCGGTAATAGATGTGAAAGAACATGATTATGTCACAGCGTCCAGAGGTCTTGGAGCAAAGGATTCCCACATAATAATCCAGCACATAATCCCTAACATAATATCACCACTCATAGTCATGGCAACCATCGGAATGGGTTATGCCATACTTGCCTCAGCCGGACTGAGTTTCCTTGGTTTTGGTGTCCAGCCTCCAACTCCCGAATGGGGTTCCATGTTAACTGACGGGAGAGATTTTATCCGTTCCGCGCCTTATATCATGATCTTCCCGGGACTTGCTATTATGGCTGCAGTGCTTGCATTCAATTACCTGGGTGACAGCTTAAGGGATATACTTGACCCGAAAAAGATCAGAAGCTCGGAACTGTAATTTCAACGATTGGAAAACAAAATATAAAAACGTCAAAGCAGGAATATAATGGTCATACAGAAGGCTAAACAGTCCACAGGCAATTATTTCTCACGGATAAAGGAATTCACACCAAACGCACGTATGTTTCTTACATATGTGTTCCTGATATCCCTGAACCTCGGAGTTTACAAGGTCATATTCAATCTCTATATCCTGAGACTTGGATATTCAGAGGATTTTCTTGGACTCATTCTATCACTTACTTCCATAGCAACCGGAGTATTCTCGATACCTTCGGCGATTATATGTGACCGCATAGGCAGGAAGAACACGCTTCTGCTTTCATGCTTATTGCTTGCACTTTCTCTGGTATTCCTTTACAATACGACCTCAAAAGAACTGCTCATGTTCTTCAGTATACTTTACGGTGCATCTTCGGCATTGAATATTGTTACAGGTTCCACCTTCATGCTGGAGAACTCAAAACCCTTTGAGAGAATGCACCTGTTCTCAATGTATCAGCTTATCTACACCGGTGCCACCATGGCTGGAAATCTCATAGGAGGAGTTTTCCCTGCAGTACTTGCAAAAATGACTGCCATGGACGCCAGCGGTTCGCTTGCATACCGTATCACACTGCTGCTGTCACTAACAACGATAATGATATCATTTTTACCCTTGCTGAAGGTACGGGAGGGAAAAGCCATTACGCACCAGAATAAGCGTTCATATGTGTTCAGCACTCTCTTAAGATCAGAGCACACCCTGAAAATGATCCTCGTTTACAGTATCTACGGACTTGGATGGGGGCTTGCACTCCCTTATTTCAATGTTTATCTTGATGTGATACTCAATGCCAGTTCTGATGAGATAGGAGTTATGTTCTCCCTTGCTGAAGTGCTTATGATGATAGCTCTTTTGTTCCTGCCGGGACTTACGGAGCGCTACGGGAAGATAAAGATAGCATCCCTTGTCCAGATACTTTCCATACCATTCCTTCTCATGTTCATATCTACTCCGATCCTCTATCTGGTAGGATTTGCCTACATTATGAGGTCAACCCTGATGAACCTGGCAAACCCCATACTTAATAATTTTAAGCTGGAAATTGTCAGCGAGGAACAGAGAGCTACAATGAATAGTATTACATGGATGACATGTTACATCTTTGTAGGAATCGGAACTTATATAGGGGGATATATACTAGCTGCCGGGGACTATAAACTTCCATTTATCATCACTTGTGGGATGTATGCAGCAGCTGCTGTATTGTACTATATTTTCTTTGACAGGGTCGAAAAGGAACACAACGACAATATGAGTTCAGATGTCTGATACCTGGCCAATACATATAATTCTTATAAAGAAGAATAAATCATGGGGATTTGAAAGTGCTTTGGAGATTTGAAGCCATTTAACAGATCAAAGGCTGAAAACCGATGCTGGATAAACAGGATATTGTCAGGAACCTGAAAGACAGAGACGAACTGAGAACAGAAGCTGCAAAAGATATACGCTACCTGCTGGAAAGGGGTTATCCAAGGGACAGCGCCATTCGTTTTGCAGGTGACCATTACGGTTTGGGCAAAAATGAAAGATACATACTGGCACGTACAGTATTTTCCGGTTCAACCGCAAGCTCACGTCAGAAAAAGAAACTTACTGTTGATAAGCTAAAAGACAGGAAACTGCTTGTAGACGGATACAATGTACTTATCACACTGGAAAGCCTGCTTGACGGTGAAAATGTATGGATTGCAGACGATTCTTTTATTCGGGATATCAGGGGTGTGTTCAGGAACCATTCTAATGGAGATATTACTTTCAAAGCTGTTAAGGAGATGCTGGATTTCATAAAAAAAGCAGATGTTGCCAGTGTAGAAATATTACTGGACACACAAATGAAGAACAGTGGAGAACTTGCAGCATTCATCAGGAAACGCATGGATGAACTATCGTTACAAGGTGATGCAAGGACATCAAAACATGTGGACTTTGACCTGAAGAACTGTGAAGCAGACCATGTGATTGCTACTGCTGATGGTGTGATCATTGATGCTGTAAAAAATGTGGTGGACATTCCGGGATGCATTGCAGCGGACTTAGAAGAACTGACTGACAAACCGGCAGAGAAATAATCGATAAATTTGCAGGCAACAGTTCTAATAGTTCATAATGCTTAGAAAGCAAGGAAAGAATATGAAAAAACTGGGAATCGTTGTAACTGATCCGCATGACTGGACCGCACAGGCACTCATGCAGGAAGCAGATAAAAGAGGCTTTGAAACACATTATCCTGACCTTGGACAGATCGAAACCTCCATTGGCAGTAGTGTAAGCCACAGAGCAGGAGACATCTGTCTTTCTGAAATGGATGCCATCATTATCAGGGATATGGGACCGGGAAAGAATGATGCTCATGTATTCCGGTTTGATGTTCTCAGAGAACTCGAAAGAAGCGGCGTACTCATAGTAAATCCACCGGCTGCAATACAGAATGCTGCCAACAAGTTCTATGCAAGCTGCCTGATGTCAGGTGCTGGTATTCCTACACCCAGGACTTTTGTAAGTCAGGATGTTGAAAAGGCTCTTGAGATCATAAGCGAACTTGGGGACGTTGTCATAAAACCGGTTTTCGGATTCAAAGGTATAGGTATTAATCGTATCAAGAATGGAATTGTTCTGGCACCAGATGGAACTGAAGAAAAAACAAATACAGAAGAACTCATTAATAGAATAATTGATGATAAAGGAATGCTTTATATACAGGAATTCATAGAAAACTCCGGACAAGATATTCGTGTATTTGTTGTTGACGACAAAGTTGTAGGTGCAATTTACAGGAAAGCACCGCAAGGATGGTGGCTGAATAACCTCAGCCAGGGAGGGACTCCTCTTGCCTGTGAATTAACGGCAGAGCAGGAAAGAATGTGTATAGATGCCGCAGAAACCATTGGAGCGATGTACGCAGGTGTTGACATTATTGAAAGTGACAAAGAATATTTTGTGCTGGAAGTAAATGCTACACCATCAGGAGCAGGTATCTATAAATCCCTGAATATCAATGTTGCAGAGCATATTATAACTGCCATAGATAGCAGGCTGGAAAAAACGGGGCTTTAAAATGACTGAGTATAAACAATGTATTGTTATCAGGGACGATCTGAAACTATCAAAAGGAAAGCTTGCTGTACAGGTTGCACATGCAGCCGTCTCTGCTTCAGAGTGGGCTGACCGCTCAACACTTGACAAATGGAAAGAAGGCGGGCAGAAAAAGGTAGTCCTGAGAGTTGCGACATTAAAGGACCTTTTTGAACTGAAAGAGGTTGCAAGAAGACAGGGACTTCCAACAGCACTCATACAGGATGCAGGACTTACAGAGATCGCACCGGGAACTGTTACGGTGCTGGGAATCGGACCTGCAAAAGCTGATGACATTGATAAGGTAACAGGGAATCTTAAACTTGTCTGAGTCCTGTATTATTGGGGGTTTAGCATGAAAAATGAGAAAAAAACGCAAATGCTGAAAATGATCTTTGTGGTTCTCTTACTTTCAGGCGTTATATTTAGTTCGGGATGTATTTCAGAATCCGTAAAAAAAGTAGAGAGCATATTTGACCCCTCATCAGTAACCCTTTTCCAGAGTGAAGATTACTATACACTGGACACCAGTGAGCTGACAATACCCGTAGTTCCTTCCCAGGATCTAAATATCTATGACGAAAGTCCGGATAAATATACTGAAAAATTACCTGGTTTTGAGATTTCCAGTTCCTATTATTACACCGAGTTCTTTGAAGGTGCAGAAGCCGTAATTAGCGTACATGTACACAACATGGGAGATTCTCCTGTTTACATTTATCAGTACGGTTTCAAACTGAATGGAGAAAATGAGATGGTTTTCCACACATCAGGTGTTAATGTGGAACCTGAAGAAGAAGCACGTATTGGTATTCTATCAATCGATGTTCCTGACGATTCCGCACAAATGGAACTCGAACCTTTCATTTCACTCCTTGTCCAGACAGATTCCGGAAAGTGGCATGATTACGAAAAACAGGAGTTTGAGGAGATCACAATCAAAGTATCCAATGAAATGGATGCACAGAGTCCTAAATACTCAACAAACCCGGAACAACTGTTCACTCTGGTTAACGAGAAAATAGACCCTTATGATGTTCAGGTACGCACCATGGCAGCAGCTTCCGCAAAGAAGTATCCTGGACAGTATAATATGTACCAGCTATGCTACCTTTTCGATGACACGAAAGAGAATATACAATACATAAGCGATCCAAGAGGCAAAGACCTGTGGTCAACCCCTGGAGAAACAATTACAGTCGGTGCTGGCGATTGTGACGACTATGCCATCCTGCTGGCATCGCTCATAGAAGCGATCGGCGGAACTTCAAGAGTTTACCTTACCGATACTCATGCTTTTGCGGCAGCATACATTGGAAACGACACAGAAACTATTGCAGATGCCATTGGAGAATATTATGGACCGGTACCTATCCATTATACTACAGATGAGTATGGCTGCTGGCTCATGATGGACCCAACATCGAGCATCTATGCAGGAGGACTTCCCGGAGGAACAGCACCAACTGAAAGCGGATGGACCTTCCTCAATACCAGCACAGTAACTGTGATAGATATAGCTCCCCAGACTTAGGATTATTATGGATGATAATAAATGATACCGGAAATTGAAAAGAAGATGGGAATCGAACTTTACAGCACGCATACCGAAGGTATAGGTGGTGTGCTCAGGCAGGAGCCTGAAGACTTTATTGTCAAAGAAATAACAAACCGCGAGGAAGGTGACAGCGGTAAGAACCTGATACTTGAACTCACAAAAACTAACTGGGACATGCATCACCTTGTAAGGGATATGTCACGTAAACTCGGTATCAGCCAGAAAAGGATCGGTTTTGCAGGCACAAAAGATAAAAGGGCTAAAACCACCCAGAAAATCAGTATTTACGATGTTTCCGAAGAGGATATCGAAAACTTCTACCTCAAGGATGTGGAGCTGAAGGTTATCGGAAGATCGACCAGGTCTATCGGACTTGGTGACCTTTACGGAAACGAGTTTAGCATTACTGTCAGAGATATTGACATAGAACCAGATGAGCTTAAGAAGAATCTTGAAGCTACCACAAAAGAGATAGCTGCATACGGTGGCGTTCCTAACTTTTTCGGTGTCCAGAGATTTGGAGCTGTAAGACCTGTTACTCACCTTGTAGGTGAACAGTTGCTTCGTGGAGATGCGGAAAAATCTGCCCTTATCTATATCGCAAGATCATTCCCTGATGAGATGGATGATGTAAAACAAGTCAGGGACTTTGTGTGGGAAACAAAGGATTTTGCAGAAGGACTGAAGACATATCCACTTCGCCTCAGGTATGAGAGAGCAATGATGCATTACCTTGTTGAAAATCCGGGAGATTACGCAGGTTCTTTCAGTGTGCTTTCCCCAAACATCAGGAAGATGTTCATACATGCATACCAGTCATATATTTTCAATCGTATCATCTGTAAAAGAATAGAAAGAGGACTTCCGCTGAACATTGCTTCTTCCGGTGACATTGTTTGTTTCAAGAATAAAGAAGGACTTCCTGACACAGGTAAAATGCAGGCATCCACAGATGAGAATGTTGACGGCATGAACAACCTCCTCAAAAGAGGCAGGGCTTTTATAACCGCACCACTTGTAGGTTATGAAAGCGAGTTCGCATTGGGAACTCCGGGTGAACTTGAGAAAGATGTATTCAATGAGGCTGAAATGCCACAGGAAGCTTTCAGAATGAAAACTATTCCTGACCTTGCATCAAAGGGACTTCGCAGAGAGATCATGCTTCACTGCAAACCTGAATATGTAACAGCAGAAGACGAGCTTAACCCCGGAAAAAGCAAGGTGACACTCACATTTTCCCTGCCAAAGGGAAGTTACGCGACAACAGTCCTCAGGGAATACATGAAGACTGATCCTTTAAAAATGAGTTAGGCCCACAAATGTGGGCTTTTTTGTTAGCTTGTAGCTAAACTTTTTCTTTTTTGTTCCTGATCCTTATACCATCAGAGCATAGACTCGATGAATGCCTTAAATGGTGGTGAAGGTCTTCCTGGCCTTGACTTGAATTCCGGATGGAACTGTGATGCGAAGAAGAACTTCTTGCCAGGGATCTCAGCGATCTCCATTCTGTTCCTGTTCTTTCCGGAGAATACAAGACCTGCGGCTTCGATCTTTTCTACATAGTTAGGATTGACCTCATACCTGTGTCTGTGGCGTTCCACTATGCTGGACTGACCGTATATCTTCTCTGCAAGTGAACCTGACCTGAGGTCTGCATCATAATCTCCAAGACGCATTGTTGCACCCATATCGATCACATTCTCCTGTTCAGGAAGTATGTCAATTACAGGGTAAGGAGTATCCTCATCGAACTCTGCGCTGTTGGCATCGTCAAGACCTGCGACATGTCTTGCAAACTCGATCACAGCTAACTGCATTCCAAGACAGAGACCAAGATATGGAATATCGTTCTCCCTTGCAAACTGGATAGCCTTGATCTTACCTTCAGTTCCTCTTTCACCAAAACCGCCAGGCACAAGAATCCCATCGTATTCTGAAAGTGATGAAACTGTCTCCGGATGTTCTTCAAAGGTTTCAGCATTTATCCAGCAGACATCATAATTTACGCCACATTCAATTGCAGCATGTTTGATGGATGCACTGATACTTAGATATGAGTCTTCAAGGTGAGTGTACTTACCAACGATACCGATCTTCACCTCACCTTTCAGGTTGTTCATTCTCTCTACCATCTTAGCCCAGGAATCGTCTTCCGTTCCGGTAGAACTGAGTTCAAGGTGTTTCATCAGGTAGTCAGTAAGACCCTCTTTTTCAAGCATAAGAGGGACTTCATAGATATCAGCTGCATCGTGAGCACTTATTACTGCTTCTTCCGGAACATCACAGAAAAGTGATATCTTGGAAATGGTAGCCTCAAGAAGTGGTTCAGGACATCTGGTTACTATAATATTAGGTTTAAGGCCAAGTTCCCTCAGCTCTTTTACTGAGTGCTGTGTTGGCTTGGTTTTCTGGTCGCCCTGTGGATCCATAGGTACAAGTGTCACATGTACAAAAGCGAGGTTCTCTTTTGGCTCTTCTCTGGACATCTGCCTTACAGCTTCAAGGAAAGGCATACTTTCGATGTCACCAACAGTACCTCCAACCTCGATCATACATACATCTGCACCGCTTTTGGCAGAAACCCTGCGAATGCGGTCTTTTATCTCGTTTGTGATATGAGGAATTATCTGCACCGTCTTACCAAGGTACTCGCCTCTGCGCTCCTTGGAAATAACAGACTCATAGACCTTTCCTGTTGTCAGGTTGTGTTCCCTTGTGAGTTCAGTATCAAGGAAACGTTCGTAGTTTCCAAGATCAAGATCCACTTCTCCTCCGTCTTTCAGGACAAAGACCTCTCCGTGCTGGAAGGGGCTCATAGTACCTGCATCAATATTGATATAGGGGTCGATCTTTATGGCTGTGACCTTGTAGCCCTTGTTCTTCAGATTCCGCCCTATTGAAGCAGTGGTTATTCCTTTTCCAAGACCACTCATTACACCGCCGGTAACTATGATATATTTCATATTATTCACCTTGATTATCTTTTAGATTTAGGAAGCCTCATTAATAGATAAGCCATCAAAAAAGTCAGCATGATCGAATAGAGAACAGAATTGTAGAAACTAAAGAACTGTTCAAGATCAAGTGACAGTATAAATGAAACGAATAAAGCAACTAATAACAGTAATATAAGGACTTTCAGGATTCCGCCTGAATACGGGGAAAGTGCACTGAAAGCAGAATTGAACATTTCAGCAGAGATGGATGGGAGCTGAGCACTCCAGTGATCCTCGCCAAACATGGAAGAAGATGATCTAGATGATCCTGATGATCTGGAAGATTTAGAAGTTGACTTTGATTTTGATGCTGATTTTGGTTTCTGGGAAGATGCAGGTTTGTAAAGTGACTCATCAACATCAACACTAAAACTGGGCTCATTTGGTCCCGGATGACCAAGGTTCAGGTTAAAACCCTGTCTTTTGGAACCGTAGCCCACAGTAATATATATCTGGCCTTTTGTGTAGAGCCTGCCATCATACGGTATCCTGGCTATAAGAGGAATGTATTCCTCATGCTTAACATAAGGATTGTCTTCAAGAACAGTGATGTTCTCTCTCAGAGCATCGCTCACTGACAGATTAACATGTGTGGGAGCGCCGTAATTTATAAGCACAACTTCAAAGCTGCGTTCCTCGCCGGGAGATAAAGGTAACTCAACAGTATCCGTGTCGAATTCAATAGAATTTACTCCAAGTCTGTTGATATGAACCTGCTGCAAATAAATATCCTCACTGGTCTTATTCCCTGAGATCAGGTGGAAGCATATTCGGAATACCACCTTCTATGGGATAGTACTCGTTACAAACAGAACAATACAGAGTGCCTGAAATTACCTCGCTGGCATCTTCCTTTTCGATGTTCAGGACAAGATCCCCTTTGCAGATCGGGCAGGCAAGAATATCCATAAGGTCTTTCTTCAGTTTGATCACCACCTTTCAATACGTTACAATAAATATAAGGTTTTTCTATCGCCTAAACTATAAAAATAGAACAGGTACCACCCGGCAGGTCACCGGAATATGAAAAAATGAAGAGATAGATTAATTTACAACCTGAAATGTACAATAATCCATGTTCTCGATCTTCCTGAAAGTACTGGACTTTGCCATTCCAATTCTTATTATGATCTTTGTGGGATTGTTCGGTACCGGAGTTCTGATCGAGCTTGGTTTCATGCAGAAATTCTCCGGTCTTGTCAGGCCTCTCTTTAAATATACGAACCTTCCTGACACCTGTGCATCCTCTTTTCTTGTAGCCATGGGATCTACAGTTGCTGCAAACAGTATGGTTGTCAATTTTAAAGAGAACGGATGCATCAATGAGAAGGAGACGATGCTCTGCGCCGTGCTAAACAGCACACCGGCCTACATCAGAGAAATAATCACATACCAGATACCCATTGTCCTTCCTGCGCTCGGACCTATTGTTGGCGGCTTCTACGTCATGGTTTTCATAATCACAGCAATTGTGAAGATAAGCGCAGTTATTGTACTGAGTAAGATATTCCTTGAAAAGAACCGTTGTATGTACGATGAGAAGATCGCGGGTAAAAAGGTGACTTTGACTGAAGCTGTCAAAAAATCCCTCAAACGCAATCAGAAATTGTTCAAGAAGATAGCTATTATTTACCTGGCAATGACAACCGTTGTATTCTATCTCAAGGAGAACGGGGCGTTTGAGGTTTTCAGCGTATTGCCCCTGGCAGATCTTTTCGGCATCCCGCCGGAAAGTATTGTGCCACTCACCAGTTACGTTGCAAGTCCGATCCTTGGAATATCCCTTCTCGGACCCATGATAAGTAACAATGGCATCTCAAACATACAGGCAATGATAGTCCTGATGCTTGGAAGCATGTTCATGCTGCCGGTTTTCAGTATAAGGACACTGCTGCCACGATATGTTTCAATTTTCGGACCAAAAACAGGTGTAAAGATAGTAGCATTTTCAACAGGCATCAGCGTAATTGTCAGATTCTGTTTCCTGATAATCTTGCTGTCAATTGCAAACTGAGTTCATGTTTTGAATAAATTGCGATAGCGTAGCCACCTGATCGGCAAATCTTATTTTGAAATTAATATATAATGAGAAATATTATATAGTAGCCACAATATACTTAAATTGCATAATTTGCACAGGCGATATTTTTTAGCCCGCACCGATATGGATTTATAATTGTGAACAGCCGCTTTAAATATGAATAGTTCAAAACAACAATAAATTAATATATTATATTATACTCTATATAATAACGTAGAAATACAATCCATATTCTACTAAATATCGTGCAAGTTTTGCACATGTTATGCAATACCAAACATGGGAGATATGAACAAATGGTAAAAGTAATGATTGTGGATGATGCTGCCTTCATGCGTATGGTCATCAAAGACATATTAACAAAAAATGGTCATGAAGTAGTTGCCGAATGTGTTGACGGGCTTGATGCTGTAAATAAATACCCTGATATAAAGCCGGAGCTCGTCTTCATGGATATTGTCATGCCAAACATGGAAGGAATCGACGCGCTCAAGAAAATAATGGAAATGGACCCTGCTGCAAAGGTAGTAATGTGTTCATCCATCGGACAACAGTCAGTTGTCACAGATGCACTCAAAACAGGTGCACTTGACTTTATAGTCAAGCCATTTGATGCTGCAAAAGTTCTTGAAGTAATTGGAAAAGTAATGTAATATGACTATCAATGCCCTTGTGGTCGATGACTCCGCGCTCATGCGAAAGGTCGTCTCGGATATCCTGAAAGAAGACCCTGAAATAAACGTAATAGCTACGGCCAGGAACGGTCTTGAAGCTGTTGAAAAGGTCGAACAACTCAGGCCGGATGTGGTGACCTTGGATATTGAGATGCCTGTACTTGACGGATTGCACGCTCTTGGATACATCATGAGCGAATGCCCAACTCCGGTTGTCATGTTAACGGCGGTCGACTCTAGGTCTGCGGAAAGTACACTAAATGCATTCGAATACGGAGCAGTAGACTTTATACAAAAACCATCAGGAAATATAAGTGTTAACATTGCGGACATTGCTGATGAGATCCGCAAAAAAGTAAAAATGGCTTCTAAAGTGGATCTGAAGAAACTTGGATTCATGGAAGAACACGTAAAAATATCTCGGGAAAATAAAGGTAAACCTTTGCCACCTAAACCAAAGAAAAACAGTTCAAAAGTTGTACACCATGCAAACGGGAAGATCATTGCCATTGCATCCTCCACAGGAGGTCCTCGCGCCCTTGAACAAGTTGTTCCTAAGTTACCAGGCAACCTGAAAGTACCTGTAGTAATTGTTCAGCACATGCCTGCAGGATTTACAGCATCCCTTGCACAAAGACTGGACGGTCAGTCGGCACTGACGGTTACCGAAGCTAAGGAAGGAGATGTGCTTCAGCCAGGACACGTATACCTTGCACCTGGAAATTACCACATGGAAATTACATCTGTTGAAAAAGGCGGCGCACACCATGAGGTAGTTACACTTAACCAGAAACCCCGTGAGCAAGGAGTAAGACCCTGTGCCAATATTCTCTTCAAATCGCTTGTGCCTATCTATGGATCTAACATAGTATCAGCAGTCCTGACAGGAATGGGAGCTGATGGTGCCGATGGTGTGGAAGAGATCAAGAAAGCAGGCGGAAAAGCAATCGCAGAGGATGAAAGGTCATGTGTGGTATATGGTATGCCAAAAGCAGTAGTCCAGAGAGGACTTGCTGACAGTATAGTACCTCTTGAAAGGGTTTCTTCCGAAATCGTAAGAATACTGAACTCATCCGGTGATTGAAATGTGTTTGGAAAATGAGAAGATCATTATGTTCTCAGGGTTGGTGTGACCATGGATATGTCAGAATACAAAGAAATATTTAAAGCAGAATCGGAAGAACATCTGCAACAACTTAACGATTCATTACTGGGGCTTGAACAAAACCCCAATGATCTGGAATATATCACTACCATGTTCCGTTCAGCGCATACCCTGAAGGGAATGTCCGCTACAATGGGTTTTAGCACAATTGCAGAACTTACCCATGAAATGGAAAACCTGATGGATATGGTAAGAAAATCACAGGTAGAAGTGAGCAATGGATTGATAGACATCCTTTTTGAATGTCTGGATACGCTGGAAGCTCTTGTAGAGGCTGTTGATAGTGGTGAACAGGTAGATATTGGACATCTTCAGGCAACTCTTGCACAGGCCATGGAAGGAAACATGCCTGTACAGGAAATAAAAGGGTCCGTAACTGCAAGTATCGATACAATTCAAAATGAGATTGGTAAGGCGATACCTGATGAAGAAGCAGGAACGGAAATAGAAACAAAGACAGAAGCAGCCCCAGTTATCGACAACGTTGAATTGTCAGATAATGAAAAGCAGGCTATACAGGAAGCTGTTAACGAAGGCAACCGTGTAGTTTCACTAAAGGTCATTCTTGATGAATCATGTGTTCTCAAATCTGCAAGATCAACACTGGTACTTATCAATGTATCAAAGATGGGAGAAATAATAAAATGTATCCCTACAGAAGCTGAGCTTGAAGACGAGAAATTCGATCTGGATTTTACTGTGATCTTTGCGACAAAATCATCTGATGAAGATATAGTCGGCACTATTAAAAAGATATCAGAGATCAAGGAGACAATTCCTACAACAATTGCAGAGAGTTCAGGAGTTGAGGACAAACAGCAGGAGAATAAGACAGAGGAAACTGAAGAAAAGAAGAGTACTTCTGCTGTAAAGAGATCCGATGCTGTCAAGAGCATACAGAGTGTGAGGGTCAATATTGAGCGTCTTGACAACCTGATGAATCTTGTAGGAGAACTGATCATCAACAAAATCAGGCTGAACCAGCTTGCATCTGACCTTAATGCAAAGGAACTGGACGAATCACTTGCAAACCTTGACAGGCTTACAAATGAGATCCAGACCGAAGTAATGGAATCAAGGATGGTTCCAATTGACCAGATCTTCAGCAGGTTCCCAAGAATGATTAGGGATCTTGCAAAGTCTGAAGGAAAACAGATCAATCTTATCATAGAAGGCAAAGAGATCGAGCTGGACAGGACCGTGCTGGACGAGATAGGCGATCCCCTGGTTCACCTTCTAAGAAATGCCGTAGACCATGGAATAGAATCCGAGGATGAACGTAAGCAACTTGGAAAACCTATTGCAGGTCTTGTAAGACTGGCAGCCTCACGTCAGAGGAACAGTGTACTCATCGAAGTAGAGGATGACGGTAAAGGAATGGATCCGGGACATCTCAGGAACATAGCTGTTAAAAAAGGCCTCCTGAGCAGAGATGAAGTTGAGAAACTATCAGACAACGACGCACTGAACCTGATATTCATGCCAGGTTTTAGCGGAGCAAAAGTCGTTACCGATATCTCAGGAAGAGGTGTTGGAATGGACGCTGTCAAGACAAAGATAGAAGCTCTGGGCGGAAGTGTCAAGATAAGTTCAGTCCCCGGACAGGGAAGCATAATGAAACTGCAACTACCACTAACAGTTGCCATCATTCAGTCACTCATGGTTACTGTGGCAGAGGAAACTTATGCTATACCTCTTGGTAATGTTATCCGGGATGTAGGAATAAAAGCCAGCGACATAAAGACCATCGAAGGAAAAGAAGTCATCCTGCTTAGGGGAGAAGTGCTTCCATTACTTAGATTGCATGATGTGCTCGAATGCCCGACAGAAGAGGAACATAAACAGAACCTCATTGTTGTGGTAGTCGAAAAGATGGGAAGTAACATCGGGCTGGTGGTTGATGACCTGCTTGGACAACAAGAAGTTATCATTAAAACTCTTGATAATAAACTTTTGAAAAATATGAAAGGATTTGCAGGTGCAACCATCCTCGGTGATGGAAGTGTTGCGCTTATCCTTGATATTGCTACATTGATCTAAAGATGAGGGAATAATATGACAGAATTGGACGAAATGGCAAGAGGAGCATTTCAGGAGGCCGGAAACATTGGAATGGGACATCTGGCCACTTCACTTTCAAAAATGGTGAGCAGGGACGTGAAAATTGATATCCCTGTGGTAGAAATGCTCAGTCTGGATGAAATAATCGCAAAAAGCAATGAAGAAGGCAAGAACAAGAGCGTGGTTGGAATACACCTTCACATTACAGGTGACGTGTCAGGAGGAACCCTCATACTGCTCCCCAAGTTCTCAGCACTATCATTTTCAGATCTGTTGATGAAAAAGTCAATTGGAAGTACAAATAAGATAGAGGAACCACAGATCAAGAAACTCCGTGAGATGGGAGTGAACCTCTGCAGTGCTTATATGCGTGTTGTGAATGAATTCCTGGGAATTAATCTCAATATTGGAAATCCAAGCATGGAAGTTAACATGAATGGTGTAGGGGATTTCATAAGAAATGAAATTGGACAGGTTGCGGACCAGTTCATTGTTGTGAAAGGTGAATGCCTGATACCTTCTACAAACTCAAAGAATGAATTCAACATGCTTTTTGAACCCGGCGCCACGGATATAATAATGGCAGCTATCATGAAGAAAATGATGGGATAAAATGAACAGTGCCCATTTTGCCCTGGACATAGGAACAAGAACTGTTGTGGGACTTGTCACAGAAGATGGGAACCTCAACATTAAGGCTGCATGTGTTAAAGAACACAACGAGCGCAGCATGCAGGATGGGCAGATCCATGATGTTGAAAAAGTTGCAAAGGTTGTTGACGAGGTTAGAAATGACCTGGAAAAACAAACCGGATGCAAATTATCAAAAGTTGCCGTTGCTGTTGCGGGAAGGGCACTTAAGACATCTAAAGTAAAAGTTTCAGTAGAGATGCCTTACAGGGAAATTAGCCGTGAGGATATCTCTGAACTGGAGTTTGAAGCTGTTGCACGTGCAGGCAACGAACTTGGAAATGATAAAGGGTTCAATTGTGTTGGGTACTCGGTCGTTCGATACGAACTTGACGGGCAGTGTATTTCCAATATCATAGGACAGAAAGGAAGTTCTGTCACTATAGAAGTACTGGCTACTTTTTTACCAGAAGCAGTTATCAGCAGCATGTTCGCTGTACTTGACAGATGTGGACTTGAAGCCTCAAGCGTTACCCTTGAGCCCATTGCAGCACTTAATGTTGCAATTCCTGCTGATATGCGCAAACTCAACATCGCACTTGTGGATATCGGAGCAGGAACTTCTGATATTGCAATTACTGACAATGGAACTGTTATTGGCTATGGGATGGTCCCTGAAGCAGGGGACGAAATAACTGATTTCATATGCGACCACTATCTTGTGGATTTCAAGAAGGGAGAGAGCATTAAAAGATCTCTTACAAGCAAGGATAAGATAGAGCTTGAAGATATTTTTGGCGTTGTCACCGAAGTCCCGGTAAGTCGGGTTATCTCTGACATAGAGCACGAAGTGGATAAACTTGCAATGCACATCGCCGAGGAGATACTGACGATCAACGAGAAAATTCCGCGGGCAGTAGCTCTTGTAGGCGGAGGTTCGCAGACTGCCGGACTAAAAGAGCACCTTTCAAAGCACCTTGGAATACCTGTACAGAGGATCGGTTCACGCCTTCCTAAACAGATAGAAGGACTGTCCGATAAAACGGGTATAGTTACAGGTGCGGATATGATAACACCACTTGGAATAGCCCGAATGGCAATTCTTGACGAAGGAATAGAATTCATTGACCTGACGGTAAATGGGCTTGAGATCCACCTGATGGATATCAATGGACTCTCTGTTATGGACGCGCTTGTAGCTGCAAAGGTCAAACGTCTCTATCCACGTCCCGGAATGGCACTTAGCCTTACTATCAATTCTGAATTCAGGACCATTGAAGGCGATGTGGGAGAACATGCCACCATATTGCATAATGGCAAAAAAGCAAGTCTTGGTGACCCTGTACACAAAGGTTCTGTTATTGATTTCACAGCACCGGTAGATGGAAAAGATGCTCATCTGAAGGTGAAAGACCTCATCAGAATGCAGGGACTGAAGACTGTACAGAATATCAATGTAAATTACAAAGAGATAGATATCGGGCCTGTTGTTACCATTAATGGAAAAAAGGTATCCTTTGAAGACACAGTACCTGACAGGGCTGATATCAAGATACGTGCGCCCAACCTGGAAGATGTCCTTTGTAAGGAATTCAGCCAGAAAGAACTCGAAAAGATATCAGTAGTAATAAACAACACTGTTCAGTATTTTGACAGGATAAATTATACCTTCAAACTGAACGGCAACTCTGTTGACAGAGAGGAACTTTCAAAACATCCAATAAGTGATAGCGATATTATTCTTATTGAAAAATCGAAGTTTGACTACAGGATCGAGAATGTCCTGGGCAAACCTGAAGAAGGCAAAAAGATCAGCGTACTTCTCAATGGCAATGAGATCGTGTTTGACGGGTCTATGCCGCAAATTACCCTTAATGGAAAAAGGGCATCTCTTTTAGATAGGATCAATGATGGGGACAACATCAAGTTGAAAAGAGGACAAGATGCAGACCCGATACTTTCGGACCTGTTCGAGTTTATGAATATTAAAAAGGAGGAACTTGTTGGCAAAAGAATGAGGCTTCTTGTAAACAATGTTCCTGCCAGATTTACAACCCCTTTGAGGGATGGAAACGATGTGACAATAGAATTTGCAGAGGTATAAAAAATGCTTGAAACCGTTGGGAAAAATGAAGATGAGTATTATGAAATGCTAAAGAATCTTATCCAGAAGAACCTTGGATTCAATTCAAACCAGTATAAGGACTCTCATTTCAAAAGAAGGATAGATGTCAGATTACGTGCAACAAATACCAAGAATTACAAAGAGTATGTGGAATTGCTGCAAAGTGACAAGAACGAGTATCCTGAACTAATGGAAACGTTGACAGTAAATGTTACTAATTTCTTCAGAAATCCTGAAGTGTACGATATAGTTGAAAAAGAAATCCTTCCGGCCATAATCAAATCAAAAACAGCAGGTCTGCGTTCGATCAGGATATGGAGTGCAGGCTGTTCCATCGGTGTGGAAGCATATTCCCTTGCAATGTTATTTAATCACATACTTGGAAATGATTTTAACAAATACAATATCAAGATCACAGGAACTGATATCGATAAGGAGAGTCTCTTAAAAGCACAAAATGGAATTTATTCCGCTGCAGAGATGAAGGATGTAAGACCGGCTTTTCTTAAGAAGTACTTCACCAGGGAAGGTGACAAGTACATTATTTCAGACGAGCTCAAGAAGATCACGCAGTTCAAGAAACAGGATCTGATATCCGGACCAAAAATGAATGGTTTTGATGCAGTATTTTGCAGAAACGTTACAATTTATTTCCAGAAAGAGCTACAAGAACAACTTTACCTGGACTTTTACGATGCCCTTGGAAAAGATGGTTTCTTTGTAATGGGTAAGACCGAGACCTTAATAGGACCATCAAAAGACAAGTTCAAACCTTACAATTCCAAGGAGAGAATCTACCAGAAATGAAATGAGAACTAGATCATAAGTGACATGCAAAAAACGTAATCAGGGAGTCTACAAATGAAGAATAAGATATTAAGCCTGAGCGAGTTGCAAATAAGCGCCCTTAAAGAAATAGTGAACATTGGTGTTGGAAATGCTGTAACATCACTTTCCAAAATGATCGAGACCGGAGTTAAGATAGAGGTTCCTGACTTTAAGGTGGAGCTTATTGAAGATGTACCTGAAGTTCTGGGAGGTGCTGCAAATGTTGTTTCAGGTGTGATAATGCAAGTAACCGGTGATGTAGACGGATACATTATGATGATGCTTCCTGAAGAAGCTGCCCAGACTATCTGCAAGATTATTACGCAAGAAGAGGATACGGACATCCTTACACCCCTTAACCAGTCACTCCTTGAAGAGGTAGGACATATTCTGGCAGGGTCTTATGTAAGCTCATTATCTGATTTTCTGAGCCTGAATATCAAAATATCTACACCGATGCAGACTTTTGATATGCTGGGTGCTATAATTGACCAGATACTAATTGAGATGAGTCAGAAAGTGGAGCATGCACTTCTTTTTGACACCATGTTCATCATTCAGGGGAACAGGACTGATGGGTTCTTCCTCACTATGTTTGACCCTGATTCCATGGACACAATAATTGACCGTATTGAAAAGATGATCTGACAGGAGAGAAAGAAATGAACATAGTACTTGATAAGTTCTATTATGATGCATTAAATGAAGTGGGAAATATTGGAATGGGAAATGCAACAACTGCACTCTCACAACTTGTAGGTAAGTCAATAAGTGTCAGTGGCTCCTCTCTCACACTGCTTAAGGCCAAGGATATTTCTGAGAACCTTAACTCTGAGAAGATAGGAGCTATAGTCAGGGTAATGGGAGATATGAATGGCGGATTCATACTGGTTCTTGGAAAAACCCATTCGCAAGTCCTGGCTGATATGCTTCTGAAGGACAGTGTTGATGACAATTATATGAAAGTATCTGCATTCATTGAGGTTGCAAATATTCTTGCTGGAAGCTATTATAACGCCCTGTCCAAATTCCTGAATCTCTCTATCATACCTTCGATCCCCACTATATCCGAGGGCACTACCGATGAGATATTTGAAAAGGCAAAGAAGCACATGAGTGGAAAAATCGATCACATCTTTGGCCTGACAACTTTGTTTGAGATAAGAGGTGAAGATGAATACCATAGCCTGAGCGGTGACATGTACATGCTTCTGGATACGGCATCTTTGCAATCGGTAATTGACAGGATAGAAGAAATGCGTACGAGATAAACATGATAATAGTGGGAATGGCTGACAGTGCTGTTGCGAAAAAACCCGTAAAACTCACCACTCTTGGACTTGGGTCTTGCGTGGGTATTTCCCTCTATGATAAAAGCACAAGTGTTGGCGGCATGGTGCATATTATGCTCCCTAGCATAGAAAATGCAAGATCTAAAGATAATATCGATAAATTTGCAGATACAGGTATCCCTGCACTTATTGATACGATGGTAGACGAGGGTGCTTATAGACACCGTACTACTGCAAAGATCGCCGGCGGTGCAAGCATGTTCTCATTTAATTCAAAGACTCAGCTCAACATAGGAGAAAGGAACGTAGCAGCTACAAAGGATGCATTAAAACTACTGAAAATTCCCATTGTTGCTGAGGACACGGGACAGAACTATGGGCGTACTATTGTGCTTGACACTGAAAACGGAGAACTTACTGTCAAAAGCGCACTCAAAGGTATAAAAGTATATTAATATATACAACGTAATAATATATCACATGGATGAATAATAGGTGACAGCAGGATGTTAACTCCAGAAATTACTATAACACACATACTTTTCATATCCATATCGTTAGCGTGTGGATTGGCAGCGATATACTTCTGGGTGAAGGTTTATTTTGAGACTAAAAAAGGATCTATTGCCTGGTTACTTCTTGCACTTACAGCCATATTCCTTATCACCTCCTCAATATTCCCATCCATTGCTATTGGTTCACAAGATGAAGATATTACTGAACTGATATTCCTTTTCCTTGGTTTCTGGAGTGCTGTCTATACAAGTGTATTTGCAGCTGCAGGATTTTTGATGCTTCAGGCATTTACCACAGTCCCAAGGGAAAAGCTGGGAGATTTCCTGATAGAAGGAATGATATTCACAAAGCCAGTTGAATCTGAAGATGATCTGGACGAACTACCAGAAGTAGAGCAGATGTCTAAGCTCCTTAGCAGGTCAACACTTATCGAATATACACCTAAGACCCGGTACGAGGATTCTGTAATTGAGATATGCCTCCGTCTTTACGGTGAAATGGTGAATACTGTTCTTGTATCAACACAGCCCCGCACTGCAATGTACCAGGAGAAAATAGGGGATCTGATGGATATAGGTGCAATGAAATTTATTGAAATATCATCCACAAGCAAGAGTGTCACCAATGAAGATGGAATTGTCAAATTACCTGCTGATGAAATAGAAAAGTTCTTTGAGCTTACAAGTAAGCTTCCGCAAGGCTGTGCTGTAATCTTTGAACCTATGAGCCAGTTGATTTTCACAGACGGTGAACAGAGAACTTATGAATTCATGTCTGAAATGGTAGAGCGCTTCTCTGCCAGCGAATTGATCCTGGTAGGTATGATCAATAAAGATGCGCATGACTCTAAGACCATATCCAGATTTGAGGGTCTTTTCCTGAACCTTGCAGAGGAGAAGGATGCGAAGATACGTGTTGTAAAAGGTGGAAGGGAAGAATACATCAGGTTCTATGTGGGAGAGAAATTCTTCATGGAACAGGATGTTGAAGTTATACTTGAGGAAAAAAAGGTTGAGTTCTAATGAGCAGGCAGCTTGACAATTTTCTGATTGATGCATTCAAGGAGATAGGCAGCATTGGTATGGGAAATGCTACAACTTCCCTGTCAAAGCTTATTGAGAAAAGAGTACAGTTAAATCTTTCAGATGCACGTTTGTTTGAGCCGTCCGCTATTGTAGATATGATACCGGATTCTATTACAATGACCAGTATTATGATGCCTGTTCACGGTGATCTTAATGGTCTGGCAATGATGCTTTTCGAGTTTGGTAATGCTGTTTATCTTAGTAATTTGCTGTTGCAGAGTATAGAGCATGATGATGATCCAAGTATCTATGAGTCGGCACTGCTTGAAACTGGAAATATTATTGCAGGCTCATACCTGAACTCTCTTGCATCTTTCCTTGATCTTAAAATAATGCATTCTGTGCCTGACATTAGTATCGGTACAATTGATGATATCCTGAAACGAGGGCTTGCCAAGATGCAGAAAGAACCTGAAGGAATTCTGAACATTGAAACCATGTTCATGGTCTATTCTTCTGAAAAGGACGTTGGAGCCGGAACCATATATGGAGACATGTTCCTTCTGCTTGATAGCGAATCATTGGATAAAATGCAGAATTCCATTCATGAAATGCTTAAATGAATTTTCAATTATAAGCTAGGTTTTACGGTTGAACTATATGAAAAATATCTGGACACAGCATCTGGAGCGGTCAAGTAATGATGATCGTAATCGGGAAAACACGTTTTCACAGATGCTACACTCTCTTGTCAGAACAGAGAATGAGGAATATCTGCACCAGGACAGTGACATCAATAATCATGCCAGCAAGAATGGCAACTATGGCAGCAAAAATGAAAATGGGAATTCTGCCCTTAGCATGGCGGAGACTGCAATCTGTACATGGACGGCAGAAAGTCACAAAGGACACGAGCTTGGGATTGATTCCCTGAAAAAGGATAGTGTTCGTTTAATTATGACTGAGGATGGAAGACTTGTCCTGAGATACGATGTTGCAGGTGAAACACCTTTTGAAATGTCTGTAAAATCTGAAAATGAAGCCATGGAAATTATCCAAGAGGACAATGCAACCACTGAGCAACTTTATCCTGATAATTTGGATTTAAAATGGAATAAAATAATATGACTTTAATATATATAGATTAATTCAATGGTAAAGAATAAAAACTATTACGACAATTAATATATAAATATTGTATAATAACTAACTAATCGGACCCGAGAGATAAAGGAGACCTATAATTATGATGGACATTGCAATTTACTCGCTTGTTGATGACATGGTCAGCAAAGCAGGAACGGAAGGTGTCGTTGAATACTGGCTTCGTGTAGGTGAGAGCTATGCAGAAAGGATGGGAAAAGAAGCATACGTAGGATGGCCTGCATTTAATGTGGCAATGAAGGACGGAAGGACATCTCTCACTGTAGAAGGTGATGTAAATGTCCAGACCGATCTTGCTATCACTGATAAGGATGGAGATGTCATTGGTTATGTCTATGCTTTAAAGACATGCCCGATTGCACCTACTATGGCCAGATACATTTCAAGGATCGGCCCTATTCCGGATTCTGACACTGATGTAGCTGACAGTTACAATAACCGTGTGAGAGATTCTGCTGTTTCGAATTACTGTATTACACACCAGAAATTCAGGGAAGTTGCAGCTAACAATATTACTGTTGCAAAACAGGCTCTTGAATGTCTGCACCTTGCAAACAAAGGAATGACCGGTGAAGTAAAAATGGAACAGGAAAACCTTTCCAGAATAAATGTTGATGAGAGACACATCAAAAGTATTCTGCGCAGCGCGTCCTGTGTGTTCGCCCTTATTGTGAAGGGTAAGAGCGCAGGTGAGGAGATCATAGACTAAAGGTGATAGTATGGCTGAAAATATAGAATCCAACCCTTTTGTTGATGTTTCAGTATTCCTATTCTTTGAGGATATTTCCGATAAGCAGGGTGTTGAAGGTTTTACCAACTACATGGTCGGCCAGGCAGAATCACTTGCAAAATCTGTTCCTGAGGAAGAATATCGTACATGGGATGACTTTGCAAATGCTGTTATTAACGGTGAATCCGTACTTTCATCATTTGAGCACATAGGCCAGATAAGCAAATACGGCTTTGTTACAAAGGTGTGCCCATTCTCCAAAGCTATAAGAGAGTACATTAAAAGAATAGGTAACTTCAACCCGGTCCACATGGAAGCAACAGATCACTTCAATCACACCATACAGCCTTCCGCCGCACACAGTGCATGTATGATGCACCAGACATACCGTAAGGAAGTCGCTAAGAGAATTAAGATCGGTGGCAAACCACTTCAGTATGCCCAGATCGCAGCAAAGGCATATACAGGAAAAATCGCACTCCCACCAGAATCATGGAAGAAGGTCCTGCTTGAAAAAGCAGGGATTACCGAAACCCAGGGATTCATGGAAATGAGGGAGAACAGTTGCCTGTATCTCCTTTACGTTGAAGAATAAGAGATAAACATATTTTTATTTTGAAGCCAGTTGATAATAACTGGCTTTATTTTAGTATTGATTTTCTATAACAGATTAGATGCTGACAATTACCTTTTTTTTGAATGCTGTTTTGAGTAGCTAAAGTAGTGAGTACTTAAACCAGCCCGAAGGGCACGGCGAAGCCGGCGCTTTACCATCAAAATAAGCAAAAAATCTGCATATAATACATAGAATACTCCACTTCAGGTTTTCGTAGAATTATCTGTATGAATTTAGTAATCTAATGAATAATCTTCTGTATGGCATCATTAAAACATGCCGCATGCGGCGGATAGTTGTGCTGTTTTTTTACTTTTCAATGTTTTATTGTAGAGCTATCAGAAACAGGAGTTAACTATATACAACCTTACAACCGATTTTCTATTGATGCAACCTATAATCATTTTTCTTTTATCTTTAGGTATCATACTTTTCCTCACAGCAAAACTCAGATTGCATCCTTTTATCGGACTTATTCTTACATCAGTCATAACCGGAATACTTGCAGGTGAAGCATCCACAACGATAGAAACTATCACAACAGGAATGGCAAAGGTATTCTCACATTTTGCCATAATTATCGCTGCTGGAAGCATTATCGGACTTATTCTGCACAGAACAGGTGGAGCAAAACTAATTGCATCGGATATCATAAAGATATCTAAAAAACCGCTTTTCGGGCTTAATATACTTGGTTTTATCTTTGCAGTTCCACTTATGTGCTGCATCCTTGCCTATGTGATATTCATCCCGGTTGCAAGAGAGATTAGGATAAGGGAAGGATTTCCAAAAGTTCTCACTGCATCTGTGCTTGTTTTTGGAACTCTGGCATCGTATAATCTTGTTTATCCATCACCAGTGATATACTCTGCCGTTTATGAACTGGGAATAGATGCCAGTGATGTGATGGTTCCCGGAATTATAATCGCATTCATCGTTTCTGTTATTGGATATTTCTATGCCACAAGATTCTGCAAAAAAGGAGAGATCATTGATATTATAATTGACACTGCAACAGAAAACGAGAATATCAAAATACCCGGCAGAATTGCTGCCTATTCTCCAATTGCTATTCCTGTTGTGCTAATCCTTGCAGATGTATTTACAAACATAACCATGTTTGATATTCTGGGTGAACCTGATATGGCATTGCTGATCGGAGTTGTCATGGCAATAGTCTTTGCTTACAGGCAGTACACATTCAGTCCTGTGAAGGAATGGATTGAGAAGGCGGTCAAAAGAAGTGGAGTAGTAATTTTGGATATGTGCGGAGGCGGTGCACTTGGTGCTACCCTTGCAATGACAGGAGTCGGACAGGAAATGGGAACCCTCTTTTCAGGATTGCCTTTACCTGCAATACTTGTGCCTTTCCTCATTTCAGTTGCCATACAGAGTGTGCAGGGTTCCCGTGTTGTTACAATGCTGGTTGCGCCTTCCATTGTAATCCCACTTGTTCCTGTGCTGGGATTGCCACCTGAGATCGTACTTTTTTCTATGGCATCAGGAACGTTTCTTATATCACATTTCAATGATCCGTTCTTCTGGATATATAAAGATCTGGCTGAACTGGATACTTCCGAGGTTCTGAGAAGTTATACGCTGGGTGGTGCTGTGATGGGAATAATAAGCTTGTTGATAACAGGTGTGACGTATCTTGTTTTTTAGTGATGCAAGATAAACAGGTATTTGAATAAATCACGAGTTCAATTGATTGTTCACAATATTAAATCTAACAATAATTATAATTCAATACATTCCATCTTCAGAATCAATAGTCTCAGGATTAAGTTCCGCAAACCCTGCGACAATATTACCATTGCTTTTATGAACTTTTTTGCATATATATGCTGAATCCAAGATCCTCTAATCAAAGTAGTATACTCTATACTGTTTGAACCTTTCTCAAATACAATAAGAGAGCCTTTTCTAACTTCTTAGCACTTTATAATATGTTTTTTAAGATGTCACATTTATAGTTTATTTACTTTGACTTATGGTTATGATGAATTCTATGCAGTAACTTAATCCATAACATAATGAAGTCGATTTTAGATATTATATAATACCTATCTTTCAATGAAAGTAAGTGTAGAAATATCAAATATTAATTTTTAGCTCTTTTTACAAAATAATTATATAAAGATATATAAAGACTCCCAAATATAAAAGATCCTAAAAGCTCAAAATATAATAAAATATTATCCTGTGCTACACTAATAGCAAATATATTAATAATCGTTACAGCAAAAATAGGAATAAATATTTTTAACATTTTCTGATTATCCATATTATCACCAAATAAAAAATGACTGATGAAATCATCAGTCGTTATATTCTAGAAAAAGTGTCTAAATATCAATAGAATACCAATGATCTCCAATCTTCATAATTACAGTGCTTGCAAGTGAAATGCTTACTATGTTTGCATATGGTACCTGTACATCTAAACTACCATCATTATTTGCCTCATACCAGTAAAAAGTATATACTCCAGCAGCAACAAATGTACCTACTACTCCCGCAGTAACCGGACCTAATTCTACAGTCAATGCAGCTGTAAGTCCTCCAAGTACGATAGAACTAACTGTAGCAAGTGCACTTGCATCAACTGGTGCCAGATAAATATAGACTCCACCAGTTATACTATTGCCGTATGGTTCTACATAACTTCCGTGACAAAAAGAAGTGGAAGATAAAATAACAGCTGAAATTGATGAACTATCTGCAGAAAGGGTATCAGATACTAGGTCACTAGATGCCAATTCATCTTCAGTTATGACACTGAAGTACACTCTATCGGGATAATTGTCGTCCGCATAAGTCATTATATATTTAACAGTGCCATCTTCATCTTCACAAGAAAGAATCCTTTCATTGTCTGTTTCTTTAATTATATTATAATTATTTAATTCATTTATGTCTCCCATAGAATATGGTGTTTTATTGGAAAGATCAACAGTAATGATATCCTTTGCATTTTTATATGTATCTGCTTTTGCACTCACTGCAGGTATAAAAGCCATACTCAATATTAGCATCGTCATCAATAGCGAAGCAATTCTTGTTCTATTATTATTCATTTATTTACCTCTTTAAATTTTGAGGCAAGGTTACCCAAACTTTAAATTAGATTAAAGTAAAACATAACCATGCCACTTAGGCATGAGGGGTTCAGTCTCATCGTCAAATTTGTCTGGACTCCTCACACATAGTAAATAATTGAGATAATCATATATAATAATTTTTAATTTTTTTTCGAATATAGTATTTATTTTTCTTTTTCGTTATTTTATTATTTTTTTTATGATTACAAATAATATTTAATTTTTGATTAGAAATACCATTTTTTATTTAATATTTTTTTGATATTACCAACTAATTTTTAAAAATAGTAAATTTTTTCCTTTGCACTATCCATTGTAGATGTACCCATACAGTTGAGGTATAAAATGATTCAAAAAAATCCTTATTTATCAATTCTAAAACTAAAAGGAAGCTTTGTAGATATGTCAGTAATGGCAATAAATTGTGCCATTCTGGGAACGTGGGATTACAGGGTCTTTTTTGTAATTTTAGCAGGAATTATGATTCATAGTGGTTGCGATATTATAAATGATATTTTTGATAGGGAAATAGACAAAATATGCAAACCAGAAGGAGCTATTGCATCTGGCAGAATATCAATCAATAATGCATACTTGTATATGCTGACGTTATTTTCACTAGCGCTTTTTATTTCCCTGCAGTTAAGTATGATTTTCTTTTTATGCTTGCTGGCAGGAATAATAATTGGTGGAGTCCTATACTCGCATCCATTTTTTCGCTTAAAAGATATTCCAGGTATTGCAATGTTAAATATGGCAGTATGCTTTGCTCTGGAATCAATAGGTATATGGAGTGTCTATTCTCCACTAAATGTTGATAGTTTAAAAGTTGCTGCTTACATATTCATATTAATATTTTGCCTCACATTTATGAAAGATTTCAAAGATGTTAGTGGAGATATTAACTCTTTACCTTTGATGATTGGAATTAAAAATTCGGCAAAGATTTGCATTTTGTTAACTGCAGTTCCATTGATTCCGTTAGTATATATAGTGCTAGACAAAAGTGAACTATACATAAGTGTTATAATCTATATTGTATTGGCAATCAGTTGTACTCAGATCTTAAGTGATAATCCTGTATCCAGAGGGAAGATACTTAAAAATAGGATGGTAATGACTCTTACAATTCCAAATTTTGCGATATTAGCTCTGGAAGTAATGTCATTGCTCTAGATTTCCCAGATTATTCATGATATCGGGAGATTCTTCTGAAATCTGAAGAAACTCTTTTATTTTTTCTACAACTTTTGTATCAATAAAGAAATCATTTATGGTCTTATATTTATTTAGTAGCATATTTATTTTTATATGTGGATACTTTTTTACAAGATAATTTTTACAATAAACTGCAGCATCTTGATCAGAAGTAGCTCTACCAACTATAATGGCCATATTTTTATCTCCAAAACAGTGATAAACATTTTGTAAAACTACACAACCTGAGATAGTAGGAGTTACAACAATATCACCAATATCAGATGCATATACCTCTGCTTCCATAACATGCCTTTTTTCAATTTGAAGTAACTGTTCTTCAGTTTCAGCTTCTGCAAGTATAATGAATTCAGTTGACAAACCTATTTTTTTCCAGTTAGGAATAATTGTGTATTTGTCTATGATATCATCTTTTTGCATATTGCGTATATGATAAGCAACCGAATTACCGTCCTTGAAATCCAATATTTTTGCAAGTTCAGCATTTGTAACTTTGCTATCCTCCATCAATGTCAATAAAATGAAAGTATCAGTTTCGCTAATATATGTTGCATCTGATATTATTTTCGCTATTTTCTTATTTTTTTCTATATTTACATCTGCCATTATAATCACGAGAAAATAATTAATTATTGTAGAATAGGAGTAATAACATAAGTACAAAGTTAAAAGTCTTTTCTGTTATTCACCTGTTGCTAATTTGACAATTTCAACTTAATGACATACCCTTCCGAGAAATCATCATTCAAACTAATAGCAATAATAAATAGTGTGTATTTCCTTCACGTTACTATATCTATAGGATTTAGAGGAGCATAAGAAGAGCAAGTACATAGCATACAATGCAAGTAAATTTAGATATTTCAAATTACACAAAAAAGAAAAGAGCTGACCGGCAAAGCCGGTCTTCTATTTTAAAATTTAATGATGTGCGTGTTCGTCTGCAGCTTTTTGCTTTTCCCATGCAGCGTGTGCTTCATCGATTGAATCAAGACACTTCTTGCATAGCTGTACTGTATCTTCCTCAGCACCCTTTGAGAATGAAGGTCTGCTGATCGTTACATCGTACAACTGTGCGATTGCACCACAAAAGTCACATATGCCTGCTGCTCCGCAGCTTGGTGACTCTTCCACTGCATCATGGGTTTTTTTACCTGCATTGAGGCATCCTTCGCAAAGTCCCTGCCACATCCCATGAGGATATGAGTGCTCATACTTTGGTTTGAATACCCTTACAGGAACCACTGTTGGAATTCCGACTCCACAAAGATCACAATCTGTCATTTTACATACCTCCTGGAATCAGTACTGATGCTGCTTCCATTGCCCAGTGGACAAATGGTTGTGACCAGAAACCAATTGCAAGTACACCGATTGCTGCAATTATGAGTGCAATGGTATATGGGAATGGTTCTGAAACCTTCTCACTGTCTGTTGGCAGGAAGTACATGTACTTGACGATCTTTGCATAGTAGCCCAGTGAAATTGCACTGTTGAGGATCGCGATTACTGCGAGCCATACAAAGCCTGCTTCGATGGTTGATGAGAACAGTACGAACTTGCTCATGAAACCTGCTGTGAGCGGGATACCTGCAAGAGCAAAGACGAATATTGTCATACAGAGAGCAGTTATTGGCATTCTCTTACCAAGACCTCTGAAGTTCTCAATGTGGTCAGGGTCAGTTGAATCCTTGTTCTCTGAAAGTACCATATATGTCACAGCTGCTGTTGCAATGAAAGCTCCTGCCTTCATGAAACCGTGTGACAGTGCATAGAATATTCCACCACCGAGTGCAAGTGGAGTGAGTACCACAAATGCCATTGTTATGTAACCTGCCTGTGCAAGTGAGGAGTATGCAAGCATTCTCTTAACACTTGTCTGCTTAAGGGCTACAACGTTACCGTATGTCATTGTGATGACTGCAAGTATTGCAAAAGCAATCTGCCAGTCAGCTTTCAGAGCGATGAGTGCAACCACAAATACCTTGAGAGCTGCTACGATACCCATCTTCTTTGAGCCTGCTGCAAGCAGTGCTGATACTACTGATGGTGAACCCTGGTATGTGTCAGGTGCCCACATGTGGAATGGTACAAGAGCAATCTTGAAACCGAATCCTGCAAGCAGAAGAACTACTGAAACAATTCCTATTGGACTTGATACGAGTGCAGCGGAGTTTGCTGCGATCCCAGGAATGCTGGTAGTTCCGGTTGCTCCGTAGACATATGAGATACCAAGAAGCATAAGTGCTGCTGAAAGTGAACCTATGATGAAGTACTTCATAGCTGCTTCCAGTGACTTGACGTTCTTCTTCTCAAAACCTGCAAGTGCGTATGTTGCAAGACTTGCAAGTTCGAATGCTACGAAGAGTACCATAAGATCATTTGCTGATGCAACGAACATCATACCGATTGTTCCGAACAGTCCAAGGGTAAAGAATTCCTCGGTGTGACTGTGGCCTTCAGTGTACTTGATACCTGCAATACTGAAAAGTAATGCAACCACAAGGAAGACTATTTTGAAGAACTGAGACAGGGCATCAATTGACACTGTATTGTAGAACAACAATGCTTCTGTTCCAAGACTTGAAATTGTAAGTCCAAGTGCTACAAGGACACCAAGAGATGCAAGGTAACCAAGGATCTTCTTTGAGTCTGTCGGAAGGAATAATCCGATAAGCAATACTGCCAGTCCTGTAACTGCCATGGTAATTTCAGGTGCTAATAACATCATATCCATTATTTACACCCCCATTGCAGCCATAAGGCTGACAATCTGATCAGAGTTCGTTAACATCATATCAAGCACCGGGCTTGGGTTAAGTCCGAAGTACAGTACAAGTATTGCAATAACTCCCATTGAAACTGTCTGGAAGGTATCAATGTCTGCAACTGTACCGAGTTTCTCATTGTAGACACCAAACATTGCCCTCTGAAGAGCCCACAGGTGATATGCTGCAGTGATCACGATAGCTGATACTGCGATTATCACATAAGATGGCAGGTTCACAAAGCTTCCTGCAAGTACGGATACTTCAGCAATGAAACCACTGAGACCTGGAAGTCCAAGGGATGCCATGAATGTCATTACCATGATGACTGCCAGTTTTGGCATCTTCTGTGCAAGTCCGCCAAGGTCGTTGATGATCCTTGTGCCTGTTGTGTTCTTGATAATACCACATGACATGAACATTACACTCATGATAAGTCCGTGTGAGAACTGCTGGAACATTGCTCCGGAAACGGATAGTGAAACCAGACCGGCTGCACCGAGTGTGACGTAGCCCATGTGGCTTACACTGGAATATGCAACCATTCTCTTGAGGTCTTTCTGTGAGAGTGCAAGGAATGCACCGTAAAGTACACTTACTGAACCAAGAGCTGCCATGATGGTAATCATCAGGTTTGGTGATGCTGTAAATGGCAACATTGGAAGCATGACCTTAAAGAGACCGTATCCACCAATCTTGAGCATGACAAAGAGCACACTGCCGGCAGTTGGTGCCTCAGTATATGCATCTGGTTGCCATGAGTGGAATGGGAAACTTGGAATCTTGACAATGAAACCGAAGAGCAGTGCAAGGAATATCATATCCTTTACTGCGCCGGATTCTATGAACTGGAACTGGCTGATGAGCGTTGGTATATCCAACGTTGGAGTTCCTGTCATGTCCCATGCTGCGAAGTAAAGTCCGAATATACCTAGCAGCATCACAAGGGACGCCACGTGTGTATAGATAAAGAACTTAATTGCTGCGCTGTGTTTGTTGGGTCCTCCCCATATGCTCACCATAAAGAAGAGCGGTACGAGTGTAAGTTCCCAGAATATATAGAACAGGAAGAAGTCCAGTGCGGTGAATACACCGATTACTGCACCCTCTGTTGCGAGTATGCATGCATAGAACTTGTTTGGTGATTTCCTGTCATCGTTCCATGTGAAGAGAACAAGGAAAGGAAGTACAATTGCATTGAGAAGAATCAATGGCATTGCGATTCCGTCAACACCGAGGTGGTAGGTTATTCCAAGTGATGGCACCCACTGTGCAAGTTCCTCGAACTGGTTATCTGCTATAGTGCTGTCGAAGTTAAAGTACATGTATACTGTAAGTAACAGTACGATAACAGTACCGGCAAGTGCTATTACTCTTGCCTGTTCCTTTGTTTTTGTGAATAATGCAAGTGCTGCGAATATCAGAGGTATCAGCACGATCATTGAAAGTATCGGCATCATTTAGAGTACCTCCATTACCACTTTAACAAGAATAATCAGGAGACTTACTCCGGTTATTACTGCGGTGGCATAATTCTGTACTGCTCCTGTCTGGAACTGACGCAGTGATTCACCTGCTTCCAATGTAAGGTCACTGAACCATTTAACTGTCCAGTCAAATCCTCTGTCAACTGCACGTCCTGCAAAGGAAAATCCTTCGTAGATTACCTTGACTGAGATAAAGTTGGTGAATATTGCATTCTGGTAGTACCTGTTGTACAGGAGTTTGTAAATTGGGTTGTTTCTTGAAACAAGGCTGTCCATATTGACAATCCTAAGTCCGTAGATCAGGAATGTAATTACAAGACCTGCGAGTGCTACAATAAGTGGCATCCAGAGGACGAGCAATGGCTCATGTCCTGCATGTTCTGCAAGGTGATAGCCACCAAGGGTTGCAAGCTCATGTATATCCACATTTACGAAGTTGTTTACGAATGTCTCACTTACAAATGTGTTGAACTTAGTTGCGGTAAGACCACCGAAGACCAGTGCAAACAGTGCAAGTATTGAGAGTGGGATTGTCATTGATGCAGGTGACTCGTGACCTCCGTAATCTGTACGTGGCTTTCCGTAGAATGTCATGAAGATAAGCCTGAAGATATAGATTGAAGTCAGCAGAGCTGCTGCGATAGAGAAGAAATATGGTAACCATGTTCCGGTTGTCTCTCCGAAGAGGTATGCGCTCTCGATGATCGCATCCTTACTGAAGAAACCACTAGTACCGATTGATGTACCTGGTATACCCATTCCGGTAAGTGCCAGTGAAGCAATGATCATTGTTGCTGCTGTTATTGGCATTACCTTTGCAACTCCTCCAAGCTGTCTCATGTCGTGTGTACCGACTGCGTGAATTACACTACCTGCACACAGGAAGAGAAGAGCCTTGAAGAATGCGTGGTTGATCAGGTGGAATACTGAGATTCCGACTGCTTCAGCACCAACTGCTGCACCAACACCAAGTCCGAGCATCATATAACCGAGCTGACTTACGGTGGAGTATGCGAGTACACGCTTAAGGTCGTTCATTACAATACCCATTGTTCCTGCGAACAATGCGGTGAAAGCACCTACGTATGCTACAACCATGAGTGAATCAGGAGCTGTGATAAACATTGGGAATGTTCTTGCAACCAGATAGACACCGGCTGTAACCATTGTTGCTGCGTGTATGAGAGCTGAAACGGTTGTTGGACCTTCCATTGCATCAGGGAGCCACACATGGAGTGGGAACTGACCTGACTTACCAACAGCACCACCGAAGAACAGGAGTGTTATCAGAGTGATGTGGCTGACCTCCATTCCAAAGATAGTGGAGTTGATCGCTGCAAGGTCTGGAATGTGAGCGAAGATCTCATCGAACCTGAGTATGTAGACACCGTCAGGGACGTTGCCGTTGAACATCTTGAAAAGGTCTGAGAACAGGACAATGATACCTGTAAGGAACATTACGTCACCGATCCTGGTTGTCAGGAAAGCCTTCTTTGCTGCTGTTGCAGCGGATGGTTTCTCGAACCAGAATCCGATAAGCAGGTATGAACATACACCCACAAGCTCCCAGCAAATGAAGAGCTGGAGGATGTTGTCTGAAAGGATCAGACCAAGCATTGAAGCTGTAAACAGTGCAGTCTCAGCAAAGTACCTGGAAGGTGCTTTGTCATGTGACATGTAACCTGTTGAATAGATGTGAATAAGTAAACTTACGAATGTGACCATTGTAAGCATAACTGCTGCCAGTGGGTCAACAAGGACACCTATGTTGAGTATGGCAAACCAGCTGTATGAATAACTCACAACTTCTTCAGGGTTTGCAAGCAAGTTCAATGTAATTAATAGTGAAATTATAAATGATGTAGCAATAGCTGCTATTGGAATTATTGCACCGCCTGTTGGCAGTTTCTTCCCGAAGAAGAAGGTCAGCACAAAGGCAAGTGCAGGCAGGACCGGAATTAAAAATGCTAGATCTCCTACTGCCATTTTTACCACCTCAGTATGTTAATATGGTCAAGGCTGATCGTATCCTTCATTCTGTAAAGGGCCATCAGTATAGCAAAGCCGATTGCTGCTTCACAAGCTGCCAGTGCGATGGAGAACAGTGCAAATACCTGTCCTGTAAGATCATGGTGGTAGCTTGAGAATGCTACAAGGTTAAGGTTTGCAGAGTTAAGCATAAGTTCCACGCACATGAGAATGCGAATACCACTGCGCTGTGTCATCAGTCCATAGAGGCCTATGGAGAAGATTATTGCTGAAACAGCAAGATAAAGTGCAATTGGTATCATTTGTTATCATCTCCTTTTGCCATGTAAATGGCACCCATCAATGAGGACAACAGTACGATTGATAGTATTTCGAACGGAATCACGAAATCCTGGAATATCAGCAATCCAATACCCTGAATATTACTCTGGTCAGCAACATCCTGTGGAAGCTGATCCATTGTAGGCCAGCTTGTAAATGCTACTGACACAATGATAATTGCCAGGAACAAAGCTGCGATGAACATTCCAAATACTCGTGGTTTAAGGTAGTTATACACTGATGTGATAACATCCATTGCTGTAAATGATATCTCTTTATTCAGCATCTGGACCCAACTCCTTCTTAGTAAGCATTACAGCGAATAGTATCAATACACCTACTGCACCAATGTATACCAGCACCTGGACTACTCCAAGGAACTGAGCATTGAGCAGTATATAGAATGCTGCAACAATAGACATTGTTACTACCAGTGCAATAGCTGCCCTGACTACGTCTTTAGCTGTCACAACAAATATTGCGAACACTATCGATACAAGAGCAAGGATCGCAAAGACGATCAATTCAATTATTGAGCCTATTGTGGCGTCCATCTGCTCACCTCTTCACCAGCTTCTTCTTCAGCATGAATGTCAACTTCCCTTGCCAGCATGTCCGGTGTAAAGAGAAGGTCTGCATGGTTCCAGCGAATTACACCTGTCAGGTATACCTTTGAACTTTCCAGTGCACTCTTTGGACACTGGTCAATACAAAGACCACAGAACAGGCAGTGACCAATGTCTATTGCAGGGAACCATCTCTGCTTGTCACTCTCCGGATTGATACGTGCCCTTACGATCTTAATAGCGTTGTTCGGACAGGTATTGGCACATATTCCACAGCCTATACATTTCGTTTTATCCAGTTTTTGTAAACCTCTGAACCTGTCTGAAAGTTTTGTAGGTTCTTCCGGGCACATTCTTGTAACGGGAGGGCCGAAATAAATGTTCTTTACTGCTGTTATGATATTTTTAATAACCATTCTAGTACACCCCCAGCAGACCAAGTCCAATTACCCATCCAAGGTTGAGGAGGGCGAATGGCAAAAGTTTTTTCCAGCTCAGATCTACTACCTGATCGATCCTGAACCTTGGAACTGCCCATCTGATCATGATAATTGTAAGAATTACCAGACATACCTTCAACGCATAGAAGACAGTTGGGAGGATTATACCAAGGATTGTTATATCAGTCAGGAATGCAGGGAGATTCCATCCACCAAGGAACAAGAGCGTAATGAGCATTGAACCAAGGATAAGGTGAATATATTCTGCAAAGAAAACATAACCGAATCTCATACTTGAGTACTCGGTGATCCATCCTGCAATGAGTTCTTCTTCTGACTCGTTCTGGTCAAAAGGAAGACGGCCCATATCAGCCATAATTGCAATGAAGAATACAATAAAACCAATTGGCTGCATTATAATGAACCACAATGGACTCTGAGCCTCAGCGATGTCTATAATGTTAAGTGAACCTGCCATGATGGCAACACTTACAACACAGATCCCAAGAGGGACTTCGTATCCTATCATACGTGCAAAGTTCCTGAAAGCACCAAGAACTGCAAACTTGTTGTTTGCACTGTATGCAACCATGAAAGCACCTATTATAGTGATAGCGGACATGGCTTCAATGTAAAGAACACTGATATCCATATCAGTTGCTGCAATTGGATAGGTCTGACCATCAAAGATGATAGCACCAAACGGAATTGCAACAAGCATCATGAAAACAGACATCAGCAGAAGAATTGGGGCTGAAGTGAATAATATTCTGTCAGTATTCTTTGGTATGATATCTTCTTTCGTAAATAGCTTGATAGCATCTGCAGCGAGCTGGAGTAATCCGTGTGGACCTACTCTCATAGGACCGTACCTCTGCTGGATGTCACCAGAGAGTTTACGCTCAAACCATATAGCTACACAGGCGCCTGTAAATATGACACCCATCAGACAGAGACCAAGAATTGCCCTTAAGATAGGGTTGAAGATTATTGCTTCTATATCCATCATCATGATCACCTGTCAACCTCACTGGTACATGTGTCCATACTACCGGCAATTGCAACGATATCTGCAACTGGCACTCCTTTGAGAAGTGGTGGCAGGGTCTGAAGTGTCGGATACACAGGTCCTCTTATCTTTACACGATATGGTTTGTCTGAACCATCGGATACCATATAGAATCCCATTTCTCCTCTTGGGTCTTCAACACGGTGGAAAACCTCTCCGGCCGGGACTCTCATTACAGGTGACCTCTTTCCATATGGAGTTCCCTCCGGGAAAAGTGGCCCTGATGGGATCTGGTCAAGACACTGCTCGATTATGTACATGCTTTCACGCATTTCATCCAGACGTACCTGGACCCTTGCGTAGACATCACCATCGGTCTGTGTGCATACCTTGAAATCAAGATCTTCGTAAACAAGATAAGGCTCATCCTTACGAATATCAAAAGCAACACCTGTTGCCCTGAGTGGTGGTCCTGATACTCCAAGATCCTTTGCAACATCTGCGGTAAGAACTCCTATACCCTTTGTTCTTGCCTTGTAGATAGCATCGGTCCTGTACAGTTCCTCATAATTATCAATAGCCTTTCTCAGGTTTCCAAAGACATATTTTACATCGTCCTTGAATCCGTCAGGAAGGTCGTCCTTTACACCACCATAACGCAGGAAACTGTGTGTGACACGTGCTCCGGTTACGGAGTCAATAAGAGACATCACGTCTTCTCTGTCCCTGATGGTATACATGAACATACTTACAAAGCCTACAAAGGAAGCATATTCTCCCATACCGAGCAGGTGGCTCTGTAATCTGGAAAGTTCTTCCATAATTACACGGATATACTGTGCTCTTTCTGGCACTTCGATACCTGCAAGCTTCTCAACACAACCAACATAAGCTTCCTCGTTGGTCATTGCTGCAAGGTAGCATATCCTGTCAACAATAGTAATGCCCTGAAGATATGTCTTGCTTTCAAGGATCTTTTCAATTCCTTTGTGGATCCAGCCCATCTCGACCTCAGAGTCCACAACGGTCTCACCCTTAAGTTTTGCATTCAGCCTGAATGGTCCTGGCATCATAGGGTGTTGTGGTCCAAGGTGTACTATCATTTCAGAAGGTCCAACTGTTTCATCCATATTTAACCCTCACACCAAATTCCTTGCTGTCTTGTTGGGGAAGCCTTTGTAGTCCTTACGCAGTGGCCACTCGCCGAGCATCTCTTTTGGAAGTACAAGAGGTTTTAGGTCGGGGTGGTTAAGATACTTCACACCAAACAGTTCGTACGTTTCTCTTTCGTACCAATTAGCATTCCAGTAAACAGGCACCACTGATTCAACTTCTGGATTGTCCCTTGGAAGGATCGCCTTCATTGTAAGGACAACCGGATGTTCGTAGGAACCTATTACGTATATTACTTCGATCTCATTTCTGTCCGGATAGTCAACTCCGAATTCACAGCAGAGGTGTCCGAAAGACAGGTCGTCTTTGAGGTAGCGGCAAACTTCCACTACATTTTCAGGCTTCACTTTAGCACAGACCCTTACATCAGATTCTATGACAGTGTCACAGATGTCTTCAGGGAACTTGCCTGTAAGTGAAGAGATAATAGAATTAGCGTCCATTTTTTCACCTCAGTAATCAGTACCTTTGTCCTTCTTTGCTTCGATCTTCTTCTGAAGCTCAACAAAACCCTGAATAAGAGCTTCACATCTTGGAGGACATCCTGGAATAAAAACATCTACCGGGAAGACATCATCAACATTCTGGTGGGTACTGTATGATTCATAGAAAGGACCACCGCTGATAGCACAGTCTCCAAAACAGATTACCCATTTAGGTGCAGGCATCTGGTCCCAGATCCTTTTCAGAGCTGGAAGGTATTTCTTTGTTACATAACCACTGATGATCATTACGTCAGCATGTCTTGGGGAATTACGTGGGATAATACCAAAACGGTCAGTGTCGTAGTGAGCCATACCTGTAGCAAGCAGCTCTACACCACAGCAACCCATTGCATTTACCATGAACCACAAAGAGTTTTTACGTCCCCAGTTCAAAACATCCTGAACCTTTGTTTTCTTAAGAAAATCACAGATAGCGTTTGAGTCTGCAACCATCGTACCTGGAACGTCAGTATATCCAACGTCAAGGACTTCATTCTGTTCGACTTCCGTCTGCTCTATTTCATCCATTTAAGAGCCTCCTTCTTGATCAGATAAACGTAGCCAAACAATACAACAAAAATAAAGACTAACATTTCGGCGGTTGCTATTTGTTCAATACCATGTCCTTTGAAAATCGTCGCCCAAGGATAAAGGAAAAGGACTTCAATATCAAAGAGAACAAAAGCAATGGCATAAAGATAATACTCGACATTGAATTGAATCATAGCGGTTCCTACTGGAAGGGAACCTGCCTCATATGTCGTGTACTTTGCTAATGATTTACTCCTAGGACTTAAGATTTTCACTATTAACATAGTCATAGGAGGCATCACTAGTGCCACTATAAGAATAATTGCAACCGGTATGTAACTATTGGCTATGTTACTAATATCGATTATTCCTGACATAAACTATTCTCCTGAAAGTTATAAAGATACATAGACTATTTGTATAAAACACCTTCGTGCGAGGTATTGTACAAATAACCATTAAACCTGTACGGGTAGACAAACAATATCTGTCGACATATTTTTCAATAGATAGAGTTCTAATAATTGATAATAATTCATCATATTTAAATTGTCTCAATTAGAATACCGCAGGCTGAAACCTGGCCAAAAACTATAATAGGAAAGAGAGACGGAAACACAAATACTCTGCATATGTAGAAAAAAAGTATGCCAGATGAAAAATAAAGTTAGCAGTATACACAGACACTTATGCTATTTTGATTTATTTCGAGCCTATGAATAATGCTTGCCGGTTTTTCATGAAGTTATTCCACACTACTATAACTCAAACACTTTTCAAAGAGAAATATTTCTTGATCACTGTGTCGCACTCTGAACAGGAAATAACCATCCAGTCTCCGACATCCCTTCGCGTATATTTTTCAAATATGGAAGCACCGCATTCCGGGCAAACATAGTAATCCTTGAAGTAATAATGATAAAAGTGTGGAGTGGCCTCCAGCCAGTCAAGTACTTTCTGCATATGCTCAAAGTAACGTTTCTTTGACGGATGTCCATCCCCATTCTCCAGGGCATCATGCACTCTTGCACTAACATCTTTGGTATGCTGATCGGATCTGCTCACCAGTTTCTTGTAATCTGAAATGTATTTTGTAGTGTTATTCAGATAATTCAGATACGCAGCGTGAGCTTTTGGTTCACGCTTCCATATAGTGCGGAGGAAGTACTCACCCATAACATCTTCCATAATATCGGCACATGTAGTGCAAATATTATAACCCTCAAACTGCTTGAAGTCCTGCAGTTCACCACATATCATACAGTTTTCCATATAACCAATCCTTAAAGAGAACGTGGTGTCATTGCTTCACGAGTGAACATGATAGGGAATATATTAAGAACTGCAAGAAGATCGCCTTCCCTGATCCTTCCACTTTCCTGCCCGATAACATAAGCAGAATTGATGACACGCTCACTGTCCACAGGCTTTGCACCACCTTTTGCACCGACCTTGATCAGAGAAACAACAGCATGGTGTGAAAAAGTACACGGAAGTGCCACCATGTCAGGATCCAGATAAATCTCTTTCACATTCACCTTCTTGAATTCGCCTGCACGGATCTCCATATCCTCATCGGATATCACCATTTCCCATTTTGCACGGGTTGCGATAGTAAATTCATACGGTGCAGCCTTTACTTTTCTGGATGTCAATTCCCCATTATCCCTTGAAACTACCTGGATCACTTCTTTCTTCATAAGTTCACCCAAGAAGAGACTGACATGATAGTATTTATAAGTTCGCAAGAACGTTCATGAATAATCATTATAGTTTGCGTAATAAGAATAACATATGACCTACAAAACAATAAAAAACAGAAGGAAGCCTAACTGGCATACTACGAAACATTATTTTTTGAGGATCACACAACTCTTTTCTTTATGGCACTTTGTTGTCAGTATACTCTGAGAATCTTTTATGCCATCCATGTTGCCCAATGCCTGCAGAACATTTTCTTTCAGGGAATGAATATCAAAGGTCCGCACTTTCAAAAGCAGATCATAAGGCTCAAGCAATTCATAAACTTCCAATACGTCGTCGATAGTTTTCAGACGGTTGATTATATTGATCCTCTTACTCTGCTCAATATTAACACCAATAAAAGTTGTGACGTTAAGACCGACTTCATTGGTATCAACTTTAACAGTAAATTCCTTGATGATCCCCGTTTCACGCATTTTTTCAATTCTCTTATGTACAGTGGATGTCGCAAGGTCAAGGGCTGTTGCGATCTCAGTGCTGTGCATACGGGAATCTTTGCAAAGGTATTCTAATATAGCCAGATCAACTTCATCCATGATAATATAATTATTTGTCTATAATAATAAATATTTCCGTTTGAATTCCCAGATGACAAAAATGTGGAAGACATTGCAAATAATACCATCTTATGTAACTCATCATGCCCTACAGAACAAAACAAAGAACAATAAGACTTTTTATTCTTGAAAACCTTATACAATGAAATCCGGTGAATGTAATATGAAAGTAAACAAAAACTGTGTAGGATGTGGCCAATGTGCTGCTTTTTGTAAATTCGGAGCCATTGAGATCAGAGGAAAAGCAAGTTTTACTTCTGCCTGCATCGAGTGCAGGGCATGTGCCGCATACTGCCCGGTTAAAGCAATAGAGGCATAGGATGAAAGCAATAATAATCGGTTCGGGACTGGGAGGGCTTTTGAGCGCAGCAAAGCTTTCAAAAGAAGGATATGAAGTAGAGATATTTGAACGTCTCCCCATTGTAGGAGGAAGATTCACCAACATCCCGTACCAGGGTTTCCAGCTGACCACCGGCGCATTGCACATGATACCTCACGGACCTGCCGGACCCCTTTCACAATTACTGAAAGAAGTAGGAGCCGACGTGGAAATAGTCCGAAAAAAACCAGTATCAGTAATAAGGATTCCACGGATCAGAAAAGATACTGATTACAAGTTCGGCCACAAAGATATTCCTTTTGAGGACTTCAGAGTGCCCTTCTCGCTTTTAAACCGCCTTAAGCTCATATATTACGTAGCAACTACACGAAAAAACCCTCCAACGGGACAATCTTTTGAAGAGTGGTGTAAAAAACACATCCCACAGGACTGGACATATCGCATATCAGATTCATTCTTCGGATGGGCACTCAGCCTGAAAGGCGCAGATGTTCCTGTTGAAGAAGCCTTTGCAATTATCGAGAACCTATACCATTTTGGCGGACCAGGAGTCCCAATGAGAGGATGCAAAGGAGTTACCGATGCTCTGGTAAATATCATCACTGCCAATGGCGGAACCATACACACATCTACTGAAGTTACGGGTCTTAAATCAGACAATGACAGGGTTACCGCAGTTATCGTAGATGGTAAAGAACACGCTGCTGACCTTGTGATCAGTGATATAGGGCATCCTGCCACTTCAAAACTTATAGGAACTGAGGCCAATGTTAGCGGAATGAAAGAATACGCACGCAATTCCAGGGATCTTAAACCATCTGCCGGAATAAAGATATGTCTTTCTTCTGATAAACCTCTGATAGGACATGGTGGCGTGCTGCTTACACCTTACGCAAAAAGAGTGAACGGAATCAATGAAGTGACAAATATCGATCCCTCCCTTGCACCGGCTGGAAAACACCTTACAATGGCGCATCAAACTGTTCACTGGAATGACCTTGATAACCTTGAAAAAGAGATCGAACTTGGACTTGAAGACCTAAAAGATATTTTCGCAGGAAAAGAATATGAAGTACTTCTTATACAATCATACTCTAATGAGTGGCCTGTGAACAGATCACCTTCCGGAGCAGATCTTAAGAACAGAACTCCAATGTCAAACCTTTACGTAGTCGGAGATGGGGCAAAAGGAAAAGGCGGCATTGAAGTTGAAGGTATTGCACTGGGTGTCAAGAACTGTATGCAGGACATTCTGGGTGAGGAATCTATATAAGAATCATAACCAGTAAAACTTATGTAATGGTTGATTCAAAACAAGGATTTAACAATGAGTGAATTTGTAACATTCTGCCGAAATGTCTTCGTACCAGTCACAAATATTTGCAGGAATAACTGCAGATATTGTACTTTCAGGTGCGATCCGGATGACCCGGATGCAAAACTTATGAGGATAGAAGAAATTCTGCCAATATTGGAAGATGGAAAAAAAGCAGGATGTACTGAAGTTCTTTTTACATTCGGAGAGTATGCAGAGGAAGTTCCAAAGTACAAAGAATGGCTGGAAGAACTTGGATACAGCAACACGATCGACTACATTTGCGAATTGTGTAAAATAGCCATCAATACAGGTCTTTTGCCGCATACCAATGCAGGAATACTTAACTATACGGAACTGGAAAAACTCAAACCTCTGAATGCCAGCATGGGATTAATGTTAGAGACAACAGCAGACGTAGCGGCGCACGAAGGATCACCCGGAAAGATCCCTTCAAAAAGAATTAAGACCATGCGTTACGCCGGTGAACTTCAGATCCCTTTTACAACAGGCATACTCATAGGCATAGGTGAGACGCTGGATGACAGGATCAACTCCCTGCTGACCATCGCGCAACTGCACGAGGAATATGGACACATACAGGAAGTCATAATCCAGAACTTCACTCCAAAACCTGATACGCCCATGGCAGACATGCCCTCCCCTACAGAGGAGGAGATGATACAGGCAGTATTGATAGCAAGAGAGATCCTTCCGGATGATGTAGCAATACAGGTTGCGCCAAACCTGATAGACCCATACATCCTTATCCAGTGTGGTGCCGGCGACCTTGGAGGCATCTCGCCAACCACAATTGACTGGATAAATCCTGAAGCGGAATGGCCAAGCGTCTCTGAACTCAAAGAAATGGTTAATGAGATAGAGCTTAAAGAAAGACTTCCGCTTTATCCGCAGTACATAAAGAAAGGGTGGTACAGCGAGAATCTCAAAGACCTGATTAACAGTCTTGCAGATGATGATGGGTATCGGAAAGTCTGACTTCTGAACGGGCACACACTTTAAATACGAAAGATAAGTATCAGTGAGAACTATGAATCCTATTATTCCGGAAGATGTCATTGAACGAGCCTATCAGGGCAGGATCACAAAGGAAGATGCGCTTTTCCTGTTAGAAGTGCCGCCGTTCAAGCTGTTTGAACTTGCGGACAGGTTGCGCCAGGAGACAGTAGGAGATACTGTGACCTATGTAGTGAACCGCAACATAAACTTCACTAACCGCTGCATCGGCAACTGTGGGTTCTGTGCATTCTGTGACAATACCGGTTATATTCTGGACATCCCCGAAATACTTGAAAAAGTAAGGGACGCTGAGAGCCAGGGAGCAACAGAAGTTTGCATCCAGGGCGGATTGCTTCCAAATGTTGACATTCATTTTTATACAGACATAATCAGAGCCGTTAAGGCAGAGTTCCCGCATATCCACACACATGCATTCTCCCCGATGGAAGTATACCATGCTGCTAAACAGACGGGCATTAGCATTGATGAGGCGCTTATTATGCTTAAGGAAGCAGGACTTGACACTATGCCAGGAACTGCAGCAGAAATACTCTCTGATAGGGTGAGAGAGATAATTTGCCCAAAAAAGCTCAAGACCAATGAATGGGTGGATGTTGTCACAAAGGCACACCAGACAGGAATAAACACAACTGCAACTATAATGTACGGACACGTTGAGACCATTGAGGAACGTATCGACCACATAATGCTCATCAGGGAAATACAGAAAAAAACTGGCGGATTCACAGAATTCGTTCCTCTGACATTCATGCCCTATAACAACAAGATAGGTGCTGAAATGATCAAACAGGGCAGATACGCGACTCCCGGAATCCAGGATCTTCAGTTGTATGCCCTTGCACGCATTATTCTTAACACTCATATTGAAAACATCCAGGCAAGCTGGGTCAAACTTGGAAAGAAGCTGGCACAGGTAGCTCTTTTCTGTGGTGTCAATGACCTTGGTGGAACTCTCATGGAAGAGAGGATCTCAGCATCTGCCGGTTCTACAAATGGTCAGTTCATGTCAGCACAGGAACTGGAATGGTTCATCACATCATCAGGAAGGCAGCCGTTGCAGAGAAATACAAAATACAAACCGATTCTCAGCAATGATACTGAACAAATGAAGTTCAAGGTCGCCTGAGGATAGAATGTACTCTTCTATTAATGACGAAATTATAGAGAATGCAAGAAACGGTGAAATCTCCAGGGAAGAAGCTCTTTCCCTGATGGAAATCGATCCTTTTGCTCTCTTTTCTTTTGCTAATGAACTACGTAAGGATGCCGTTGGCGACAAGGTGACCTACGTTATTAATCGCAACATATACCTTACCAATATGTGCACCGGAAGCTGTGGATTTTGTGCTTTTAAGGCGAAGAACGGGTATATTCTTTCAACGGAAGAAGTACTTGAAGAAGTTGAAAAAGCACATGTTGCCGGAGCCACAGAGGTTTGTGTACAGGGCGGATACATCCCACAGCTCACCATGGAATACTATGCTGAGCTTTTTGATGCTATAAGATCAAATTATCCTGCAATGACAATGCACGCACTTTCACCCATGGAAGTAAATTATGCGGCAAGAATGGGAAACATGTCTGTTGAAGAAGCATGTGGAATTCTCAAGGATTGCGGCGTAGGTACAATGACAGGCACATCTGCAGAGATACTTGTTGACCGTGTAAGGAAGATAATCTGCCCGGACAAGATCACAAGGCAACAGTGGATAGATACCGTTGAAACATCTCATAACGTCGGTCTGAGAACAAATTCCACCATAATGTACGGACATGTGGAAACAGTTGAAGAAAGACTTGAACATGTATTCACCATCAGAGACATACAGCAGCGTACAGGCGGGTTCACAGAGCTTATACCCATGCCCTTCATGCCGTACAATAATAAAGTCGGTGAAGAGATGATACAGTCCGGGAAGTTCATGAGTACCGGCATTGAGGATCTGAGGTTGCAGGCAATTTCAAGAATAATATTGAACGGGCATGTAGACAATATACAGGCAGCCTGGGTCAAACTTGGAAAGAAGCTGGCACAGACAGCACTTTACTGCGGTGCGAACGACCTTGGAGGCACACTGATGGAAGATAAGATCACTTCAGCGTCAGGAGGAACAAATGGAGAGTTCACTCCTGCAGAAGAAATAGAGTGGATGATACGCCAGACAGGACGCGTGCCGGTGCGAAGAAATGCACTGTATGAGGAAGTACAATGAAAGCATTGATACCTTACAAAAAGAGAAACGCTAAATCAAGACTTTCACCTGCACTTACTCTAAAAGAGCGCGAGGAGTTCGTTGAACTCATGCTAAGAGATGTAATTTCAAGTTTGAAGGATGCAGGCATCGAGGAAATAGATGTACTGACAACACCCGACAATGGTGTTCCTGAAGACCTGGGTGTCAATGTGGTCCTTAGCGAACATGACCTGAACGAAGCGATCAATGACTATCTGGGACAGGAAAACAAACCGATATTCATCATTATGGCAGATCTTCCGCTGGTCAGAGCAAAACACATTGAAGACATTGTTTCAAGGACAGAGGATGTTGTGATCGTCCCCGGTAAAGGAGGAGGCACAAATGTCATTTTCATAAAAGACCCTTCCAATTACCACGTCAAATATTATGGTTCCAGTTTCCTTAATCATTGTAATATTGCAAAGGACAGAGGGTGCTCTGTCTCCATATATGATTCATTCATGCTGAGCACTGATATCGATGAGCCACATGATCTGGTAGAGATAATGCTTCACGGACATGGAAACTCTCTGAAATATGTGAATGCAAGATTCGATATGAAAACAGGCAAAGCAAGAGCCAGGATAAATGCAACAGGCGATGCATAAACAACATATATTCATTTCACGATATTGAATCCCCTTATTACGGGATTTTGATTTGAGAATTAGAAAGGTATATTTCCTTTTAAACTATTAGTGACAAATTATACAAATTTATAGGTGATAATGGTGACCATCAGCGTAAATAAATTCAAATGCGGGTACTGTGGAGCATGCGTCAGTGTATGCCCCACCGGTGCACTTGAATTGGTCGAAACCTGGATAGAAGTCAGTGAGTTATGTACTTCTTGCGGGATCTGTGCCAAAATATGTCCAGTCGGAGCTATTGAGGTGAAAAAGTGAAAAACGAATATGATGTTGTGGTCATAGGTGCCGGTCCAGCAGGATCAATAACTGCGAAAACAGCCGCTGAAAAAGGCCTCAGTGTCTTATTGATCGAGAAAAGACAAGAAATAGGCGATCCTGTGAGGTGTGCCGAAGGTGTAAGCAAAGTATGGCTCAGGAAGCACATTGAACCCGATCACCGCTGGATATGCGCAGACGTAAAAGGCTCGCGCATCTATACTCCTGACGGCACAATGATCGAAATGGCAGAAGAGATCGCAGGTGCGGAAGTCGGATATGTTCTTGAACGTAAGATATTTGACAGAGCTCTTGCCTACGAAGCCTCAAAAGCCGGTGCAGAAGTAATGGTTAAAACCAGAGCCACTGGCCTTATCATTGAGAATGATTTTGTAAAGGGCGTCAAAGTATCACATCTTGGCAATTCCTATGATATCAAGGCAAAGATAGTCATTGGTGCTGACGGAGTCGAATCAAAGGTTGGCCGATGGGCAGGAATTAATACTTCTATTAAACCAATAGACATTGAAACATGTGCCCAGTACCTTATGAGTGGCACAGGTATTGACCAGAACTATTGCTATTTCTATCTTGGTAACGAAATTGCACCTGCAGGTTATGTATGGATATTCCCTAAAGGAAATGACATGGCCAACGTTGGTATAGGTATCCTTGGAAATAAATCAGGCAACGGAAAACATGCAATCGATTACCTGAACGATTTTGTGAAAGATAAATACCCGGATGCAAAAATACTGGAAATCGATGTTGGCGGCGTTCCTGTATGTGGCAGCATTGAGAGAACCATTGCTAACGGACTGATGCTGGTCGGAGATGCAGCCAGACAGTCTGACCCAATCACTGGCGGCGGGATCATCAATGCAATGGAAGCTGGAAAGATCGCCGGTGAGGTTGCATACAATGCCATATCCAAAAATGATGTCTCAGCAAAGTCACTTAATGAGTATGAGGACAGATGGCGAGAAACCATTGGCCGGGAGATAGACAACAGTCTTATTGTCAAGGACACATTCACCAAATTCAGTGACAAGGAACTTAATTCACTGGGACATTCACTTCAGGGAGTGAACTTCTCAAGCATGAGTCTTCTTGACCTGCTCTATGCGCTCTTCAAGGCAAACAAGAAACTTCTCTGGGAATTAAGAGTACTTTTCAAAACAGTGGTCAAGTACGAACTTGACTTTGAAAGATAATAAAGTGATAAATTATCACTTTATCTCATATCTTATCTTTTCTTTTTGGCTTTCAACGACTTTCTGTAATTTACCTTTTCCAGAATTCAGGAGTCAGCATCACTATCACAGTGAAAACCTCAAGCCTGCCAACCCACATGTTGCCGATGAGCAATATTTTTCCCACAAAAGGAACAACATCGAAATTTGCCATAGGACCAACCAGGTTGAAGCCCGGACCAATGTTACCCAGTGTTGCAATTGATGCAGTGATGGAACTTAGAATATCCATACCCATAAGAGAAAGAAGGCCTGTAGATACTGCAAATATCATAAAGTAGATCACTACAAAAGAGACTATTGCCTGCATTACATCATCAGGGACAGTTTTGTTGTTGAATTTGATAGGCTGGACAGCCCTTGGGTGAATTGACTTGAAAAGGGCACGCTGTCCGTATTTAAGAAGAAGAAGGAATCTTACAACTTTAATACCACCGGAAGTCGAACCTGCGCAACCACCTATGAACATTACAGCAAGCAATACGATCTTTGCAGAATCAGTCCATAAATTGAAATCCACCGTTGCAAATCCGGTTGTGGTCATGATAGAAACGACCTGGAATACTGCATACCTGAATGCGGTTAATATCGTTTCGCCCATATCATTCCAGAGACTGAACGTTAGTATTGCAGTTGCAATGAGGGTAACTGCAGTATAGAATTTGAATTCATCATCTTTTACAAGACTCTTCCTGTCAGTGTATAATGTGCGGTAGTGCAGAGCAAAGTTGGCTCCGGAGATGAACATGAACAGTGTAATAATACCCTCTATAAGAGGACTGTTAAATGCAGCAATACTCAAACCATATGGAGAAAAACCACCACATGCCATTGTTGTGAAGGTGTGGGTCAGTGCATCATAAAAGGACATTCCTGCAAGCAGTAGAGCAATAACTTCCAGTAGAGAAATGGAACAATAGACAAGCCAGAGAATCTTAGCTGTTTCCCTTATCCTTGGTTTGATCTTATCTTCTGTCGGACCTGGAGCTTCTGCCCTGAACAACTGCCTGCCCGCAACACCAAGCTTTGGAAGAATGGCAATGAAGAGCATGATGATACCCATGCCACCAAGCCATTGTGTAAGACTGCGCCAGAAAAGTATGCTTCGGGAATGAACTTCAATATCAAGAAGAACTGTTGCCCCGGTTGTTGTAAAACCGGACATGGATTCAAAAATTGCGTTAATAGGACTTATGCCATCAAGCATGAAAGGAATAGCACCGAATACAGCGGCTGCAAGCCATCCCAGTGCAACAATGGCAAAACCTTCTCTTGTTTTCCATTCATCAGATGAGTTGTAACGTTTAGAGAGAACTATCCCTGTAAGACCAGTAATTGCAACCGCGGTCAGAAATGGATAGAGAGAGTCACCATAATAGATTGCTACCAGTAAAGGAAGGATCATTATGGCGCCCAGGAACCTGAGAAGACCGCCCAATACATTCAATATGACTTCGTACTTCAAGAAACCACCATCATGAGCTACTTGAACAGTTTTTCAACTTCAGCGTTTGCAGACTGAAGACAAAATACCACTACACGATCCCCTTCCTCGATTACATACTCACCACGAGGAACCACTGTATTCCCATTGTGGACAACCATACTGACAATGGCACCTGCCGGAAATTTTACATTTTTCAGAGGTTTCCCTACTATCTTTGACTTCTTAGAGGTCGTGTACTCTACGATCTCAGCTTTTTCGCCTTCGATAGTAGTTATGGATTCAATTCCCTGCCCGAAGGTAAGTTTAAGCACTTCATTAACTGTTGCCTGCCTTGGACTTACTGCACTGTCCACACCCACCATCTCAAACAGCGAAACATAATCAGAGCGGTCAGACCTGGCAATAACCTTTTTCACACCGAGCTGTTTGGCAAGCAGGGCGCACAGAAGGTTCTTTTCGTCACTATTGGTCACAGAGATCACAACATCCATTTCGGAAATACCTTCTTCCTTCAGGAGATTGATATCTGTTCCGTCACCATTGAGAACAAGTACATCAGGCAGTTCTTCTGCAATCTCAAGAGACCTTTCCTTATTAGATTCAATTATCTTCAGATCGAATTGATTATTCAATTCATTATTCGCTACCATTTTAGCAAGGTAGAAACCTACTACACCGCCACCGATGATCATCACTTTGCTTCTTTTGCCAGTCTTTTCTCCGAAAAGATCACGGACCTCTTTCATGGCAGCAGGTTTACCGATGACAACTATGTGATCATTACTTTCAATCACATCCCCACCATGTGGGATGATAACTTCTGCATCCCTGAAAAGTGCACTTACTATGCAGCAATTTGCAAGATGAAGATCCTGCATTTGCTTACCGACGATCTTATGATCAGATGGAACCACAAATTCCATCATTTCAACCTTACCGTCGGCGAAAAGTTCTGCATCTATAGCGGAGGGAATAGCAAGGATCTCTGCAACCTCTGATGCAAGAGTTAGCTCTGGACAAACCATAATGTCAATTCCTATTTTAGGCCTTTTAGCCACAGGCTTGTCAATATAATCAGGATTGCTTACCCTTGCAACTGTTTTTAATTTAGTGGCATCGTGTACAGTAAGCTTTGAAGCCATACATGCAACGATATTCACCTCATCAGAACCTGTAACAGCAACCAGAAGACCTGCATTTTCAAGAGCTTCATGAAGAATGGAAACGTTAGCACCATTTCCATGAATAACATGAACGTCAAGCTCATCTGCACGAGCACATGCTTCCTCATTCTGGTCAACTATCACAACATCGTTTGTCTGGTAAAGAGCCTTAGCAATATGATAACCTACCTCACCAGCACCAATAATTACGATCTTCATAATAATACCTTCAAAAGGTCATAAATACGACATTCGTTGATACGAAAAACAAAACGCCATAATATGGTTATTGGTTTTTATATCTTACCACTCAAGTGATGAGGCAATATAAATAGATGTCCTAAAAAAAGAATATAAAAAAATGAAAGAAAACTAAAAGGGACTATGCCCCTGCTTCAAAAGCACCTTTTACTTTCTCAAAGATACCTTTTCCGCCTTTAGTAGCCTTTGAATCAGGCCCGCCATCAAGCTCCTGAAGCTTTTTGAAAAGCTCCTTCTGCTCGTTTGAAAGCTTGGTTGGCGTCTTAACGATGATCTTAACAAGCTGGTCACCATGAGAGTGTCCGTGCAGGTGTGGCATTCCTTTACCCTTCAGGCGCAGTATGGAATGTGTCTGTGTTCCTGGTTTGATGTTCATTTTCACTTTGCCATGAAGCGTCGGGACCATCACATCCCCGCCAAGTGCAGCGGTTGCAAAGGATATTGGCTGCTCATATACAATATCATCACCCATACGCTGGAACTTATCATGTGGTTCCACATGGATAACCACATAGAGGTCACCAGATGGAGCACCAGGGCTGCCTTCTTCCCCTTCGCCTCTTACTTTCAGACGAAGACCATTGTCAGCACCCTTTGGAACTTTCACAGATATCTTGCGGACCTTCTTCATCTTACCTGTACCCTTACATGCAGGGCAGGGGTTATCAATTACCTCCCCACGTCCGTGACATGCATTACAGGTACTTGTTGACATGAATGTACCAAAAGGCGTCTTGCGTGCCTGGGTCATTTGACCTGATCCGTGACATGTAGGACATGCTTTTGGACTGGTACCCGCCTTTGCACCTGTTCCGCTGCATGATTCACAGTTCTCTGCACGAGGAACATTAAGAGTAGTGTCCACACCTTCGGCAGCCTGCTCAAGAGTTATTCCCAGATCATAACGCAGGTCTGAGCCTCGCATCGGACCCTGTCTTCTCTGGCCTCCACCAAAACCGCCAAAACCTCCAAAGCCACCGAATATACCTCCGAGTATATCGCCAAGGTCTGCAAAGTCTCCGAAGTCAGCATTTCGGAAAATATCTTCCTGACTGTAGCGACCATCTATACCTGCATGGCCAAACCTGTCATACTGTTCCCTCTTTTCTGCATCCGAAAGTACAGCATAGGCTTCTGATATTTCCTTGAACTTCTCTTCCGCGCCTTCTTCCTTATTCTTGTCCGGATGATACTGCATAGCAAGCTTTCTGTAAGCTTTCTTAATCTCGGACTCAGTGGAATCCTTGGATATACCTAATATTTCATAATAATCGCGTTGGGTGGACATGGATGATTCCTGTTATATCTGTGATATTATAAAGATAGAATTTATTTTAAAATTAAAGGTAGTAAGATACTTTCAGATTAAAGTACCTTACCGATGTTATCCATGTTTTGATCACTTGTCATCATCGACTACTTCGTAGTCTGCATCCATGATGGTATCATCACCAGAGTCAGAAGAGCCGTCCGTATCTTCTGCGGCAGATGCTGCTGCTGCAGCTTCTTCCTGTGCCTTCTGATACAGTGCAGAGGATACCTCATAGACAGCATCCTGAAGAGCCTCGGTCTTGGCCTTGATGGCTTCGATATCATCTGATTCAAGAGCAGCCTTAAGGTCACTTACTGCAGCTTCAACCTTTGACTTCTGATCAGCGGTTGCAATCTCATCAGCTTCCTTGAGGGTCTTCTCAGCAGCATTCACAAGGGATTCTGCTGTGTTCTTGACCTCAACTTCTTCCTTGCGCTTCTTGTCCTCTTCTGCATGCATCTCAGCATCCTTGACCATCTTATCGATCTCATCATCTGTAAGACCGCCTGGCTTCTGGATGGATATGGACTGTTCCTTGCCTGTTCCCTTGTCCTTTGCAGTGACATGGAGGATACCGTTTGCATCGATATCGAATGTTACCTCGATCTGTGGGATACCTCTTGGTGCTGGTGGAATTCCATCAAGCGTGAATCTTCCAAGAGTCTTGTTACCTGATGCAACACCCCTCTCGCCCTGAAGTACGTGGATCTCCACAGATGGCTGGCTGTCAGCTGCTGTTGAGAAAATCTGGCTCTTCTTGGTAGGGATGGTTGTGTTCCTTTCGATAAGTGGTGTTGAAACTCCTCCAAGGGTCTCGATACCGAGTGTCAGTGGCGTGACATCAAGCAGAAGTACATCATGAACCTCACCGCCAAGTACACCTGCCTGGATTGCAGCACCGACTGCTACTGCTTCATCAGGGTTGATGTTCTTGTATGGATCCTTTCCTGCTGCCTTCTTTACAAGCTCGGTTACTGCAGGCATCCTGGTGGAACCTCCTACAAGAAGTACCCTGTCAATATCCTTTGCTGAAAGCTTTGCATCCTTCATTGCCTGATTTACTGCCACAAGCGTCCTGTCAAGCAGGTCTGCGGTCATCTTCTCGAACTGTGCCCTTGTAAGGTCAATGTCGATGTGCTTTGGCTGACCGTTTGCATCAGCAGTTATGAACGGAAGGTTGATGTTGGTGGATGTTACACCTGAAAGCTCGATCTTTGCCTTCTCTGCTGCATCCTTAAGACGCTGGAGTGCAGCCTTGTCCTTTGAAAGGTCGATACCTTCGTTCTTCTTAAATTCCTCAACAAGGAAGTCAACGATTCTCTGGTCAAAGTCATCCCCACCCAGCTTGGTGTCTCCCGCTGTTGAAAGAACCTCAAATACCCCACCTCCAAGCTCAAGGATGGATACATCAAAGGTACCTCCTCCAAGGTCGTAGATGAGTATCTTGTGGTCTTCCTCGTCCTTGTCAAGACCGTATGCAAGTGACGCTGCGGTTGGCTCATTGATAATTCTCATTACCTCAAGACCTGCAATGGTACCGGCATCCTTTGTTGCCTGTCTCTGAGAGTCATTGAAGTATGCAGGAACAGTAATTACTGCCTGTGTGATGGTTTCACCAAGATAGGCTTCCGCATCTTCCTTAAGCTTGCGCAGGATCATTGCAGAAACTTCCTGAGGTGAATATTCCTTGCCGTTAAGGGTTACCTTGTAGTTACCCTCACCCATGTGTCTCTTGATTGAGCTTACACTGTTATCGGCATTGGTGATAAGCTGCCTCTTTGCAACCTGACCTACAAGTTTCTCACCCTTTTTAGAGAAACCTACAACTGAAGGAGTTGTCCTTCCTCCCTCTGCGTTAGGGACAATAGTAGGTTCTCCACCTTCGATCACAGCCATACAGGAGTTTGTAGTTCCCAAGTCAATTCCCAATATCTTTCCCATAATATTACCTCTTTATGAATTAATTATAATACATCATTAATAATTGTGCGTTCTTTATACTTATATTGAAGATATCAACTCAGATCAGTAAACCGTGTTCACTGGTCTTCCGGTTTCTTTGATACAGTCACCATTGCAGGTCTTATGACCTTTGTATGCAGGCAGTAACCTGGCTTGCAGACATCTATAATAGTGTTCTCTTCGTGATCCGGGTGTTCGACATGCATCATAGCTTCATGCATGTAAGGGTCAAATTCAGCGCCTTTACATTCGATCTTCTGAAGACCTTCCTTCTCAAGTATTCCTGTAAACTGCTTGAACACCATTTCAACACCGGTGATCACCGATGTAATATCTTCAGTCTGTTTTGCAGATTCAAGTGCACGCTCAAAGTTGTCGTAGACCTCAAGAAGTTCCCTTATAATCTGTTCTACTGCGAACTTACGGAACTCTTCCTTTTCCCTGATGCTTCTTTTTCTGAAATTATCGAATTCAGCGGTCAGGCGCAGGAGCTTATCCCGAAGCTGTGCAGCTTCATCTTCTGCGGAACTTTCCCGGACTTTATCTTCTTTCACTGGTTCTGAATCTAAATCTTCACAATTCTCTGGTCCATCAGCCATTCTCAATATCTCCGCATATTCTGTGCGCGGTAATGTGTTAACGAACTAGTGATTGTTTGAAGTTCTATAAATACTTTTCGCATATGCTTTTTGTTTTGGATAAATGAAATAGACAAAAAAGAAAATAAATCCATATATTATGCTGAAACTGACACTTATACGCTCAAAAAGCATTCTTGAACTTATGCTGCAGAACACGTATCAAGAACATACTCGCAATCATACATACCGCAAGAGCTGAAATAACCATATCAACACCTATCTCAGTAATGCCGCCACCAATAGCGAATCTGACACCACTGAAAAATGCAGTTGTGGAAAAAGTAGCAACCAGGCTTATTATCGCTCCGCCTACAAGGGAACCCATATAATCCGCACCCCTTGATTCAAAGAATACAGAACCAGCTATAAAGATCACTGCAAATATAAGAAGCATCACAGCCATCGGGACCGGAGTGCTGCCTTCCCGAGCCATGCTCATTAGCCCTAAAGCCACACCGATCATGAAAACTGCCATTGTGGTCGATACAACCAGTGCCTGCACAAATGGGTTTTCCGTATTTACATCCATATTCATCCCAGTCCTCTATCAGTAATCATAGTATATAGTCATTTTTAATATAAAGCAAGAAGATATACATATGTGCGCATTATATCAAAAACAGAGATGATACTTACAACTAATGTGAACTACTCCTCAGCTAAAGACTGAGGAGCTTCTTGCTTCATTCCTCTGACCAGTGTCAGTAAGTCCACAAGCTCTTTCCGTAGTTCCTACGGTGTTGAAGTTATCTAATGCAATTAGTTTGATATTGATACTTGCATTAATGTCTCTATCATGCAATGTCTTACATGATGGACATTCCCATTCTCTTATATCAAGAGTAAGATCATCCTTCTTGTATCCGCAAACATTACATAACTTTGATGATGCATCAAATCTACCGATCTGTAGAATTGTTTTTCCATACCATTTTGCTTTATACATCAACTTCCTGATGAACTCAGACCATCCAACATCACTGATGGCTTGAGCTAAACAATGATTTTTGACCATTCCAGATACATTAAGATCTTCAAGACAAGCTGCTTGGCTTTCGCTAATTATCTTCATTGAGACTTTATGCTGGAAATCATTTCTTTGGTTTGCTATCAACTGATGTTGTTTAGCAAGTTGTGCTATTGCTTTTCTTCTATTTTTAGAACCTTTTTGTTTTCTGGAAACGCTTCTTTGAAGTTTCTTCAATTTCATAAGAGAGTTTTTTAGAAATTTTGGATTTTCAATTATCTCTCCGGATGACAGAGTAGCAAAAGATTTGATACCTACATCAATTCCTATGGTTGTTTCTTCAGTGAATGCAATTGGTTCTGGTTCAGGAACATGGTCATCTATCAGGATGCTTACATGATACCTTCCAGCTGATGTTCTTGAAACAGTTAAGGTCTTGAGGATTTTGAATTCCTTGTTGAGTTTCTGGTCAAGGATAATTTCTCCATCAACTTCTTTTGTAACAAGTTCATTCTCAATGAATTTCTTGTCTAAGAAATCCCTGTGAAGAACTACCTTCATCCATCCTACTTTTGGAAGGTAAACCTTTGATGAGGTTAAGTTGATCTGGTAGTTCTGAGGAACCTGAAATGAAAAATTGTTGTCCTTCTTACTCTTTTTTATTGGGAAAGCTCCATTTCCTTCGAAGAAGTTTTTGAATCCAGTTAACAGGTTCCTGTTGGTTTGTTGCAAGGATTGTGAGTTCAAATCTTTCATCCATGGATGAAGTTCTTTCAACAAGGTTAGATTGTTGTTTAGATCTATTTCAGTAATGTTGATCTTGAACCTGGAATACATCAAATTCTTAATGGATAGTGATCGGTTGTAGAGGAATCGAACTCCACCTAAATGTTGTTCTAACAAAGTTTTTTGCTCTTTGTCAGGGTAAATTCGGTACCTATAACCTCTTTTCATTGTAATCACGGTTCAAAATGGTTAGTTTAACAAGATGTTGTATGCTTGTATAGGATATATGCCTTTTTTTGGTATGAAACGCTTACATCCCTTATATTCCATTTCAGAGAAATGGAACTCCCATTAAATCAAAGATTTAATGTGATGCTAAAGACTCAGGGGTTTTACGCTCCATTTATAAAACAATAACAGAAAACACATAGAAGAATTATAATGGATTGATGTTAAGTAGAAAGAAGAGTGAACCATTGTGTCCAAAATGTACCATAAAACGCAATGGTTCCTTGCTCCTCTACTCACTTACTTCCGATACGGGTCTCTTTTCTTTGTGAAAGTGGTATCTTATCGGGAAAGACACTACTTTTTGTACCCCCGCCGTAAACCGGTTAAACCCGGCTCCAACCCGACGCACCTTAATTGAGATAGTATCTCAACTCCACTTAGTGAGATATTAGTTATAGTATATAACACAAATTCGATGAAATTTATCACCACATATCAAATTTTAACGTCATTGAAATTTTAAACGCCATTATAATAGATGGACAGTAAATATCCTGCAAAGACCAGTTTATATATACAGAGATTAATAGCAAAGGATATATCAAATAAATGCAGTTGCATCCAGCATGAAAATACTGCTTGCTGAATACGCTATGGGAATAGGCCTTGGTGGAACATTATTGCTGGAAGGCAGAGCCATGTTAAGCACGCTTGCCGACAGCTTCACACGCCTTGGACATGAAGTTACCTACCTTACCGCAGAAAGCAGGCTGAAATGTGGAACTGCCGTAATATCTGGCGAAAATACTTTTGAAGATATGCTCGAAAAAGTCTCAAAAGAAAGCGATGCAGGTCTTGTAATAGGCCCGGACGAACTACTGGGCGACCTCACAGAGATAATAGAAAAGAACACTGTGAATCTTGGTTGTTCCGCAGAATCCGTGCGTTTGTGTGCAGATAAACTGACGTGCACTAAAGTGCTTTCAGCAAATTCAATTACAGTTCCTGATATCAAGGATATGGGATCTGAAGGGAACTACGTCATTAAACCCAGGTTTGGATGTGCTTCCGAAGGCGTCAGGCTCAAAGATACTGACAGAATGGATGAAGAATCGGATGATTACATTGCAACAGAATATATTGAAGGCGAACACCTGAGTGTAAGTATGATATGCGGACAGAAAGCCCTCCCCTTGAGTCTTAACAGACAGCTTATAGATATAAAGGAAGAGAATGGTGAAACTGTATTTGATTATAAGGGAAACCAGGTCCCATACAGAGCGGAATTTGAGGAAGAAATATTCGCCACTGCAAAGAAAACAGTTGAAATCCTGGGATGCAATGGATATGTGGGAATAGATATAGTATATGGAGATAAACCATACGTAATAGATGTGAACCCAAGACCTACCACTGCAATATTCGGACTTGTCAGGACACTTGGATGCGAAATTGGAGATTTACTACTTATGAATATGTTTGGAGAACTTCCCGGGTCAGTTGAGCTTAACGGGGAATGTTCTTTCACCAAAGATGACATTGAGGACATCATATGAGAATAATTGGGATCGATATTGGTGGTGCTAATACTAAAATAGCTTCCACCGACGGAAAGATCATTGAACTACATTACATCCCGCTGTGGAAAGATACAACCCTGCCGGAATCACTGGAGGATATTGCTACTGAGCTCCAGCCGGATATGGTAAGTGTTGTTATGACAGGCGAGCTGGCAGACTGTTTCGAGGACAAGCTCCAGGGCATCCAGTTCATTATGAAGTCTGTCGACGAAGCTTTTGACTGCAAGACCATGTATATCGACAGCAACGGACACTTTTACGATGAATCCGGAAATCTTCGAGAGCTTGCGGCAGCTAACTGGGCTGCATCTACAAGACTGATAGGATCAGAGATCGGAGACTGTATTTTCGTTGATGTTGGAAGTACCACCAGTGACATAATACCCATCAAAGATGGAAAACATGTTGCAGGACTTACTGATTTTTCAAGGCTTGTGCGCAGCGAGCTATTTTATGCTGGAACTTTAAGGACAAATCTTGCTTACCTGCTGGACAAAGTAAAGGTCGCAGATGGTGACTGTAATATTTCCTCAGAACTTTTTGCAAACACGGCTGATGCATACCTGCTGCTTGGTGATATCACTGAGGAATTGTACACCTGTGAAACCGCGGATGGTGCAGGAAAGACCAAGACTGATGCCATGAGAAGACTGGCAAGAGTTGTCTGTGCAGACCTGACAGAGATATCACCAGATGATATTTACAATATCGCAGCCCAGGTAAAGGAAAGGCAGATAAGCCTTCTTTGTGAGACTATATCTGTTGTTGCTGAAAAGAACGGACTCAACAGGATAGTTTCTGCAGGACTTGGAGAGTTCATGATAAGGGAAGCAGCAAAGAGACTAGGGTTTGAATGTATCTCAGTTGCTGAAAAATGGGGAACTGACATATCCAAGGTTTTCCCGGCATATGCTGCTGCAAGGATACTGGATAACGAGATATCACAGCCAGGAAAAGAATAAGAACTCAGAGAAGATACCATTAGTATGTACGTGAATTTCATGTACATATACAGATAAGGACGATATAGCAGATGTCGGACCTGTCTGAAAACATATTGGGAGCGGACTGTTATGAGAACGGTTGTGAAACTGGGGGGAAGCCTGATAAAGCACTCGGCTTCTATTATTGCTACCCTTGAGAAACATTTTGGTAATTGCGGACAGGGGGATGGTCATTCTATCTTGATCGTCCCGGGTGGCGGTGTGTTTGCCAACTCTGTCAGAGACATCAGTGAAAAATGTTCCATCGGAGATGACGCAGCTCACTGGATGGCAATTCTTTCCATGGAACAATACGCTTACTACCTGATAGATAAGACAGGAATAAATTCTGTGGAGAATATACACAATATTCCTGCTGGCGTTTCTGTGCTTATGCCATATAAGATCCTGAAAGAAACTGACAGGCTTCCACATTCATGGAATGTTACTTCTGATACTATAGGAGCATGGATAGCAAAAGAGACAGGTTCACGATTTGTTAAAGTAACTGATGTTGATGGAGTAATAGCAGATGACATTATTCAGAAATGGATGACCGCTCTTGAACTTTCAAGAATGGGAGTCACATGCATTGACAGTTCGCTATCTGGGTTTTTGATGGAGAACATGATGGACTGTGTCGTTGTCAATGGAATGTACCCGGAAAGGGTTATCGATGCCGTTATCGGAAAAAATGTAGTTGGCACTCACATCAAGGGGAATATTTAAATTATATACTGCGTATGTACTGAAATCACTGACATGCTGATTTTCAGTATTATATTGATCATATATTACTCATAGGAGATTTTAAATGGCAAATAAAGTTGATAATTGTACCACATGCAGCAAGAGCCTTGTGGAAACTGGCTATGTACGTTTCCCATGCCCGGTTTGTGGTAATGAGCTTGGAAGATGTACAAGCTGCAGACAGCAGAGCAACCCATATGAATGCCCAAAATGCGGCTTTAAAGGAGCATAAGGTGAATTAGATGGGCGAAGTTGCAGCAACAATGAAGATAATGCCAACAAGCGTTGACGTAGACCTCGAGAAACTTAAGGACGATGTGATCGCAGCACTTCCAGAAGGTGCAGAATACGGTACACACGAGATCCAGCCAATTGCATTCGGACTTAAGGCAATCGTCATGGTCGTCATTGTAGGCGACGGAGAAGGCGGCACAGAAGCTGTAGAAGAAGCCTTTGCAGCAGTAGAAGGCGTAGAGAGCGTTACAGTAACAGATGTCGGAAGACCTGTTTAAACCTCTCAACCACTCTTTTTTTTATTAATTTTTTAACTTTGTAACTTTATTGGGCTCGTAGATCAGGGGGAGATCGTCACGTTCGCAACGTGAAGGCCGCGGGTTCAAATCCCGCCGCGTCCATGAAAAACGACAACCATGGCAGAAACAAGATAACCACCACTGGTTACTATTTCAATATTACCATAGCTTTTTATATTTATCCGACTTATCAGATTATAGACAGTTAACTTACTTGCGGGTTAAGAAAGGGATTATTCCATTGGCTACTTCTTTTAAGTTAATCGTTAACAAGAGAGCGTCGTATAGATTGCGGGAGAGAGGTTCCCGTCTCAATGAAAACTGCTATAGCATCACTACAAAATGCCCGCCAGGCATTATACAATAATCTGTATCCAGTAGTTGTGACTATATTCAGCTGCAATAATTGTAGACTTGATAAGGATCAAAATTGAACGAATCGTGCGAATGATCTTAACCCGGGATAACTGATCGAATAAACAACAAAGGAAAATAAATATGAGAGACGAAAGAAGCAGTGGTTTTAGAGGCGGTTCACGAGACGGAAACAACAGAGACGGCGGATTTAGAAGAGGTCCAGGCGGCAGCGGCGGAAACCGTGGTGGCAATGGCGGCGGCAGAGGTGGAAACTTCAGGCAGAACAGCGGCCCAAGAGAATTGCACAAAGCAACCTGCTCAGACTGCGGACAGGAGACAGAAGTCCCATTCAAGCCAGCAGAAGACAGACCAGTCTACTGCAGAGAATGCTTCCAGAAGCACAGACCAAAGAGATACTAATACTATCATAAATATCAGAAACAAAGGGCAGAGAATTTACTCTGCCTTCTCTGGTATCTTTGTTTACCTTTATTTATAGTAACTATTCATTTTCTCCTAATTTTATCCCTCGGTTTTACCCTTAAATGTTGCATAGCAACGCCTGTCATACAAATAACTAAATACATGGCATATCCATCTTTTAATCAGGGAATGGGATTAGGTTATGAAAATAACAAGAGCTTTTGCCATTGCAATATTACTGACAACAATACTCGTAAACATTGCAAATGCAGTGTCAACTGAGGATTGTAAAGAATGCCATGTAGATGAATACGAGTTATGGAGTTCATCCATCCATTACGATAATGACGGGATAATCTCAGGTAAACCCGGGCCTGAGGAATGTATTTATTGTCACTTTGGAAGTACTCCCCGACTTTATAGTATAATGTATGGAGAAGTATCGGCCGAATCAACTGAATGCGAAATGTGTCACCGACCTCCCGCAGAAGGATTCACCACACATACCATAACACCCTCAGAAGCAGTCCCACCTCTTAATTTGTCGGCAGAGAGCTGTGAAGACTGCCATACAAAACCACATCATTTAAACTATGAAGAGTGGAACGAGTATAACAATAGTGACTATGACACATCTACAATGAAAAGCCACTCTAAACCCACTGCAACTGAAACGGACACGCGAAGCAATAGTTTTGAATCCAGAGTCACCTGTGTAATGTGCCATCATCCTCACAGTGCAGAACTCAGAATGGGATCACAGGAACTTTGTGCAAATTGTCACAGTTCTGAAACAATGCATGAAACACAAGAAGTACAGAAAGTCAATTATTCCGAATATTACAGTGGACCTCAATGGGAAATGTATAACGGATCCATCTTTACAAATGGAGTACATGCTGTGAATCTGGAATGTATAGACTGCCACATGGCAACAATAACTGACAAAGTAGGAGAAGAGAAGCTAGTCACCGGGCATTCATTCAACTTTGATCCGGCGTTACTCTTAAACCCGAATTCCGGAAATATATGCAAGAAATGCCACGTTACAGGGCACGATAAGATTCCGGAAAGTGGAGATTGTGATGATTGTCATGAAGTTTCTCTTTCTAATATAACACTCAGAAGACAGGAAATTACTGCAAATAAACTTCATGAACTGGAAATCTTGCAGGCAAATGCCAGTAGTGCTCTGTTTTTGTCAAACTCTAATGAGAATAACAAAAAAATTAATTCTGACTATGATGAAGCAATTTCCTATATTGAATTTATAAAAGCAGATGGCAGCCTTGGGATGCACAATGCTGAAAGAACCGAAGAATATCTGGAAAAAGCAGAGATCATGCTGCGCTCAATAACAGGAGAAGAAGGCATCGATACCAATATTAAAGAAACGGATTATCCAGAGAATGAAGAACAAAATGAAAATACCGTGCCAGAAGCGGGAATTGAAATATCATTTATGATAATCTCGTTAGCTGCAATTGCTTTATCAATGTCAAAAAAGAAAAGAGGAAAATAATAAATAGGATTATTCTGGTGACATATCCTGTTTTTCTGCTTCTGGCTCAAGGGCAGAATATATACTGCTAACACCCTCCATGACCTTGAAGCCTTTTCCGGTTATCATGTAGTCACCCCTTTCATGTCTCTGGATTATCATGCCTTTTTCTATGAGTTTCTGCAGGTGGAACAAAAGATTTCCACCCCTAAGACCAGTCAGGTTTGATAGAGCTGAAAAACTTTTAGTATCAGCAGATATTGCTTTTAGTATCTCAAAGCGCTTCTGATGACAGAGAGGTTCCAGTATATCAGTGACAACCTCTTCAGGAGGGAGCTGACTGAGATCCTGACGCTTGTCCTTATTGGTCTCATAGATACGCATGGAACGCATGAGAGTTACCTGTCGTGAGAGAATATCTGATGCTTCTGCAAAACATACATCGCATTTATCGTAAGGCACCTTTGTGCGAAGCTGCTTTAGGTCAAGGCGGTTTTCCTCTATTGCAGCTTCACTTACAGCGCCTCCCCTGATAAGACCTGCATTCTTTTCCAGAATATTAGAAATGAGGCCTTTGCAGTCATTGCGCATCTCACACTTTTTTACCATATTCTTTTCAAGACCCTTGCCGGCATCTTCCATCAAATGACGAACAATTACTCCTGAGTAGTCGTTCTTAACATTATTTACCATCATGTCGAGATGCTGGTGATTGGATGAGTCCATGAAAGAACGTATGTCACTCTGGATATCGGAAAGCATATGCTTTATGTCAGAAAGGTCAGAGTTGAAGTCATTTTCCTGGATCATAGAATAATGTTAGTTCTGATCGGATATATAGGTTTGTGCATAATACAATAAAGTCATTCAACTACACTGCATTATACAAAGTATAGTGCAGTGCCGATTAAGTATATATCAGAAACTGTTCTATTAGGTATTGCTGACACACACTCCGGAGTTAAGCATCAGCAACCAACCAAAAAACCAATCTAAAAACGAAATAACAAACAATGGAGATAGCAAAATGAGCGTAAGAGACGATATACACAGCCAGATAGTCGGTGGACTTGCAGATGCAACATTCCCAATCGAGACCCCTGAAAAACTTCTTGCAGCATTCCCTGCAGGTGCAGACACAACCTGTAAATCGGGAGATGTATCAGTAACAGCAGGTGAAGCTGGAGGACTTCTCACAGCAGACGACTTCCCATTCAAGAGCGCAACTGAAGTTGCAGATGTAATCGTTGAGAGGGCAGGACTTTAAGCCCTTCCAACCTTTATCATTTCCCTTTCCATGAAAAACACCCTGAACCTATACCTCCTTTAGACACAATCTTTTTTAATCCGGCAACCACTGTTTATGTATAATAATTTAGATATTATGCACTTACAGTGGAAGTTGTGATGAGATAATGGATCTGACATTATTTACCGACATAGGAATCATTTTCGGACTATCAATAGTTATATTGCTGCTCTTTAACAGAGTTAAACTACCATCAGTACTTGGTTTTCTTGTAACCGGCATGCTGGCAGGGCCTCACTTGCTTGGGATTATAAGCAGCATAAGTGAAGTAGAAGCCCTTGCAGAGATCGGAATAATCCTGCTGCTCTTCACAATTGGCGTGGAAATGTCAATTCAGGAACTCTGGGAAATAAAAAGACCAGTTCTTCTTGGCGGAACCCTGCAAATTGGAACAACTATCCTGCTCGTCTACTATATTGACATCTACCTGGGATTTAGTTCAGGAACAGCACTTTTTATCGGGTTTCTGATTTCCCTGAGCAGTACAGCCATTGTACTTAAGTTACTTCAGGAAAAAGCTGAACTTGATACACCCCATGGAAAAACATCTCTTGGCATCCTCATATTCCAGGATGTGATGATCGTCCCAATGATACTGATAACTCCTATCATTGCAGGAGCAGCTACAGAATCTGGCGATACGTTCTGGATGTTTCTGCTAAAAGCGATTGGCACAATATTAATAGTACTTGCAAGTGCCAGGTGGATCATACCATCATTACTTTACCAGATAGCAAAAACAAGAAACAGGGAATTATTTCTCTTAAGTATCGTCTTTATCTGCCTTGCAACTGCATGGCTTACTTCCAGTATCGGACTCTCACTTGCCCTGGGAGCTTTTATGGCAGGACTCATCATTTCAGAGTCTGAATACAGCCATCAGGCCATGGGTAATATTATGCCCTTCAGGGATATTTTCATGAGCTTTTTCTTTGTATCCATTGGCATGCTGCTGGATATCAGCTTCTTTACAGATAACGTACTTTACCTGCTCTTGTTGGCGCTTGCCGTTGTCATAATAAAGACAGCTACAGCAGGTCTTGCAGCACTTGTGCTTGGATACCCACTTCGAACTATCATCATTGCAGGACTTTCACTGGCGCAGGTCGGAGAATTCTCATTTGTGCTTTCAACCGTCGGACTGGAATATTCCCTGCTTGACCAGAATATGTACCAGATATTCCTTGCCGTTTCCATAATTACCATGGCTGCAACCCCTTTCATCACAGAATCATCCTATGGAATATCGGACAGGGCATCAAAAATGGTGCCTTTCCAGAAACTCATTAACGGTTTCTATGCAACCAGCATTAGATCAAACGAATTTGATGAAAAACTTGAGGACCACCTTATAATCATCGGTTATGGATTCAACGGTAAAACATTATCCCATGCTGCAAGGAATGCAGGTATCCCGTATGTTATCATTGAGACAAATCCTGAAACTGTGCGCCATGAAAAGAAGAAAGGTGAAAAGATCATCTATGGTGATGCCAGCCATGAAGCAGTACTTGAATCTGCAAACGTACATTCTGCAAGGATACTTGTGGTAGGGATTTCTGATTTTGTTGCCACAAGGAAGATAATTGATATGGTAAAGAACCTGAATCCAGAAACATACATCATTGCGAGGACACGCTACATCAGTGAGATGAAAAGGCTTACAGAACTGGGTGCTGACGAAGTTATTCCAGAGGAATACGAAACGTCCGTGGAGATATTTGTTCGCTTGCTAAAAAAATATATGGTTCCGGAAGATGATATTGACAAATTCACACGGGAAATACGAGCCAATGGATATAGCATGCTTCGAAAATCCTATTCAAAGGACCAGGAACGAGACTTCAATCTAAAGGATGAGCTGCCAGGAATGGAGGTAAGCACGTTTAAAGTTGGAGAAAGCTGTATTGCAAATGGAATGACCCTCAGCGAGCTTGGGATAAGGAACAGGCATAAAGCAACCATCCTGGCAATTCACAGAGAAAGTGAAACCATTACAAACCCTGATGGCAATATTTCATTGTACTCAGGAGATATATGTATTATTTTTGGAAAACCGGAAGACCTGAATAAAATAAGGGAAATGTTCAAAGGAGCTTCTTGCAGCATATGAATATCTGAAATGAGTAAGGAGATAACAAACATATCGTAAAAGACGGCTAGTAATAGCAGTATTTAGCTATTGTACCCTAATGCATAAAGTTGCATACATAATTATAACATTTAATCATGACTGTAATGTTATAAAAAAGTATTGGAGTATTGATACATATTTTTCATTTTTGTTGAAAAGACATCTCTATAATTTTTTTTGCTCAATAATGAGCAGAAAAAAGAACTAATTCTAAGCGTTACATGCGTTTACCTTATATGGGAGAAAATTAGAGCACTTATCGAGGAAGGAAACCTCACTGAGAATTTGAAAGACAGAGTATTAATCTGTAAATGGAGAATGAAATATGGAATGGAAGCTGTCTAGAAAGACGCAACAGCGTTTCAGACATTTCAGAGTCTGGAAAGATTTCGAACAACTTGATGCAAAGCCAGAGAGCTACAAATGCCTGGCATCAAAAAAATCAACATGCGCTGTAGGATTTTTAAGACCTTCCTTCAGTATGACATACTGATCAATTAAACTGGAGATTTATTCTTTTATTTTGCCTCCTGACAGGTGAGCAAATCATTCTTTTTTATTCCATTCTGATAGGAAATAATAAATTGATATATGCTGTAAGTTAATTCCATGTTCAGCAAACATAGTGAATCAGGTTACAGAGAAGTGCTTCCCGGAATTTTGATGAAAACGATAGTACATGGCGAAAAAACCCTGATGACAGAGTTCTTACTGAAAAAAGGAAGTCATTTACCTTCACACGAACATATTCATGAGCAGACAGGCTACATGATATCCGGGAAAATGCTGCTTACTATTGGTGATAATACGCATGAAGTAACACCCGGCGATTCATGGAATATACCTTCAGATACTCCTCATGAAGCACATGTAATCGAAGATTCCATTGCAGTTGAAGTGTTCTCTCCGTGCAGGGATGAATATCTCGATTGAGTCAAATTGAGTTTCAAATCCTGCTTTTAATTCTTTTTTCCGTATTTTCTGATTATGACTTCACATTTCTGATATTATTTATTCAGGCAGCATAAGTATATACATGCGGAGATACTAGCAATTTTTATATAGTAATTGCTAGCACATAGGAATCCGATGTGTGAGTAATCATACCGGTACCGACTTGTAAAAACCAGACAGAACTGAAAGGTGAAAAAATGAAAGACACATGGGAAAAAGTCTTTGAGTACGCATCTTCCCCGCTTCACGGAACAATGTCCAGAAAGCTTAGAGAAGGAGTAAACATCCAGGTCAACGAAGGAAAAATTTACTCAAAAGCAGTCCTTTTCCTCGGTGAACAATTTGTACGTATTACAGAGGAAGAAGAAGGTCAGAAGATCAACACATACTATGACTGGGAGAAGATCGAATCTGTAAGAACGTACAGCAAAGGAGAGTAATACTCTTTGTGTATGATCCCGAATAATGGATAATGGTATTATCCATTTATTTTTTCAAAAACAAGCAGCCTATAAAGTACTGACCAGAAGTATGCTCATATCGTCCTATTTCCTGCGATGACTAAAACTGAACCAAATACCCTAAATCACATTGAAGTAATACTTATTTCAAGTGTAATAGGAGGGAAAATGAGCTATCTTTACCTGGCGTTTGCCATCATTTTTGAGATATGTGGAACCACATGTATGAAACTATCCGAAGGTTTCACAAAACCCCTGCCATCGATATTGATCTTTATATTCTACGGAATCAGCTTTATATCTTTTACAATTGCACTGAAAAAAATAGATGTCAGTGTAGCCTATGCAATATGGGCCGGACTTGGTGTTGCCATGATATCCCTGATAGGACATTTCGGATTTGGCGAACCCATACCACTCGCCAGAATTGCATTCCTGGCACTGATCGCAATCGGAGTTATAGGACTGCACCTGAGCAGCAGTGTGAACTGAAATATCAGGAATTTCTGAGCATTTCTTTTTTGAACATTCCGTACTCATCAAATCCTCTGTGCATAAGAGCAAGTATTCCCAGAAGAACGTTCACCATAGTTGTAACATATATCGCAAGCATAATGGCTATCTGGTACTCTATTGCAACAAGTGGACTTGCACCGGCAAGAATCTGACCGGTCATCATTCCCGGAAGGAATACTATACCTATTGTAGCCATATTTGCAATTGTAGGCTTTAATGCGACCCTCATACTCTTGCGCAGGTATGGGACAAGAGCTTCTGTCTTTTCAGCACCCATAGAGAGGCGGAAAAGATACCTGTTCTCGTTTCTCTGTATCTCGTTACAGAAATTCTCCATCCCAATTACATTGGCTTTAAGGGAATTACCCAGCACCATACCTGCAATAGGTATGAAGTATCTTGCATCGAAAAGGTCACTGAGATCAATTATGAATTTGTTGAAGTAAAGCAACATCGCATAATTTGTCACTGCCATGAAAACAGTCAGCAATGGTAACAAATTTTGTGTTTTCAACTCCGCATTTTTCAAAACGGTATGTGATGCTACAAAGACCATTACAAATACCCACGCAATGTTAAGAAGTGCATTGTTCAGATCAAAGACAAATGTAAGGAAAACACCCACAAATAGCAGCTGAACGACCATTCTTACTGCACTTTCAAGCGTAGAGGAGATAAGTTTCAGGTTCAAGTAATAGCTTATGAGAACCGGTATGAGAAGCAAAACGAATGAAAAGAACATGCCCCCAAGACTTATGTCGTATGTTTCCATCAGTTCACCCCACCTGAAAAATCAATTACTCTCATAGCTTTAGTTTCCCATTCCCTGTCGTGAGAGATCGCAAGTACCGTCCATTGTGGATTATCAAAGAACATATCCGCAACCTTCTGTTTTAGACCTGCATCAAGTTCTGCTGTAACCTCATCAAGAAGAAAGATATTTTTGCCTGAAAGCAGTGCCAAGACTAAAACAACCCTTTGTTTTTCACCGCCAGACAACTTTGTGTACTCTTTATTCAGCAGGTCAGAAGAAAGAGATAACTCGTAGAGGATATTCTCAATATCATCCCTACCGCTATTGCCCTTGTTAGCTTTGAACGAAAATACCTCATCAATAAGGTCAGCTACCTTTCCTTCGGCTATGTCTGTGTCCTGAGACACGTAAGCAACTTTCTTTCTGATATCCCATATATTGCCGGCATCAACCGGTGCACCATCCAAAGATACTTCACCGGAATTATGGTTTCCAAACCCCATGATTATTCTGAAAATAGTTGATTTGCCAATACCTGATTTTCCTTTTATGAGTATTTTTTCCCCTTTTGAAACTGATAAATTAAAATCAGAAAGAATTGTTTTTCCATCATAACTAACAGAAAGTTTTTGAATATCCAGCAGCCCCATTATGATCTACTCCAGTTATGCTTGTTTGGTCATTTGCCTTATTACCATAAGCTGTATTCGGAAATAGCTTTCCAATATAGAATATTGGGTTCTATTTACATAATATAGCTCAGATATATATAGAGATATTACTTAGTAACTTGCGGGTTGGTCTGACATAACTTACAACTCTGCCCCCGATAAGAAACCAACCCAAAATCTCTTTTGCAGAGAAGATAGCGGACCGTCTGTTCTTGCTTAAACTCTTTAAATGAAAACATACATAGAATATACCATGAGCAAGAATTCACTTACAGAAGGACAGAAAGCTCCTGATTTTTGTCTCCCTGACCAGGATGAGAATAATGTGTGCCTTAAGGATTTTGACGGTAAATGGATTGTTCTTTACTTTTACCCTAAAGATAACACATCAGGATGTACAAAGGAAGCACAGGATTTTACAGCTCTGAAAGGGGATTTTGAATCAGATAATGCAGTAATTCTCGGAGTAAGTAAGGATAGTGTTAAGTCCCACATCAAATTCATCGAAAAGAAAGAAATTGGAATTACCCTTCTTTCAGATGAGGAAACGACAGTTCACCAGAAGTACGATGTATGGAGAACAAAGAAGAACTACGGCAAAGAATATCTTGGAACCGTCAGGTCAACTTTCCTCATTGATGCTGAAGGAAATATTGCAAAGATATGGGATAATGTTAAAACAAAAGAACATGCTGAAAAAGTGCTTGCAGCTCTTAAATCACTAAAAGAATAATGCTGACTTCAGCATGCATATCATATGAAATCAAGGTATTTTGATATTTCGCTGAATATTAAAACATAGCCAAGTGCTAGCATAAAAAGCGAGATAAACCATGCCCATCTGAGAATTCTGCCAAGGTTCTCAGGCTGCATCATTTTAAGAAAAAAACGATCGACCGCATTTGGTCGATCTTCTGGAACATCATTCATAAAAAAAGATTATCAAAGGATTATCCTTTGATCCTCTTGAGTCTGAAGGTGTTTTCCCTCTCCATCTCTTCGAGACGGAGCCTAATGAAGACCATTGCTTCCTGAAGTTCAGGTATGACCTTGAACTCGAGAGCATTGACACGCCTTTTTGTCTTCTCGATATCATCAAGAAGCTTTTTCATGGTTGTCTCTATCTCTGCTGCAAGGATGATCTTTTCTACAAGATGCTCATATGCATCTGCTGCCTCATCGGTGTATGAACTGGTACCAAGAATACCATAACCTCTTTCGTTTATGGACTTCTTTACACTGGATGACTCGATCTTTGGAACGACTACACCCATGATGTTGCGGCTTTCCAGCTCAATTTCAGGCTTGCTCTGAAGTGCAAAAGCTGTGGATTTGACGGTAATTGTACCGTCAACAGCATTTGCAATACCGATCTTACGGGAAGCTTCTTCATAGGCGGCATCCAGCTCAGATCTGACATCCTTAGCCTTGCTGAGAATCTCAAAGAACTCAAGGATAAGACCGTCTCTCTTCATCTTAAGCAGCTTGTGACCACTCTGTGAGAGCTTGATCTTCTTCTTGATCTCAATAAGTTCTGATCGAGTTGGTTTTACATCTTTCACGCCCATGTTGGATCACCTTTCAGTTAGTTGCTCTTGTGAGCAGGGTGGTACTTCTCGATATACTTGTTATCGATCCTGGTAAGCAGAGCCACAGGAAGCTCGGAGAGAATATCCCAGCCAACCTGGAGAGTGTCTTCAATTGACCTGTCTTCATCTCTTCCCTGACGTACGAATCTGTCTTCGAACAGGTCAGCGAATTCGAGAATCTTCTGGTCTCTCTCGGACAATGCCTCTTTACCTACGATAGCCACGAGACCTCTGAGGTCACGACCTTCTGCATAACCAGCATACATCTGGTCAGATACAGCTTTGTGATCATCTCTGGTCTTTCCTTCACCGATACCTGAGTTCATCAGACGGGAAAGGGATGGCAGTACATTGATAGGTGGGTAGATACCCTTTCTGTGAAGTTCCCTTGAAACTACGATCTGTCCTTCTGTGATATATCCTGAAAGGTCAGGGATCGGGTGAGTGATATCGTCACCAGGCATGGTGAGGATTGAGAATTGAGTAACTGAACCCTTCAATCCCTTGATAACACCTGCACGCTCGTAGAGTGATGCAAGGTCAGTGTACATGTAACCTGGGTAACCACGTCTACCTGGCACTTCTTCACGGGCTGCACCCATCTGACGGAGTGCTTCACAGTAGTTAGTGATGTCAGTAAGGATAACAAGTACGTGCATGTCGTGTTCGTATGCAAGGTACTCTGCAGCTGTAAGAGCCATCCTTGGTGTGATGATACGTTCTACAGCAGGATCGTCTGCAAGGTTAAGGAAAACCACAGCTCTTTCAAGAGCACCGGTCTTCTCGAAGTCCTCCATGAAGTACTGGGCTTCTTCGTTTGTGATACCCATTGCAGCAAATACTACTGCGAAAGGTTCATCGGAACCTGGAACTTTTGCCTGACGTGCGATCTGAAGAGCGATCTCGTTGTGTGGAAGACCTGATCCTGAGAAGATAGGAAGCTTCTGTCCACGAACGAGGGTGTTTGTTCCGTCAATTGTGGAGATACCTGTCTGGATAAAGTCCTCTGGTGGCATCCTTGAATATGGATTCATTGATGCACCGTTTACATCTACTCTGTCTTCTGGAACGATACGTGGTCCACCATCGAGTGGTTCACCTGCACCGGACAGGATACGACCGAGCATGTCCTTTGATACAGGGAGCTTAATGGTCTCACCGGAGAACACTACACCGGACTCTTCGTTGAGTCCACCTGTACCTTCGAATACCTGAACTGCTACAATATCAGCAGAGGTATCAAGAACCTGACCCCTTTTTGTTGTTCCGTCAGGAAGGTTGATGTGAACGAGTTCATTGTAACCTACAGGTTCTGTCTTCTCGAGGAAGATCAGAGGACCTGCGATCTCTGTAATCGTCTTATATTCCTTGGTCATTTTAGTTGCCTCCAAGTGCTGCAAATTCTTTGTCCATCTTGGACAGAACAACATTCAGTGCATTATCAAAGTCCTCTTCGAACTTGACCTTTGCAAGATCGTCCTTTGACTCGACTGAAAGGATATCCTTCATTGGAATACCTGATTCCAGTGCTGCCTGTGCCATGTCACTGTACTTGGAAATTGCTTTGAGCAATTTGTACTGCTTGTCAAATGGACAGTAGGTGTCAACAGGGTGATATGCGTTCTGCTGGAGGAAGTATTCCCTGAGCATACGGCAGATCTCAAGGATAAGCTGCTGATCTTCCGGAAGTGCATCGGAACCGACGAGCTGTACGATCTCCTGAAGTTCAGATTCCTGCTGGAGAAGATCCATTGCATTGTCCCTGAGTGGTACCCAGTCAGGTGCAACATTCTCTGAGAACCAGTCAGAAAGACCCTGAGTGTACAGACTGTAACTTGTAAGCCAGTTAATGGATGGGAAGTGTCTCCTCTGTGCAAGTTTTGCATCCAGTGCCCAGAACACTTTTACGATACGGAGGGTGTTCTGTGTAACAGGCTCTGAGAAGTCACCACCAGGAGGTGATACTGCACCAATAACGGTGATTGAGCCTTCTTCTGCTGAAAGTGACTTTACTGCACCTGCACGCTCATAGAACTCAGAGAGTCTTGCAGACAGGTATGCAGGATAACCTTCTTCACCAGGCATTTCTTCAAGCCTTGAGGAAATTTCTCTCATTGCTTCTGCCCATCTGGATGATGAGTCAGCCATGAGTGATACATCATAACCCATGTCACGATAGTATTCTGCAATTGTGATACCTGTGTAAACAGATGCTTCACGAGCAGCTACAGGCATGTTGGATGTGTTTGCTATAAGAACTGTACGTTCCATGAGTGGACGACCGGTCTTTGGATCCTGGAGTTCTGGGAACTCGTTCAGTACATCAGCCATCTCGTTTCCACGTTCTCCACATCCGATATATACCACAATGTCAGTGTCACTCCACTTTGCAAGCTGCTGCTGTGTAACAGTCTTTCCTGAACCGAATGGACCAGGGATAGCTGCTGTACCGCCCTTTGCTACTGGGAAGAGACCGTCAAGAATCCTCTGACCTGTAATAAGAGGTCTTCTTGGAATGAATTTCTTCTCTACAGGACGTGGCATTCTTACAGGCCACTTCTGCATCATGGAGATTTCGGTACCGTCTGTGAGTACACAGATAGTCTCATCTACCTTGAACTTTCCGGACTTTATTTCTTCAACTGTACCGGAAACTGTTGGTGGCACCATGATCTTGTGCTCAACATTCATTGTTTCCTGTACGATACCTATTGTCTGACCGCCCTTTACGGAGTCACCACTTGTTACTACTGGCTTGAACTCCCATAGTTTTTCACGGTCAAGACCGTTGGCAGTTACACCTCTGCTAATAAAGTCCCCCATCTTTTCCTGAAGTACTTTCAGAGGTCTCTGAATACCATCATAGATACTTTCTAATAAACCTGGACCGAGTTCTACAGAGAGGGACATTCCAGTGTTCACTACAGGCTCACCTGGCTTGATACCAGATGTATCCTCATATACCTGAACAGTAGCTTTGTCACCTTTAATTCTGATAACTTCGCCCATAAGACCTTCGTGACCAACGTGTACCACATCGTACATCTTTGGTTTGATACCCATGATAGTAACGACAGGTCCGGCCACACGATAAATTTCACCTTTCATTTCCACAGATCTACACCTACCGATTGCTTTATTTTTTCCCTTAAGTTCGAACTTTCACCACTACCACCGAGAGTCACAACAGTTGGCTCAACAGAATCGCTGATAGTGTTTCTCAACATCTCCGGTAGTCCACTCAGATCATCACCGTGCATTATCAGAATGCCGACTTCTCGATCCTCAAGTATTTTCTCTACAGCAGGCTCAAGTTCGCCATTATTAACTTCAAATATCTTTTTGACACCAGCAAGCCTGAAACCTGTTACAAACTCGCTATTTCCGACTACTGCTAATTCCATCAGATCACCAACTGTTCCTTGATAGTTTCATCATTGAGGTTGGCAGCTTTACCACGAATGATTATCCGTAAGTTGCTTATCTCGTTCTGTTTGCTTAGCATGTAGTCCATGATTGGTACAATTGAGATCGGATAAACATGTGAAAAGCTTGCTGCAGATTTAAGCCTGTGATGTTTCAGTCTGGTCTCGACATCAATTAATGAATCCATATCCGGTTTTACAATATCAGAGATGACATCCCAGTAAGGATTATTCTCTAACTCAGATACAAAGTCTGCAAAGGATAAAGGCAGCAGTCTTTCTGTTTCCTTAAGCTTGCACCTTAATCCACCATCGATCATCAAATTCATTACCTCAGGATCAGTAATTCCTGATTTCTTCAAACGGAAGAGGGTAATTAGGTTTTTCAGATCAATGCCCATTCTGGTAAATTCCTCGAACAGCTTGCGATCTTTGGATTTTGAACCGCTTATTGCGTCAAACAAACCGGTATAGTACATCTTATCAAGCTGATTCTCGATCTCTGAAAGATTTGTACCATCATAGTTCTTCAATATAGGGTAGTATTCAGTATTTGCAAGCTCAGAAATAACTTCCTCATATGTTGCTTTTGCTGCAAGGTCTGAAAGAGAAGTATAACTCATTCTTCCTGCTGCAACAATAGCATCAAGGATCTCTTCTGTAGATGCATTACAATATTTACCACGCAGAATTGTTTTAATATTCCAGATATCAAACTTCTTGAGTTTCTCACCGATAAGGAAGTTTACATCACCATCTGAAATATTAAGTAATTTCGTGAAGGTTTCTGCGAGATTCCTGTTAAGGGCATGCTCAATAAGGTCTACACCCTCATAGCTCCTTGCCAGTTCGTCGACATCCTCTTTATACTCAGATTCTTCAATGAATCTGGTAATTTCATCAATGCTCATATTCATGAGCCTAGGATAGGTCTCCTTTGGCAGAAGCTTACTTTTCATTGCACGTACACGTGCTGTGGTATATGCATAATTTGCATGACCCTTTGACTGGGATTTTTTGGAATTACCACGCTTAAATTTCTGCAACAGCTGCATTTAGAAATCACCCGAATAAGATATCAGATGTCTGTTTCAACAACCGCTCATTCACGCTTTTAAGGATGACATCGTAAGTATAATCCAATCTGATAGTACCATCTTCATTCTCGATCACTACGCCACCAAGACAATCAATGTTGCCGGCGTATTCGAGTGAAGATAACTTCTTGACAATCTCCTCAGAAGCAGCATTGGAATAGATCTTACTGCCATTTGCCTCATATGTTGTTATGAGTTCCCTAAGGAGTGCCTCATTTTTCTCAGGAGAAAACTCTGAAATGGTTTCTACAGCCTGGACATATACTTTTTCGAGTACTTCCTTGCGTGCATTGAGCAATGTGCGCTTCACTTCAAGATTTGCACTGGATATTTCTTGCTGCCTTATTTTCTTAATATCATCTTCTGCCTTTGCAAGACGTTCACCCATAATTCTTTTAGCATTCTGTTTTGCCTCATCGAGAATCAGAGCTACTTCTGCATCTGCGTCAGAATCCAGTTTGGAAACTTCTGCCTGAGCAGCATCCATGATATCTTTAACAACAGTTTCTAGTCCCATGCTCAACACCTTTGGAAAATTTAAGAGCGAAAAATGCTCTTAAATTATTTGATCAACAGTGCAACTACCAGACCAAAGATAACAATTGTTTCTGGAATTACAGTCAGGATAAGACCCTTACCGAAAAGGCTCTCATTCTCTGCCATTGCACCGATTGCTGCGCTACCGATGTCCTTCTCTGCAAGAGCGGATGCAATACCTGTGAGACCTACTGCGAGTCCTGCTCCAATTGCTTTCAATCCTGATGCGTCCATTGTTGTTACTGCTTCTGTTACCATTTTCTTATTCCTCCGTGTATTTTCTAATATATCCAAATGGATTGTATTTGCGTCCCCCTCCTTCGTAGAATTTTCCGAAGAATTCTACATACTGTAACCTGAGTGAGTGTAAACCGGGGGCGATAATACTCAGGACAGTATTTAATCCGTGTCCAAGTAAGAACACTATAATTGCACCGATTGTTGCCACACCTATTGGCGTACCTGGCTGCCAGATCATTTCAAAAGCGATCAGATTGACAGTTGACGCAATATAGATGGATGACAAACCTACAGCTATGATACGAGTGTAAGACAGTGAGTTACTGAGTAGTGATGGCAACTCGATAGGTCCTTTGATACCTTCTCCCTTGAGAAGCATTACAAATCCTATTAAGAAGACAACTACACCTGCGATCGTTGCAAAGGATGGAAGTGCTGCTGCATATCCGATAATTGCGAGGATCAAACCGATTTCAATAACGAACCAGCTTCCTTTCTCAAAAATAGCTGCTGACATCCCGTGTTTCTTGTTCTCATTGATGAAACCAAGAAGATAACCAATGTTAATATGAATGAAACCGACAAGAGCGGTTGCAATGATCATGGTCATCACAAGATGAGTCCTGTGAACAGGGAAAGTGATAATTTCATCCCCGACTGGAGATGCAAAGAGATTGATTGTTTCAAAACCAGGAATTAAACCTGATACTGTTTCATGCTCTGTATGAAGACTTGCAAGCGAGAATCCCAAAAACTCACCATATAACACACCAAATATCAGAGTAGATATCTGACAATATATCAGAATGTTCATGAGTGGCTTGATAGCTTCTGAAGATATCATCTTCTTTATTCCGAGTGCCATTGCAAGCAATATAAGTGCATATCCAATGTCACCAAGAATCATTCCGTAAAAGAGTGGGAAAGAAATGAATATCAAGAAAGTAGGATCGAGTTCTTTATAAACAGGTCTTGCATAAAGATCCATGATTTCCTGGAAAGGAGAAGCGATCTTAGAATTATTGTACTCGATTGGTACAATCTTTTCATCCGCTTTTGTCATTTCCTGCATGGAAACGAAAGCCCTTCCATTTGTAGCTTCTTTCACAATGCGCTCCAGTTCAGAGAAATCTTCTGCAGGAACCCATCCATCAATCATGAAAGTGCTGTCTGATGTAGCAACCCTCAGAGGTGCTTCTGACTTCTGAGCTTCCACTGACAGAACTTCATTACTTGAAAGAATGAAATCAGCGTATTTATCTTTAAGTGACTCTATCTCTGCATCAATAGACTCTATCTGTTTAACTAATCCAGATTCCTTTGAGATGAGACTTTTAAGAGATTCAGAAGGTACACCACTTGCAACCGGGATTCTAAGTTCCCTGTAACCTGAGCCCGCAAGAGCATTGGATACATCAGTTGCTTTGTCTTTAGAGACAAATATAACCACAGTGCCTTCTTTTGCATCATAAAACATTTCGTATGCAGAAGTGACTTTAGAAACCACATTTCCGACATCTTCCTTTACATTTCCTGCAAATACAGCAAGGTGCTCGTATCCACGGTAAAGGTCAAGGTCAAGAGAAATGTTAGCAAAAGGAAGTAATTCCTTCTTCAGGGAATCAAGCTCTTTAAGCTCGGTTTCAAGCTTGCTTTTATCCTCAGTTTTAACGTCAAGTTCAGCATCGAGTTTATCAAGAGTTGCATCAAGGTTAGAAAGAACTGAAGTCTCAGCATCTTTACTTTTTGATTCAACATCCTTAACGCCAAGTAAACTGGCAATGGATCTTATCTTGATAAGTTTCTTTGACACTTCATCAATCTTCTCAAAAGGTCTTCCTATACGGAGACCGGAACCATCTTCATTGAAATCTTCGATCTGGAACAGATTAGCTTTGTGCAGAGCATCGACCGTTTCTTCAAAAATGCTTTTATGGCCAACAATTACGGCACGATTCATCTGCTTTACATTAAGCATGTATTGCCCTCTCGAATTCGTTAATGATTAATGTTACAGCCTCGTCTACTTTGGATGAAGCAGAGCCAGCAATAGATCTAGCCTCGCTTTCTCCTACCTCGACGATCTTTGATTTATCTGAAGTGATAGACTCTTCTGCAGATTTCATTGCACTTTGTGCAGATTTCTGTGCATCGACTTCGGCCTGTTTAATGATTTCCCTGGCCTCGGCACGTGCACTGGCGATACGGTCGTTTTTTCGTTTGTTACCGTCGTCAACCATTTTGCGTGCATTGCCTTCTGCTTCTTTGATTTCCGACAAGATTTTTTCTTTGGCCATGCTAATCCTCATGTGATGAATTGCTTATTATCCCGAATAAATCAACATCTCCTATTGCTAGCTCACATATAAAGTATTCGGTTTTCCGGATACTGGCGAGCCATGAATAATCATGATTTATCATGATATTGGAAGAATTTATCAGAGATATGACATTACAAATAATAACTCCTGATAACGATAATTATACTACCCTAATGAATAATGATTATACTAATTCAATGCATAGATTTATCAAGCCTTACCGGAAGCTGAGTTCCTTCCTGGATAGTATGGATATATTTACTACGGAATTCAGGGTTGCGCATCATACAGTATTCTGCAGAGCAATTATATGCTTCATGCTTACCCATTCTCTCCCATATAGCAGCAAGACTTTCCTCACGAATATTTCCGAATGACAGTGGAGTATAAGCACATGGAAGAACATCCCCACCTGCTGTCGCATGCATCCACCTTCTACCCGCAAAACAACCAAACTCATCAGGACCCATGAAATTAGGGAATGAAGTAACCCTTGGACCATCCTCTTTGTTGTTCATTGATTTCTGGAATTTTCCAAGCCTGTCCACATCCTTGGAAGTCATTACCTCATCCTCATGATCCAGCCAGCGTCCTACAGCTATGATCTCATAAATAGACATTTCCTGCATACCCATATCTGCTGCAAAATTGTAGAAACCATCAAGATCATCTATATTATGTGGTGAAACAACCACAAAAAGATCTGCAAGAACACCAGCATTGACAAAGTGTTTGATACCATTAACAGTATTCTGGAAAGCTCCCTCATGATTCCTTACACGATCATGTTCAGCCTCATTCGGACTATCGAGACTCAGGTGTGCAGCAAAAAGTCCAGCAGCCTTGAGATCCCTGGCTCTTTGTTCAGTTAGACTGAAACCGGAGGTAAAACACGAAACTACAGCACGAGTCTTATCCACTTTTGCCACCATTTGCTCAAAGTCTTTCCTGAGCAAAGTTTCCCCACCATCAAAGGCGATATAATAAGAACCAAGATCAATGGCCTGCTGTATAGCACTATTTACCTCATCAAATGTAACAATAGGATCAGCCACAGTTCCGGCTGCACCGCAGTGAATACAATCATAAGGACAATGTGTTGTGATCCCTATTGAAAACTGATCTGGAACTCTCTTTTTTAAAATAGAAGCCACCTGTGCACTGATCATTCTCTTGAATATATCACCCGGCATTGGTGGAGCCCATGTAGAGAAAATAATATTTTCCTCATCTGAATAGATGGGTTTCTCCTCAAGAAATATCTTGTTGATGCGTTTTATAATAGGTTTTGCAACAGGAGACAGCGGACCTTCTGTATCAAGGACCACACGTCCATTCTCAGTGCTGGCATTTACTTTGATTACTGATTTATCATAAACCCTCATGAAGTCACCTGGTAATTAAATAAAATTAAAGGATATCTGCAGGAAGCATATCTACTGTAATAAGGTCAGTTATTAACTCCAGTTTATTCCTTGCATCAGAAAAAGGGAAGGAAGCAAGGATATCTTTTGCATTTTTTACGCAGATACGGACCTGGTCAACCGTTTTTTCCACAGTAGCCTCGTGGCCCATGGATCGTCTGTAAATAAGAGGTAAAGTAACAGACTCATAAGTAGAGCTTTTGTCCTCCAGCTCATTAAGATACTCAAGCAGATCATCAACGATCTGATATGCATTACCAACATACTCTCCGAAAGACCGTAGCTTTTTAGCAGTTTCCATATCGGCATCGGCAACATATGCACCTATAGCAGCACTGGCAGCAAAAAGAGAACCTGTTTTCTTACTGATACACTCATAATAGTTCTTTTCCCTGAACTCATCATCAACACTTGAGATGTCGATGGTCTCACCTTCTGCCATATACATTCCAGCCCGACCGAATTCATTTACCGCATCGTTGCCATAGCCTGAAATGAGTGATATTGCCTTTGAGATAAGGAAATCACCGCACAATATCGCTGCAGGAATTCCATATTTTTTGTGTGCGGACTCGACACCGCGACGTACAAGACCTCCGTCAAGCACATCGTCATGAATAAGAGATGCAGAATGAATGAATTCAATTGCAAGTGCAGCATTGACACCTTCGGTTGAATTTCCCCCGCACATCTCCGTACATAATATAAGCATAACAGGGCGGATATTCTTTCCACCGGAACTGCATATGTGAAGAAGCATCTTTTTCATCTGGGAACTATCATCCATGGAATGGACCATATCATCCTTGGCCATCTTGATCAACTGATATTCATCCAGATTTTCTATTTGTATCATAACAACGCCTGCTTACTCCGAATATTTAGAAGGACAGCTCATTACTATCTGACTTGCTTCAACCATGGTAGGTGAAAGCATTTTACCACTTATACTAACACTTTGCCCTTCAACAAGGTTTGCCGGAAGCGAACCGATATACTCTACATCGAGCTCATAAGAGGGTTCTTCAAGATCCTGAAGTGCAAAAGAAGTGCCATCTGTGGAAATATCAAGAGTTCCATTCTTGATTATGCCCATTGTATTGACATCATGCCCAACGAACTTCTCAGAGTTCTGGGAAATCTCAGATATCATATAATATCCCTGTGAAAGGTCAACATTCCAGAGACCTACAAAACCAACAACAGCAATGAAAACAACTGCAACTATCGTTTTTTGTGTTTTATCCATAGGAAGCACCTCTAAAATGATCGATAATCAAGATCACTGTTCTAGCCTGCTACATTGGCGCACCAGCTTTCGGCGAGAACATATAAGGTATATGGCATACACCATCAAAGTAATCTCCGTGATTGCAAATGCAACTTCTAACGCGCCTATAAAGAATCACCTCTATATCAGCCTATTTGTTCGTCATAGGCATTAAGACGAACCCTCGTATCAATAATCAGGCACAAATGAACCAATTTATACATTAGCGTCTTGGCCTGATAATCAAGTATTAATATGGGTGTGCAGTAGTATAGTCCCATCCTATAAATAGGTAATATAAGCTAATATACGAACAAAAATATTTATGATCAATTATGGTAAATCCTCCAAGACTCATTGCCTGGGAAACAACAGCAGGATGCAACCTTTCATGCAAACATTGCAGAGGTTCATCGACCGAAAAAAAACCCGAAGGCGAACTTACAACTGAAGAAGCACTCCATTTTGTAGATGAAATAAAGGAAATGGGAAATCCCATCCTCATACTAAGTGGTGGAGAGCCTCTTGTCAGAGACGATATTTTTGAAATCGCAAAGTATGCCACTGAAAAAGGCCTGCGTGTTGCCATGGCAACGAACGGCACACTTGTCACGCCTGAAATGGCAGACAAAATTAAAAGTGTGGGCATTCAGAGAGTAAGCATCAGCCTTGACGGTTCGAGCTCTAAGACCCATGATGACTTCCGTTGCATGCCAGGAGCATTTGATGGTGCCATTACAGGAATAGGAAACCTGAAAGATGCAGGTATTGGATTCCAGATCAACCCAACTATCACAAAACGCACCATTGACGAAATTCCGGAAATACTGGAAATGGCAAAGGAACTTGGAGCAGATGCACTTCACATATTCCTCCTTGTACCAACAGGTAGAGGCAAAGAACTTGAAAATGATGAGATCCCACCCGTAGAATATGAAAGGATACTCAACTGGTTCTACGACAGGCAGAAGGACGCAGGAATACAGCTCAAAGCAACCTGTGCACCCCATTATTTCAGAATAATGCGCCAGCGTGCGGAAAAAGAAGGCATTGAGATAAGTGTAAAGACCCACGGCTACGAAGCAATGACAAAAGGATGCCTTGGAGGAACTGGTTTTTGTTTTGTATCAAGCACAGGAGACGTTTTCCCTTGCGGTTACCTACCCGCACTTGCTGGAAACATAAAGGAGCAGAGTTTTAAGGATATATGGGAGAATTCAAAAGTATTCAACGATCTGCGCGATGTTTCAAAACTCAAGGGAAAATGCGGAATATGTGAATATAATACAGTATGCGGAGGATGTCGTGCAAGGGCTTACGCCGCTACAGGCGACTATCTTGAAGAAGAGCCATACTGTATATATGTACCTAAAAAACAGTGATTTGAATGATATTTCTTGATGATACCGATAAAAACATACTCAATACTATCCAGTTTGGCTTTCCCCTGGAAACAGAGCCTTACAAAAAGCTTGGAGAGGAATTGGGCATCAGTGAAGACGAAGTAATTGAAAGACTTGACAGACTTCATAATGAAGGTGCTGTCAGAAAAATAGGCCCTATAATCAACCGCAGAGGTGTCGGAGGCACAAGCACACTTGTGGCGGTAAGTGTTCCTGAGGAAAAGGTTGACGAGGTGGCAGAATACATCAACGCATATCATGAAGTATCACACAACTACCACAGGCCGGAGAAATTCAACGTGTGGTTCACCATTTCTGCAGTTAACAGAGAAAGGATCGATACTATATTAGAAGAGCTTCGGGAAAAGACCGGACTGGATTTTGTTGACCTTCCAACAAAAAAACTGTTCAAGATCGGAGTCAGGTTCAACATTAAATGAGAGGTGATAAAATATGGCAAATAATCTGGATGACATTGATGAGAAAATAATCAGAATGACACAGAACGGCATCCCGCTTAAAAGATCACCTTTTGCAGATATTGCCAGTGAGCTTGGAATCAGCGAGCAGGAAATAATTGACCGCCTTAAAAGGATGCAGGATGCAGAGGTCATCCGCAGGTTTGGCGCATCCATCGGACACAGGGACGTTGGAATCGTTGCAAACGCAATGTGTGTCTGGAATGTACCAGATGAGAGGACAGAGGAAGTAGGCACGATAATGGCAGGTTTCTCAGAGGTCACACACTGCTACGAAAGACCGCGAGCCCTGGGATGGGATTATAACCTGTTTGCAATGGTCCACTCTTATACAAAGGAAGACTGCGAGGAAGTTGCAGCAAGGATCTCAGAGGTAACTGCCATCAAAGATTATAAACTTCTTTTCAGTGACAGGGAATTCAAGAAAACTGGAGTTAGGTTGTAATCGCAATCTTTAACTAATTTTACCGGGAAAAGCAGAAGGCAATCATTTCCGGAGATGGAGATATGAAAGACAAGAACCACTTCCTGCCACTGCTGATAGATATGAGCGACAAAAAAGTCGTGATATTCGGAAGTGGATCTGTCGGGGAAAGAAAAGCTAACCTGTTCTCAGAGTATGCAAAAGTTACGGTTGTCAGCCGGAGCTTTTCCGATGTTATTTATGAGCTTGAAAAAAAATGCGGCATCCTGCTAATCGAAGCAGATGCAGGAAAGCTCACAGACGATGACATAAATGATATCATCAGAGATGCTTTCCTTGTAATACCTGCCACCAACGACAGGGGCATAAACGAAAGAATAGTTAACCTGTCCAAATCCTTTGGCATACTGACAAACGAAGTGGATGCCATTGGCGATGTCACAGTTCCTGCCGTGGTAAAACGTGGAGGACTTACAATCAGTATATCTACTGCCGGATCAAGTCCCGCATTTTCAAGATTTACACGCAGGCAGGTAGAGAAGATCATTACGCCTGAATTTGCTGATATGATAAATATTCAGGATGAAATGAGGACATACCTTAAAGAGGAAGTCCCGGATCAGAGAGACAGAAAAGAGATGTTATGGGACATTCTCGAAAGTGAGGAAGTGTGGTCTGCGCTTAAAGAATCATATGAAAAAGGGTTTAATACAGCACAGGGTATAGTAAGGAAGAAAATAAGCGAGAAAGTCAGATGAACATGTACCACAGACACCGCTATTTGAATTATTGTAAAACACGAGGTAACCATGACTGAAATAACCAGTATGGTGATAACCCATTCCAAAGCAACTGTCGAGGAGATAGAGGAAGCATGGGAAGGGGACATCGAAAAAATGCTCAAGGACCTTCATTCCCATGATCTTGTTTGTGAGTGTGTTGTACTCAAGACCTGCAACCGCGTGGAAATTTATGTAGTTTCACCAAAGGGCAGCACTGTTTTGTTCCAGTTTGCCAAGAAAATGGGACTTTCTTCTAACATTATAGACTTTTTCGAACACGAAGAATCCATCATGCACCTCCTGAGACTTGCATGCGGTCTTGAATCAATGATTATCGGTGAAGACCAGATACTCGGCCAGATAAAAGACCTGTACCTTGTTGCCAAAAAGCTCGGAACCTCCGGCAAAATGCTTGATACAGCATTCAGTAAGGCCATCCAGGTAGGCAAACGCGTCAGGACCGAGACCGAGATCAACCGTGGTGCGCTTTCAATTGCATCGGCATCCGTGGACCTCGCTGAAGATACTGTTGGCAATCTCAAGAATAAGATGGTACTTGTAATCGGCACAGGAGAGATGGGAACACTCGTCACCCGTGCACTTTCCCACAGGGAGATAGAGCTGATGTACATTGCCAATCGTACATATGAAGCTGCAAAATATCTTGCAGATGAAATGGGCGGACACGCAGTACATTTTGATCAGATAGATGAGAATCTCAGAAGAGCTGATGTTGTTATTAGTGCGACCGGTGCGCCCCACTATGTCCTGAAGTACGAGCAGGTCAAAAAAGCAATGAGCTTCAGGGAAAAAGAACTTCTCTTGATCGATATTGCAAATCCAAGGGATATCGATCCTTCTATCGATGACATCCCACATGTGACCCTCTATAATATAGATAACCTGAGAGTCATAAACGAGAAGAATCTGGAACTTAGAATGTCAGAGGCAAAAAAAGCCCAGGCCATAATCGATGAAGAATTCGACCTTCTGATAAAACAGTACAAAAGACAGAGAGCAGACACCCTTGTGTCAGAGTTGTATGCCCAGTCATACAAGCTCCGGGTCAATGAAAAAGAGAAAGCTCTCACAAAATTAAGTGCTTATCACACAATTGGCGACACTGAAAAACAGATCGTTGAAGACCTGACACATTCCATTATTAATAAAATGCTGGCAGAACCTACCAAAGTGATCAGGTATGCAGCAGAGATAGGTGACGACGAGCTGCTGGAGTCTGTTGCCAGAGTATTTATCGCTAATAGATCTAACATTAAAGAAAAGAATGAGCTGGTAAAATGTTCCCCGAGCACAGAATGAGAAGGCTGAGAAGCGGCAAGATAAGAGAAATGGTACGAGAGACCTCACTGTCGGTCAATGACCTGGTATACCCCATATTTGCCAATGAGATAATAGATTATCCACAGGAAGTCGCATCAATGCCTGGCATCTATAATCTGCCAATAAATATGGTGGCTGACGAGGCAAAGGAAGTTGCAGACCTCGGAATACCTGCCGTATTACTTTTTGGCGTTCCTGAGAAAAAGGATGAGAAAGGAAGCAGTGCCTGGGGAGATGAAGATGTTGTACAACAAGCAGTACGTGAGATCAAGAATGAACTTGGAAAAGACATGCTTGTAATTACAGATGTCTGCCTCTGCGAGTACACCAGCCATGGACACTGCGGGATGGTTGACTTTGATACCGAAGAAATAATGAATGATCCAACCCTCCCACTGCTGGGAAAGACAGCATTCAGCCACGTAAAAGCAGGAGCTGATATGGTTGCGCCATCAGGAATGATGGACGGCATGATATCTGCAATTCGCAGTGAACTTGACAATAACAATTACCACAATATACCAATTATGTCCTATGCTGCAAAATATTCCTCATCATTCTACGGACCCTTCAGGGACGCAGCAGGTTCAGGATGCTGCTTCGGAGACAGGTCCACACACCAGATGGACCCTGCAAACTCCGACGAGGCACTCATGGAAGCAGCGCTTGATATCGAGGAAGGAGCAGATATCATAATGGTTAAACCAGCGCTTCCGTATCTTGATATTATATACCGCCTCAAGACTGAGTTCCAGATGCCAACGGCAGCATACAATGTCAGCGGCGAATACTCAATGCTTAAGGCAGCAGCACAAAACGGCTGGCTTGATGAGAAAAAGGCAATGTACGAATCCCTGATGTCCATCAAGCGTGCAGGTGCCGACATTGTAATTACCTATTTTGCCAGGGAAATGGCAGAGATGTTAAAATGATCACAGGGTGTTTTTATGTCATTAGATAAGTCCAGAGACCTATACAACAAAGCAAGGACGCTCCTTCCAGGAGGAGTAAGCAGTCCGGTAAGAGCCATCAAACCATACCCATTCTACACTGAATCCGCAAACGGTTCAAAAATCAAGGACATCGATGGAAATGAGTACATCGACTACTGTCTTGCATACGGGCCAAACATTCTGGGACACGCAAATCCAGTTATCAAGCAGGCAATAATCAAACAGCTCGATAAAGGGTGGCTCTTCGGCACACCAACTGACCTTGAAGTTAACCTTGCTGAAAAGATCGTTTCACTTTACCCAAGCATTGATATGCTCAGGTTCGTTTCAACAGGAACCGAAGCAACTATGAGTGCACTGCGTGCAGCAAGAGGGTTTACAGGAAAGAACAAGTTCGTAAAAATTGAAGGAGGATTCCACGGTGCGCACGATGCAGTACTTGTCAAGGCAGGTTCTGGTGCAACAACCCTTGGAAAGCCGGACTCACTTGGAATCCCTGTGGACTTCACAAAGAACACACTTCAGGTACCATTCAACGATATCGAAGCACTCACCGCAGTAATTGAAAAGAACCAGGATGATATGGCAGCGGTCATAATGGAACCTGTCATGGGCAATATCGGCCCGGTACTTCCGGAAGGAGATTACCTCAAGGATGTCCGTAAGGTCACAGAAGAGAACGATGTTGTACTCATCTTCGACGAGGTCATCACTGGTTTCAGGCTTGCAATGGGTGGAGCACAGGAGTATTTCGGAGTTACACCCGATATGACAACACTGGGTAAGATAGTCGGCGGAGGAATGCCGATTGGTGTTTTCGGAGGAAAGAAAGAGATCATCGAAATGATAGCACCATCCGGAAGCGTCTACCAGGCAGGAACCTTCAGCGGAAGCCCGGCTTCAGTTGCAGCAGGACTTGCGGTAATTGATATACTTGAAAAGGAAGAAGTACACAAGAACCTCAATGCAACCGGTGACATGATGAGAAGCAGGCTGGCCGAAATAGTTGCAGACCTTAATCTCGATTACAATGTAGTTGGTATCGCCTCCATGTTCAAGATTTTCTTCGGAGACAAGCCACTCAACTACCAGGAAGTCCTCAAATGTGATAAGGAAGGATACCTGAAGTTCTTCTTCAAGATGCTTGATAGTGGTGTTTTCCTGCCGCCATCACAGTTCGAGACAAACTTCATCTCAACAGCACACAGCGAAGAGGATATTGAAAAGACGCTCTCCGCTTACGAAGCAAATCTTAAATAAGCGGTGAATTCACATGATAATAGGAACCCGTGGAAGTGCTCTGGCCCTTGCACAGACAGAAACCATTGAAGGCATGCTTGCAGAACTGGGTGTCAGCACAACGAGAAAAATAATAAAGACATCCGGCGACACTTTCACAGACAGACCACTCCACGAAGTTGCAGGTGTAGGTGCTTTTGTCAGGGAGCTTGATGACAGGATGATCGAAGGTGAGATTGACATATCAGTTCACTCCATGAAAGACCTGCCAACAATCCGCCCTGAAGAACTAGCTACATCGGCAGTGCTAAAGCGTGATTCACCATATGACGTACTTCTGACAACAAACGGAGCAAAGATAGAAGAACTTCCAGAAGGAGCAGTCCTTGGTACATCATCAATGCGCAGAAGAGCTCAAATTCTCAGATACAGACCTGACCTTCATGTGCAAGATCTTAGAGGAAATATCAATACCAGAATAAGGAAGCTTGAAGAAGGACTTTATGATGGGATTCTGCTTGCAGAGGCTGGTCTTCAGAGAATGGGCTGGGAAATGGATGTTGAACGTCTTGACCCACAGTTCTTTTGCCCTTCCGCAAATCAGGGAACTATAGCCGTAGTCACACCTGCAGGCAGCTATGCAGAAGAAGTAACTTCTAATCTGGACCACCAGCAGACCAGAATTGAGACCGAGATAGAGCGCATAGTTATCACTGACGTAGAAGGCGGATGTACTGCACCTATTGGTTCCTTTGCCCAATTTATCAACGACGATGAGATCAGCATTTGCTGTGAAGTACTGGCACTTGATGGATCAGAACACGTCCGTATAGAAGAAGTAATTCTGGCTGAAACTTATCAGGAACACGCCAGAATGATCGCAAAAGAACTTGTGCAGATGGGCGGCAAGGAACTTGTACAGAGAGCAGTCTGCCAGTTGAAGGCAGGAACAGCTGAAGAGGTGCAGGGTCAATATGATTAAGATTACTGGAATTGAACTTGAAAATCCAACCATACTGGCTGCAGGAATTATGGGGACCACCGGTGCATCCCTTGCCCGCATGGCAAAGGAAGGAGCAGGAGCTGTGGTTACAAAGTCCATTGGGCCAGAACCTAAAGAAGGACACAAGAACCCAAGCATGATTGATCTAGGTTATGGATTTTTGAATGCCATGGGTTTGCCAAATCCATCATACCATGATTTTAAGCATGAACTTGCAATTGCAAAAAAGGAAGCCGGCACTCCGGTTATTGCAAGCATATTCGGCGGAACTGAGGAAGAGTTTGTAGAAGTAGCTCAGGGACTTCTTGAGTCAGATCCTGATGCTTTTGAACTGAATGTCAGCTGTCCTCATGCACTGGGATATGGGGCATCTGTCGGAAGCAATCCAGATGCAGTCGAGAGTATCACTGCCGCAGTAAAAGATGCAGTTGACATACCAGTATGGGTGAAACTAACACCTAACGTCACAGACATAGTAACAATAGGAGACGCTGCACAAAGAGGAGGAGCTGATGCGGTTGTTGCTATCAATACTGTTAAAGGAATGGCAATAGACATTGAAAGTGGTTATCCTATTCTTGGAAACAGGTTTGGCGGACTTTCTGGAAAAGCAGTGAAACCGATTGCTGTCAAATGTGTCTATGATCTTTACACAGCCCTCGACATTCCAGTGATAGGGATAGGCGGCGTTTACACCTGGCAGGATGCCATTGAAATGATGATGGCAGGAGCCACTGCGGTACAGATCGGTTCTGCAGTCCATGAAGGAGTCGATGTTTTCAGCTCCGTAGCTGCAGGAATTGATCGGTTTATTGCCAAAAAAGGATACAATGACATAACAGATGTCATCGGACTTGCACATGAGAGGATATAATGTACCCCATCAACGTCAAAATTACTAAAATTATCAAGGAAACCCCATCCTCAAGGACTTTTGTTTTTGACAGATCCTTTGATGAAGCCGTGCCTGGACAATTTGTAATGGTATGGATCCACGGAGTTGACGAAATTCCCATGGGACTGGCAAGCAAGAACTCCATCACTGTGCAAAAGGTAGGAGATGCAACTGAGAAGTTATTCAATCTCATCGAAGGAGATGAACTTGGGATCAGAGGACCATTTGGAAAAGGCTTCACGCTTCCGGCCAAAGATGAGAAGATATTGCTCATTGCTGGCGGAGTAGGTACTGTACCAATAGTAGCCCTGGCAGATCATGCAGCTTCTGAAGGAGTACGCATAACTACCATTCTTGGAGCCAGAAATGCTGAGGAGCTGCTCTTTGCAGATAAATTTGCATCATTCGGGGAACTTCACATAACAACTGACGATGGTTCTGCTCATAGATGCGGTTTTGTAACAGACGTACTTGGAGAAACTGACATTTCAGCCTATGACAGGATCTACACCTGTGGACCTGAAATGATGATGAAATGCATCTTTGGCATGCTTGAAAATGAAGATGCACTTGAAAAGACAGAGTTCAGCCTTCACAGATATTTCAAATGCGGAATAGGCGTTTGTGGCGCCTGCTGCATGGACAAGAAAGGACTTCGTGTTTGCAGAGATGGACCTGTTTTCAACGGACTTGAGCTTGTAGATTCCGAGCTTGGCAAATACATGCGTGGTCCAAGCGGCAACAAGAAGGATTTTTAAAATCCTTTTTGCTTCTTTTTTGACTTCAATTCAGTTACTTGTAACTTCCAAAATATAACGAAATGATAATGATAATAATTATTACATTGTACATATTTTCATAATGTTTATATATACCAAGAGTATAGAAGATGCAGTATCAAAGATAATTTTGCATAAATCTTGGTGGTATGATATGATGAAAAACAATTTAAAAAACATAGCTTTGGTGCTCATCGCCGCAATTATGCTGGCAGGAACTGCATCTGCTGCCCCTTCGGTAACTGTTACAGAAGGAACAACTGATCTGGATATATGGACATATGGAAATCATAATTCTGCAATAAGTGGATTTGAGTCATATTTCAGCAGCTCGGTTATAGGTAGTACATGGACAAATGCTGATGGCAGACTTGCAGTGATCAGTGAAGACGGCTACATGAGCATTGTAACTGAATACCCTACAAACAATTTCGGCATCATATTTGCAAGTGACAGCAATGACGGCTTTGCAAGAGTCTATATTGACGAGGAAATGGTCTGGCAGGGAGATACCTGGGCAGATGTAGGCCTTGGACAGGATATTGATCATCAGAAGATCAGAACAATTATGATTACTGGTCTTGAATATGAAAAACATTTAATTGTCATCGAAAATGTAAATGTAGAACAGGAACAACAGGAACAGGAAGAACTCAGAGGAGTTAGATTATTCTGTGCAACACCCACAACTGCACCTGCCAACGTGCATGACGGACATGTAACAATCTATGAGTATGGTTACAATCTCCCTGAAACTGAGGAAATTCCTGAATTCCCAACAATTGCAGCACCTATTGCAGCAATAATCGGACTTGCCTTTATCTTCATTAAGAGAAAGGAAGAGTAATCTAAATAGATTACAAAAGGAAAAATGAATGAAGCTTTAGAGCTTCATTTTCTTTTTTAATTTTAGAAAGTGATCTATGCAGAATATTCCTGCACCATGATCTTTGTGGCCATACCCATGCCCAGCGCATAATCACAGCCGTTAACTGATACAATTAGAGAACCATTAACACCTTTTTTGACTTTAAGCAGAGTATTCTCAATAAAGCCCATTGACCTGAGACGGTTGATCAGACATTTACCTGCATTAATAGAAATAATCTTACTATCCTTACCTTCTGGCATCATAGCAAGTGGTATTATTGGAGCCATTTTTTACCTCTTTTGTTTTTTAGAAGTTGTCCGAGGAATACAATTTAAGATGTCCTCTGAAAATTAGGCAACCCTAATCTTACTCGATACTGCAATATAGTGTACAATAGTATATATAATTTCCCGGCTTCGAACAAAAATTGTCCTTTGAACAATCTAACTTGATTTTCAACACAAGTGATTTAAATCTTAATTTGAATTCATTCATCAATGTCCATGGAATCTAAGAATTCTAAAATGCCCGAACTCATAATGGGTGTTAGAAACTTTGCAGCCCTTAAAGCATGCCAGCAACACGCAGATGCAGTTTACTTTTCTCTGGATAGACTAAGTCTAAGATCACGTGCACAGGAAATAACTACTGAAAACCTTGCATCTTTTATTGATGAAATTCATGCTCATGGGCTTAAAGGTTATATGGCAGTGAATTCGGTAATATACCCGGATAATATTAGTGAACTTGATGAAGTACTTGAATACGCAGCTTCTGCAGAAGTCGATGCTGTTATTGCATGGGATCCTGCCACCATAACAAAAGCAGCCGAAAAAGACCTTAGAATACACATATCAACCCAGGCAAATGTCTCAAACCAGATAACAGCAGAGTTCTACAGGTCACTTGGAGCCAGCAGGGTCGTGCTTGCAAGAGAACTTAACCTTGAGCAGATCACGGAGATCAAAAAAGATACAAAACTGGAACTCGAAGCATTTGTACACGGTGCAATGTGCCAGGCGATCTCAGGCAGATGCTATCTTTCAGCATACCTTCTTGGAAAATCAGGAAACTGTGGAGAATGCAGTCAGCCATGCAGATGGGAATGGTCACTTCACTCAGATAACGGTGCAATAGTCGATATTGAAGGGAAATACCTTATGAGTGCAAAGGACCTTTGCATGATCGAGTACATACCCAAACTTGTAAAAGCAGGGATCGATTCATTCAAGGTCGAAGGGAGACTTAGAAATCCAGGATATACTGCAACCGTTTCTGAATCTTACCGGAAAGCCATTGACCTGTTCAAAGAAGGGAACTTTTCCAGAGATAAAGTACTCCCTCTTAAAGAGAAAATGGCACTTGAATACAACAGAGGCTTTTCAACCGGATTCTACTTCGGATACCCCGGACCTGACAGCCTGGCTTTTGATTTCGACATGAATGCATCACCTGTTAAACGTGAAGCTGTGGGAGTAGTAACTAATTATTATCCAAAACAGGCTGCTGCTTCGGTTAAACTGTTGGAGCAGGGACTTGAAAATGGGGACAGGATCGTCATCGAAGGTAGTACTACTTACCTGGAACAGGAAGTTTCATCCCTGGTTCTGGAAGGCAAAACCATGGATTCTGTAGATAGAGGAAACGAAATTGGACTTGCTGTAGAGGACATTGTTCGAAAAAATGACCGTCTTTTCAAGATCAGAAAACAATAATGGAAATTCGAACAAATATAATTTTTTTCAAGCCTCATTCACATATGTAGACTATATAGTTCCTAAGCAGATATATAATTCTGGTAGACAAGATTCTTATGACAAATGAAATATAGAGAAGGCCGAGCAGGAAAACCTGCTTAGAAAGCAAACCTTTCAATTTCAAAGAATAATGTCTGAGGAATGATGAAATCATGAATTATAGTGATTCTGCAAAGAGAGAGCTTATCAATAAGGCTAAAAATTCCGTAATAAACTTCAACGATGCCGAAGCAACAAATGTAGCAATGGAAACTATCAGGTCAGGCATAGATCCGGTGGACATCATTGAAGAAGGATTCATAGAGGGTATGAAAACAGTTGGTGACGGATTTGAATCTGGAAAACTGTCACTCATGGACATTCTCACAGCTTCAAAGACAATGAACAGAGGAATCTCACTTCTGAAACCGGCAGCTATCAGTGCCCATGAAGACAGCTGTTTCTTTGGAAACTTAATGATATCACTTTAAAATTTAAAGTATGCGAGAGCATACATTCAAATTTCCGTTTTCTTCTATTTTACTCTACTAGTAACATTGACCCACACTTGCTTAATTCTTGAGTGATAAATAATATATTAGTAACAACCATATTACTGCCTGTAAGATTTGAAGAGGAATATTATGGATAAGTTCATGCAGGCAGCTATTGAAGAAGCTAAAAAAGGGCTGGAAGAAGGCGGAATACCTATCGGATCAGTTCTTGTGAAAGAAGGAAAGATAATTGGCAGAGGCCATAACAGAAGAGTTCAGCATGATGATCCTTTAGCACATGCAGAGATCGACTGCATACGCAATGCAGGAAGGATTGGAAAATATCAGGGAACTACAATATACTCCACACTCATGCCATGTTATCTCTGTGCCGGAGCTATTGTGCAATTTGGAATAAAAATGGTCATTGCAGGCGAATCAAAGACATTTGATGGTGCTTCAGAGTTTATGAAAGAACATGGCGTTGAAGTTATTGACCTTGATATTGAAGAATGCAAAGATATCATGAAAAAATTCATTCATGAAAAACCGGACATCTGGTATGAGGATATTGGAAAATAAATCCTCATGCTTTTTTTACAGTTGCCCAGAAAGAACTGCCTTTTCCTGAAGGATTATCTTCCACGCCAATATGCCCATTGTGTAGGTCAACTATCCTTTTGGCGATAGCAAGACCAAGACCTGAACCTTTTACAGCTTTCTTCTTATCAGCAAGCCGCTGGAAACGATTAAAGACCAGAACTTTATCTTTTTCCGGAATACCTTCCCCATTATCGGATACAATTACCTTCCATTCATCATCAAGGTCCTGAATATCAACTGTTACAACACTGTCCGATGGACCATATTTGATGGCATTTGAGATGAAATTGGAAAAAACACCATCAATGAGAGGATTAATTACTGCAGGATAATTTCCGGACGCTTTCATATCAAGAGTAATATTCTTTGCTGAAAGTTGTGGTTTGAGTTCTTCGGCAACATTGCGCAGAACCGGACCAATATCCATTGACTTGAATTCAAGCTTATCCGTATCTTCCAGTTTAGCAAACTTTGCAGCAGATTCGATCATTTCAATAAGGCGGGTTACATTGCTATCAATAAGTTGGAGCTTGTATCTTTTATCCTCATCTTTTTCCTCGTTCATCAACATATCAGTAAAGCCTTTTACAACACCCGCCGGATTTAACAGGTCATGACGAAGAATATCAGTAAACAGGTCCTTGAGTTCGTTAGAGGTTTTTAGCTGATCTGCATAGTCACTTAGCTGGGACTCAACTTCCTTTCTTCTGGATATATCCCTTATAACTGCGATCAGACCTTTATCAAGAGCTGTCAGTGATATTTCCTGGAAAAATGTACTGCCATCCTTTTTTCTACCAACAAGTTCACCCTGCCACTTGCCTTTCTTTCTGAATTCTGGTAAAATAGTTGATTTGAAAAGTCCTACTTCTGAAGGGTTATAAAGAATTTCCCATTTTTTACCAATTAACTCTCCCGGATCATCGTAGCCAAAAATGCGTGCATGGGCAGCATTGACATAACTGTGGATACCTTCTTCATCAATAATGGCCATACCATCTATGGAAGCTTCCATTGCATGTGTCTGCTCCCTGAGCTTTTCTTCCGCTTTTTTCCTGATGGTGATATCCTGACCGGAAAAGAGGACACCAGTAACCCTACTATCTTCATTGATCAGTGGTTTTGAATACCAGTTTACCATACGCTCTTCATTATTTTTTGTGATGACAGGACACTCATAATAAGTACTACCGACCCCGGAAGCGTTCAGAGAATTCAGAAAATGGATCTCCATCCCAGACCTTGATGATGGCGGAATAAACTGTTCCACCAGGTTCTTTCCGATAACCTCAGACTCTTCATAACCAAGGATCTCAAGACCTCTTTTGTTGATAAGCATTACATTCTGACTGCTGTCCAATGCAAGCATCATTACGGCTGCAACATCCAGATAATTCTGTGCCTGGTCGCGTTCTACAATAACATTATCATGAAGTTTCTTGATACGAAGAAGAGACTTCACCCTCATTTTAAGTTCAAGCCTGTCAACGGGCTTTGTCAGAAAATCATCAGCTTTTGACTCAATACCTCTTAAACGGTCCTCTCTGCCAGAAAGAGCGGTCACAAGAACCACCGGGATAAACTGAGTGACATCAGAACTCTTGATCCTCTCACAGACCTGATAACCATTAATATCAGGCATCATAACATCAAGGAGAACAATATCCGGCAGTTCGTTGAAAACAATATCAAGTGCTTCATGGCCATTGTAGGCAGATAGAACATCATAATCTTCAGAAAGGTAAGCCTGGAGCAACTCAACATTCATTGGTTCGTCGTCTACAACTAGAACCCGGGGTTTATCGGAGAGGGTCATGATATATGTAGGGAAGAGATTTGGCAGAGAATACATCATCCAAAGAAGGAATATGTATTCAAGTCGTGTAATAATGAATAATTGTAAAGATTATTATTAATACTTGATAGGTGAGCAAATTTATTTGCTTTTACCACCAGATAACTTGCACAAATTATTTTGTCGTTTTCCCATAACAGTTAAGCTAATACTTAAGCATTGCTGAAAACAGTAAATAAACAGAACATTGTAAATAAAAGTTGAAAGAACACTTAATGTTAAGTGTTCATAAATTCCAGAGAACTGCTTCATAATTATTTATTCGAATTACAGTAACTCACTTAAACTCGTTTCTTTTGAGCAAGAATACTAATGAAATTGAAACAGCCGTTAGTGCCAATTCAAATCCCGGAATTGAATTTTCAACAGCATTTGATCCTGTTTCAGAAGAGACAGCTTCAGCTTCGACATTGGTGTCATCTGAACTTTCATATCCGGTTTCTGAATCTGAAGACATATCAACAACAACAACCACATCTTCCGGACCAGAAGAGGTTTCATCAGCACCTGTTTCTTCAACCGACGTTGCAGTTGTTACAGTTGTTGCAGCGGTGTCATCTATTGTAATTCTCTTCATCGGGTAGAGAATGTAACCGCCATTGCTGCCTTTTTGTGTATCAGAGGTTTTGAAATACAGATCTCCCGTAATAAGAGTTGGCATGTCCGAATCTACTGAAATTGAAAGAGAATCACTGTTGTACAGCTTAAGTCCTGTTGCAGATGCCTCGTCAACTTCGAAATTTCCAAACTCATCGCCTTCTGTAACTTCAATATAGCCATCCTTGTCGGCGAGCCATGTGTACTTCAGGACTGCGAAGTTGTCTACCTGACCTGCAAATATAGAATCCACATAAGTAAGGAAATAAATGTGGTCATCGCCGTCTGAACACTCATCTTCAACAATGTAGATCCGGTCATCGTTGCTGCCATCTGTAGAAATGACACCTGAGTCCAGTTCCTCACCGTTCTTGTACAGGGTCATATAGCATTTTGAACCATCAACATCAACAGCATTCATAACCAATGAATAACCGTTCTTCATTGTCCACTCATCACCGCTTTTAAGAGTTTTCTTATCACTTGCATCCTGCTGCATCAATATCTTTGCGAGATTTGTTGCATCGTTGTCAACTGCACAATAATTAGCACCAAATAATGATAGAGTGTAAAACTTGGTCACTTTTGTAATATTGCTTTCTTCAGAAGCAACCTTGTATTTTGAAAATACTTGCTTTGTAGTATAGATCAGCTCCCCTTCGTCGATCACATTTGCAGTTGGGTTTGCTGAACCAAGAGAAGGATTTCCTCCGTCATCATCATTTTCAAAGTAAAGGTGTTCCCCTGCACCTGCTACTATTTGAGAATGCTTGTTAGCAGCATAATAAAGTCCGGGAAAATCAGAGTAGTCCCATGAAATATTGTCCGCATCAGTCAATCCCGTATCAATTGGTTCGCCTCTTATGTCCACTGTTGTGGCAGAGCATGGCGCCACAACTAGCATAACAAGAAGGAATACCATACCTATAACAATCTTTTTTTGAGATCTGTATACCATTTTTAGCCTCCGAGTGTTCGTCCATTCCCGCAAACTACCACGATTTTTAGCGTTATGTTCAAACAAACATAATGATATTTATAGATTCCCATGTTTCATTTAAAATGGAAAACGACCCAAGCAAGATGTAATCTAAAAACTAATCAAACAAAAAAAAACAGTATGCGAAGAGAGAATGAAAATATGGAAAAATAGAAAGCTCATTTCCATATAACATCCACTGGATTTCGACCGGGAATACTGTGAACCTCATATGCAGGATAGCCGAACATCAAAGCATGTCTTACAACATGACCCGCAGGCAAATCCAGTTCATCGATCAGAGGTTGATAGCTGGTTGTTGCTTTTTTAAGAAAACCTGCCCAACATGCACCAAGTCCAAATGCAGGAGCAGCCAGCTCAAACCATGTCAGAGCTATTACAGCATCAGTTGAATCCATATATTCCATGTCAAGTGTATAGGCTATTGCAAGATGAGGAGCTCCGCGACATATAGGGTCTTTGCCACTCTCATAAGCAGAGATCAGAGAAGGAAGCATCATTTTCATAGGGTGATTTTCATCGGAGGATAATAACTCTCGCATCCAGTCTATTGTAAGGGAAGTCATTTTACGGACCTTTTCAGGATCATGGATGATCAACCACTTTACCGGTTGCATATTTACACCTGAAGGGGCAAATCTTACAATATCCAGTATGCGTTCTATCTTTTCCTTACTGACAAGCTCATCCGAATAATTCCTGAGTGAGCGGCGTTTTCTCATATAGATTCCAAGTTGTTCATTATCAACATCCCTGTAATCCTTCAAGGAAACTTCAGAATAGGTGGTTTCAAAAATAGGAGATATTGCACCCTCGGGACAGAAAGCTTCACAACTTCCGCATTTTGCGCAGGCAACACTCAGTTCATCTGGCACAAAAGGAGTGCTTAAAGAAGCTTTTTCTCCGTCAAGTATAATCCCGAGCGGACATGTTACTATACATGTTCCGCAATTAGTACATAACTTGGAATCAAAAGATATTGTGGCCATATTATCAATCCACTTAATATATTGAGCATTACTGTTATAAATATTATTTAACCAAAGATGGTCTGAAGAACAAATGCAGATACCCTATCAAAGATAATATATCCTTTCAGGGAATATGAAGACACATTAAATCCGTGATTGATTATAGAATTTACAGATAACTTTTCTGATACCGGGAAATATCATGGCAAGCCAGAAATTAGTGGTAAAGGATGTCATTAAAAAAGCTGATATCCTTCTTGAAGTTGTAGATGCACGTTTTCCAGAGGAAACAAGGAACACTGAGATCGAAATGGATATTAAACGTGCAAAGAAGCCTTTTATCATTGTACTGAACAAGTGCGACCTTGTACCAAAAGAAAAACTTGAAAAAGCAAAATCCAGAATGGCAAAGATAGCACCTGCTGTATTCGTATCTTCAAAAGAGAGATTTGGAACAACGATGCTTCGACATAAGATACTGGAAGTTGCAGACATTCAGGGACGCGATATACAGGTAGGTTGTATCGGATATCCAAACACCGGAAAGTCTTCTGTGATAAATGGTGTTACAGGCAGAGGAAAAGCTTCAACTTCTGCAATATCGGGTCATACTAAAGGAGTACAAATAGTAAATGCAGGGTCACGTATTGTTTTCCTTGATACGCCTGGAGTATTCCCATTTGACGAACACGATGAATATATACAGGGACTTCTGGGAATAAAAGATTCCACACATATCAAAGACCAAATTGGTGTGGCACTGAAAATTATCGAAAAGCTTGTTGAAGAAGACAGGGAATTAGTGGAATCATTCTATAAAATAACATTCACTGATGAGAATTCCTATGAACTGCTTGAGATGATAGGACTTCAATGTAATTTCCTGAAGAAGAAAGGCGAGATCGATGAAACCAGAGCTGCTATAAAGATTATAAATGACTGGCAGAAAGGACTTCTTCACCTGGAAAGAACTGACTTAGAGTGAAAAATCCAAAATTCTAATATATCAATATGAATTACTGGTAGATGGTGCTAAAATGGTAGAATGGAAAAAAGACCTGGGACTTCAGGGACGAATGTTACTGACAATGTTCCTTCTGGCTGCAGTATACCTTGCATTCCTTGCATTCCTTTCCCAGTTTGCATCTGCAAACTTTATGCTGCTGTTTGTTATGCTGTTTATGGGAGCACAATATTACTATTCAGATAAACTGGTTCTGTGGTCGACCGGTGCACATGTTGTTTCCGAAGCAGAAGAACCGAGGCTCCATGAAACAATTACAAGACTCTGCGTCATAGCTGGCCTTCCAAAACCAACTGTTGCAGTTGTAAATACCTCTGTGCCAAATGCATTTGCAACCGGCAGAAGCCCGAAAAAAGCTGTGGTTGCAGTTACAACCGGACTTATGCACAAGCTTGACCAGGGTGAACTGGAAGCCGTACTTGCTCATGAACTAAGTCACGTCAAGAACAGGGATATGGCTGTGTTGACGATAGCCAGTTTTATCTCAACGCTTGCATTCTATATCGTAAGATACAGTCTTTATTTTGGAGGCTTTGGCGGAGATCGCAGAAATTCAAATGGCGGACTTATCGTTGTATGGATAGTTTCCATAATCGTCTGGGTTTTAAGTTTCCTGCTTATACGTGCACTTTCAAGATACAGGGAATTTGCAGCAGACAGAGGCTCTGCACTTATAACAGGCCAGCCTACACAGCTCATTTCAGCACTTAGAAAGATAAGTGGAACAATGGCAAATGTCCCTACAGAAGACCTGAGAAAAGTTGAGGGAATGAATGCCTTTTTCATAATTCCTGCAGCTGTATCAGGATCTGTTATGAACCTGTTATCAACACACCCATCCATGGAAAAAAGAATAGCTGCCCTTGAAAAGATACAGAGGGAGATTGAGTACTAATGGGTTTTCGAGATCTTCTGGGTTCTGTACTTGGAAGCAGCAGAGTGCCTAAAGCAAAGACTGATAAGCTTTTTGCCATATCAACAGCAGTAATCACACTGGAACTTAACCTGAACCTTAAACCATCTGCTGTTGCAGGTATTTGCTTTAAGGCCATGGATATGTCAAAGTATACAAACACCAAAAACGAGATAGAAGAGTTGCTGCAATTCAGCACTAAAGAAACAGGCACAGAGTTTAGTATAAAGAAAGATGAATATAATTTCATGTGGGTTGTTCTCAAAGATAAAGACTTTGAGGACCTTGTGACCAACATTCACATGATCTCCCAGACACTTGTTGAGCAAGGATTTGGCGAGCAGATACTCTGTGCAGTATATCGTTTTGAGAGTGACGGACCCGTATACTGGATTTATAACTTCAAGCAGGGAAATTACTATCCTTTTGCTCCAAGAGGAAAGAACAACAGAGACAACAACATGGAATTCAGGCTTAAATCACTGATGGAAAAGGAGCTTCCTATAGAAAAAGAAGTGGAGAAATGGTATCCCCTTTGGAGTATGCCGATTTAAGAACTGAAATAAGGACTAAAAACTATTTAGTCCTCAAATATTCCCTCACCTTTGAAAACTTCCTTAGCTTCCTCAAATGTCAGGTCCTCAGGTGGGACTATGACATCTGATTCTACTATTTCCGCATCATCAATCTGGCTTCCACATGACTTTATACTGGCTATGAGTTTTGTAAGCTCGGATTTGTATCCTTCTTCATTTCCTTCAGAAACAAGATCTACGATCTTATTATCAATAACATTCAGTTCATCATAGAAGCTTTCAGGAACTTCATACTGACCTTCACCAACTATTCTTATGATCATTTGCCTGCCTCCTTCTTGAGCTGTTCAAGTTCAAGGTCAACGGTTGTTGCTGCATTGATCTTTGCAAGTTCCCTGTCAATATCATCGCCACTGCTGGTGAGATCATCAAGTGTACCTGTATCGATAAGTTCATCAAGTGCAGATGCACGGGCTTTCATCTGTTCGGTCTTATTCTCAGCTCTTTCTATTGCAAGACCTACATCAGCCATTTCTTCACTTATACCTGACACTGATTCATTGATCTTAACCTGTGCCTCGGCTGCGGAATACTGAGCTTTGATGGTTTCTTTTTTGGTTCTGAATACCTCTACCTTGGTTGAAAGACGCTTTTCGGCAGCAACAAGTTTCTCCTGCTCTTTTTCAAGCTCAGCTATTTGCTGGTCTAAGCCCTGTATCTGGATATTAAGAGTGCCTTTCCTTTCAAGTGCCATACGTGCAAGGTCTTCACGGTCTGCCTTGATAGCTTCTTTTGCCTGTCCATCAAGTTTCTCAATGTTCTGCTGGAGCTTTGACCTTTGCAGTTGAAGTCTCTTTTTTGATGTTGCAACTTCAGCGACACCACGCTTTACATCCTGGAGCATTTCAAGCTGTTTTTCATAGGAGTAATCCAGTGTTTCACGCGGATCTTCCATGCGATCCATGAGTTTGTTCATTTTTGATTTTACTACTACTTCCATTCTGCTGAATAGTCCCATATTATTCCTCCTGATGACTCACAAATAGTAATATAAAGTGCACACTTGCATAAATGCCTATCTTTCTGTTAAAAAATACCATAAACACATTAAAGATGAGAATAAACATAGTGTCATGTCAGGCAGGTATAATTTACCGGACCCTCTTACACTGATTCATCCTCGTTCACTGAAGAACCTGAACTATCACCTACAGGAACTTGTGAGAGGAAGACTCTGGCTAAAGATAATAATAGGAATGCTGCTGGGTATTATCACGGGATTAGTACTTGGACCATCTACCGGAGTATTAAGCCAGGAAATGTCCTACACAATTGGTGAATGGCTGGCACTGCCGGGTTATCTTTTCCTTGCACTGCTTCAGATGATCGTTGTTCCGCTTGTTTTTGCATCTATAATTCGTGGAATTGCAGCCGGAGAGGATATGGAACAATTAAAGAAAATAGGTCTTAGAACCGTAGGCTATTTCCTTGTCACCACTGCTCTTGCAATTCTTATAGGACTGGCACTTGCACTGACAATAAACCCTGGAAGTTATATCAGCACTGAACTTGTCCAGGGAACCATGACATCAAATACAACACAGACCGGCGGTAGTGGACTGGATTCCTTCGATGTGGCTGAACTTCCGGGAATGATAACTACGATTGTTCCGACAAATCCTCTGGGGTCGCTTGCTACAGGACAGATGTTGCAGGTCGTTATTTTTTCCATAATAATCGGAGTTGCTCTTGTTTCAATGCAGCCGGTACAATCAAAACCACTTCTTGAACTGCTGGGTTCTCTTCAGGAGGTCAGCATGACAGTTGTTCGCTGGAGCATGCTATTAGCACCTGTCGCTGTGTTTGGACTTATCAGCAAATTCACTTTAAATCTTGGAATAGATGCACTTATGGGGATGCTGGTATATGTTGGCACGGTATTACTTGGCCTTTTACTGATGTTGATCGTGTACATGCTTATCATTCTATTAGTGACCAGAAAAAATCCACTTACGTTTCTAAGATCTATCCGTGATGTGTTGTTACTTGCGTTCTCCACATCGAGTTCTGCTGCGGTTATGCCGCTTTCAATAAAGACCGCAGAGGAGAATATTGGTGTGAGACCTTCCATTTCACAGTTTGTGATCCCACTTGGTGCTACTATCAATATGAATGGTACAGCTCTTTACCAGAGTATAGCGGCCGTGTTTCTTGCACAGGCATTTGGAATAGAGCTTAGTTTTGGACAACTCCTATTGATCATGGTAACTGTAGTAGGAGCTTCCATTGGAACTCCATCAACACCTGGTGTCGGTATTGTGATCCTTGCAATGATACTGAATAGTGTGGGCATACCCACGTCAGGTATTGCCCTTATAATCGGAGTTGACAGGATACTTGATATGAGCCGTACTGCAGTTAATGTGACCGGTGACCTTGTAACATGTGTGATCATGGACAAGTGGGTTGCAGGGAAGAAAACAGCTACTGAAGAATTCATTGAAGTCGCAAAGCATGAAGCTCAGAGAAGAGTTATTGATGAAGATGTGATTGTAACTGCACCCAATGAAGCAACTCAGTAAAAATAGTATTAGAATAAAATGGCTCTGTAGAAATCTCCACATCAATTCAACAATCTCTGAAATAATCTTCTGTACAAAAGCATTGAATTATTAAATGAACAATGCCAGTGTCACTCATATTAATAGAAGTCTACAGATCAATAAAAATAAAAGGAAATGATCCTGATCTAAATATCAGGAATCCGATACATTCATGATCTCTGCAAGACTTAAACCTTCTTTGCCTACTTCTGAAAGCTGAGTGTATAATTCACTACGGAGAATGTATTTCTCAGATCTGGTGCCATCAGGAAGTTCAATCTTTATAGCGATCTCTTCCTTATTGTATCCCTTTGAGATACATTCGTTGATAAGGACACCATATTTTTTGGCAATCAGTTCAAGACATCCCTGAAGAGTGTTATTTTTAATTGCGTCTTCACCACTAAGAAGTACAGATAACAGTTTGCGGGATTGGACAGCAACTGTGAAATACTGAGATAATTTCTTAATTAGAAGGAGAATATTTTCTGTATCCATCGCCCCGGAGAGATCATCATCCTGAGTAGTTTCAGTACCATTATGGAAAACCATGAATGTGCTTTTATCGGAAACTATTTTGAAAATGTGAAGAGAGTCATTATCTTGAAGTAATGCTTCTAAATGCAAATCATCGTCATATTCGATTGAAATTATACGATGGTCTGAGATATCTATTTTCTTTACTTTGTCTTCACGACGTAATATGCCACCTGTTCCCCATACAGGCAGAGAGATCTTCTTGATGAAGTCATTGACCTTGAGTGAACTAGAACTGAATTCCAGATTGAATAGATATTCCACATTTCCGGCCGTGGTCGTTTGGATTCCTGAGTTGGTTTCGTCTTCAGATGTAAGTACATACTTGCTTCGAGAATCATAAATCCCATCTAAAAAGAAAGGTTCCAGAACCGATAACATCCTGGTGTTCAATTGATCAAGCTCATAGTCAATAGACTTTGAATCACTATCAAGTTGCTTTGAAAGTTCTGCTTTTTTTCTGGATGAAATAGCTGAAATTGAGGATTTTGCTTCTTTGACAACATCGAATAGATCCATTGATTCCAGATCGACAGCTTGTTCGGCTATTGAAGAAAGAATGCTTTTTTCAAACTGAACAATACCTTCAGTTCTTTCTTCAGTGGATACAATGAGTTTCTGCTTCTCTTCATTACGGAGTCTTGCAGACCTTTCAAGTGGCACTATATCCTTTGTTAATTTAATAAATTCCTGTACATCTTTAATGAAATCCCGTTGTACAGGAAAATCAGTAGAATCCTGAAATGTGTATTTCATAATTTTAAACCCGATAATAATATGCATTTTGGGGATAAAATACTATTGAGATAGAGAAATGTACTGCTAATGATTAGTTAAAAAATTCAAATTCAATATTACGTTAAAAGTAAAAATTCTTGTCAGAAAAAATAGTAGTGTAGTAGTTAGAATCAATTGTGAGTGAGTTGGCAGCGATCCAGAGTTCCCGAAGACTCTCATACTTCAGTACAATAAGGAACGCTGGCGGACTTATCTTCTGTGTTCGGGATGGGTACAGGAATTGCCCCGCCGCTATGGCCGCCAAACTCACTCACGATGAATGATAAAGTTAAGCCAAGATCCGGATTCGAACCGGAATGGAATCGCTCTGCAGGCGATTGCGTAGCCGCTCCGCCATCTTGGCAACGAGCGATACATGGATGGAACCATTGTATAAATACTTTATCAAAGAACCGTGTATACTCTCACACACATATCAGATTTCGCCTGGACAAAGCAAGACAGACAGGCACGGATTATTAGTAGCCGCGGACTGAACACCTCGTTGCCTTGGTGCGTACATCCCGACCCTATCAAACCGGTCTTTTACCGGGACCCTTAATGTAGTCTCTTTTCAAGTCAGATTTCGAGCTTAGATGCATTCAGCTCTTATTCCTTAGCGCGTAGCTGCTCAGCAGTGCCCTGTCGGACAACTGATACACCAGTGGCGCCGCTACCCTGTTCCTCTCGTACTAAAAGTAGCTTACCCTCAGACTACTGACACCTCTAGTAGATAGTAACCGACCTGTCTCACGACGGTCTAAACCCAGCTCACGATCTCCTTTAATAGGCGAACAACCTCACCCTTGGCCGCTGCTGCACGGCCAGGATGGAAAGAACCGACATCGAAGTAGCAAGCTGCCGGGTCGATATGTGCTCTTGCCGGCAACAACTCAATTATCCCCGGGGTAACTTTTCTGTCATTTTTGGCTCGCACCAAGCGAGCTCAAAAGTTCGCTAGAACCGACTTTCGTCTCGTCATCCACTACTGTGCTGAATAACGTCAGGCTGACTTATGCTCTTGCACTCTTCAGTGGGTTTCCGACCCACTTGAGTCAACCTTTGTGCGCCCTTGATATCTTTTCAAGGGCGTCCCGCCCCAGGCAAACTGCCCACCTATCGGGGTCCTCCTCTCGGAGTGAGGGTCGTAATCCTGGAAGGGTAGTGTCCCAATTGCGACTCCATCGATGCTGGCGCACCGACTTCGACGTCTCCTACCTACACTGTACATCCAAAATCACAACCCAACGACAGGCTGCAGTAAAGCTCCACGGGGTCTTCACTTCCCCCTAGAGGTCTCTAGACTGTGCACTAGAAAGTAAGCTTCACCGGACTCTGGCTAGGGACAGTAGAGCTCTCATTGATCCATTCATGCAAGTCGCCAATTAAGCGACAAGGTACTACGCTACCTTAAGAGGGTCATAGTTACCCCCGCTGTTTACAGGCCCTTCGTCCCGTTGAACCGGGGTTTCAGGTACCTGCACTGAGCAGGATTCAGAGATCGTACTAGCCCTTACGGGTTTGCGATCTCCTATGTTGATATTAGACAGTTAGAGCTCTCTTGTCACTGCGACCTGCTATCTTCATAGCAGGCACTCCTTCTCCCGAAGTTACGGAGCTAATTTGCCGAATTCCCTTAGCCAAATTATTCCGACACGCCTTAGCCTTTTCAGCTAGGGGCACCTGTGTCAGTTCTCGGTACGGACTCGTGACTCCCTTTTCACGGGTTCCCGGGTGCAGCCAACTTTCGCCATTACAGATTCGCCCGCTTCTCGCCATTACGGCTCTCCACGGGATTCGCTGCTTAGACGGCGCGACGGCGCCGCTTGGCCTGCCCAAAAACGTTGGTTTCAATGTCACGAGGTACAGGAATATTAACCTGTTTCCCTTTTGGCGTACTCGAATTACGGTACGTCTTAGGACCGACTAACCCTCGGCTGACGATCATTGCCGAGGAAACCTAGCCCCTTCGGCGGATAGGATTCTCACCTATCTATGCTGTTACTATTACCAGGATTTTCGTTTCCGCACGGTCCACAGGACTTCACAGCCCTGCTTCTGCCCGAACGCAACGCCTTCCTACGAGATCACCTTGCGGTGCTCCGTGGTATCGGTGGTCGACTTGAGCCCCGTCCATTTTCGGGGCCCCAAACCTCGACTGGTGGGCTGTTACGCACTCTTTAAAGGATAGCTGCTTCTAAGCTAACCTTCCAGCTGTCTAGGGCTTGGGACGCCCTTTAGTATTAACACTTAGTCGACACTTTGGGACCTTAACCACGGGCTGGGTTGTCTCCCTTACGGACTACAAGCTTACCCCAGTAGTCCGGACTCCAACTTTCTTCGACGACGGTGAGTTTGGAGTTTGACAAACGGCTGAGGAATTTCTTCCCCGGGACCATCAATCAGTGCTCTACTTCACCGACTATCTCCAGTTAGGTCATGCTACGACATGTTTCGGAAGGAACCAGCTGATGCCGGGTTAGATTAGCCTTTCACTCCGAGACGCAGGTCACACGAATGATTTGCAGATCAATACCGCTTGCGGTCCTCCACGTAGCTTTCGCCACGCTTCAACCTGCCCACGCCTAGATCACCCGGCTTCGGGTCGTATCCTAATGACTCCACGCACTTGTATACGTCGCTCCTCGCCTTACGGCTGCGAGCATGTTGCTTTCGCTTCGGCTTCCTATTTGAAAGTTAGCCATCGCCATTTGAATACACTCCCTGGCCCGTTCTTCAAAACGTAAGATATGACATTGGCAATATTGCCCGTACTGCAGCCTCGCGACTGTTTCCTTCACAATAAAGATCCTTTAACGCCATATCGCTCTATCGCCTCCAGGTTTCAGGCACTTTTAACCTCCCTTCTTGGGGTACTTTTCAGTTTTCGGTCACCCTACTAGTTCGCTATCGGTCTCAAGGAGTATTTAGTTTTGGAAGTTGGTGCCTCCCAAATTCACGCGGGAATTCCGACCCACGTTACTCAGGTTGTAATCCAGATCCTTTGGTTGTTGTTTACGTGACTATCACACTCTATGGTCTAACGTTCCAGAAAAGTTAAACTCCAACCAAGTGGGACCTTTAGAGAAAACCTACAACACCACATCTCCCACATATTACCAGTGGGATTCAGTTTGAACTTTACCGTGTTCATTCGCCATTACTAACGGCATCTCTTCGATTTCTTTTCCTGCCCCTACTAAGATGCTTCAATTCGGGGCGTTCCCGATCATTGATGATCAACACACAAAATGTGTTAGGAAGACCCATTAGGAGATCCCGAGATCATAGGCTCCATGCACCTACCCCGGGCTTATCGCAGCTTGGCACGTCCCTCATCAGCTCTTGAGCCGAGCCATCCACCTGAAGGCATATTTACCAGAGTCCATCTCACTTTGTCCAGTGAGCGTCTGATATATGCATGCATATACACGATCTCATTGCAGCTGTTGTTGCTTCAGCCGCTTCATCCTTCCCCACAGACGTTACTCTGTAGGTGCACTAGTAATGGACTTGCAGGGATTCGAACCCTGGGCCTTCGCCTTGCAAAGGCGACGATCTTCCAACTGATCTACAAGCCCATAGAAGATTCACTTATTGAACCTTACTTTTCTCGGATCTGACAGTTTTTCGATTTCTGACCGGTTAGTGGTTGACCGCTTTGTGCGGTCATGCTTAGGAGGTGATCCAGCCGCAGATTCCCCTACGGCTACCTTGTTACGACTTAACCCCCCTTGCGAAATTTAGGTTCGAACACGGCACTAGTCCATGCCCTCACCCATACCTCACTCGGGTGGTTTGACGGGCGGTGTGTGCAAGGAGCAGGGACGTATTCACCGCGCTATATTGAAACGCGATTACTACGGATTCCAGCTTCATGAGGGCGAGTTACAGCCCTCAATTCGAACTACGGGCGGGTTTATGAGATTACCAACCCCTTTCGGGGTAGGAACCCATTGTCCCGACCATTGTAGCCCGCGTGTAGCCCTGGAGATTCGGGGCATACTGACCTACCGTAGCCCGCACCTTCCTCCGGTTTAGCACCGGCGGTCCCCACAGAGTACCCATCATCCCGAAGGATATGCTGGCAACAGTGGGCACGGGTCTCGCTCGTTGCCTGACTTAACAGGATGCTTCACAGTACGAACTGACGACGGCCATGCACCTCCTCTCAGCGATTCAGGTAAGACCTTCAGCCTGACCTACATATTGCTGTCGCCCCAGGTGAGTTTTCCGGCGTTGAGTCCAATTAAACCGCAGGCTCCACCCGTTGTAGTGCTCCCCCGCCAATTCCTTTAAGTTTCAGCCTTGCGGCCGTACTTCCCAGGTGGCTCGCTTCACGGCTTCCCTGCGGCACCTGAAACGGTCGCACCGTCCCAGACACCTAGCGAGCATCGTTTACGGCTGGGACTACCCGGGTATCTAATCCGGTTCGTGCCCCCAGCTTTCGTCCCTCACCGTCGGACCCGTTCTGGTAAGACGCCTTCGCCACTGGTGGTCCCACAAGGATTACAAGATTTCACTCCTACCCCTGTAGTACCTCTTACCTCTCCCGGTCCCAAGTCTGACAGTATCCCCCAGAAGCCTAACAGTTGAGCTGTCAGATTTCCCGGAAGACTGATCAAACCGGCTACGGACCCTTTAGACCCAATAATAGTGGCCACCACTCGGGCCGCCGGTGTTACCGCGGCGGCTGGCACCGGTCTTGCCCGGCCCTTGCTAACACCTGCTATTTATACAGATGGACAGCCAACATAAGATGCTGGCACTCAGTATCCCCTTATCGCGGTTTCCCGCATTGTAAAGTTTTCGCGCCTGCTGCGCCCCGTAGGGCCTGGATTCATGTCTCAGAATCCATCTCCGGGCTCTTGCTCTCACAACCCGTATCCGTCGTAGGCTAGTAGGTACACTACACCCACTACAACCTGATAGACCGCAGATTCATCCTAAGGCGCCGGAGCTTTTGATCACAGAACATTCCAGTATCTATGATATATCAGGAATTATCACCAGTTTCCCGGAGTTATGCCTGACCTTAGGGCAGATTATCCACGTGTTACTGAGCAGTACGCCATGTTCACGAGGAACATTTGACTCGCATGGCTTAGTCGAATACTGATAGCAGTGACCTCTGGCAGGATCAACCAGAATTGTTGATCACACACAAAGAATTGTTTATTTTGGAAGTCATTTAGGAATCAGTCGGAAAGAACTCTTCTTGAGAAGAATTTTCCTATTCTGCACATAAGTTTGGTTAATTCCTTAATTGTTTGTAGTTATTCACTACCGGTCAGAATTAACCGAACTGCCAAATCCAACGTCAGACTGAAAAAACTTCAGTCTCCACTTGTAAGGCGGTGATTGTAAGTGTTTTCGCGCGATTTGCGCGGACTCCTTCAAAGGTCGCCATCGTATATAAGGCTTTCGAACGCTTGGTTCGAAGCCAAAGGACGAACCTTTGATCACACCTGCCATGATGAAATGAAAGTTATTACTTCATCTTTTGCTCTGTGATGAACTCATTTTCGTGATGCGTTGGCCGCATCACCGGGCTCCTCACGAGCACCCTTACATATCAAGCTTACTATATAAGCATTGCGGAGGACTGGAGAAAATGACCCGGACATATGAAGCAAATGTAGTACTATACTAAAATTACATATATCACAATCTAAAAACTTCTGGATACTACCCCACAATTGTAAGAAGCTCTGAGAATTCCACAGATTTTAACCACATAATATCCGATTTGCGCAATTGCATACTTTGTCCAGGGCAATATAGAGAAGAATAATCCAATACCACATTGCACCTCATCATCATCACGATTAGCAGAATATCGATATCGACAATGTATATATAGCAACACACAGGTTTAAAAAAATCATATCAGGTATGCAAAGATAACTTGTGCATTATAGCGTGATGTTCGCAGACCGTCCCCTTGACGGATCATAACATACGCCCTGAAAAACGAGACCAGGAGTCAACGGAGTATGAGCGGATCGGGGGATCCATACAACATCAATAGCATTAGCTATGCATACGCAGGCAAAGCAGTGGCAACTCTGCTATCAATTTTGATATTATGCACATGCAATGTTGCCTCTACAGAAGAGACCGGTATGTCACAGGGCGTTGGTTACTCACTGACATCTAACACCATACTTGATGTGCCATACTATAACCAGGGAAACACTAACTGGTGCCTGTATTACTGCCTTACTATGATGTTCAATTACAACAACCGGAATATAGAAACATGGGAAATGGCAAATTACTTCGATTCTGACTACTACGGCACTTTTTCCGAGCAATACGCCCCCACAGACACATCCCTTGAAGATTACGCTGAACAGATGTGCTCACTTGAGATCAAAAGAACCATCTGGGGATTAACAATCACAGATTTTGATAACAAGACCTTTAACAACCTCATCAAAAGCAACATCAACAACGGACAGCCAGTCCTCATGGCATTCCAGTACATGAATTCAGATGGAGATAAAGAAGGCCATGCAATACTCGCAGTAGGATACGACGAGCAGTTCATCTATCTCACAGACTCCAGCGGCGCTATCACAAAAGGAGTCTTTGGTAGCGACAACGGATACATTGCAGTACCAGTAAGCTGGAACGATTTCAATGAAAAACTTGTCAACAATATCTCACCCTCGAACATGGCATACACCATCGAACTCATAAGCGAAGCACCTGAGAACCAAACTGAAGGCTCCATCTACCTTACAGACCGCAGTGACAAAGGATTCAGTTGCCTGACCTTCACTAACAGACACGAAGCGAACGACACTGGCTTGCTGAGATTTGACGGCACCTACGAGAATGGATACTATATCGTTGACAGCACTGACCTGACCAGCACCAGAGAACCACAGGAATCCGATAGTATGTCCGTGTATTTCACAGTAGCAAATCCCACATCAGAAGAAAATAAATATACAGTGACATGTCAGCTTTTGAATATTGAAACCGGAGAATCCACTTATGGTTTTGATTATACGACAAGTTTTGACCTGGCAGCATACAACACCATTTCTAAAGGAGTGAATTACTCGAACCAGTTGTATTCTGCAGCTTCAGGCAATTACAGAGTTGTGATCAGTCTTTTTGATGATGAGATAGAAGAGATTGATAGTGTTTGTATTGATGTATGTTTAGGTTGAGTTCTATCAAGACTTAAAAGAATAAATAGTGGCTTCAAATATTATAGAAGTCACTTTAATGATATGAAGTAGACCTACACAAAATACCCCATTATAGCCTACCTTTATACCGTATTCCAAGTATTGCAACAGAAATAACTGCAATAGCTCCAATAAAAGCAGCAATAATAGATCCTATTGCACCAATTGCAGAGCTAGCTGGTGAACTATCTGACTCTTGTACATATTCCCCAATATCAGAATCTACAACAGAATTATCAGAATCAATTAATTGATACTTGTTCAGTGTTGTTTCACCGCTAAAGTCACTAACAGCAATATTGAAATCATTATCATACATGTTGACGACCCCACCAAACTGATATGTGCCTTCCGCTAGATGATAAGTAATTTCAATAACTTCCCCATTCGACTTTACATAATTAATTCCATCTGAATCTGAAACGGTTCCTGATACATAATAGTTAGTATTATCTAGTAATTCAACTTTGACATCATCTATAGAAGGAGCATTTGCTGCACTCTTACTAGCATTTACAAGATAGAATTTTGAAGAGTGACTTATCAAAGATTCAATTTCTAACCCATAAATTTTTTCGGCATAATCATCTACCATCCAAAGGTAGTTCCCATCCCATGCAAGACCATAAACATTTGGATTATCTACTGGAATATCCAATTTTTCATATTTTCCCGTAATAGTATCAAGCTTATAGATTCCTCCCTTATAATTATCTTCTCCAACATACAGATATCTTCCATCCCATGCCAAATCAGTTGGGTATTTTGCAGGTGAAGTAATAGGATAGCAAGATTTTTCAAGTAAATTGATATCATAAATTCTCCCTTCCGAACTATCTGATATCCAAAGGTGGTTTCCACCATATGTAAGACCAACAGGTGCTTCTATATTATATTCATCTAATGTAAAAGTAGGAACATCTTCTTCATAATTATCAGGATCTAGTTTAAATAGCTTGAATTTACCACCCTGTTTATCGATTATCCATAAATAACCATCACCCCAAGCTAAGCCCCTAGGTTGACTGCCGGGAGAGGGAATTGTAGCTTTGATTGAACCCGTATCAGGATCTATTTTTGTAATCAGACCTTCAGCACCATAATCTTGTTCATGCACCAACCATAAGAAATTCCCATCCCAAGCGAGACCTTTTGGATCGCTTTTTAAAGTTGCATAGGATTTTACAATTGTAGTTCCAGACGAATTGCATATACATACTAAATTTATTAATATGACAATAATACACAACAGTACACAATATTTTAATAATAATTTCATTTATTAACCCCCATTAATTTAAATTTGTACCACCAAAGATAAATGTTACTATTTATACGAAACTCATTCCTAATAAGAGTTAAAATATTTATATAAACTTAATCAAAATAGATATGTTCTAGTAGTACACCAGCACATACAAAGAATATACAAAATGTAGACTGAAATCAAATTCATAACAAAATTGGTGCGGGAGGTGCGATTCGAACGCACGAACTCCTACGAGACAGGGTCCTAAGCCCTGCGCCTTTGGCCAGGCTGGGCAACCCCCGCAAAAAGAAGTAATTGGTAAATATATCCTTCACATATTAATATTGCGGAGTGATATTTTTACACTTTTCTCTGGATATTAGACGCTCCAATTTCATTTCTTCCAGCAGTTTGATCTCACCGGATATCATGATCAGGACGATCACAAACATCAGGACATCTGCAACAGGCGTTGCAAGCCATATGCCCTTCAGTCCGAACAGAGTCGGAAGCATGAACAGCAAAGGCAGGACAAATGCAAATACCCTGCCAAGATGGATGAACATGGAAGATGTGATCTTATTCACAGACTGGTAGTAAGTGGCATTCACCACAATAACACCCTGCACAAGCAACGACACCATGAATATCCTCATAGCATCCACTGTAACATCCAGCAGCTCAGCATCACCAGGATTGAAAAGCCCTGCAACAACTCCAGGGAAGAGCGCAAACAACATAAAGCCTGCAACACCTACTGCAAAACTTGCAAGCATTGCAAGCTTCAAAGTACGCCTAACCCTTCCGTAAAGTCCTGCACCATAATTGAAACCTATTATCGGCTGCATGCCCATGGCAATGCCCTCAAAGAGCATATAGAACATTGAGAAGGAATAATCTATAATGCCAAAAGCTGAGACCTCAAGCTCCGAACCATACCGCAACAGCATGAAATTATGAACGAGCAGCAGCAGCGAAATAGAGAACTGCATCACAAATGAAGGCATTCCGGTCCTTATTATCTGCCCGAGCAAAACAGGCTCGATAGAAAAGTCCTTAATTCCAATCCTGAGCTTTGCCCTGCTGCTGAAGAAATGTGATGCGAGAAGCACAGCTATCATTGCAAAAGCGATCATGGTTGCAAATGCAGCACCCCCCATCCCAAGCCCCATCCTTATGACAAATATGTAATCCAGCAGGATGTTCGTCAGGACTGAGACCACCATAACCTTCATTGCAAACACGGGTCTGCCATCGTTCCTTACAAGAGAGTCCATTGCAAGAGAGAACAATACGAAAACCGCTCCTGCAAGAATTATTCCAAGATAATCAGCGACCATTGCACCCGAACTACCACTGGCACCAAGCAGAGAAACCAGTCTGGAAAGATGAAGAATACCTGCTACGGAGATAGCCACACCCAGCAACAAGAGTGCAGAAAATACATTTGCCACTATTCTTTTAGCTTTTTCACGATCCCCGCGTCCAAGCTCCAGAGCCACCAGAGTTGAGGAACCCGTGCCAAACATGATTCCAATAGCCACTATGAACATCAGAACCGGAAAAGCCAGCGTTATAGCTGCAAGCCCCTGGCTGCCAACACCGTTACCAATAAAGAACCCATCCACGACTGTCTGGATACCTGCAACTACAATACCGGCAACTGCAGGGAGTGTGAACCGGCAAAACAAGGACCAGATACTATCATGGCGTAGCTGATGATCATTTACCATCATCACCACCCTTTACCGGATTAGCATCGGAATTCAGATCACAGGGCTCATTGATGGTTGCATCAAGATTTGCATCGATCTTACGCCACAGTTCAGAGAACAGGGAAAACTCATTATCATCCAGCACCTCCCTGATACGCGTATAAATTCTCTTGTCCGCAAAATCCTGGAACTCGATAAATCTTACACCTTTGTCAGTCAGGTTGAGCAAAGTGACCCTTTTGTCAGTCTCAGAAGGACTTATGGTCAGCAGCTTTTTGTCCGAGAGCTTGTGGACCATGGCACTTGCAGATGGTTTAGTCACCTCCATACTCCTCGCAAGTTCCGAAAGAGAAGGAGTCCCAAGAAGATGTATCTTCCTGATGTACATGTAAGCATTATGACTGATATCTTCGAATTCCCCTGAAAGCTCATATTCCTTCAAAAGCCGATTGTAATATTCATCGAGCTTCTCAAAGGAGAATTCCATTTCCGTTTTTTCTGTCATAATAGTTAGTAAGGCTAACTAACTATATAGACTATTTGGCCGGAATCATTGATAAACCTGACAAAATCAGACCAGTTTCAAAGGAACAATATAAGGAACACCATTCTCAAATTTAGCCACGGCTTCAACACCATAATGCTCCCGCATATTATTTTCATTAAGAACATCCAGAGGCTCCCCGGCAGCCACGATCCTTCCTTCCGACATCAGAATAAGCCTGTGTGAATAACGGACTGCCATATTCAGATCATGTATCGCCATCATGACAGAAATATCCAGTTCATCCACCAGCTTTTTCAGAATTTCCATCAGAGACATCTGGTATTTGATATCAAGACTGCTTGTAGGCTCATCCAGCAACATGATGCCAGTTTCCTGAGCTATCGCACGGGCAATGAAAACCCTTTGTTGCTGACCACCGCTGATCCGGGCAAAATCCCGCATTGCAAGGTCTGCGATATTCAGCATATCAAGCGCATTCAAAGCCTTATCAATATCATTCTGCGAGAAGTTCCAGGAAGAATGAGGCCTCCTGCCCATAAGAACAGTATCAAGAACAGTAGTTGGAAATGACATGTCAGGAGACTGCGGAACATAGGCAATACACTTTGCAACATCCATTCGACCCATGTTCCCCATATCAGAACCATCAAGCATCACAGACCCTTGTGGATGCAGGATCCTGTCAATGCATTTGATAAGTGTGGACTTGCCGGCACCATTTGGTCCGATGATACCCAATATCTCACCCGGATGCAATTCCATATCCACATCCTTTAACACAGAAGAACTGGAATAATCAAAACTGACACCCTGCAATCTCATTCTCATATTTACATCAACTCCGGCCTGTTCACCAATAATCCTTCCTCTTCCTCATAATTAGATACATGAACAATGGAACTCCCATATACGAAGTGACGATACCGATAGGCAATATGACCGGCGACATCACAGAAATTGCAACAATATCCGCAACCGAAAGCAATACCCCGCCAACCAGAGCAGACACCGGGAAAACAAAGCGGTTGTCCCCGCCAATTATCATCCGGGTTATGTGCGGTGCAACAAGACCGATAAATCCGATAGTTCCAGTAAAGCATACGATACTGGCAGTCATCAAAGATGCCAGAACCATGAGCATGACCCGTATCCCGGAAACATCGATACCCAGACTTTTTGCAGTATCATCGCCTGCAATGATTATGTTAAGGTCACGTGCTTTCCACATAAGCAAAGGAACAGTAAGGACAAGCACGATAAATATCGCTTTCACCTTGTCCCAGTTTGCGTAAGACAGACTGCCGATAAGCCAGAACGTAACTTCCTTGGCCGCTTCATCGCTTGCAAAATACTGAAGCAATGCAATACTTGATGAAAAAAGGAACATCATCGCAATACCGCCGAGCAGCATTGTTTCAGGAGTGGTGCCTTTCTTCCCGGCAAGTGCAAGAACCACGATCGATGAGAGAAGTGCTCCGGCAAACGCATTTCCAATTATAAGATATTCGCCACCCAGCAAACCAGAACCAAGAGTTATTGCCACTGCTGCCCCAAATCCTGAAGCTGAGGAAATACCTAAAGTATATGGAGAAGCCAGCGGATTTCTCAGAATTCCCTGCATAACAGCACCTGCGAGTCCAAGACCAATTCCTGCAAGTATTCCAAGACAGACCCTCGGAAGTCTGATGTTCCAGACCACCCTCTCAGCTTTTCCACTTACCGAAAAATAACCGGGAAAAAAGTGATCGAATATTGAGTGATAGACCTCAGTAATTGAAAGATCTATAACTCCGATGGTTGAGGCAAATCCCACAATAGCGACCAACAGTGAAATCAGAAAAACGATCAGAAAAACTTTCCGTTTTATTGTTCTATGGTAATCAGCCTTTATGGCATTAACAGAACGTACATTTTGTGAAATGGCAGCCATTTTTTATTCACTCATAAAAAAAGTGTTTGCCATTATTTTATGACAAACACATATCCAATACTTAATTCAATACCAAATTAATACCCGATTGAATATCAAATCCAATACCAGATTCAGCATCAAATTCAGCTCACTTTTACGAATCAACTACAGTTTTCAGGCTTAACATGCCACCAGATTCCACCGTTCAAATACTTCGAAATCATCAAGCATTTCAGAGTAAAGGTTATCTGCGCCGTAGAATTCCTGATATATTGCATTACCTTCAGCTTCCACATCAATATCTGCGGACTCTTGCGGATACATCAGCTTGACCATGCGATAAGCATCTGCCAGTGCAATTGCAGGGTCCATACCATTTGAAGAACCTCTTATGTAATATACTCTGGAATTATTGACAGCAGACACATCAACAAGTGTTCCATCATCAAGAACAGCATCCTTGTCCAGAGACTGACCCACCTGATAATACCTGATGAATATCACAGCAGGATCCCATGCAATTATCTGCTCTTTTGTAACTGTGGCTGAACCCCAGCTTGAAGGCTGACCTGCTGCTACATTGTTCCCGCCTGCAATATCCAGCGCATAATAGGTCGGTGCGCACTTGATTATTTCATTGCTTCCACCTGTTGCAATGTAAGCATCAAGTTTGTCTTCTGCAGCAATTGAGGAAGATACGGATGATATTGAATAGATCTGATCCTCAGCATAACTTACAAGTTCTTCAGCCCTGTCCTCTTCACCGATTATCTTGCCTGCAAGTCTCCAGACATCATAAGCACCAGCGTCTTCGTCGAAATCAAGACCAAACGTAGCGCTTAAAGCAACAACAGGTATTCCGGTACTGTCCTGAAGATCCGCAGCTGTACTTGCAGCGGAATAGAATACAACATCCGGTTCAATATCTACTATAGCCTCTGCATTTGGAGTGGAACCGGAACCAATTGATGGAAGATCACGAAGCTCAGGATATGCCCTGGTTACCAGTAAACCGTCATCATCTATGATGTTCTGGTAAACGCCAACCACCCTGTCAGCTGCACCAAGTGAAGCGATAATTCTTACTGAAGGTGTGGATGCCAGTGCAATTCTTTCTACAGGCCGGTAAAGAGTAACTTCTCTGCTGTTGTAATGATCAGTAATGGTCAGAGGTTCACCGTTCCAGTAAGTGTAAACATAAGATGCATCGCCTACATCATCAAGTGAAAGATCACCAAAGCCAAGCATGAGATCACAAATTGCATCAGATAACTCCTCTTCAGTCAGAAGGTCATCTCCATTGGAGTCACACGGAAGCTCATTCTCATAAACTGCCGCTGCCGGAAGACACATCACTGCAAGGACAGATGAAATTATCAAAAGCATATGTAACGATCTTGTTAATACTGTATTGAGTGCCATGATGATCACCTTGACCTCCTTGTACCAACAACTGCCAGAGCCAGAACAAATGAAAGACAACTTAATGAAAGTTCAAAGCCGGCAACTGAATTTACAGAACTTTCCGGCTCTTCCTGAGTTGCAATAGATGCATCAGTAGAGATATCAGATCCTTTTTCTACGACATCATCATTGCCTGAATCATCAGAAGTACTCTTTAAAGAGCGATCATCGTCAGTTAATGTATCCATCTCTTCAGTAGAGTTATCTGTTGCTTCCTCTTGATTATCTGAAACAACACTCAGACCGGAACCAGTGCTACCTGAAGAACTACTGTGGGAGCTGCTTCCTGAATTACTGGAAGACTTTACTGTAACCTCCAGGATGCCGTCACCACTAATATCTTCCAGACGCTCTGCCATATTGTCAATTTCTACATCCTGGTAAAGCAGGTCAACCCATTCACCGGAAAAGTCATAAATTCCTGTAGAAGAAGACACCAGTTTGTAACTTATCGTATTGATATCTATTGCAGAAAATGCAATTGTCATGTTATCACGATCTACTATGAAATCGCATGATGAACTGATATCTTCGTCATCGTCAGGGAAAGAAAGACCCTGAGGAATATATTCAACGATACCAACAACCAAAGGAGAATCTCCTTCGATATCCAATACAACTGTAAATTCAGTGTTTGGCGTGACTGCATCCGGGAGAGTCCTGACAACATCAGTGACCACGGATGCAGTAGCTGAAGCTGCAGATGCAGCAAATATAAGCATCACAAGCGTCAGCAAGGATAAGAAACGTATTCTTTTTGACATATTTTTTGTATTCATTCCACCACTACTCAACAATAATTGATTTATGACAATTCTAATTGTAATATAGTTCATATCTGAACTATTATTTAAGCTAATCGAATTACAATTATACGTATATTAAAAATACAAGTTTGTATTAATTGTACATACAAAACAATAGTGTGAATGAGTATAATGTATAAAAGCAAAGAATAATAGGCAAAAAATGATGTATATTTTTAAAAACGAGAGAAAAGATTCGATCAAAAAATAGACAATGAAAGTGAAAACAAATCAGCTCTCATAAATATACTTGCTCAGAATGGATACCATTTGAGAAAGGTGATCATAATATTCTGCAAGCTCAGATTCATTCATACCATAAGAATCTGAAATCGAAGCAATACGTTCCGTGATAATGTCCATGAGTTCGCAATGATAAGCTTCACCGGCCGGAGTTAAAGATATAAGTTGTTTTCTCATATCATCCGGATCATTATTCCTGACCACCAGGCCATTTTTTTCAAGAGCATCTACTGTGGATGTAATGGTACTTTTTCCAACACCCAAAATCCGACCCAGCCTGGAAGGGTTTATTTCTTTTTTAAGGTGAATTATTCTTATTGTCTTGTTTGGAAGAGTATTGAGTGCAACAGAGGAGTCTTCAACAACATTAAGCATCTTTTTATCGAAAAAACAATCATGTTCAAGATGCTTATCAAATATCCTCCTGACAAGTTCTTTGCTCATGTAAATCCTCACAGTCTTTACAGTGTAGTATTTTCAATTGATAAGTATTTTGTGAATTGTCGAGGAAAAAGCAGACAAATCATAAAAATTACCAATTGTTATTCCACAGACTTGAAAACCCCAAGTGCCACACCCCTTTCCTTAGAATGGTCCACAATAGGCTGCGGATAATCCACACCAAGAAGTTGCTGTCCTTTATCCATGGAATGAATCACTTTTGGAGAAAGTCCTTCGAGCTCAGGAACCCATTTCTTGATGTAAAGACATCCAGGATCGAACTTCTTCTGCTGCAGCCACGGGTTGAATATCCTGAAATACGGCTGCGAATCAGCGCCTGTTGATGCAGCCCACTGCCAGTTACCATTGTTCACGCATGGATCATAGTCCACAAGCCTGCTGGCAAAATAGCGTTCACCCCACTTCCAGTCGATATGCAGATCCTTCACAAGAAAAGATGAAACTATCATCCTCACACGATTATGCATGTAACCGGTTGTATTGAGTTCCCTCATTCCCGCATCAACAATTGGGAAACCGGTTTCCCCTTTGCACCATGCATCAAAGAGCTTTTCATCATTAGACCATGCAAGTGAGTCGAATTTCTTCTTGAAAGCACCTGCAAAAACATACGGATGCACAATAGCAATATGAGTAAAGAAGTCACGCCAGTGAAGTTCATTTATCAGAGTGTGGCCCGGACCAAACTCATTTATCACATAATGATAGAATTCACGTATCGATACAGTTCCCAGTTTATTATGAGCCGAAAGTCCGGTAGTACCTGTTATTGAAGAATAGTCACGTTCATTATCATAATTCCTGAAATCACTTATCTCCTGAAGAACTGAAAGAGCATGACTTCTGTCTCCTTTTGTGAAAAGAGAAGGATTCATTTCAATTGAAAAGTCAGAAAGTTCAACCTGAGATACATCCAGGTTGCCAGCATAGAATTTTCCACCTTCGTATGTTGCAGGCAATGAAATCTCCCTCTGTGAAGCTTTTTTGAAGAACTGGGAGAACACAGAATATGTTTTTCCTTCATTTGTAAGCACAGTACCTGGCTCGTGCAGTAAAGCATCATGGCAGCTTACAACATCAATGCCACGATCCTTGCAGGCTTTCTCGATCGCATCATCACGCTTCCTGCTAAAAGGAGTGTAATCACTGTTGAAAAAAACAGCATCAATTCCATGTTTATCTTTAAGCTCCACTATGACATTTTCCGGCAATCCGGAGAATAGAAAAAGACTGCCATTTCTGGATCCCAACTGCTGTCCCAGGTCTTCAAGACATTCCAACAGAAACTGCAAAGCATTATGATTGAAATGTTTTCTCTTTTCATTGGCAAGCCTTGGGTCGAAAATAAAACACGGAATAACCTCATCTGAGTTTTCCATTGCAAGATTCAGGGCAGAGTTATCATCGAGCCGAAGGTCACGCCTGAATATGAACAAGGACAAGCCGTATTTTTTTGCCATTATTCCACCTCAATAGCAATTTCATTACGCATTAGCGCCGGAGGGATCCACGGAGGATTATAGACCATCAGGAAAAAATCTCCTTTAGTTACAATATCACTGGCAGCAAGCTGTGAGTCGAGGGCTGAACGTTTTGTTTCAAGGATCTTACCTTCAGGATACCCAGAGAAACTAATAGTTGCCAGTTTTCTTGCAGGAGCACTTCGAATAGAGACAGCAGGATTTACAGGAACTGGAGCATTATCCGCATCATACATAGCAGGAAGTATAAACGACATGTCTACAGAACTCCCATTATCATAGATGATCACCGGAGCCATCATATCGATCTTTCTTTTTTCTGCGTTATTACCGGAAATATAAGATGCAAGTACAGAAAATGCATTATCATTGCTATCTGACGATGTGGAAACAACTGTCATTTCCCCGTACTCCCTTATCTCAATACCTTCCCCTAATTCATACAGTACCCTGTACTCAACCTCTTCAGTTGTCATTGAAACATGCACCCCTGCAAAAAACCATGAACCCAGCATGACAGCAAAAACCGTCAACAAAGCAAAGATTGCCCCGCCCTTATCCATACGCATAGATTGCTCTGGAACTTAAAATAGTATTGTGGTCCCTTTCCTGAAAACCAGGCTATGTTGAAATCCTGCCATTACAACTTAAAGGTAAGCAGTTTAGGAGAAAAATGAATTATCCCGAAGGGTCCGGCGAAGCCGGCGTTTTCCCATAAGATGAAATAAAAAATCTGCATAATACCCTGACTTTCTTCACATGATTTCTGTAGGATGATCAGGATGAATGTCATAATTCATATATCAATATTCAGCATAGCATTATGGGAATGTGCCGCCTTCGGCGGATGGTGACTTTGTTTTTAGCTTGCCGATTGTTTTTGTGGAATAAAAAAGCAAGGTTTGTCAGTATTTGAACAGGATTTATACGGAGCCCAAAATATATAGATTTCATAATCTATGATTGAACCCTGGATTAACTAGATATATCCGTATTCTGAGTTTTAATTGTGATAGAAGCTCTGATATTTGATATGGACGGCGTGCTCATTGACTCAATGCACCTGCATGCAATGGCATGGAAAACAGCATTTATGGAGGCGGGAATCTCCATTGATGAAAGAGACATATTCGCCCTTGAAGGTGAAAATGATTCAGGAATTGTGAAAAGAGTTCTTGAGATGAGCGGAAATGATCCCACTGACATGGAAACGACACTCTCAACATTGTCCGCAACAGTGTCCTCAACAATGTACGCAACAGTACCTGCAAGAAAACATCAGCTTTTTGACAGGGATAGCGTTACCGTGTTTGATGGTGTCGATGACATACTCCATCAGACAAAAGGCAAATTCAGGCTTGCCGTTGTTTCGGGTTCTGACAGCAGGATTGTGGAAATCATGATGGAGAAATATTTCCCGGAAATCTTTGATGTTATCGTCAGCGGTGATGATACGGAAAATGGAAAGCCTGCGCCTGACCCATATAATAAAGCCGTTGAGATGCTTGGTGTCGATAAAAATAATTGTATCGTTGTGGAAAATGCGATCCTTGGTGTTGAGTCTGCAAAAAATGCAGGGATCTTCACAATTGGATTGCCAACTTACCTTACCAGAAAAGAACTTGAACATGCAGACATAGTCCTGCATGACCACGCAGAATTGTTCAGGTTCATTGAACTACTTATGAGGAACATTCCCGGAAACTGAAGATAAATACTCTTCCAGTTCTTCCCTTATGAAAGCAGGCCCATAACTCACCAATGCCTGCTCTTTTAATACAGACACATTTTCCCTGTATTTCTTATCGTTAATAAGAGACTGAATGATCCCTAATAGTTCATCAGGTGTAACAGAATAGGAGAGTCTTCTGCCATATCCGTTGTCTTCTATGAACTGTGCGTTATTTTCCTGTTCATTATGAGAGTGGTCCGGGAAAGATATCACAGGAAGACCAAAGCTCAAAGCTTCTGTAATTGTGCCATGTCCCCCGGTACATATCACCACATCTACCGACCTGTAATACGGAAAAGGATCAGGGATAAGGCGGCGGATATCCACATTTTCCGGGACATCCTCCAGAAGCTTGTAATCCAGATCAGGCCCGCCTATGAGAGTGTAATGGATGCTTCCATCCATTTTTGCAGCTTCAAGCAATTTTGTGAATATCTGGAGACGATAACCGAAACCCCCTATACTACAAAGCACATGCGGTCGTTTGATATCACTTATCGGAATGACATCATCATACCTTTTCCTGAGCAACGGACCGCTGAATTCTATCTTGTCCTTTACATCATAAGGAAATGAAAGGTTGGAGCCGCATATAGTAAAAGGAGGGGAAAAATCAGGAACAAATATCAGATCCACAGTCCTGTAGATCCATGTATAGAACTTCTTTACAGCAAGGCCGACCATACCTATTGCAAAACCTTTGTTCCTGAAAAAGTCCTGCATACTTGACTGGTTCACTATCATGCACACCGGGACTTTCTTTCGCCTGGCAGCTATTATTCCATTATAATAGCCATCTGAGATCACAAAATCCGGCTTTGCGTTTTCTATCAGCCGGGTAACTGAATTGATGTTACCTAAGGAGATTCCTTTTGCTGTTGAAAGTATGGAACTTTTCAGGTCAAGTGAGCCTTTATTACCACTGAGCCTTAGCTCCTGAGGAATTTCCATGACATTATGACCTGATTCCTCTATCAGTTTTTTAGAGTAACCATAAGCCCCTATGAAAACATTGTGACCTGACCCTAGCAGTTCAGAAGCGAGGGAGATGCATCTGCCTGTATGACCAAGTCCCTCACCACACACAAAAATGAAAAATGTCAGTGGTTTTCTGGAGGTTTCACTGGAATCATGCATATTTATAGAGATGACTCTTATACATTTATGTTTTTACTATATAGAACTCGAGGATAACTATAGATGACTTAGAATAACTATTTATTTTTGATTTGAAACATATGCACACATAGAAGAAAAACAGAACGAACAAAACAACAAAACAGCAAAACGGGATTTAAATTCAAACAGGAGTGATAGGGTGTTCCGGAAACAGGACAGCACAATGCAGAAAATAATTGCATCCGACAGAGCAGCAGAACTTCTTGAAAAAGGCTGGTGTAAAGCAGACCTGCACGTGCATACTTCCTGTTCATACGATGTGCCGGCAAGTAAATTCACAAACCCGGAGATACTTTTCCAGAAAGGACTATCAGATGGTCTTGATTTTGTGACATTTACAGACCACGATACCGTAAAGGCATATGACAGAATGGGATGGAAAAGGGAAAAATTAACCCCAGGAGTTGAACTATCCATTACTGACATGGAGAATGTCGGCCACACAATCCACATCAATGCTTTTGAATTTGACAGAGCACAATATTTTGAGATGGAAATAATCGTGCAGAAAAAGCAGGATGTCTACATGCTTCTAGATTACTTCAACGATAATGACATCCTGCACATGTACAACCATCCTTTCTGGTTCAAACCGGGAGAAAAACCAAACCTCATGGCCGTGCCTGAGCTTGCAAAGCAATTCCCGGTAATTGAATATAACATGCAGGATCTTAAGCAGAAGAACTTTTTCTCAATGGTGCTGGCACAGCGTTTTAAGAAAGGAATGGCTGTGACAACCGACAGCCATACAGGAAGGATCGGAAGAGTTCACACTCTTGCAAAGGGAGATACTTTCAGGGAGTATTTCAAAAACATCGAAAAAGGACAGTCTTATATGATGATCGATGAGCCCATCTGGAAGCACATCAGCCATGAACTGAATGCCTGGGTAGAGCTCATCTTTAGTATGGAAAAACGTATGCCACACGAGGGTGACTACTCTACCGGAGTGGAGGTAGTAGATAGAGTTGTCAGCCTCGTTTGTGGTGACAACAGGGATAAACACCCTCACGTCTGCAATATGACAATGCACCTTGCGAAGCAGTTCTTTGGTTCAGGTTTGCCCTTCCTGCTTTACAGGATATCAAAACAGCCACAGGTTTCCAGGATAGAACGTGTTATGAACAGTTGACCGTGCATTAGCACATACCTATTTTTGAAAAACAAAGTACACAGACAATTGAGTCCTGATGAAAGTATTTTTAAGAGAAAAAAACGTAAATACACCGGTCAGTTTTTTGATATGACTGTTTTTTTGGTGTTAAGATGAGAGTAATGATATTTGTCTGCGGTGAAGGTCTTGGACATACCAGCAGGTGTATTTCCATTGGCAGAGAGCTTGTTTCTGCAGGACATGATGTGCATTTCGGAGCTTACGGGTATTCCATGGAACTGATTGAACGTAAGGGATTTAAAACTCATGAAGTTCCCTCGGAGATCACACTTGTAGGGAAAGCCGGTTCTCTGAATCTGAAAAAGTCCATTATTGCAACATTCAGGAGAGGACAGTTCCTTGGAATAATAAAGATACGCAAACTTCTCAAAAGGATCAGACCGGATGTTGTCATTTCAGACAGCTATTTCATGGGAATGATAAGCGCTAAATCCCGCAGTCTTCCGTGTCATCTGATCGTCAACCAGTCAAATATGGAAGAGTTCTTCAAAGGCAAGGGCGTATCCAGCAAGATACTTGCCGAGCTTGTGAAAAAGTCCTATATTGGCATGTTTGGGATGGCCGATAAGATAATCATTCCTGATTTTCCACTCCCGCACACAGTATGCAGGAAGAATCTGGAGTTTAAGGAAAAGACCTGGAAAAAAGTATTTTTCAGTGGCCCCCTCATTGGCAAGACCTTTGAAGAGACAACTGCTGAAGACCTCAAACGTCCGCATGTGCTCTGTACGGTTGGCGGATTCGGCTACCGAGAACCTATTTTCAGAAAAGTGATCGAAGCTGCCAAGTTGGATAACTCCATCAATTACACTTTGCTTTCAGGCCCAAGCGTTGACCCGGAAAGTCTTGGAATACTGCCCGATAATGTGAAAATTATGAAGTTCATCGATGACCAGTTCCCATACATGAAAGCATCCGAACTTGTAATCGCTCCCGGAGGACACAGTACCATGATGGAAGCCCTGAGCTTTGGAGTTCCCATGATCAGCGTTCCTGACCAGAAACACAGTGAACAGCAGAACAATGCTCTTGTTATTGAAGAAGATGGCCTTGGGAAGATGATGGATTACTCCGCATCTCCTGAAAATATACTTGTGAACATCAGGCTGCTCATCAGTGATGATAAATACAGGAACAAGCTAACTGAGATGCGAAAATTGGCAGAAGAATTGAACGGGCCTGAAAGGATCAGGAAGATGCTGGAAAATTGATACTGAAGATTAGTGCTGAAGATTGGTTCCGGACATGATGAAAGTGATGTTATTTGTCTGCGGTGAGGGATTAGGCCACGCAAGCAGATGTATATCGATAGCAAAAGAGCTGAGGTCTTCCGGGGATGAGGTTCAGGTTGGTGCTTACGGATATTCCCGGGAACTTATTGAGCGGAAAGGATTCAGCACGCACGAAATTCCCCCGGAGATCACAATTGTAGGAAAAGCAGGTTCTCTGGACATAAGGAAGACCATTATCGCAACTTTTAGGAAATGGGAGTTAAGACCTTCAAAATGGGGACTTGTTGAACTCAGGAAACTTCTCAATAGCCAAAAACCGGATGTTGTCATATCAGACAGTTATTTCATGGGAGTGCTAAGTGCAAAATTGCATGGCACACCGTGTTATATAATAGTGAACCAGTCGGACATGGAAGAATTCTTTAAAGGAAAAAGCTTGTCAAACAAGCTGCTGGCAGAGACCGTGAAGATATTCTGTACAGGTATGTTCAAGCTGGCAGATGGAATTATAATTCCGGATTACCAGCCGCCGCATACAATATGCCGCAAGAACCTGAAATTCAGGGAAAAGATGCACATGAAGATATTCTTCAGTGGTCCGCTTGTCAGTAAGACCTTTGAAGAAACTGATGTTAGGGAACTGAACCGCCCTCATGTCCTCTGCACTATCGGAGGATTTGGGCACAGAGAGCCTATCTTCAGAAAAGTGATCGAAGCTGCGGGATTGGATAGTTCAATAAATTATACATTACTTTCAGGCCCAAACGTTGACCCGGAAAGCCTTGGAATACTGCCGGAGAATGTTACGATACTGAAGTTCATCGACGACCAGTTCCCATACATGAAAGCATCAGATCTTGTCATCGCTCCCGGAGGACATAGTACCATGATGGAAGCCCTGAGCTTCGGAGTTCCGGTTATCAGCGTGCCTGACCAGAAACACAGTGAACAGCAGAACAATGCCCTTGTTATTGAGGAAGATGGCCTTGGAAAGATGCTTGATTACTCCGCATCTCCTGAGGAGATACTTGTAAACGTAAGGCTGCTTGTTAGTGATGAGAAATACAGGAACAAGCTAACTGAAATGAGAAAGATGGCTGAGGAATTGAGCGGACCGAAGGCTGTAAGGTCACTGGTTGAAAAGGTCGCTTGCAGATAAGATTCACAAAACCAGGCTCATTTACTTTGTTTTTAGCTTCACTTGCCGTTCAATGTGAGAAATGCTTCCTGTAATAGATACTCAGGACCAGTGCAAATAAGGCCACTGAAGCAAAAAAGATCACATGGCCCAGGACACTGACATCTGTTATCAGGTTCTGAAGATTGCTGTGGAAAATGTATCCTGAAGTTATAAGAATAGGATAGAATGTCAATAAGGCTAAGAGGTCATAGAACACAAATTTACGCCACGGTACATTTGCAGACCCTGCAACTATCGGACCGAAAAAACGCAGTCCTACGATAAGGCGGAATGTAAAGATGGTCTTTGCGCCGTGGTCTTGCATCAAGTGCTCGTAACGGGCAATCTTTTTCTTATCTTTGTTGTGATCAAAACGGGACAGCAATTTGTTTCCATTCTTACTGAGCCAGTAGAGCAATATATCACCTGAAGCGCCTGCTATGAGACTGACAATGATAACTAGCAATAGGTTGCCGAATCCAAGACTGACAACATAACCTACAATAAGAAGAAGGACTTCCTCCGGCAGCGGAAGAAAATGACCCAGGAATGCAAGGGTTATAAAAATACCTGCATAGGACAGATGTTCCAGATAAGGTATTAAGAAGTCCCAATTGCTCATTTTGGTTAATCAGTACTGAACATATAAAAGCTCTTTCAGATTTGCAAAAGAATGGCAGGGAGTAAAAATAGAAGGAGGGAGTTGCAATGAATTCTTCGTTTTTATGCAACTCCTGAGTGGAGTGGTTGGTTGGTTGGTTTGTCGTTTTTATAATCGCTTTTTGAACAGCTAGCACTTATTCAATGTAGTAAGTGACCTGTACTGACATTGAGACTGTGGACTCTCCAGGTTCAATTGGAGTGGAAACTCCACCTGCATCCATTGCTGCTTCTTCCATGACGGTCTTTGTGTAGTAGATAGCATTGTCGCCATTCTCATACATGGATGCTGTCTGCACGCCTGTGATCTTAAGTCCCAGACTGTCAGCCAGTTCGTTGGCTTTTGACCTTGAATTGTCCACGGCGTCACCTACAAGTTCTTCGCGGAGCTGCTCCTGCATGTCATCAGATACTGAGAAGGAAATGCTTCCTATCTGGTTTGCTCCTGCAGCTGTTGATCTGTCGATGATATCGCTCAGGTAATCGAGCTTTGTGGTTGTGACCTGTACGCTGTTGGATGCTGAATAACCTGTGATGGTCCTTTCTCCGTCATAATTGTAGACCGGATACACGGAAACATAGGATGTCTGTATTTCCTTGTCCTCAAGTCCAAGGTCTTTGAGTTCTGATATAACAGCGCTCATTATGGCAGCATTCTCGTCAGATGCTTCCTGTGCTGTTTCGGATTGGATGACAACGCCTATGCTTAATGAGGCGGTGTCGGGGACTACCTTCTGTTCGGCGTATCCGCTCATGGAAATTGTGTCTGCTGTATTCTGTACGTTGCCATCCTGTGAGATGGCATAGATCGTTAATGATAGCACTACCAGCACAACTGATAGCGCGATTATAGCGAAATATGATCTGTCGTTTTTAGTGTCAGGTGACATAATATATCCTCCTCTAGTTATCTTCCAACCGGCAATTTTCACCGGTTATTGCGATTAATAGAAAGGTTCGTACATATTTAACAATTGTCTAAACTTCAAACCCGTTTGTAGCCATAAGGGGCGCTTGATAGCGATTGACATACATGTATATTGAAGTACATATCTGTCCATCGTATCCTGTTTCTAAAAAAAGGGATGCTACAACATATACCTAATTTTTTGATATACGACAAGATACTTATAGAACCCGATAATATATTATTGATACGGGCTAAGCCAGAAATTATTCTATGTGGTGTGGGAACCGTGAAAACACTTTTTTACAATCAGGAGGGGTTGTATGATATACGGGGAGATAGAATTCATAGGAATAGCAGATATTCCGCGTATCAATACCATATTCAGTATTGATAATACGCTATGGACCCCATGGAAGGTCATTCTCAGTGATAAGGAGATGACAATAAAGACCTCTAGCACAACAATGCATCTGAATCTGGAAAGCATCCTTATTGTTGACAGACCCTTGCCACATGCCATTCTCAGTAAATTACAGAATTCCAGCAGACATGGATCGGTCATTGTTATTGACTACAAGAAAGAGGCGACCATTGGAATAGGTGAAATTGCTTCTTCTATGATACTTGCAGGAAAGAAGTCGGATGTTTCTAATCTGAAATACATGCTGATGAGCATTTTGGGAGTGCATGCTGACCCTATCATCGGAACTATGAAACCGGAAGATATACGGCTTTTGTGCCTTCTTTCATCAGGAATTAATAGTCTGGATATGCTTATACCTATTTTTGACGGAGACGATGAATTGGTCAACAGGACCTATGCGTCTTTGAAAACCAAAGGACTTGTTGATAAATACGCTACTTTGACACCTCTTGGAATTGATCTTGTGGACAGGGTCAAGGGTATTGAGAAAAAGAAGCTTGGTTCCGATATTCAGGAAGATTTTGATAATCTGTCTACGGTGTGGAATTGTCTTGATTGTAACATGGGCCCATGTGATGATGAAGTCAACAGGATAATATGGAAGTTTGGTAGTTCTAAATTATGCGGAAATGTGGCTACACCTGATATTAATAAGTTCATTTGTCCGGTATCAATTGAAGCAATCGAGGTAGAGATCCCAGAGAATACCTGTTATATGGACCTGATGATCCATACTGTGAATGATGCTTTTATTGTCCTGAAGTCACGTGATTATTCTGTGATACTGGCCATTTACGGATGTCTGAACCTTAAAGAGGATGTGCAGATACGCATTCTGTTCTGTTTCTATCTTGGGTTTATTACGGAGACGGAGATCCTGAATTTCCTCCAGATATCTTTTTCATGTTTTGCACAGCATTGTAAGATACTGGTGGAGAATAAGCTGCTTGACTGGGAATCGAAGACTCTGACAAATGCCGGGTTGAACCTTGTACACAGGAAGATCATCGGGGATGTTTCTGTCCTGTTCAGCTGGTCCTGTTTTGATTATAAGTCTGAGAACTTCAGGAAAATTGAGAATCAAAAGAAGCAGTGCGCTAAAAAGAAGATACTGGATATTCTCCAGAGCAAACATGGCAATAAGATGAATGTTTAGAGAGAAGAATGATTATTTTTGTAATCATTATTTTTGTAATCATTATATGTATAATCATTTGTTGCAGAAAGACTGTTTCAATGCTCAAAGTACAAAAACAAGATTATAAATATCGAAACGAAGTACCTTTAGAAATATCTTTGATATCATGGGGTGGTTACATCAAAGACCTTATGTTGATGGTGGAAAGATCATGAGAGCAAAGAAATTAATGATTACTTTTTGCGTGCTGTGTGTATTGCTGTGTGCTGCGGTTATGACCAGCGGTTGCACAGATGATAACATCAGTAGCAACGATGATAACAGTAAAAACAGTGATAATAGTGACAGTAACAACAATAGCAATGTAGATTACGCCACATATTCAGATCCTGAAAACGGATTTACCGTAAGATACCCTGTTACCTGGGAAAAAATGGAAATGAGTAGCAGAGTGACGTTCAAGAACAACGAAACAAATGCAATTGCCAACATAGGTGTATTAAGTATGTCTTCACTGGGTGCGGCTACACTTGAAGAAGTGGTCGATTCCTATGGCACTCCCGGCGGCGAATATACTACTTTCAACGGATATGAGGCGTATGAAATAGTAGAGAGCGATCCATCCGATATGGATACCAGAGATATCTTTTTCATTGACGGCGACAGGTTGTTCATTCTGGGTTATATCAGCTATCAGGAAAATGAAGATGATATTGAAACTATGAATACGATCCTTGAATCTATTAGTGTGGAATAATGGTTTTTCGTGTCCTGATTGTGCTCTTCTGAGATGGAGGGTGCGATTTTGGATTTTATATTCAAATAACAAACTAATATTATAGTGTACTATTTTTTCCGCAGAAGAACATTTTAAAAATTAAAAATGTGGATTCGACATATCTGCCCTAATCGACAACATTGTACCCAAGATTCCCCAGGTTATTGAATATCTTCTTTCCGAATGACGGTATGAATGCAATGTACGGTTTCTCCTTCATGTTGTTGTGCTCTATCAAAAAACCGATATGTGTCTGTATAGAACCGTCATCCTGCCTGACCTTCTTATGCCTTCTGATGACCACAACGTTCTCCCTTTTGATCTCCACCCGTGTCAGGAGTCCTTTTATCCTGACTTCCCATTGAATTAGGCACATATTCCAAGTGTATCTAATATCTCCTTTTGTTTTTTTGTCCTTTCCATGACAATTTGTTCTCCTTCTTGCAGAAGGAGAATTTTGTTCTTTTCAAGCTGCATGATCAAGCTTTCAACAGAGAACTTTTTGTTAAGTTTTACCTCTTTCATTTCCTTCATCAGCTTCATTCTAATGATTAAAGAAACAAAACAGATGAACAGATACCCTTTGAAAGTACTGTTTTTCTTGACATTGGCCGGAGTAACTTCTATGTAATTTTTAAGTGAATAGAAACCTTTCTCAACTATATCCTTGCTTCTGTAAAGCGAAAGACACTCATCCCACTCCAGATCTCCCCTATACAGGAGGATGAATTTTCCCATCTTGTTAACTTTTTGTGACACTGCATTCTTCTTTACTGTGATTTCAAATTTGTTGTCCTTGATTTTCCATGTCAAATACGAAGCATATCTCTTTGCCACACTAATGAACACCTTTTTATGATCCATCCAAGGTCTTAATTCTACCTTCTCAAGCATTTCAAGCGTTGCATGAAGACCTTTGAAAAAACTATTTCTTTCCTGTTGCTCTCGCTTTTGATCGTAATAAGCATAACCTTTTACGTTCAGTTCTCCAATGTTGATGTCGATCTGCATCGTGAAAACAGGTTCACTTTCGTAGACATTGAGATACTGAGGATCAAATATCGTTTTGTGTATCTCGGACATTTTTTCCTTGACACTTTTAATTGTTTGTGAAGGAGGAACTATGAAAGAGAGATCGTTGGATACAAGTGATTTGATGTTAGCTGTTGAAAAGAATCCTTTATCCATGATCAAAGTATAATCATGAACCCCTTCCTCCTGAAGCTTTTTGATCGTGTTTTTCAATGTAGTTACATCCGATATACTTCCAGGATACAGGTCGTACATCACAGGAATCCCCTTTTCCTTATCCACGATCATCGAGAAGTTTATCTGTGGCAGTTCTAGATTATCTCTATTATAACCATACTCCAGGAGGCTGATCATCTGCGAATAAGTCGAAATGGAGGTGATGTCATAAACAAGAGTGTTGGAAGTGCATACCTCTTTTATCAAAGACCTTGAGAAATCAATATGTACAGCACTATTTCCAATTAAGTCCAGAAGGTTTGAGATGGATTGGGAAGATAAAGGCAGCTGTGGATGGTCCTTGGAGAGAATAGTACCTTCATACCATTCCTCAATATGATCATATGCTAGCGGTTTTATTATATGGTTCATCGCAAGGGTCAGGATTGACCACGCTTGTTTTTCTGTGAAGGTTCTGCTAAGCAGCAGATCAAGTTTTAGCTCCTCAACTATTTTTAAGAGGGGAAGGTACTCTCCATAGGAGAGTACCTTTTCAGGGAGGGATATCAATGGTTTCTTTTGAGAGCGAACTTTTAGTGGTTGATCATTCACAAGTTTCCCAAGATACTTACTCTTCTGTCGAATCTTCTTTTGTACAGGATCGTAATAGGGCGTGATCTCATAGAGGTATTCGATTCCCTTTATGACTTTTACTCTTGTAAACGGTTTCATTATGCACAATAATTAGGCACATAAGAATAAATGTTTTTCGATATGGAAAAGACTGAAAAGGAAGTAAAAAGGAGGAGTTGTGCCTAACTTACTGGGAAGTCAGGTTTTATAGTTATCTTGTTCTCATCAGCCTTTAATTTCAGGAACGGTCCTGATGAATATGAAAAGTTCTTTTCGTCCTTGCCCCTGTAAAGGCCCCCGTATGCTGTATATGTTGCTATTTCATCAACTCCTTATAGGTTTTCCACCAGGTCTGTGGCTCCTGATATGAATCTATCATGAGGTTCCGGTGGTCTGCGGCATGTTTGCCTTTCCCGATAATCGTTAATTATAAAATAATAGCCTTCGTTATATTTAAATATATAGATAAAATATGAGCAAAAATAAAGATTTTGGAGGTAGTTGATTTTAGCCTGCTCTCGTATGCTCCTTATACCGAAGGATTGTTCGACGTATAGATGTGGGCTGTATTCTGCTTAAGCTTAGATTATATCTCAAAATAAAATTATGAAAATAGGAACCTTTATTATTTTGAACAGTGTTTTAGTTGTAATATGCAGTATTTTATTTTGGATTTGCTTTCAGCAGAAGTGAACAGAGAAATTCTACTTTCGTGTTCTATATTTGGTTATGCTTTGTTCTTTATATATTTCTATGGAAGTAAATCATGGACTGATTTTTCAGAGATAGATAAAGTGGGCATATCTCTCGTTTTTGGTTTTATTACATTTTATTTCTTGCTTCTTCCGTTGTATACTCTTTTAACTGCCTTTAGTAATATTATCAATTTCACAAGTGAAGATATGATAATGAATCCTGTTGCTGATGTATCTTTATACAGAACTGGATTTTTTCTTTTAATTGGCTACCTGATTGCTTATAGGAAGAAAGCTAAAGTTGCCCTGATTGAAAGCAAAAAGTTGCATATACGTATTAATAATGGTATTTTGATATTACTTCTGTTGATTTTAGTAGTCATGGCTCTATCTGAGATAATTAGTCTGGCTGCAACACATTACTCAGTTTACCTTATGCATTTTGCATATGTATGTCTTTCATGCTCGCTTCCGATTATATTTTTGTTGTTTATAAACATAGCAATCTTTTTTGAAGAAAATGAGAAAGTACACTCACTTGTAATATTAGAAAAGCTGAATATATCATCACGTTTAAAATTTTTCGTGGTAGCTCTTATTTTGTTATCATTTATAGGAATTGGTACAGCCTCATTAATTCCTAGTGTTGATGAAGAAGATTGGAAGACTGTAATTGTTGTAGATGAGTTTCCAGTTGAGCATAATTTGTCACGTATTTCAGCTGATAAAATAGTTTACCGGCATTATACAATTAATCATCCTCTCGCTTTAGACTGGGTAAGGGTTGAGACGGAATACAATGTAGTTAGTGCATCGAAGGGAGGATTTAACAGGAAAACTACAGACTACTATGTAAATGATAATTATTTTATTATCAATGAAATCAATGAAACTAAAGTATCTGTAGTGATGACTGATGAGATATGCATGGACAATGTGGTATCTTTAGATGCAGAGATTCCAGAATATAAAAATGAAACATGTTATGCAAAAATACACCTAGTAAACAATTTACCTGTAACATTGCAAATTCAAGATTTCTCATTTGATTTGCATGATAACTACAAGCCCGTAAAAGTGGTTGTTAATTACAATAGATCAGGAGAGTTAAAATCTTATTCATGGACAGAAAACAATACAGAGAGGGATATTGTGACTGTTAAAGGGAGCGATCTACTCATACGCTGTTATGACTTAGATGAGGTAAATGATAGTGTCGATGTTTATGCCGTTTTGAAGCTAAAATAAGCAATTTAACTGAGGTACACAAGACAGATACTCTTTTCTCACCAGTTCCGGATCAAATTCCAGGTAATTATTAGCCCAGGTCTTTTTCTTTAATGAATCTCCCCTGAGCCATTGATGTAAACTTCCTGCATCCTGCTCTAAAACCAAAAGAAAAAGTCATCTAACAATCTTAATTTCAAGAAAAAAAAGTTGAGTGCGCCGACCGGGATTCGAACCCGGGTTTAAGGCTTGGAAGGCCTCAGTCATAGCCGCTAAACCACCAGCGCAGTTTGAACACCCAATACAGTGTTTTTTCCAATATAATCTTTTCGCCTGATAATGAATATAATCTGGAATTGTATTTAAAGGCGGAGGTCATTCACTAATTCGGATGGAACAGGAACACTCAGACGAAGCGATCCGCACTGAAGGGATAAGCAAACATTACGAGCAGGTAAAAGCTGTAAAAGGCATCAACATTGAGGTCAAAAAAGGAGAGCTTTTCGGCTTGCTAGGACCCAATGGAGCAGGGAAATCAACACTCATAGGGATGCTTGCCACAATGCTCAGGCCAACTGAAGGAACTGCCCGGGTCTGGGGACATGACATCAGGAGCGAAGCTACAGAAGTGCGCATGTCCATAGGAGTAGTGTTCCAGGGCACCACCCTTGACCAGAAACTCACCGGGCGCGAGAACCTTGACATTCACGGCAGGCTCTACGGACTCGGGAAGAAAGAACGCCATGAGCGCATCAATGAAGTGCTCAAACTCGTAGAGCTCAACGACTGGGCTGACGAGGTGGTGCAAAAATATTCAGGAGGAATGATGCGCAGGCTCGAGATAGCAAGAGGACTCATGCACCATCCTAACGTACTCTTCCTTGACGAACCCACCCTCGGACTTGATCCCCAGACAAGGAACCATACCTGGGAATACATCAAGAAGCTCAACCAGGAAAAGAACATCACCATGATCCTCACCACCCACTACATGGAAGAGGCGGACATGCTCTGCAACCACATAGCCATCATCGACCACGGTGAGATTATCGCCGAAGGTACTCCCGCAGAACTCAAAGCAGAACTCGGCGGAGATATCATAACCCTCACCTTCAGCAGTGAAGATGAAGCCTCAAAGATGGTGGAACACTACAAGAATCACAAGAACCATAATCCTGACAAAAAGGAAATAACCACCACCGGTGCATCCATCCGCATAACCGCAACAGACGGTGAAAGAACAATACCGGAACTCATGAAGATAAGCACCGACCTGAATCTTCACATAGAATCCGTCAGCCTGAGAAAACCAACCCTTGATGACGTATTCCTTCATCACACCGGCAAGAACATAAGATACTCAGGACCTGATGACCGTAAAAGAAGACGCGGCATAAGGCGCATGAGCCGCAATGCCAGATGACCGATAAAAATTATAAACGTCATCACAGAATAATCACAAAGAATACTCTTCCCTGAGTTCCTTTATCCTGTCTCGAAGTTCTGCCGCTCTCTCAAATTCTAGGTTCTTGGCAGCAAGGTGCATATCAGCCTCAAGGTCGATGATAATATCCCGAACCTCACGTGCCGATGCGTCCTCGGCAATTGCCAGAACACCTGAAGCAGATTTGTATTTCTCACCCTCAACAAGCTCCTTCTGCAAAGCCTTGCGAATTGTGGTTGGAGTGATACCATGCTTCTCGTTAAACTCCATCTGAAGTTTGCGGCGTCTCTCGGTCTCGTTGATAGCACGCTCCATGGAACCGGTTATGTTGTCAGCATAGAGAATGACACGCCCTTCAGAGTTTCTCGAAGCACGTCCGATAGTCTGGATAAGCGAGCGCTCAGAGCGCAGGAAACCCTCCTTATCCGCATCCAGTATCGCAACAAAAGCAACCTCCGGAATATCAAGACCCTCTCGCAGCAGGTTAATTCCGATAAGCACATCGAACTCGCCTTTTCTCAGATCCCTGACGATCTCCGCGCGCTCAAGAGTATCAATATCCGAGTGCATGTAGCGCACCCTGATGCCCAGCTCCAGAAGATACTCCGTCAGATCCTCGGACATTCTCTTGGTCAGGGTTGTCACAAGAGTCCTGAATCCCTTCGCAGTAACCTTGCGAATCTCACCAATTAGGTCATCCACCTGATTCTCAACCGGTCTGACAGTAATTTCAGGATCAACAAGACCAGTAGGACGGATGATCTGCTCCACCACAGCCTTGCTTTTCTCAACCTCATACTCCGCAGGTGTGGCGGAAACATAGATTACATCATTAAGCTGTCTTTCAAACTCATCATAACGCAGCGGCCTGTTATCAAGAGCCGAAGGCAATCTGAAACCATACTCTACCAATGACTGCTTCCTTGCCCTGTCACCGTTGTGCATTCCACGTATCTGCGGGATGGTCACATGTGACTCGTCAATGACCAGAAGATAATCATCATGGAAGAAATTAAGCAGGGAAGATGGAGGCTCGCCGGGACGGCGGCCGTCAAAGTGCCGGGAGTAATTCTCAATACCACTGCAGTAGCCAAGCTCACGGATCATCTCCATGTCAAACTTGGTCCTCTGTTCCAGCCTTTGAGCTTCAAGTAAACGGTTCTCAGACCTCAGCACAGCCAATCGATCATGAAGTTCAGCTTCAATTGTACCCAGGGCCTTGTCAATATACTCTTCCGGCATAACGAAGTGTTTGGCTGGATAAATACCAATAGTCTCACCAGGAAGCACTTCCTCAAGCACCTTTCCAGTAACTGTGTCAAAATAAGCTATCCGGTCAATTTCATCACCAAAGAGTTCTATCCTTATACCTTCCTTCTCCTGCGCCGGGAATATTTCAATCGTATCACCACGCAAGCGGAAAGTACCCTGAGTGAAAGCAATATCGTTCCTTTCATATTGTATGTTGATAAGTGATTCCAGGAAAGCCGGCCTGTCAATCTCCATTCCGGGAGTCAGCATCACAGACATAGCTCGCCATTCATCTGGAGAACCAAGGTTGTAGATACAGGAAACACTGGAAACCACGATAACATCTTTGCGTTCCAGTAAAGACTTGGTTGCTGAAAGTCTCAGCCTGTCAATCTCTTCGTTGATTGACGCATCCTTTTCGATATAAGTATCAGTCGTAGGCAGGTAAGCTTCGGGCTGGTAGTAATCATAATAACTGACAAAATACTCCACAGCGTTATCCGGGAAGAACTCCCTGAACTCAGAAAAAAGCTGTGCAGCAAGTGTTTTGTTGTGAGCGATAACAAGAGTTGGCTTCTGCACGTTCTGTATGACATTGGCTACCGTGAAGGTCTTTCCTGAACCGGTCACACCGAGCAAAGTCTGGTGTTTCTTTCCTGCCAGCATACCTTCAGTTAGCTGGGCAATTGCCCCGGGCTGATCACCCTTCGGACTGTATTCAGAAACTAGTTTGAAAGGACGCATCATTATGTGTATTGAGCCAAAAGCCTATAAACGTATTCACAGGTGAAGTGCATGCGTATTTCACATAGAAAAACAGGCTTTCACCGGTTAACAATATCACTGCCTCACCACACGGTTCACAAGGCAGTTATGATATAATCCTGCAAATTATCGAGAGAATATCAGGAAATACAACACCATCAGCACGATAGCCAGTATCATCAGTGTCTGAGCACTCCTATTGTCTGAACCGATTATGATAGGAATTGGCCCTAACATGATAAGACCGCCTCCCCTTACCTCTGTTTTATCAGACCCGGGATTGAAACTATCACCACTATTTGAAGAGCCATTATGAGATGAATTATGATTTAAAGAGTATTCATCCATTATTTCATCATTCTGAGAGTTAGAGACACCTGAAAAGATGATCAACGCAAAACCAACCAGTATCATAAGAAAACCACTGATAACCAGATAAGTTCCAAACATCAGAGCTTCCTCCTTGAAACCAGATAAATCACTGCTATAAGAACACCTGCCCACAACATAGTGGAAGTGATTTCAGGAGAAGAGCCGAATGCAATGGGAATCGGACCAATGAGTATCAAGCCACCAAAGTCACCTCCGGTTTCGGACATGGAGACCAGCATTCCGGCAATGACAAAAATAAAACCCATTATCACAACAGTGATGCCTGTGATGAAAAGATCCTGTGGTGAACGCATGAGAATCTGTATGTCAATGGTCTGTTAAATAGGTGACAGTAAGCAACAGTCAAAACAGAAGTTCAAAGAATCTCAAAACTGAAACTCAAAAAAGAAAAGTTAGTACTGGAACCTGTAATCCTGAGGCATTGATGCCATCTGATCAACACGAAGGTCAGATTCCGGTTCAAGCTCGTCTGCAATGTAGCGATATTCGCGCTGCGTCCTGTTTCCTCTGCGGGCAAGAATGTTCTTGCGGAACATACGGGAAAGATATGTGGACACTGTGCTCTGTTTTATATCGCCGTAAATGCGCTCGTACTGTTTCTGTATGTCCTGTGATGAGAACCAAATCCTTGGATATTCATACTTCAGGAAGAGTTCCAGACGTTCGTTGATGGTCAGTGAACTGTCGCTCATTCTGTCATGAAGTGAAGGAACCTTACGCTGCGGAGTTGCCTGGCGCTGAACCTGTGCTGGAACTTCAATATGAGGTACAGCCGACATCATCTGTTGGTTAGGATTCATTGTTTGGCGGACCGTAGATGACATTGGTGGTGTCGGCTGCCCATACCCATATTGCTGAACCCCCACAGGAGGTAGGTTGTTGGGTAGTATATATTGCGGCGGCAATTGATAATCAGGAATTGTATTTTGAACAGGACCCTGTCCCTGTTGAGGAACATATGTCTGCCTGAACTGTTGTGTTTGTGGCAACACTGGCTGTGCGGGCATCTGTGTTTGTTGCACCGGCAACTGAGAATACTGTTGCTGGTACTGCTGTGACAGATCTGCCGGCTGCGCTGGCTGCTGATACATCATAGGCGACTGTTGAGGTGACTGCTGCTGAACAACTTGTGGTTGGTATGTATTCTGTCCAGAAACATTTACCTGAGAATTAGTGATAGCAGAATTAGTAGCACTAGGAGTTGATACATTCTGCATAAGATTAGGTGAAGTGGACGAAGGTTCGGAAATAGTTCTAGTCTCGTCTGCATATAGATCCAAGAATGCCAGCAGGCGTCGCCTGTCAGCAAGCTCGAATTCGGCGATCGCTTTTTTAGTGCCATCGTCGTTGATGATCTCAAGCCGAACCTTCATCCTTTTTGCCTCTTTGCGGATCCATTCATCCCCTCAGATAGTGATGGATTCACAAAACCATTTATCCCCTCAGACTCATGGTGTTGCTCATTAATCTTGATCCGTTATCGTGTGAATACATCAGGAACACACTGTTTCTCTGTGCTTCACAATACTTACATGGTATTAATATTATATAAATATTTGCTCTAATAATGTGTATGAATTTGTTTTAAGACAAATCAAACCCCAAATAGAGCTTTGTTTGAAAATTAAAACATTCAATACAAACTTAAGACAAGCCACACAAGTTGTCTACAATACTACAACTGCAATAATAATAGATAAATATTTCGTTCTTTGTCGAATTTAGCAGTAATAATGTGTATTGAAAGAATAGATACTGATTTTAAACCGTTTTTAAGTTAATAGAAGTATTATTACTACTTGATTCATCAAATAAAAATGGATTACATCACAAAAACTGATTCACGTAGTTTTTTGTGAAAGCATCGGAAATAGAGTTCTAGTAATATAGAGCATTTATCAAAAACAAAGATGCAGCAAACAAAAGCGCTATGCATTAGTTCAGTGGCCTTTATATCCAATGATACCCATACTAAGCCCCTATGTCAAATAGTAGTGCTGAATCACCAATTGACAATATTAGTTCAAAGGTCAGGACTCAGATAGAGTCTAATACTCTTGACGAAAAAGATGTGGAGTCCCTACTCCATGAAATAGAATTACTTAAGGTCAATAACGAAAGCATGCGAGCAAAGTTGCTTGAAGCAAGCATGCTGGCAAACAGTTACCTTGAAGAAACAAGTAAGCTCAAAAGACAGATCGAGCAGCTTACCACTCCTCCGCTTTTCATCGCCACGGTAATGGAAGTCGACAACGGCGTGGCACTTATCAGACAACACGGAAACAATCAGGAAGTTGTGACAAAGATACCCACTAACATCAATGTTGAGGCAGGTATGAGAGTCTGCGTGAATGCAGCATTCTCTATTATATCTATAATCTCCAGAGCTGCGGACGTGCGTGCCCAGGTCATGGAACTCATCAACTCCCCGGGAATCGACTATGATATGATAGGCGGCCTGGATGATGTTCTGAAAGAAGTTGTTGAATCTGTGGAACTTCCACTTGTTGAACCGGAACTCTTCGAGAAGATAGGTATTGAGCCTCCAACCGGTGTGCTGATGTACGGTGCGCCCGGAACAGGTAAGACCCTTATCGCAAAAGCTGTTGCTTCAAGGGCAAATGCTACATTCATCAGGATGTCAGGTTCTGATCTTGTGCAGAAGTTTGTCGGAGAGGGCGCACGCCTTGTGAAGGATGTGTTCCAGATGGCTCGCGACAAGTCCCCATCCATCCTTTTCATTGATGAGATAGATGCAGTGGGCGGCATGCGTACCCATGACGGTACCACAGGTTCTGCGGAAGTGAACCGCACCATGCTTCAGCTTCTTGCTGAGATGGATGGTTTCGATGCAACAAGGAACGTTAAGGTCATTGCTGCAACAAACAGGATAGATCTTCTTGACCCTGCACTGCTTCGTCCTGGAAGATTTGACCGTGTTATCGAGGTTCCACTCCCTGATGAGAAAGGACGCTTTGAGATATTCAAGATACACACCCGCAAGATGAATATGGCGGAGGATGTGGACTTTGAGAAACTCGCAAAGATGACAAATGACCTCAGTGGTGCAGACATAAAAGTGATCACAAAGGAAGCCGGAATGTTCGTCCTCAGAAGACGTGGAGACAGCATCACAATGCAGGATCTGCTTGACGCATACGAGAAAGTAGTTTCCGAAGAAGAAGAACAGAGCTCCCCATACAGTATGTTTGCATAAATCGCAAGCATACACCTTTTTTATCCAAACGAAAGATTAATATGCTTTGAGTGACTTTCAAGGGTGCTGACAAGCAAAGCAGATTGCTCCGATAGTGTAGCACGGCCAATCATGCAGGACTCTCACTCCTGCGACTGGGGTTCGAATCCCCATCGGAGCATATTTCCTTCTTCTTCTAATTTGTTTTTATTCTCAAATGTAATTTTTATTCTTGCCACAGTTGCCGCAATATCTTAAAGTTTATATATAATTATTTTCGATATAATTAAAACATGGAAAAAAACATTGGAATGGAAATACTGAAAGAATTGCGTGAGATTAAGGAAGAACTAAAAACAATATCGGCAAACACGGGTATGATAGAAGATTTTGACTTCGATGTAGAAGACATTGAGAAAGAAATCGCTATCGAAAAGGGAAATGCTTTTGAGGAATTTGTAAGAGACAGATTCGAAAAGAAGTATTTCGATGTTGTCAGGTGGAATACGGATATTTGCAGAAAGAGAGATGAATATATCGAATCTGATAGTGATCCTGATATGGTAATCAGGTATAAGTACAAAGGAAAGAATGAGCAATTTGCAGTTGAATGCAAATATAGAAAAAACACCAATAAAGGAAAAATTACCTGGTCAAAGTATCCACAGATGAACCGATATAGAAAATATCAGGAAGAAAATGGATATCCTGTTTTTGTTGTCATTGGTTTAGGTGGAGAACCCGAAAGTCCGGAAAAGATGTTTTGCATTCCGCTGGATGAAATTAAGTACCCTGGACTATACCCAAAAGAATTCGAAAGCTTTGAAATTAACCCAAGTGAAAACTTTTTCTGGAAAGATAATGTTCTTTCATAACAACTTACTTATTTTTATACTATTGTGTATATTATAATCAGGTATGCAGAGAAGTGTGTTAGAAGAATTTGCGGATGATTGCAGATGTCGTGATTTTTCTAATACTACTATTCAGACATATCGTTGCAATATAAGATATTTTCTGGATTTTCAAAAATGCGATCATAATCAGTTATTTGATGATTTTGAAATAAGGACTGATTATGATAAATTGAAGTTGTTCCTGAAGCATTTGAAAAAAAGAAATCTAACGGCTTCGACCATCAACGGTTATTTTTCTGCTATCAGTACGTTCTATGATTTTCTTTATGAGTTTGAAAAGACTGAAAAAAATGAGATTCCTGCTTTTAGAAGAAGATATCTAAAACAAAAAAAGAAGTTCAATTATTACAAAAGACGACAGTTGATTGATAAATCAACTATGAAAGAACTTGTCGACGAACCGTTGATAACTGAACCTTTTATGCAGATAAAGAATTACATTAGAACAGTTCCGGAGAGAGATAGAGCTATTGCTATCATGTTTGCGAAATCAGGCATCCGGAAAGAAGAATGCAGGATGATGGAAAGAAGCGATTTAAATGTTGATGATGGTGAGATTTTTGTTAAGCCCGAATTTGCTAAGAGAACACAGTGTATAGGGTTTATTGATGAGGAAGCTATTGATATTTTGCAGGATTATCTTGTGTGGAGAAAGTCGGTTGTTAAGCCTGGAAACAATAGACTTTTTGTTACTCATAAAGGAAGTATGCTAAGAAAAGATGATCTTTACTACATTACGACTTTTTACGCTTCTAAAATCGGCATACATAACCCACTTGGTGAGATGCAGGATAAATTTACACCACATTGTTATAGGCATTGGTTCACGACTAATCTGAGAAGGTCGGGTATGTCTAGAGAGATGAGGATGTGGTTAAGGGGAGATGCTCCCCAGGGTGCAGATGATTGGTATGACCATGTTGAACCGTGGGAAGTTAGACCGCATTATTTGAGACATATTCCTAAGTTGTGGAAATAATACATATTTGTAAACCAAATGTTGTAAAAATATGTTTTATGTAAACCTTTATATATGATTTTGGTTTGTTTATACATTAAATATATATTATATAAGCTCTACCGCTTCATATTTAGGAATGGCTATAAATGTTAGAATTTTAACTTTGTAAAGAAAACATGTATATATAATTTTCTGCGTTTTGGTTGTAGCAAAAATCAACCACCGTCAAGCCAATTTAGTAGGAAACGCGGGAAATTTAGGAACCAAAGTCAATCTTATCTACAAGATAGGGCACTCCACCGGCCTGCCGGCTTCCTAGCTTCGCGGGTGTCCAGGCGGCAGGCCTGCGGAGTACAGAGACACAGCAAAAAAGAGCAGGCCAGGCGGAGTTATACACCTACCGGAAAAGCGGTGAAACGACATCCCGGTTGTATTGGCTGAGTTATTCGGAGAACGTTTGTTCCGGAAAAAAACCGTTATCATTAGAGTTCTCTTACGCTTCTGCTGGCACCCACTCACTTCAGGGAAATCAAGCTTTGGGCTTCGCCTGCCCTTCGGCAAAGCATGATAACCCTGAAGTTCAGACATTTGGGTGCCGAAGCGAACGAGAACTCATTGTATGATAACTGGACGTTTTTTTTTTTTGAACGCACGTTCTCATGCAGTGAGCAACTAGCCTTCAGCTCACTCGAATCTATTACTGATAACTGAACGGGGTTCACCTGGTCAGACCGGTAACGGTTCATACTTTATAAGTTTATTTACTCGGTTGGTGTTTAACATGGTAGGCGTATTAAACGATTATATTGAGAGTGCAAAAGCAGGAAATGACTATATTTATCTTCGGGAGAGCGGAGGCACAGCGGGAAGACCCTGTCATTCATGGCGGGGATGAAAGCGGAGCCTCGCACAGTCTATACCCAAAAACGCATATAACAATTGGTTGTATAGAAAACATGACAACCAATAGAAAGTTATAAATACTAATAGGTTGTATAGTATATCGTACAACCAATTAAGGTTAAAGGAGAAATAACAATGGCATTAGAAGCAATATCTTACTACGAAGAAAACTATTATGGAATGCGCGGAAACACCTCTGATGAAGTATTTGACGCCCTCGAACAAATCTCTGCAGAAACTGGTATAGATGTCGAAACACTCTGGGCTGACGGTGAAACAGAAAACATATCAAATAATGAAATGATGGAAAAAATAATTAAAATCATCATTGAAAACGAAGGAGATGAAATCAGGGGCGAAACATTCTACTGGGCAGATTCATTTGTAATACCATTTGAAATCGACAATTTGAACACCTCAAATGGATAGATCAAGTTGACCCCGAAAAAGAATTTGAGGATAATAGTCTGTATTGCACTCTAAAAGAAGCAATCGATGGTGAGGGATATACTCACATAGGTGGACTTGGTAGTGGACAGTTTGGTGGCAGCTCCCGTTCACAGAAATGGAGGCCATATATAAAAGGAGAAGACGATAATGAAAGAATCAGCACAATTTTGTCGTTAAATGGTGCTGATGAATATCCATGTATTAAAAAATATATTCAGGAACAATATCCAAGTTTCAAATTTGAAGAAGAGTAAATCCCCACGAGTGTGGGGAACTGTTATCACAACCATTGCCGACCAGACAAACCTGCAGTAAATCCCCACGAGTGTGGGGAACTGTGTTAGTAATTCTTTCGAATCATCCCCACTGGTGTGGGGAACACTTTTTAGAATGTGACAATACTATTTAAAACCATCGGAGTTCAACATGTCAGGCTATAATCTAGACAAATCACGTCATGCAGTATTCACGCTGCACTATCATCTAATTTTTGTAATCAAATACAGACGCAAAGCCCTGTATAATGAGAAAATTAGAGAGCGGCTAAAACAGATAATATACGAACTTTCAGAGCAGTGGGCTAATGACAAAAACTCTGAATTGGCTATTGAAATTATTGCACAGGAGCCGGGAGACGACCACCACCACATTCTGTTCAAGGGCACGCCTCAAACAAATTTAGTGAAAGTGATTAATACTCTCAAGGGCGTTACTGCTCGAAAACTCAGACAGGAATTTCCAGAAACAAAAAAATGGCTCTGGGGTGATGCCTTTTGGACTCCTTCATATTTCATAGCAACCACAGGGCAGGTATCATTAGATGTGCTAATCAAATATGTTGAGAGTCAGCCGGACAAAATAGAGAAAAACGTTGAGGACTCAGCGTAATTCAGGAATCCCCGTCATTCATGGCGGGGATGATTCAACCGGAAAATCCCCCAGGAAGATTTTAAGCGATTTACCTTTTTTTGCCAGGATAAACAGCCACCGCGCACATTAATTTATTTACATGGTTATTTAATAAAACCGACAACAGTAGCCACATGTATCTTTATATAGTAGTATGTACTAGTATATACTAGTAAGTAATAAGCTTACTAGGATGTTGGCAAACATGGCAAATAAAGTATACACAATTGTAACAGAAAAGATTCTCGAAAAACTTAAGGAAGGAACTATACCATGGCAAAAGCCTTGGAATGCTGAACCTGCTATTAACTATGTATCAAGAAAAGAATACAGGGGAATTAATCAGCTACTACTCAATAGATCAGGGGAGTATATCACATGGAATCAGATCCAAAAACTAAACGGAAAAGTTAAGAAAGGATCCAAATCGGAATTAGTGGTTTTCTTTAAAATGCTGGAAAAGGAAAACAAAGAAGGAGAAAAAGACAAAATCCCTATGCTGAGGTATTACAGAGTATTTCACATCTCAGACATTGAAGGAATACCTAGCATATCAGATGCACAGAAGGAAGAAAAGAAAACTATCAGCACATGCGAAGACATTGTTAACAATTATACAGAAGTTGAAATCAGACACAACAATGATGACAGGGCTTTTTATACACCCGTGGCCGATGTTATCAACGTACCAAGATTAAGCGTATTTATCTCTTCAGTTGAGTATTACAGTACTCTTTTCCATGAAATGATACACAGCACAGGCCACAAATCAAGACTAAACAGATTTTCAGGTGAAGATCAGTTTAATTTTGGTAGTCATGAATACTCAAAGGAAGAACTTGTTGCAGAAATAGGAAGCGCAATGCTGTGTACTATCGCAGGCATAGAAAAACACACATTAGACAATAGCGCAGCTTATATTGATAGTTGGATAAGAGCACTAGAAAACGATCATACTTTGATAGTTACAGCAGCAAACAAGGCACAGAAAGCTTCAGATTATATACTCGGAAATATTGAAGAAGAGGTGTTAAATTGACCACCTCTAATTTATGGGGAACGTTGCCACCAGAAGATGGTTACTATCATGTTTTTGAAAACGGTAAACTATGGGGAAAATGGACATTCGGACACGCTGAAGACATAGAAAGATGGAAAGAAGAATACCCAGAAAGAAAACTGATCAAACAGGAAGGGGAACAAGTACACAAGATACTATTAAAAGTACATGACGAAGAAGAAAAAGAATACAAAAACATGGGATATTGGAATATCACAGAAACCAACTATAGGAAATTATATGAAAAAATTACTTTTTTGGGTGGTGGAAGTGGTCCAATGGGACAACATGGAATTACCATATATAAATACAACTTTGGTACATTCAAAAAATACGCAAAAAAAGCAGGTCAACAGACACTATTTTAATCAATTTTTAAGGTGATAAAATGACAGACGGAAATGATCTTTTATTAAATGGAAAAGAGAAAGCCGACATAATAAAAGAATGGGATGGCAATGTACATCTATATGTAAATGGTGCATGGATCGGATTAGTAGACCTGGAAACAACAGGAGAGAAAGGCAACTATGCCTTTTTTAAATATGTCAAGGAAATAAAGAAAATAAGCGGTTCACTTGAAATATTTATTGAAATACCCGGATGGATAGCAGAAATGGACCAAGAAGAAAAAGATAAGGCAGGAATAGGAAGATGATAACATTAGGCCAAACCCCCAAGATAACCCTTTTAAAAATTGTTTTTGAAGCACCACCTGAGCATGTCAAGGAATACCTTTTAGACTATCTCAGCCAGGAAGAACAAAAAGAGATTATCAGAATAAGCAATGAAATAGAAGGAAACGAAAACAACAAGCTATTCCAAGATATCAAAGGATTCCTTGAACTGCCGGAAAAGAGACAGATGGAATTTGTAAAAGCAGCGGTTTGTTATGCAATTGCTCAAGGTGGTGCAGCTGCTGCCAATCAGAAAATAATCAGTGTGCAACAATGCCAGGAAGATGTAAGAAAGTACGGTCCGACTGCATTAAGAATGAATTTAATGCATGGATTTACACCAGGATACCAACTAATTATTAATGGCCGGTTCGGTTATTGATATATACCAGTGTGGAAAAGTGATACTATGGCATCATGGAAAGGATCAGTATCTCTTCCGGAAGAGATGAGAGAAAGAATAGACAAGTATAACGAAGAAAATCCAGCCAGGAAACTTAATTTAAGTGCTATCCTTCAGGCCGGTATTGAAGAAATATTAACAAAAGAGGGATATTAAAATGAAAACCGAAGAAGAACTAAAAGAAGATATAGACTACTGGCAACACACAAGAGACTACATTTTTAATCTTTTTTGCAAGAATATTATCACAGAAGAACAGTTAAAAATCATAGATAATGAAATTGTTATGCAATTGCTGGTTTTAAAATATGTCATTGAAGATGAAGATGGAATCAAACTAATAAAAGACATGATCAAAAAAGAAAAAAGAGAAAACCACGATGCCAAGAACGAAGAAATGACAGAAAAACTTGTAAATGTATTAAATCATTTACAATCTGAATTAGAAACCATTAAAAATTGCTAAAACGCTATGCGAAACTAGGCCATTCATTGAATGACCGAATTACTTTTTAATCTTCACTTCTTTTTGGTATTGCTACATGTCGGTGTATGCCAACATCCTTTAACAATTTTAATTAATTGTTGGCATGTAGCACATTGTCCTTTTTGTGTCACTATTATCTCACCTGCAGCGGAGATATCCGCGTAGATCTAGCCGGATGAGAGCTGAACAAAAAAGTAAAAACATTATCAGTAGAAAGAATAAACAAATTTGCCGGATTAGGCAAATTAAAAGAGCTTTTCAATTTTAGATACTTGCATTTATCGCTTCGGTGGTGTTCTCTGTAAGGACCGTCAGTGTATTGACGGCAGTTCCGGAAGGATCTCTCACGGTTGAGTAGATCATTTGTACCAGAAACAGGTCAGAACCGCTCAAATAAGCATAAACTATGTCTATTAGGGTGCAGACACCAAGGACAACGATAAAACCCGCCAGGATGGTAGTGACGTTTGACCTGGAGGCCATCATAGCAAGGGTTAACATGCTTTGAGAGATGACATGCGAAGTGTAGACCAGGACAATGTAAGTTATTGCGGTCCAGATGCTCAGGTTTAAGATTCCCAGGTTAAAGCTGGTATCAAGGATATCAACTAAAAAAGGAATCATCTGGAAGTGTTTTATCACTGCCAGAATGAGCCAGGATGCATATACAGCCTGTCGAAATGTTACCATGTTACCATCTCACTTTGAATTAGCAACGGCTTTTGCCTTCTGATATGCTGCATGTTTACCCAATCCATTAGACATAAACTGAGCCATTAATCTATTAAAGAGCCAAAGAGGAAGAGGTTTTTTTTGTCCCTTCGCACGAAGTTTCTTAGATGCCATTTTCCGTTTATGTTCATCATATTCTTTTGTACCCTTCTCAAAACGAGCAGAAGCATGTTGATTAGACTTGTATTTCCTGGCCTTGTGGAATTTATTATCCGGACCTCGGTAAAGTGTTGTACCAGATCCTCGCCTTTTACGACCCGACATAACAATGCCTCACTTTTTCTTTTGATATCTACTTCTCTTCTTACGATTAGCCTTGATCTTCATAGCTCTGTATGCCGAGTCCTTGCTTTTGCCCTTCTTCATCTGTCGAGCCATGCCGATGTTAAACCATTTCTTCGGGATCCACCAGGAAGACTTCTTTTTCTTCGGTGATGAATTGCTTCCCCCACCACGTAAAGCAGCAACACGTCTGTCATACTCTGCAGAAGAAATCATGCCTTCAGATAAAGCATAAGATAAACTCCTGTAATTATCTTTCATACAAATTCACCTCATTTTAATTTAGTTGCACCATAGGTGACAAGAATACCACCGAGGACCATGTAAGCAGGTTGCATATCTGGTAAAAATTGGGTGAGACCGGTGCTTGTTAAGATTGCACCGAAGACAAGCACCAGATCTCGAAGAACTTTCTTTGAGTCCTTTTTTATATCTCTGTCGGAAATCATTTCTTTCGTCTCCAGAGTATTATTCCGACTATAAGCACAAGTGCTCCGGATGCAAGGACAGAGCCGGTTATTATTGCAGAATCGAAGTCAATTTCATCTATTGATGAATCGGATTCCTCTTCGTATTCTTCTGGATCCACAACGGTTACACTGAGAGTATAATCATTATCTGTCGCGTCTACCCATTTACTTCTTGCACTGTCGTACTCTTCAACCATAACGTAAATTTTATACTCGTCACCGACTTCGCCTTTAACATCCAGATCAAATGACGTTTCGTATGTCTTATCAGCTTCTACAGACCACACAAGAGGATACTCATCATCTTCATCAATGCCACTGTAATCCAATGCTATACGGGCCTTCGTAGAATCCCCGAAGAAATAATCATTGGTGTACGTGTACTTGAATGGAATCTCAACTGTCTGGCCTTCAGGTAACTCTGTTGCAGTGTTACCGGTTATCATTGTATAAGGATCACCGTAAGAGAGGAACAGAGCACCCAGTAAAATGGCAAGAAGAATCAGGTTATCCTTCCTGCCGGATGATTTTGTTTCTTTACTTTTTCCTTTTATCTCCATCACCACCTTTTTTGTAAACTAACAGAAGTACAACTATCAGAATTACCAGGAACAACGGTAAACCAAGTGCTACAATGGTTAACAGGCCAAGTGCTGAAAGGATATCTCCAAGGAGATCAGTGAGACTGACATCGTCGTCATCATCATTTCCGGTTATAGCATTGATAATATCCTCAGTAACATCTTCGATAGTCTCGTCTATTGTCTGGTCGTCACTGTCATCGTCATCAAATCCGGAACCTTCAGTTTCAGGGAAATCGCCGTAGATGATGTAATTGATTGAATTATGAGAAGCGGATAATTCGACCTCTCCGTCATCATTGTCATAACCTGACTGCTGAGGACTGGCATCATAGAAGAAAGTGTCATAGCCATCATCAAGAACTACGAAACGATAGTCACCAAATTCGAGATTGTCAAATACTTTATAGCCATCTCTTACATAGATAGAGTTCTGGTAAAGACTCCCGTCTTTGTAGATCCTCACTGTACAATCTGTGGGTATAAGGTTGTCAAGAACTGAAAGCGTAATAGACCCTTTTCCGGATTCTGCCGCATCGTCAGGATCTTCCTGAACAGCAATGTAAACCCATGCTCTGTCCTGGTCATATGCCTTATCGTAACCAAGTATCGTATCAGCATAGAGATACTCAACAACAGTAAAGGCCGCGTCACCAACACCTATCAGACCCGGATAGACATCTAAAGTGTTAGTCCAGGTCTCACCATAATCAAACGGACCGTAAACGGTATTCTGTGAATGAATGGAATTTGTCAGGAGACTGATGGATTCCCCGGCATCAGAGTAACCCTGATACATGACAATCTTTGCTTTTGTGGCTTCAGTTTTACCGGTCACGCTTTCCCAGATAGAACCATCGAAATTAAGGTCATTCTGTTCTTTGAATGTGATGGTAAAAGGATCATCATCCTGATAACATGAAAAAGATATGGTGTTAGACTGAGAGGAACCTGATATTCCGTAGATGTTCATCCCGGCATTTCCATCCTGGAAATAATACCAGGGATAATCTATGATATATGTCCTAATTCCCTGGTCATCGGTGATGATCTTGTGTACTGGACCGAAAAGACCGTCTCTGTAAACCACGTCAACGTCACCGTCACCGGCCACGTAGGTTTGCACCGAGCTTGCAGGGAGGATGATAGACAATAATACGAGTATTATTGCAATCTTTGCGTATCCTGCCTGTTTTGGCGTGATGTTGAGCTTCATATCAGTTCCCCATAGCAAGCCTTACGCCGATCAATAGTTCAACAGAATTCAGTACACCATCACCTAATAAATTGGCCATATCACCAACCAGAGGGATGTTTGCAAGGGTGCTGTCTGCAAGTAATTCCAGAATTACAGCAATGACAAAAACACCGATAAGATATTTTTCTGAATTGTCGATCTTTCCTTTTGAATCTCCCATTTATAACCCTCCAAGGATGCTTATGTCAAATGGCATCATGCAGAATGAACCTGCGATCATTACAACGTTCCAGGCAGAATGCAGGCCACAGCTTGCAAGGGGATAACCCGGTTTCTTTGAAGTTGTGGATCCACCGTCCCAGACATATTGCATTATCAGGCCGAAAACGAAGGCAGTAATAAGGAAGGAAACATCAAAATCACTCACCCACACATGGAAAAGAGAGAACGCAATAGCTGAGAATAAACGTGCCTGCCCTGGTGTGAACTTAGATCTCATCAGAGCTTTAGGGAATGCTCCCCTGAAGGTTGTCTCTTCTACCATGCCAATGACAAGAGCTTCAGCAACGATGAGAAGTCCCAAGGATTCAAAACCCGAATAACCGGATGTTCCTGATATCCCAAGTTTTGAAAAGATGAAGAGTCCAACCAGGAAGCCACCACCCCACTGTATTATACCGTCAAAGATGGTTACCTGGAAGTAAGGATTTTCAGTTCCAAGTAATGCAAAACTGAAGGCCATCATGACGAAATACAGGAGGAAAATGTAATTCACCGAATCATTTTCCCAGAGGTAATCTGCTGAGATCAAGACAAATAACTGAAGGATGACCAGAAAACCGGCTATGGTTACTCTGTCGAGATTTCGAAGTGTAAAGAAATCACGATAATATGATACAACACTCATGCCAGTCCCTCGATCATTATACCGCCTACCAGGTACACGATAACCACAAAAACAGCATTCTGCACGTAAACGGCATTCTTGTCAGTTATGCCGAATTCTGCAAGGATATCTTCAAGGGGATTCCTTGAAGTGTCCTGCTTTGATTGCTTTTTAATTGACATCTTCGGCTCCTGACCATTCAACCAGGTCAAAATTAGTAATGTCAGATATCAGAAGTTGAGCATCTGAGATAATAGGAACACGGAACCAGCCACGGACAGCCATCTGAATGATGCCTGGAATCTTTTCCTGCTCATAAGATTCCTGGACCTCGTCTATGACCTGAGAAACATCATCCGTTATTTTTTCAACTAAATCACCGATATCAGATATTGAGGAATCAGAGGATGATTCTACATCATCCTCGTCTTCATCATCGGTTGGTGATGAATATGAACCGGAACCGGAAGAAGATGAACCGGAAGACGAAGAATCTATCGACGATGGTACATATATACCAACATTATCCGGAGTGGTAATCGATGATATCGTATAACCGTCAATGTTACCAAAATAAATAATACCATCACTTGATATTATCATGTCGCCAACTGATGCTATATTGTTATAGAGATAGGATGATATCGTACCGTTTTCGTAATAATCTGTTATGCGATAATATGTACTCTCACCCTTGATAAAAGCAATATAGTGACCGTTTGTCAATTGCTCAAGAGCACGAACATATATAATCGTATTTGGACCCTCGTAACAAAGAACATTACTAACTGAATTATCAGAAGGATCTATAAAATATTTGTACCAATAATAATTTGAACTATATGGCGCACCAAATATTATCCCGGATTCATTTTTTGACATATCATAAACATATCTCTCCGGAAATGTACCTATCTGAGAATAAGAATCTTCGATAAGCGAATATACAAAAATAACTCTGTCACCGGCTACATACAAATTGGAACCAAAAATTTCCATACCATGCGCATTATCGGTAACTGTATCCAACGAAAACAATGTGACAGTGTTATTTAAATCACTTACATTGACTTGAACAATACCAGATTCACGAACGGTTTTATAAACCTTATTATTATAACAAACATAATAATAATAATCATCATCCATACAAAAATCATGAATTGGTGAAGGAGAACCAGTAATACCAACCACGTTATCAAGGCCATCTGTAGTAACACTTGATATATTATAATAGCCAGAAACATAATAAATGATAGACTCTGATCCGGGTTCAAAATACATTGAACCAACGTTGTAATCAGAAACAAAGTTCAAAGCAGAAGACACATTAACAGATAATAAAAACAACGCAATAACAACAACCAAACTATAACGTTTCATCATCAACCTCTCCTATCTTCCAGATATTGAAAAAACAAAAAAATGGAAGGGAGTAAGGGTATGACCCTCACAATGCTGAGATCTTGATGAATTTTATATCAAGATCGCCCTGGTCAGCACCTTCAAATGTTGACTTTACTGTTATGGAGGAAAGATCTTCCATCTTAACAATTCCTTCAGCACTTACGTTAAAGGATATCTCGATCTCTCTATCGTCTGTGGTTGACTGCCATGTGTATGTTTCCTCGTCGAGTTCCCCATCCACATATACAGCAGGGTTATCGGAATCTCCGGATCTGCATACAATTGGATAGTAGTCGTCTTTGTCGTCGTCAACAAGGCCGGGAGCTGATACAAGTACACTTGCATAAGCAATCTCGTCGGTTGAAGTGATTCCACCGTCGAAAGCTTCCTTTACGGTCATGACGAACTCGATTGATTCATCGTCTGATGGCTCGTCGAGTACACCGGAATTGGTGAAGCTCATAAGAGTTACTGTTGTACCGTTGATTGCCTTTGACTTCATTGTAAAGGTAGTATCAGATCCATCGTCGGATACGTCGACATCAATAGGAATGGTTATGACTCCGGAATCTTCATCATAATTGGTGTCAGTGTCGGCAAGTGAATAATTTGCAGATACGACGCTCAGGAAAGTTGAGTCAAGGTCTATGTTCGCGTCTATAATCGTTGCAGTATCATCACTGCCAAGTGATGAAAGGTCAATGTATCCGGTATAACTCAGGAAACCGATTGCTATAACAGCAACAAAAGCCCAGTATCCTCCGGATTTTCCAAAATAAAGCTTTTCAGTTTTCGCCATAAAAATCACACTCATCAAGAGTTCTATGTGATTATAACGACATTATAAAATAAATAGCAATGTCCGTACAATGTACGGACGTTACTTAACAGTGACATATGCCGCAAACAAAAAAGTTCCAAAAAGCAGAGCAATCCAGAGGAAAACCCAGAGGTATATCCATATTCTAGTCTTCGGTGACATGTCTGAACCTCATACCGAATATTTTTTCTAAAAACTCATAACCCACGTCAACGGGTTCCTGCTTGTGATTAGGAGCAAGCTCCCCTATCTCGACAAGATGATCAACATAGAAATGCAATGCAAGACGCACTGCATTCGTACCGTTACATCCCTTTGCACTTGAAATACGTGTTATATTATCGATGTCACCATCTTCCGGACGGAATTCAAATCTGTTAGATGCCATTAGTTCACCTCGTATTCCTGCCGGTGTCAGCTTCCTGATAGAATGCTGGTGATTTATCCGGGAATGATATTTTGCTTCGCTGTTCTATTTCACGGACGACTTTGTCGATGTCTTCAAGTTTCCTGTTCATGCCATATAGATCGGAATGAGAATTAAGGAAATTCGCTATGCGATTGTATCCGGAATGATATGTATTTGCCATGCTCATCCAGAAATCATCTTCTGCCGACTTCATTTCACGCTTTTTATCTATATCGTCTATAAAAAACGGACTGATAGTGTTACCGAATAAAGCTGTCTTGGTTCCTGGAGGGAACATAAGGTCAAAAGGAATAGTTCTTTTATTGAAGTGTGTTCCAATGAAGCGGTCCCGGCCCACTTCGCATACATGTTCAGCAGGGCATACAATGGCAACGTTACCACGATAAACCAAGCCATCATAATTACATCCATTTCCGAAATGTATTGCATATTTTTCACCGCCTATAGTCTCGTAGTAAGTTGTGCCATCCCAGGAGAAAGTTCCCCTTTCTGTAAGGATCTGTGGAGACTTTCGCCTGTGATAGTCGTCAGATTCATCTCCCTGTTGATTGTCACGCCACAGCCAGCCGATTGATACAAGTGGTATGTACATTGCATAGTCACCGAATATCAGAGGGAGATCGGCATTCAGAATACCGATTATTACCCAGAAATAAACGATTGTGGCGTATGATATCTGTTTCCCGGTTACCACGATTTCAACCCCTCTGTTATCAATAGGTGAGGAATTGGTGAATAGAGCAAAACCATTAACAAAATGTATGGTAAGGACATTGTATCACGCCATCTGAGCCATTTTATAGACAAGTTGTCTAGTTATTTCGGTGTCTGCTAAAGCTCTGTGTAGGGTTCCGTTAAAGTTTATTCCCTGCTGAAGCATGGCATTCCCCAGGCGTTGCCATTTGTATGATTGTCTGTAATCGTCCCATTCTCCCCAGTATTCTGCGTACAGGAGCATGGCGCAATGGATATCAGCTATACCAATATCAGATAATTTAGCAAATTCATATGGCTTTAGTGACTGCTTTAACATCCTCATGTCATAATCGGCATTGTAAATTACCAAATGGCGACCATGTAAAACGTCAACTAAATCAAATATAATGTCAATAAATTTAGGAGCATCTTTTAACATTTCGTCTGAAATACCGTGTATTGCTTCCGCATCTTTTTTCATTAGTATTGTTGGCTTTACTAAGGTATTTAACAGAACCTTTCCAAATGAATCTATGATGGATATTTCGCAGATCTGGTCAGTATTACCGAGTCCGGTTGTTTCTGTGTCAAGGAAGACGGGATTCTTTGAGAGGATGTTTCTTGCTCTCTGAGAAGGTGACAGATTATCGGTCAATTTATCAGCTCCTTTTTTATGAGAACAACATCACCGAAAAAATACAAAACTGTCAAATATATTGTACCAAACCACAACATCAAAGAAATTGGCCACGGGTTAAAATTATATGTAAATACATCCGAAAAAACACCAAAATAATAATAAAATGGGTATATATATAGGGGAATAGAAAACACCAACAATACAAATAAAATTATCAAAACGACAACAGTAATAAGAAAACCATTAATAAAGGAACGAACTGTCATATCACCGAAATCATCAAGATAATGGTTACGATACATGTCATTAATACTCAATTTATCAGCTCCTCGTCGTAGACTGGGACGTTTAACCGACCGGGTTGCTGGTTGTACATCGTTTCTGATGATTGTTCAGGTTCACCTTTTACTAATCCGAGTTCTTCGCGTTTCCAATAGGCTATGCCGCCACTTATGAGCAGAAGGAGCCAGTTCTTTTCTATGAAGGTTTGTTCTTCTTCGTCATCATCAGTGTTCCGATCGGTATTCGAGCCCTGGTCAGATGTGCCGACGGTATCTATGGATTCTTTTAAGTCGGAGATGGCAAGTTGCAGATCTGTTATTGCAGTATTCTGAGCAGTTAGCTGTTGTTCGAGTTTTGCCACGTCTGCATCTGCAGAAGTGGATGTTATTGTGAGACCGTTGAGTTCTGCGAATTCTATGAACCAATCGGGCATTTCATCGTTTGAGAGACCTGTTGTGTCATCATCTTCAAGAGTTCCGGATTCAACTACTGTTAAGGAGATGCTTTTTTCTGCCACGGTGTCCTGTGTGTCCCAGTCTTCAAGAGTGATGGTGAAGCGATTAACTCCCAAGGTTAGATATGAGCCTGATATCCATTCTTCGATACTTACGTCATCATCGGCTTTTACGCTGATATCGTCTTCGAGTTCATAGGTTCCTTTCGTGATGGTATAACGAATTTTACGAGTCTCATCGTATTCGTTCTGAATGTCAAAAGCAATGGCAATGTCTGTGCCCTCTTCAACTTTCATGACGTTGAAGGTATCTTCAAGGGTTAGGAATTCGAGATCATCAATTGAGATGTACCAAGAAAGATCTTCGTCGTCGTCTTCGTCTGCATCATAGTCAGAGTCTATATAGAAGTCGAGATAAACAATCTCTGAAGGATTGAGGGAATAATCGATTGCTCTTATTCCGACTACGTGATTGCCTTTGTCGAGGTCAGAAACGGTATAATTAAAAGTGGTGGTTCCGGTAGCTGTTACCCAGTTGGAAGAGTCGACTTTTACTTCTACCCTAGATACTCCATAGGTAACGTTGTAGTCGTTGGTTGTGTCGACGGCAGTTCCGTAAACGCTTGCCTGTCCGTCACCTAATAAGCGTACTGAAGGGGAGACAGTCGGGATCTTAGTGTCTGATGCAAGGGCAGGGGAGATCAGGAAGGTTATGAGAAGGAGGATAGGAAAGAGTTTCATGCTGACACCTTCTTTGACTTAATAATTGGCCAAGTAGCAAAAACAAAGAAAATAGCAGATGTCACAGCCAACAACACTTTCCCAAGCAATTCATCTGCGGAAATAGCACCATCCATTAACATCCCAGAAAGAAAAACCAGCATTGTAAAATAAAACAAACTGTCGGAATCAAATGTATATGTATTCTTTTCAGTACTCATGCTGACACCTCACAGAACTTATCAAGAGAAGTTTCACTTGATGGCCTGGTATAATCAGAAGGCCTTCTGGAAAGCCTGATATTGTTATCATCGCGGACTAAATCATAAGTAGAACCGCAATAACATTCGCCTACCTGGTCACCTGGATAAACTAAAAATGTTGATCGGCAATCTGGACAGCGCATCAATGAAGGAAATGTACTCATTGTGTCACCCCATACTTTATTTTTTCACGTCTTCTCATGTCTGAACATTTGCAGAGGGATTTTTTACAAACTGGACACACATGCTTACGATGATTAAAACCGAGTCCTTTTTCTGTTTTGTAGAAACGTCTTGCGCGTGCTTTGCCAGTTTCAGGAGAAATATCTAATTCAGACATCCTTCAAACCCCCGGGCTTTGAGTTCTGCATCAATCTTATCAATGTGATGCTGGTAACCTCTGACAACTGTTATGTCTTCGGCTTCATCACGATAATCTATGAATCTATCACGTTCTTTTAGGAGCTGTTCGATTTCTATATCTGACATGATCAGCACCCCTTGGAATATTTTTTAAATATTGAGAGATATTCACTCTCGGAACGCTTTTCCTCACCAATCAAAGAGAATTTTTTGCCATTGACATATAGGAAAATACCAACATGTAAGAAATGCATACCACCATGCTTAAAATCGGATATAATTTCATTGACATCGACATTCATTTCACTCACCTTCGGCAAGTGTAATCTTACATGAGTATCACAATCATATAGAACAAGGTCTTCAGGATAATGTTCGCAAAGCATGTCATCAATGTCTTTGAATACCCTGCCGACAACTACTTTTTTATCGGCATCGTAATCGACTTCATAACTGTATTCGATCTTGACTTTTACCATACATTTTTTATCTGACATATCACTCACCAACCGAAAAAGAGGAGGAATAGGAATTGCTTCCTTAGTCCTCCAGGAGATTTACATCCTGTTTTCTCTGTCTAATGTCACGCTCAAGCATGTAATTGTACTCAAGTTGAGGAGCCATTGTCTGTCTAAATCTTGACATTGCAGCAGGAAGCTGAAGAACCTGTTCATTTGTCAACATTTTAGGTTGAATCATGACCTTTCCAGGAAGACCAAGATGAGGAACATAAACGTTCTTGCCATTGTCACCCTTTTCAGGTTTTCCTTCTGCATTGAGCTTGATGTATGAACCTGGAAGATAAAGCATTGATATTCCGGTTTCAGGATCGGAAATGTTTCTCATTTCATACTTGTCTTCGCCACCGATGCTTGCTATAAGTGCATCATATTTCTGCTTGCACTTTGCTGACATGAGTTTAAGGTTAAGATCTCCCTGCTCTTTTGCATCGTAGGCTATTTCTTCCTCTTCATGTGTTTTGGTGTCTGCAAGTGTTCTGCTGTTTACTGGACCGTCTGCTTTTGCTTCAGGTGCTTTTGCTTCTGGTTTGTTTTCATTTACCATTTTAATTTACTCCTTTATTTTGTTAAGAGTTCATCGATTGCCGGTAAGTCGACAGATGAAAGGGAATTGCGGACCTTGCGGTATTCAAGGACAGCAGGATGAAGAAGGCGGTATTTTCCACGACCAATCTTTGTGAAGAGTTCGGGATTTTCACGAACACGGTATCTAAACTGCATTTCAGTGAAATTCTTGAAGAAGGAACGTCTGACAAAATCCTGATCTACAAGGGAATCAAAAAACGATACTTCTTTTATCCAATAAGGAAGATCATCGTATGAATCAAGAACACTTTTAAGAATACGAATTTTAGTGTCTTCAGCAATGTTAAATTCTGAATTTCGCCAGGTATAATATCCGTGTTCAAGTGTTCCGGATACCTGTTGATATCGTCTGTAAAGCTTGAAATAGAAATATTTTTTAGTTGTTTCGATGTTTCGTAGGAAATTGTCGGATAATGTCGGGCCGAGTATAAACGAAAGTGAATAGTTTTCGCCTAAAAGATTTATGCGATTTTTGAGTTCACGGCCTTTGATGATGATTTCTGAACGGAGAATGTTTTTGCTTTTTCTGTATTCCTTGTGAGCAAAACGGATACAGGATGTATCGACATCTGAACGGAATTCTGTTACTATCAAAGGTGTCATTGCATCAAGTTTTGGATGTAGACCGATCTTTGAGAGGTTGGCATATTTGTGTATCAAATATGCATTCGGATTAACCGGCATTGGTTGATTCCAACATAATTCAAGTTGCACTAGATTAACACGAAGGGTTGAATCTTTTACTCCGGTAAAACCATGAAGCTCCATTTGCTTGTAGTAAATCTTCTTGCTTCGCTGTTTCAGCTCATTGAATACCTGCTTCTCATACTGCTTGTAGAGATGCATATACTGAGTAGGTATAAAGTTAGGTTCCTTCAGGAATTCCTTGTCATAAGCTTCCTGGTACTGCGGATAGTCTTCGACTATTGCCTTCCAGACAAGTATCTGCATGTTTGCATGTACCATGAGAGAAACAGGGCGGCCATGTGGTGGTTCTACATTGAAGACATAAGTAACGCCTTCGGTCTTCCACAGATAAGACCATCCGGAACCATCACGGACCTTTTTAGGTTTGGATGTTACCTTGTACTCTGAAAATATTGAGCGGTTTTTGATGTAGTCGTAATGCTCTTCAAGGTCAACTGGACAATACATGTCAATTTCGTCCTGTGAATAACCGGCTTCGCGAAGGTTATTACGGGTATATTCTGCTCTCTGGACTTCTGCATAAAATGAATATTTACTGTCGTTTATGACCGCTTTTACGTCTTTTTTATAGGTTACGTATTCTTCAGAACGATATACAAGTTGCAACCGGTCAACACCGATGACTTCAGGGAAGTCGATTTCATCAAGCAATTCGATAAATTGCTCAACGGTCTTTATCTCTTCATATTCACGATATGCATCGCGAACCATTTCGAGCTTTTTCATTGATTGTCGCTGTTGCTGGTTTTTCTTTATCTTGTCTGCTTCTATCTTCAGACCGTTATCGGAAAAAAGAGAGTAAAGATAAGAGTTCAGTGATGAAATGGTGGTACGTTGCTCTTCTTTGTACATTTCCTTTTCAAAGAATGTTTCAGGATCGGATTCAATGTCAAGATCAAGAAATGTAAAAAGAGCTTCACTGAACTCTTTATAATATTCAAATTGATTGGCGGCTTCTGCATATCTGAGTAAGGTGGTCCATTGAAGTTCTGTTTCGATGTATTCAGTTATGTCTTTCTGGATACATTGCCAGAATTCCAGGGGGATATCATAAGCTGTTACATCAGATACAGGGATGTTAGTCTCATCTCCAAAGAGACTGTTAACAATGGACCTGACCTCTACAGATTCGGCAGACATGTTTTTACCAGATTAAAAAACAGTCACCTGTCTGCCACATTCGGGGGTTGTTACACATGTGGAGTTAAAACAGATCATTCTGCTGAATGACTTGAAAACTCCGGGAAGATTCCCGGAAAAAGCACAGCTTAGTTCATTTAAGGAACTATCATCCAAATTAAGCGGTAAATTATAGCGTAAGCTATCGGTATTGATTGTTGTTTTCATCTTGTCATAACTCCTACTGGTATAGGATTTTGCCAAAAGTCTGGTAAACTTTTACGCAACACTGTGTTTAATTTTGTGGTATATAAGTATTTCTAAAAAGCACGACAGTTTCACAAGTTATATATAAACTAACTGCGTTTTATTATTTGCACCGAAATAACACCTACGTGCTGGTAACACGTCAATACCTCAGTCGAGATTTTTCAAAATCATCTTGTCAAACGATAGAGGGAAGGCGGTTTTTTGGAAATATGCTCTAGGGAATTTTGTCAACTGTGGCAAGATTCCCCATCGGAGCATGTACCTTCATATCGTTTTTTCGCATTTTTTACTATAATTACTTAGCTTTAAATAGGCTTCGGTGTCGAGATACTCCCTTAACTAATTAAGTATTTAAGCCATAAAACCCAGACAGTCTGGGTGAAGTTAATGCGAGCAACATTAAAAAACGTGAGAGATTCTACTCTTAATATAATGAGTTGCGCACAGTCTAAAGATATAGATAGTTTTATTGATGACTTATATTGCAGAGGTTTTGCAAGAACTACAATAGCAACATATGCCTGCAATGTGAAACACTTTTTAGATTACACTGACTGTGTAGAAAAAACAACATATGAAGATCTTAAAGAGTATCTCACTCATTTAAAAAGACAAAGATTAGCACCTAGTACTCTAAATGGTCACTTCTGTGCCATCAATGCATACTATGATTATCTTGACTTCATAGGAGAAACACGAAACAATATCGTACCGTTGTTTAGAAAGAGATATCTGAGAATCAAAAAGCATTATCACTATGACAACACAAGGCAAGTCATAGATATCCCCACCATGAAAGAACTCCTTGAAGCACCGGATGAAGAAAGGCCTGGCAAAATAATATATGACTATATCCGGACTGTACCGATTAGAGATAAGGCTATTATGACCCTTTTTGAAAAAACAGCATTAAGAAGAGGGGAAAACATGGCACTTACTGAAGATAGTATCTTGCTGGATGAAGGAGAAGTCTGGATCAATCCTAAATTCAGAAAAAGAACAATGTGCTTGACCTTCATTGATAAAGAAACTATTGATTTAATGGAACAATACCTGTCGTGGAGAAAACAAGTCGTAAAACCAGGTAATAAAAATCTCTGGGTCACACATACAGGATCTGCACTTCGAAAAGATGACATGTATTATATTACTACATACTATGCCAGGAAAATTGGAATACACAACCCAAAAGGACCACTTATAGAAAGGTTCACACCTCACTGCTTCAGGCATTGCTGGACCACTCACATGAGACAGGCAGGAATGCCAAAGGATTTCAGGCAATGGTTAAGGGGAGATGCTCCCAAGGATGCAGAGGACCTATACAACAGAATAAAACCTCCTGAAGCAAAAAAGATGTACCTGAAATGCGTTCCTCAGTTACTCTAAATAATTAAAATCTCTTTAAACTCTCGGATAGGGTTTTACTATTTCTCTGGCACAATGTTCTTAATCTGCCATTTAATTATCGCCATTCTCGTTTTCAAGCATAAATTCAGTTGTTTCAAAGAAGGTTCATGAATATAATATATGAGATATTCGTCATGAATTTTAAAAAGAAATAATAGGAATAGCAACGTACTGCATTTAAAGAAATATCTGCTCTGAACAGAACAAAAAAAGAGATAAGTATTAAAAAAAGAAGGTCTATTTCTAGACCTTATCAAATTAACAATACCTATTCGTTAAGTCTTGGCTGCCAGCTATAGTCATATCTAAAAATGAAGAAAGAATGCCATCACCATCAACGCCATCAGTTGCATTTTTGCTGTCATCTGCATCAAATGCAAGACCAATATTAGATATGTCCCATTGTAGGATATCTGCATAGTATCGAGGAGTGGAATACTTTGGGCCGCTTGAATCAATATGAATCCAATTGTTCCCATTCCAAAATTCATTAAATTGATGAGCACTAGTGTCATTATTTATAAACATGCAAATCCTTCTTGTTGGGACTCCAAGAGCACGCATATATGAGCTCGTCAAAACAGCATATTCGTCGCAGATCCCATGATACGAATTTGCAATTATCCACGTATCTGCACCAGTTTCCAAAGGTGATAATATATTAGTATCATATATCATATCATCATCGATAGAATTAATCATTAAATATGCTGTCTGTTCTGGGGTGCTAGTATTGTCTGCTGCAACTGCAGCTTTACTTGCAATTACATAAGAACTATGATGATTTAAATCATCTAATTGTAAAGAATAACCATTATCGGGGTCAACTAAGTATCCATCGTTGTTATTATACATTTCAACCATTATGGAACTTACAGTCGGTGCACTGGTCATATAGTATAAAGAATTTGATTCTACATAAGCTAAAAGGCGAATTGATTTAGCACCAACCGTAGGGTATTCATTTATATCTACATAAAATGGAACAGATACATCGATTTCATCTCCTGGATCCAAATCGCTGTATGTTCTCATCCATCCTTTATTTTCATCTACGGAATAAACTACAACTATTCCATCAGCAGTTGTTGTTCCGTAGTTATGTATTGTAATAGTATTTGCAGCAGTTTCATTTTGAACCCAACTCCAATCACAATCAGCAGCTGTAATTACTACATTAGGTACAACTGCTTTTGTAGAAATTGTGCTTTTTGAAGCAGCGACCTTATTAGATGATGAAAATTTAAAAGAGATCATGTCTTCATTTTCACTTATTGCAGTAGATACACTAGTTTTTTGATTAAATATAGTTTCATCATCAATTAATTTTGCAGATAGCTCATCGTATGACATAAATGTTGTTTCGAGCTCTTCTCGTGAATAATTTTTGTACTCTTCGAGCTCTAATAAATAAGTGATATATCGATCTTTGGAGGCATCGTTGTCTATAGTATAGTCTTTTAAATTATAATCTATATCAGTTACTTTAGAAATATCTGCAAGAGTAGGAAGTGAATAATTACTGTTTTTCATTTCCAACTGCATTTCATTATAAGGAGTAAGCATATCTATTTCGCCTGTGATTATTAGGAGATTGCTATCATCTATTGACATGTTATATGTCTCAGTGTCACAATAAATCATGCTATTTTCATCTGCAATTCCAAGACAAGACAAAAATATAGAAATTGCAAATACCATACTTACAAATTTTATTTTGTTCATTATTACCACTTTTGCACATTACAAAAATCATATTTTTTGAGAGCACAAGCTAGCGACATTATGATTACTACTTAGTACCCCACAATCAATATTTATTTTGCAATATTATTTTTTTGCTATCGAGTCATTTTTTTTAGGTAGATAGTATTTATTCATTATGGCCATGGTTTAAACTGTATGTTCTCTATAGGTAGACATGCAGGATTTCCATCAAAATTTCATACAAGTTGTACCACTTCCAAAAAAATCAATCATTCTCCCCTACTTAACAAACTTGAATTGAAATAAGATAATTAGTTCTATAAATAGCATCATAAAAGTAAAGCCAGGTATCTGCTTTTCTTCATTTATATCGTTTGTATTATCGATTTCATTTATATTTTCCTGACTTTCAATAACGTTGTCCCATAAAAATACTACAGGAACATTACTTATGCCTGTATATTTGTTATAATGAACATTAATTATCTGGTATATTTCATCAATGAAGGATTCGTTAATGATTTTATATTTCGTAGAGTTTAGTTTAACTTCAATATATCCACTACCAACTGCACCGACAACTACTACTGCCCCTCCTGATCCATTTGATTTTTGCATATAGGGTTCTAACTCCGAAATATTCCAAGCTTCATTCATAAGTGAAAATGACCATTTGTAACCTTCATAGCCTTCGTCGATGGCAGGTATTGTTCCTCTAAAAGATAAAAAGTCTGGTCTAGTCATTAAACAGTCTATAATTTGAGGACTTATCTCTATGGGGCTTAATGGGTATGTATCATTCACAGAATTTTGTGATTTTGTAGACTTATTCTCTACATTCCCACTAGCACTTGCAACAAAAAACAATATGAATATAAGCAATAAAACAAAAACAATGAGTTGAGTTTTTCTTCTTATCACGATAAAATCCTCATGATAAATTTAGTGTGATATTATTAATAATATTACTAAATTTTAATTTTTTGTTTAATAGGTATTAATTTATGGAATATTACACTACCTTACTTAGTGGTACATATTCAAATTATATATGACATGAAAATATTATAAAATAAGAGTTTTGATTCTGAATGAATAAATTTATGCCCTTAGTTCGAATGAGGAAAAAATATATTATATATTCATTATGGCCTTCAATTAAACTGTACATGTATATATATTCAGCCTGTTTTTTAAAGAAATGTATATTTAATCCCATAATAACATAATAAATAGTTCGACATATACTGTTTTTCTCCCATCATAAATGTATCAGAGGCAACTGTCAGCTAATATATATATACACTAAGAACGCCCTAACTCCAGTCATTCTTTTATACTTTATTCCAAGAAAGTAAATTGCAAAGTGATATTTTGCATATGGAGACGGAATTATGAAAATAAAAAAAGTAATATTGAGTATACTTGTTGTTTCAATTATGCTTATTGGTACAGGCTGGGCAGATTCATCTGCTTCAAATGTTTCAGACAATACTGATTTAATTGAAGAAGAATACATCCGACCAGATTATAACTCTGAAATATTTGACGCTCTTAATGACAATCCAATTGTTATCAACATCAAAGGAACAATGCCGGAAATTGCAGAAGAAGATGAAAAGCAAGAATGGAGGAAAGAATTGAATACATGCATCCAAAGTTCAGAAAACGAACTTATCCCATACATGAAATCAAATGGTGGTCCTGTTGTAGGTTTCGGATATAGTTTTGATGGATACATATTTGTAGATATTGACCAAAGTTTGAAGGATAGCATAGATAGATCAACAATCGACGAGATTTACAATATCATTTATAAGAATAGTAGATCTATTGGTTTAACTAATGTTCCTGTTGTTTTTACAGAAGCAAACATAGTGCTTACTTCTAGGGAAGACTACGGACCTACAATGATTGGAGGATTAGAATTAGTTACAATTGTACAAGGTTCCCAGGATTTAGATGTATCTACTATCTCTTTTGCGGCAGAAGATAGTAGTGGTACAAAAGGATTTGTGATAAGTGGTCATGTTGCAAAAGATGCAGGTATGGGTGCAAATGTTTACCATGATCCTGGAGTTATAGGGCAGGTGACTGATTATGTAGGTCTCTTTGCTGATGCAGCATGGGTAGAAAGAAGTGATGTCGCAGATGATATTTATTATTCAGATAACAATATTCTAAAAGACGTCACTCAATATGGAGACCCAAGCAATGGAAGTAAGGTATATATTTCAGGAGTAGAAAGTGAAATTCAATATGGTTATATTGACAGAGCTTATGCACTAATTGACAATGGTGCTTTCCCTTTCCTCAGAGATCAATTTACTGCTTCATATACTTCGGATTTTGGAGACAGTGGTGCACCGGTATTCCAAAAAACGCTAGGTGGAGTTAAACTCGTAGGAGTTCATTGGGGATATAATTCAGCAACCCAAAGTTCAGCGTTCTCACCAATTAGCGGAGTGATATTGGACTTAGATGTCGAACCTCTGATATAATGAACATTAAAAAAATCAGCCAAATTATCATATGATAATTTGGTACTTTTTTACTATACTTGCTAGTTATATAATATCAGGCATTTTATAAAAATAATCATTAGTGTTAACAATAATTCTTTATATATACATATACGTGATACCATGATAATTTCAAAAAATAGATTAAGCACCATTATTTTATTATGGATTATTTTATTATTGTCAACAGATTATGCAACTGCTGAGACTGATTCATATGAAGTATACACAAATAATCCTGATTTTATAGCCAGTAGAGGTACTTTTGCGGATAGTATTGATCAAGAATGGAAGAACGCAATTGTAGATTGCTGGACATACCTTCAGGATTCTCCATTTTATTACAAATTTGATAAAGCTATAAACTCTATTGCATGTAACAATGAGTTCTTAATAATTGATTTAAACTCTGAATACGGAGAAGAGATTAATGATTCCAGAATTGATCTCATGTATCAGAAAATAGAAGCTTACTGCGAAGAAAATACGGGTTTACATGGAGTTCCTATTGTTTTCATGTGGGCTGATAATAGTGAAAAATTAGAAATATTATATAATCCTTATGCCTTTGAGAAGGCAAAAAATAATACCGATTTTATAGTTGCTATGGGAATTGTTCCTATATTCGCTGATGAAAATGAATGGTTGGAATGGTCTGAAGAAATTCATGAAGCCAGGTATATTAAAGGACTTGAAACCTATTTATCATCCAGTCCAGTGATATTATATGATTTCATTGAAACAGGCTCTTATATTGAAGTAGGAGTGAACAAAAAAACACCTGAAAAAGTAAACAGTACTGTAATTAATGAAATTTACCAAATAATTGATACTCACTATGAACAGCAAGGAATCAACAACATACCCGTTGTTTTTATCTGGGCAGAACCCTATATATGGACAAAATCAAATGATTCAGGTGAATATGTAACCCTGGAATGGATGGAGGAATGCCGTTCAAATTCGTCGATTAATGGGGAAATTGGTGATAACAAAACAACCAAGGCACCCGGCTTTACTTCTTTATCACAAATTGTTTGCATGTTATTGCTAGTCAAAACTAGAAAACACTGGTTTAAGCATCATTGATTCTCAAAATGCGTTACTCTCTATACAGCAGGGTTCCACATAAGCTGAAACCAGTGCATCTGCCATAAGCGAAGTAACTGAGGTAATTGAAAATGTAGCCGATACCGGTAGCATGATCGCAAATATAGTGCAAGATATTGTCGCGGAAGGGAAAATCTGCTTCCATTAGAGAGATAACTTCCTCCATTGAAGATGTCAGTTCTATATCCGAGGAATCTGCTGCAGCAATGCAGGAACAAAACTGTGGTATAAGGTATGTTTCAACAATGTGAAGACTATATAGCATAAGGTACCACAATTTGCCACATAAAGTAAATCACCAGAAAAACAAGTGCAGAGAACTGGAAAACTACAACACTTTCAGCTCTCATGTAACGCCAGCTGATCTCATTGATCAGGACATCATCCGGAACTCCAGGCATATCCTTCTTCGTCTTCTGGGTCACTAACAGCAGGTTATAGAAGGTCTGGATCAGCATGAACAGAAGGACCTACTTATCAAAAATAGGATTTAGACAAAGCTTAAAAATATCAAAAACAAAAGAAGAGAGCTTCAAGCCCTCTTTTAACCTTATTTTCTTCTCATCAGAACCGCAAGTGAAACAAACACAATTCCTGCAAGAGCAGTGAACCCTGGTGTGTTCGCTGTTTCTTCTTCTACAGGTTCTTCAACTTCCTCAGCAGCAGTTGTTGAAGTTTCAGTAACCTGCCCAGATGTTTCACCAATTTCATCGCCTACTACTTCAAAAATTGAAAATCCCGGAGTTTCTGCATAGAAGTAGAAGTATTCATCATCTTCTCTTTCCTGATATGTTGGAAGATCGTTCCACTGTTCACCGTGATATCTGGTCATATGAATTGTGGAAATATCGATGTTGTTCTCCTCTATCCACTGCTTGCTCACCTTGAAATGGATCTTAACATTGCCAGCACTATCTGAGGAAATAGTTCCTTCACTTCCAACATCGATGCTCAGCATCTGGTATGACTTTCCTGATGGAGATGGAACGTCATCCGGATTGCCGGAAAGCACCTGAACCTTTGCAACCACAAGACCTTTGTCCTCCTTTGCATCGAAACTAATTCCAAGAACAGGTGTTCCACTTCCTGAGAAGTCATATTCAACTTCAGAACCACCGGTGACACGCTTGACAGATGAAGCTGTTTGTGAAACGATCTTCGGATCCTGTCCCTGACTGACTGAAGCACGAGTTCCTGAACTGCTGGAACTGCTGCTGGAACCTGGAACAGTCCTGAAGAGTCCGTATGTAGTTGTGTATTCCTCAACTGAAGCAACTTCAATATGGATACCAGATTCAAGATCTACAGATACAAAATTACCTGATGTGTTCAGTGTTGCATTCGGAACGATAACCCATTCATTACTATCCAGTTCATAAAGGGATATTGATGATTCAATAGAACTGCTCATACCTGAATCGTCATAGAAGATAGTCATATTCAGATCTTCAACAAAACCAATATCCAGATAGCCATTTACATTTGCTTTACCTGAAGGAACAGTGGAGATTGTTTCGTTGCTTCTTATTGCAGTTTCATAGGTCGGTACAAAGGAAAGTTCCATGGAACCGGTATCTATTTCCAGATTATCAACAGTACAATTCGAAGATGTCCTGGAATAGAATGCATAGTCCTCGTTTCCTATTGCAGTATTACCTGTCAGAGTAGTATTTTCCGAGCCAGAGAGAGAGAATCCACATGAATAAAGGGAACTCATCTCTACATTCGGAGAAACAGCATTAGGATTGATAGAGGACAAGACCAAACTGCTTCCTTCATTATAATTGGCAACGTTACCTGTCAGAACATTGTTGTCAGAGTTACCAATATAGATACCAGTTCCGGCTCCACTTCCAATATCTATTGGTTCTATCACAAAATCAAGAGAGACAGAATCTGGTGCTAAGGAAGTATAGGTGTTGTAGCTGGCAACGTTATCTGTCAGTGTATTGTTGTCAGATGAAGTAAAATACATCCCGTATTGCTCGTTATAACTTGCATCATTACCTGTCAGGGTATTATTGTTCGATGAACTAAAGTACATTCCGTACCGGGTATTGTTCATTGCAACATTATCTGTCAGTGTATTGTAGTCACTTGAAGATGACAGACGAATTCCATAGTAATTGTTGTAAATATCGTTATCATCTAATGTGTTATGGCTTGAAGAAGACAGATAGATACCATAGTAACTACTGTTATTAGCAATGTTGTTGCTTAATGTATTGTTTTCTGAATTATCAAGAACAATACCGAAGTTATTGTCATTAACAATATTGTTTGTTACTATACTGTTATTTGAATAACCAAGGTAAATACCAGCCATCTCAAAACCGGTTACACCTGTTACATTAAAACCATCTATGGTCACATTATTTACTGTTAAATTAAATGCGTGTTCTGATGAATCGCTTGCATTTACATTAGTGCTTGCTGCACCGTTCTCTGAACGAAGTGTAACACTCTTGTTGACAACAACATTCTCATTGTAAGTTCCATCACCTACTATGATGGTATCTCCCTGGCTTGCATCATTAATTGCAGCCTGAATAGTTGTAAAGTCATCATCCTGACCACTTCCAACATAGATCGTTGATGCGTCTGATACAGTAATTGTCATTACCTGAGAATCAATTGAACCGTATCCGTCACTTACATTGAATTCAACATCGTAAGTTCCTGCATCACTGAAACCAATATCCCATGAGCCAACACCTGTGCTGGTGTTGAAGTTATCGAACAGTGAACTCTGGTTACAATTAAATGTAGGAGTATCGCTATCAACATCTGTGAAGTTGATATCAAAGGTGATAGTGTCTCCTTCACTGCCTGTAATGTTGCTTACATTGAGAATGCTTATCTCGTTGTTCGGGACCTGGACATTGTCACTGGCACCAGGTGAAAGTGTGGAGTCTGTGGCATTGTATGCATAGACTGTTATGTTAGACCATGCGTGAGCGGAGAGTCCGGTATGATTGAAATAAGTAACAGTGCTGTTCTGCCAGCTTTCGCCATAACTTACATTGTAGGAATCGGTCAGATCTCCTGAACCTGCACTCCAGCTATGGTTCACCCAGAAATTACCAGTTGTATTTGTGAAACTTTCAGGTGTTCCCGGTATAGCAAGTAAAATTGGATCTGCCTGATACTGGTGGTATGGAAGAGTATAGCCATCTATTATTTTCCATACATAGTTTGGATCATCTTCTGTTGTGATCACATCCTGTGTACCACCGACATTCCAGTTCAGACCTGTTGCTCCTGAAACGAATGTGAAATTGGTGAAGTTTGAATAGGAAGTTGAAATTCCCTCCCCAGAAACAGGACTGCCGGAATAATAACAGTAGGAATTCACAGTACCAGAATTGCTTCCAACAAGACCGCCGACATTAGAAGAACCACTGGCAGTGCCTGTGGCAAAACTGTTGATAACAGTACCAGAATTGCTTCCAACAAGACCGCCGGCATACTGAGAAGAAACACTAACAGTGCCAGTGGCAAAACTGTTGGAAACTGTGCCAGCAACGTGATTAAATCCGACAAGACCACCGACATAAGAAACACTAGTAACATTGCCAGTGGCAGAACAATTGAAAACAGTATTAGCATTAAAGCCAACAAGACCACCGACATAATTGGCAGAACCTGTGACATTGACTGTGGCAGAACAGTTGTTTATACTGCCAGCACCTTCATTCGTTCCGACAAGACCACCGACAATACCGCCAGAACTGGTGGCATTGCCTGTGGCAGAACAATCTCTAACCGTGCCGCCTACATTCGCTCCGGCAAGAACACCAGCATAACTACCTGATGTTAAAATAACACCGTCTGAGCTGGCTTCTACTCCAAGTTCATGGATGTTACCGCCAGTAGATATATAACTGAAGAATCCGGTAAAGGCAGATGTCTGATAAATGGTCAGGTTAGTTATTGCATATCCGTTTCCGTCAAAGTCACCTGTGAAGTAAGGTGAAGTTTTACCAATTGGAGTGTGATTGCCCACAAGTGTGATGTTCTGTGTCAGTATGAAGTTCTTGCTCCAATTAGCAGAATCTGTTGACAGTGTGTCAATATCAGCATCTGTTGAAAGCAGATACGGATCTTCACTCGTACCGCTACCGCCTGAATAAGTTGTTGCTGAAACTATACCTGTGCATGATAAGAAAATGTAAACTAAAGCTGTGTAAATAATATATTTTCTCTCTAATGTCATTATGAGCCACATCCTTCTATGACCCATCCAACCGTACGCAATGGTTATGCGTACACCCAATATACAATATACACAATAGTATAAAAATAGTATTATTGTTGTTGGGTTATATATTGCAAGGTAACGTATTTATTATTGCCAGCGGTTCTGCATAGCCGAAAACAAAACATTGTTGTGAAGTATATTTCAGCAGTATAAAGATTATATTGCATACAACCTCACAATCTGCCACATGAAATAAATCACAAGAAAAACAAGTGCAGAGAACTGGAAAACTACAACACTTTCAGATCTCATGTAACGCCATCTGACCTCATTGATCAGGACATCATCCGGAACTCCAGGCATATCCTTCTTCGTCTTTTGAGTCACTAACAGCAGGTTATAGAAGGTCTGGATCAGCATGAACAGAAGGACCCACCTGTCGAAATTCTCTATTGCATTCCACATGTTTAAAACCCGAACTTTCTCAGGAATGTTTTTTCATCCATCCGTTTTATGATGCATTTACCCTGCTTGTCAAGGATCTTAAAATCCGTATTCATTCCAATATTGAACTCTTCCACAGGCCTTGCAACAGACCTCTGTTTCTTTTTCTCTACGATCCAATCGGTCATTTTAATCACCTACAAAAAGCGACATCAAGGCACCGCCTACACCAAGTACGGCAAAAACATACAGAATATACAGCACCACTGAAGGGACCACAATGGTCTCAGTGTACGACGGTACAATTACAAGCAGGCTCATGATCAACATTATCATGCTGGTGACTTCCAGGCTCCTTGTCTTGCCATAAACAAGTATGATCACTGCAAAAATAATAGCCACATAGAGCCAGTAACCCAGCATAGCCGGAGAAGCTCCCCAGGCAATCGGTGCATACAGGATCCTGACAAGGTTGTCATAGTCTGACTGGTTATCGTACCAGGTTGTCATTTCAGTTATGACGTAATATTCATTCAGATCTATCTCAATGGAAGAGACCTTGGAGATGTTCTGCAGCGTGTTGTAAGCTCCTGCATCCACGAGATCCTGATGGGATATATTCGTAGTATTGCTGACATTCATTGCAGCTGCCATGGGAACCAACATTATCAGGAATAAAAGAAATACGATCTTTCTCATCAGGATATCCTCAGGAGCATCTTTGCGAAATCATAGAGCACAACACAATCAAGAACGATTACCACAGGTCCGTAGAGGAGTGCAGGAATGCCAATGAACGACGCTATTAAGGCAATCCCGAAGAACACCAGGGCAATGAAGAGAACAAGAACCTGAATGCCAATGATCAGCATCAGGCCAGCTACATAGATGTATTCCAGAGTGTTGTTTGCACTGGCCAGCTGGTCCTCCATTGTGGAGAACTGACCTGCAATATTTTCCATATACGAATACCCTGCAATACTGTTGGCAACCGGGAAAAAACCGGCCGCATTGACTAATATCAAAGCGAGGTTGATGAACATCATGGTGTAGGCATACTTCTGCAGGGTGTCGTACATGGTTCAGGCCTCAGAACTTAAAGTCCGGCATCTTGAAATCAGGCATCTTGAAATCTTCAGTTTTCTTTCCTTTTTTCTGGGATCCGGAACTTTTTCCCTTGTTTTGAGATCCAGAACTCTTCCCAGACCTCTTGGTCTGACTTGCAGCCTTCTTTTTCTGCTTGATATTCTTCTTTGCCAGGTGCTCAAGTTCAGAATCTGTGAGGCCTGCTCCATCGTACTTTTTCTTTACCTTCGCTACCTCGTCACTTTCCTCTTTAGCTTTCAGCTTCTTGTTTATCGACTGTTCAGTTTTGACATACGTTACAGCCTTGTTCACAGCTTTGTCAAATATTCCCATCTAATTCAGACTCCTGTTATTCTTTCTGTGGAACTTCACAATAGCAGCAATGGCAAGAATTCCCACCACCGACACTGTATATTCATTTCCGGAGCACCACTCCTGGTAAACTGAAAATGCATAAAGGCTGGCAGCGTAGATCGCAGCAAGATCTGTCCTGAAGGAAGACAGGCCCAGCACACCAACCACTATGAAAAACATCACAATAAGCGATTTCAGCACAATACTGTAAGAATCAGGGAAAAATTCCACACCCTGGGACTGGCCTATTTCCCTTACTGATTTGTAGACGTACTCATAACCGTCTTCAGTATGTACGGAGATCGAGATCTGGTATATTCCATCCCCTTCGAAAAGATAAGTAAAAGAACCAGTGTCAGTGCTAATTGTGGAATTATAGATCTCAGTTCCGTTGTTGATCGCAAAGGTTGCAGAGGATATTGATTTAGAAGACTCGTATTCAAATGTGACTGAACTGTCAGATTCTTCATAATTGTACTGAAGCCAGTCTTCCAGATCCTCGAACTCAAACTCGTTGATAACAATACTGATCTCTCCATCAGAATCAGGAGTAAGCCATCCGTAGCTTATTGTTTTGTCCGGGGTGATGATGTACAGGAGATACTGGTCCGATGCGATCAGATATGTTGCAGCAATGCCGTTGTAATCAAAATAACTGCTGTAAACGGTTTGTGAACCATCAGTAAAAGGCTTGTCCAGCCTGATGATACAGTCTATGTAATCATATGTTTTCAGATAATCCGTTAATGCGAACTGGTCGTAGATCACCGTTTCATTCTCTGAAATGATATACATGTTCAATTCAGAAAGGGTGGTGATATCAACGTCAATGATTGAATTTCGAGTATAATAACCATCTTTTGATACTGAGACTATGTACTTACCAGTATCAACCTCTGAATAACTAAGTGTTGAAATATTGTTCGATGAATTGATCGTTGCAAAGTGACTGGTTTCTGTGTTGTAGATCTTGACCAGGTCCGGAAGCAGTGAATCTCCGGTAGTTTCATCGTAAACGTAAATTGACAATTGGTCAAGTATTACCAGGAAAGTGTCATTGTATGTGAAACTGTTTCCGGCTTTGTCGAAGGCTATCTGATACCAGCTGATATTGTTTCCGGTGAATCCTGTAGTATTAATTGTAGCGTTGAACCATTCTTCCATACCTGTAAAAGAAATATTGTCTTCCAGAATGTATCCTGACCCATCACCGTAATCAACATAGAAAGAAGCGTTCTTCAGATTAGTGTCAGACCATAGAATATTGATGGAAACTGTTGTGTTCACTGCAATATTATCATAGTCGGGATAAATCTCTGATTCTGAAATAGCAGGGTCCAATGAGTCGAAAGTAAAATTTAGCGGGGTTGTCTGGTTGTATGATACATTCCCGTCATATTCTGCTGAAACGTTCACGTACCAGGTATGTGAACCTTGACTAATCCCATCAGGTGCATATTCAATATCACCAATTTCGATTTCTTCAGTACCCTGACTGACACCATCAATAAACATGGTTGCATTCATTTTACCGAAACCACTGACATAGTACTCAATCACTTGTGTGTATGCATTATCTTCAGTAACAGGTGTGATGATTGCATAGGGGTCCGGCGGGATTACTTCAGCAGAGTACACAATGCTCCTCGTATATATTGTGCGGATCGAGTTCGAATTTTGAATATATTCCCGTAAGGTCAGTGTTTGACCGTTTTCAACTGTTTTTTCGAGGGGCCATGTCCGGTAAGTATCGGAGGTCCCCTGTGGAAATGAAGTCTCAAGCAACGTTTCTTCAGTGCCACCATCAACACTGGCCGTGATTTTGTAGGAATATGTAACGCTTCCACTGGCATCCGTTAGAGTTGTTACATTGATTAGGTTGTACCCGTTTTCATTGGGACCGAATGACAAAGTATGCATCTGAACCCACGTTGACGCAGTGGATGTGCTCATAGCTGTAGTGCTAGAAACTTGTTCGATTTCAGCACTTGCAAATCCTATTGTCAGGACCATCATACAAATCAAGATAAGCAGTTTTCTCACGGCTTACCTCCATCTGCTGTTATCTTCACTTCTGGTGGATTCCAGGAAAGCATAGACAAGATATGCAAGGATCAGGAGGACAGGCACTACCCTGTACACTGCAATCCGGACAATGTTTGCCACAAATGCAGCACCTCCACCAAGAGCCATACAGAAGGCTATAAGAAAATCCAGTACAGGAGAGAACGTTGCATAGGCCAGCAATATAGTCGGCAGGCCGATAAGCAGCACTACAAAGGCCTTCACAAAACCCATTAGAACTTCACCTCAATATCTAGTGGGTTCTGCCAGTCGTTGACCAGGCGGTCATACTTCCAGGCGGAGGACCTCTTCCTTCGTACTTTTTTAGATCCGGATTTGGATTCCCTGGAAGATTTGACCTTTTTAAGAGAAGGCATTTCCAGCAATGCTTCAATATTCGTGTTCAGGGCCTCTGCGAATTTAGTCTCAACTTTAGTTCCAGGTTTTGGTTTTGCAGGAGCCGGAGAGGGTGCAGGTGCAGGTTCAAAATCCGGGAATATGTCGGGGAAAGGATTCACTACAGGATTCAGATCCAGCATGTTTGATGTCTGAGTTACAGTTGATGTTCCATGAGAAGGTACAATACCCGGGAAAAAAGACCGTTCAGGATTTGTAATACGTTTCAGTGTTGTTCTTGTGAGCTGCTTAGGTCCTGTGATCGGATCCGATCCTCTGGAAGCTGCTTCATCGTATAATCTCTGCATTCTGGCAAGGTCATTATTATTGAGATCCGGTTCCTTGTATGCAGCTAACTTGTTCTTGCTTGTTTCCAGGCCTGTGTCGTAGAGTTCCTGCATCCTGAAGATATCCTGTCCTCTAAGGACCTTCAGGTTCATTTCAGGCATCTCACCCATGAATGCCTCTTTTTGCACGTGTTTGGTACTGGGATTCAGTGTAGCTTCTTCAGATGCAAGGAAGCTTTTCTTTGCTTTTACCAGACCAGACCCAAGCTGTAGGTTTTGTTCAAAATCAGGGGTCCTGTAGTAGTCGTAGATATTGAAATCACTGACAACTTTCCCGCCTGAATCGAGTATGATGGTTGCTTCAGGGATTTGCAGGACCTGGGAATCACTGACTGTAAGCTTTCCTTTCTGCAGGTCCACCCTTTTCTCAAGACGGAAAGGACTTTTGAACTTACCCGGAGACTGAGCTGACAGTTCACCAATGAGTACGGAACTTTCAGGACCTGATATTTTTGGTGAATTACTTTTTGTGAATGAAACAGGATCCATCTTTCCTGTGATCTCTACTTCCAGGAAGGATCCTTCAGAGGTTTTGATGTTACGTGTTTTTGTGTAGTAATTGGCTGAGATCTCAGAAACATTTGATTCAGGAATATTGAAATAGACATCATTAACACCGCCCTTGCTTTTTCCTATAAGGACATCCGTGCCGGCAACTTCAGGTTTGACCATTGATACATCAAGTACAGATTCCTGGATATCAAACACATCTTTTCCAAGTGATTTACCCAGATATTCTGCAGTAATGGTAGCTTCTGGGACAGTTTCAGGAATGGTTGGAGATTCCACAATCTTTGTTTTAAGTAAGATTCCTTGTTCGCCTGTGGATATCACCGGAATTTTTGATTTTATTGCTGATCCTGCTTTTCCTGCACCATAGCCTAATGCTGAAAATACTGCAATGTCAGTCCCCAGCTGCAGAGGATCTGTTTTTATGGTGTTCACTGTGTAGTCCACAGTACCCAGGCCTGCAACAAGCAGGGCACTTGGAAGCAGTTCCGGGGCCTGGACTGCAACTTCCACACCTGCTGGAACACGACTGAACATGGACCCAATATTTGCAAGTGAGACAGCAGCATAAGGAACAATGATCGATCCGGGAGATATCTCCTTCAGAACGGAATCGCTTTCCTTGTAGTCCTGCTTGAACTCCTCTGCAGAAGTGACCAGGCTGTCACCGATGTTGACCAGCTTCTGGCTGGTCCTGGATATCGTTACTCCCCTGGAACTTGTGACCTTCTGGGCACCGGTTACGATGCTTGAAACTTCATCTGTAAGTGATGTTGTTTCAGGAGAGAAGCTGTCCTTTGGCTTTGATGTGATGCTGGTTTTGGCAGTAACATCAGACCCCAGGGAATGAGGATCACTGAGATCCGGAGTTGTTCCGCCATAGAAATACTCGTATGTCGGCCTGTAGTTCTCACTGACAGGTGAGGGAATTGCATCGCTTGCTGCAATCTCCTCGTCCGTCATTGCATGGAGCGAGGTGGATCCGGATGAGCTCAGGGTTCCTGTCTTGACCTTCTGCTCCTGTGTAGTCTGATTTGAAACTGTATTTTTGCTCAGGCTGCTAAGGTCATAATAGCCTGTAGTGTACCGGTTAAGAACATTGGAGTTACTTGTTGATTCTGTCGATTCAGAAGACTCACTGGAAGCAGCTGCCTTCTGTTCTTCCGCCTGGTCATTATACTCTTTCGGACTTACATCGGCATGAGAAGTATCTCTGCTACTACTGCTTATTACGCTTCGTTTAGCAAGCTCTGCAGCTCTTGCCTTATTGCTGGAGGTCTGTGAACTCAGGCGGACATAGTTTGTCATCTCAGGTCACACTCACCGCCGTGTTAGCAGCTGTTGCTGCAGCAGAAGCTCCTGAACCGGAATCGTGGCTTACTATTATGTAAAAGGCTGCAAGTCCTATCAGTGCCAGGAAGATCGTTGTGCCTATTGCAAGGATCCTGATATCCTCCTTGGATACACTCCTCTTTGCGATAGTGACCTCGGTTTCAACCACGTTGTTTTCAGCTTCAGGGTTGCTTTCTTCAAGATATCCTATGATATCTGAAGGACGGATCACAGGATTTAGATCCTCCAGTGGAACCCCACTTCGAAGTACTCCTTTGACATAGTCATAGTCCTTCCTTGTCATTGAGAATCTGACATCATCGGTTTCAAGGACAACGTTATCACCATCCTGGTATGCTATTCCATTAACCATTTTCAGGCCCCCATCATTTGCTTTCTCTTGTTCTCTTCCTCGATCATCTGGTCATACTGCTCTTTGGTCACAAGAGGCAGGGACAAAATAGCTGCAAGACTCTCACGGTTTTTGATATTAAGCCGCTTCATCAGTGAGAGGACAGGCTGGATATCCGGACGAAGTGCCTTTGCATTTGACTCATTCACAATGATACCATTTTTGCCATGGCAGGTGACAACGTCCAGTTTCTCGTAAAAGTAGACTCCCTTCTTTGACTTGAGAGCCCCATACAATTCCTTAGCTGGCCTTGCCCTGAAGTTCCCGGTTCCTGATATCTCCCAGACAAGACTCTTGCTTGTGATCAGTGCCAGGACTGTAGGGAACATGTACAGGAACACAGCCACAACCAGTATGAAAAGGAATAACAGACCCAGTGCAACGAAGGTCGTGATCATCCAGATGTTGATCATTCTCCTCCACCTCCCCTGTGGATCAGTCGGCCAATAAGACCACGCTTCTGTCCTTCTCCCTGGTCCATGGAAACATGCCTGTAGCTGCCGGTGATACGTTTCAGTGCAAGTCCATTAAGACCCAGTGTCAGCGAAGCTGTGTTGTAGGCCCTTGCCTTGGTGTTCATTCCCCTGGCAAACCGCTGCTTCTGCAGACGGGTCATTCGGGAACGTTTCTGGATATTGTCGATAAACATCAGGTCCTTGATATCAAGGATATCGTTTGGCTGCAGGTTTGCCATTGCCATTGATTTATCAATGAATGGCCAGAATTCCTGGATAATTTCCTTGCTGACGTTTCCTGGAGAAGCTATGAACTCAGCCAGGTCTGAGTTATTAATGAATTGAACCGGTTCATCCACCATACTTTCCATTCTCCTCTACCATTTTGTAGGGAATCACGAAGATCCTCAGGATCTGTGTAAGTGCAATTATGACAAAAACAAGAGCAAGCACGTAATCGTACTGCTGCAGTATGGTCCCGTCCTCAAGTACGAACTCAATGTTCAGGGACATGAAGGCCTGCAGGAATGACAGTACACATGACATTGCAGAAGTGATTATCTTGTCAGTGTTGTTCTTCAGTACAAAAGAGAAAGTAAAAACCACCATCCCGACTAAAAAAGAGATGGTGAAAATGTTGTAGTACATATTTCACCGCCTTGCCTTGCGGTCATCCGCCCGCATTTTTCATAATGCTGAGCATGTACAGACCGGCCAGTACGATAATTGACACAGCAAGCAGACCCATGGCCGCTATGTATAGCGTGTTTATGGTGTCGTAGAGCTCGCTTAGCTCGGTGTTGTTTGTCTTGTCGATCTGGGTCTGCAGTGGTTCACTCACATATGCATAGATCAGAATACCGAGAAGCAGTGTGATCGCCAGTGAGAGAATGGCAAGAACCATTGCATTGGCACGTTCATCTCTTTCAAAGCTGATACGGCTTAGGAAGCTGTTAGCAGATATTAATATCACATCCTGATGGATTACTATAAGTTATAAATCTATTTAAGTTTTATTACTTATAGTAATAAAATAACAGGTTTTTATGCAACTGCTTCAGGAGTGACAGGTTTATCGATCCACCTTCGAAGAGTTCGCACGCTGGGACCTTTACACCAGGACTCGATCTCTTCCCATGTGTGATGTTTCTTGACCTCCGGAAGACAGTTCAAAAGCGCATATGACTGTTTGCGCAGGACTTCAATGTCTGTTCTTGTCAGTGCTGAACCACTCATTTCAGACTCGAACTCATCATAGATCTCCTCACAGAACTCAAACTTCACCTTCTCATATTCAGTGATCCATTTCTTAGGAGGAAGGCCAAAGCCTACATTATGGATAACATGCCGTCGTCCTCCCCAGGACTGGAACTCGTATTTCCCCAGGGTGGTCCTGCCGTCAAGGGCATTATGGTTTACTTTATGACATTCACCGAATGCGATCTGATGATCGTAGTCTATTCGCTTCATCTCAATGATGGTATGCAGGAGCATCCTTACCTGTTTCTCGATGAATGCCATGGAAGGAACAGTGTATGTGACACAGAGATTTCTGGACCTGAATGTCTGATTGACATAACCAACCATCTTGACAACCTTTTTCTGGAAATCACGGGCTGCAAGTGTGACCCCTGATTCATCGTACATGATGCTTTCTCCGTGGTGCATCGTACGTACCTGGTGCATGAAGTCTTTGGGTTTGAAAACAACTCTCTCAATGTCATCAAAAAAAGAAGGATCCACCATTCCATTAAATGAGCCAGTGGAGTAAGATTTTCCTATCCCTGTCTCACCGACAAACACCTGTAGTGCATTCTTGTTCTTCTCGTGGATCCTGTTCCTCGCATTCTGTGCGAGTGCTTCCCCGTTATTGTCAGCCCGCTTATTCATTGATCTCCTCTTCAAGATCTTCTTCAAGGAAGAAGTCAGAACCTACAGAAGCTGTGGCAGGAAGTAATCGATTCCTGTATGCAAGTGCCATTAAAGAACGGTGGGTCAGCACCATTTGTTTTTGCCTGGTGATCATGAGATTATGCTTCTGCTCATTGGGAGTATTCCCTTCAGGCACTTCCATCTCATCGATGCTTTTGACCTCTTCTTTGTACATGGAGTCAATGTAAGGGTAGAGCAATGTTTCCAGGTGGTCCACCAGAGGAGGAATGGCTGCGTTATTTCCATAGACTATTGATTCCATAATTGCCTGATTGGTATTCCATATAAGAGATGCATAGTCCACTACCTGCAGGCTTGATCTATCGTGTGTGTAGTTTACCATAATGCTCACCAGTAATAGTACTTGAAATTACTATATGCTTATAGCTATAAGGCTTTTGGAAGCGTTTGCCATACAATAATGATGGAAACGTATTGAGCTGCCGCAAAACCATGTATGGAATCTGGCATGGTGGCGTCGCACTATGTCTACATATATACAGGGCACGCAAACGCACGTTTTACGCATCGGGTGATGGTGGGGAGAAAAGGCCAAACTTAAGGTAGTGCCAGATCGTGCCAGGTATACATAATAAATATTTATTAGTCTTCGTCAAGTTTCTGCTTTAGTTTCTTCCCTGCTACAAACAGAAATACTCCAAAGACCAGGATTACCAGGAAAAATACGAAACCATAGATTACCAGGGAAAGAATGGATCCGGATTCTTCCTGAACAGGCTGAGCTTCTGCAGGAGATTCTTCCGGACTGGTTGTAGTGTTTTCCTTCAGGACCAGCGTGATCTCCTGTTGTTCCGGGGATGTTAAGCTCTGCTCCAGGATATCAGGTTGTGTTACTGCAGGCAGATCTTCCTGGCCAGTAGTCTCCTGAGATTCAACCGTGCTCACACACGTGATAGTCTGGATGAAGGTGGCTTTCTTGGTGTCTCCTCCGTCCATGTAATCACTGTACTGCACCACGTACTTGATGGAGTAATCACCTGCAGGGTAGGATGAGTTAAAAGAGAACATTACCGTAGCGAATCCTTCCTTGGTGGTGTTCTGTTCCAGATCTGCATACTTGAAGTCAATGACCTCTCCCTCCGGGTCACTGAGGATTGTCAGGACATTGTCTATCTGGTCAAAACCGTACCTGTAATGGAAGGTGCAGTTAGTCCACATGATGCAACCTGCAGATGTGATTATCGGATGGCCGTCCTGCATCTCTACTGAATCGACTTCATGGGATTCGATGTAAGGATATCTACTCTCAAAAAGGGAGGCAGTGGTTGGGGAGATCAGCAGGAGGCAGGCGAGGAGGAAAGTTAGAGTTTTTAGTTTACAATACATGATATTACTGACAAACATTCAGCATTAAATAATTATTACTGCCATATGCACACTAATTACCACATTCAAATATTCCAAAGTACCATTATTTCTCCACAAGGGAACTGTTAGATGAGTAATGTTTCTCTTCATCATAAATGAACAGAATTTATATTTCTGTTGAATCCAATATCTAAACTAAATGTCAGGAACTGCTACAGATATAAATATCGGTGATTATCTGGCCCGCAGGATAGATTCTAGGGTCAGGGAAGGATATGCCCATTCACGGGAAGAACTCGTGAAAAAGGCAATAGTCCATTATCTTGAAGATCTTGATATGAGTAAGCGAAGGTCTGAACTGTTCAGGGAAGTAAACCATTCTGCACAGATCATGCATTGTGCCTGGAAAGAACCTGTTCCGGCAGATAAGGCACTGGAAATCCTTGCTGCTGTAGGCGAGGGTGCTACAAAGGAAGAGATTGATAGTTCTATAGAGGATACCCGTGATCTTGTGGACAGGAAGTTTGTACAGGTTCACCGTGATCTTACGGAGCAATAATAATCGTTCTGGATTCCTGTATATGGATCCACGCTTTTCTGGGAACCGATGAGAGATGCGTTTCCCTTACCAAAAAAGTCCTGTCAGGTGATGTGAAGCCTGTTGTTTCCCCGTACATTGCCATGGAAGTTATCAACAATGTACTGAAAGAAGGAAACAGAAAGAAATATGACCTCGATAAACTTCAAACAGCAATATGGTCTATTTTCAGGGAACCTTTTGTAAAGACCACATTTACACCACTTGATTTTGAAATGACAGTTCTGGAAGAAGTACGCAGCCGCCCCGAATACTGTGCCCTTGCAACTGCCCTGAGCATAGAGCCAAAGGACGCTCCTATAGTTGTGCTTGCATACCAATATGCTGTCCCTCTTGCAACTATGGACGAGCGTTCACTGCTGAGTGTGAAGGAAAAGATCGGCCAGTTGATAGGAATTGATCTGATTAGTGTTGATGAGGCGCTTTCGGTTTATTGAAGGGTTATTTAGAGTGTCGTGTTTAGAGTAACATCGTAGCTATTCAATATTTAAAAATCTAAGTTCATCTGTCTGCTTGGCTATCCTTTCATCATTACGAAAGAAGTAGCTAGTGGCAGTACCGTTCTCAATTTCATAGAATTGGTTGACGCATATGGTCCAGTACTCTTATTTTCACGACTTTATTTAACCAGCGATAAGAGTTGCTTTATGAGAGCCTCCGAATCATTTTGCGATAATCTGCCGTATTTTTCGATACCTTCATTTGTTTCGTACACGGTGCGTAAGGATTGTTCGAGGAAAGAATGCTTTTTTAGCAGCTCAGCGAACACGTAAATATCCAGTTCTCTTCCACCGTGACCGGAATCGAGCAGTGCGAGGATATCTGCCCTGTCCTTCACAAGTTTTCCACTTTCCCACAAAGGGTCATGGCTTAGCAAATTATCGATTCTGTACTGCCGGTCCCATATGGCTTTGAGCTTCAGGATGATCAATGCTTCCCGAGTTGGAACGGTCATTTCAATACCGCCACGTATTGTTCTCATTTCGGTGTTCTTTTCAAGGATGCGGAAATCCAGATAGTCATCATCAATTCCTTCAAAAGGGAAAGGCTTCTGCCAAGTGGCAAAGTCGATGATCACAGGGCCTGCATCGGTCATTTTCTGGACACTTGTGGAGATGCCGGGAAGTCTGTATGGCTTAAAATCCCTGTTCTCCCTCAGATGGAACATTATACTTTTGCGTATCTTGCTGCTTGTAATGAGGTCTATATCGATGGAACCAAACCAAGGATTATAGGAATCTACTGCCCAGCCACCAATGAGCACGGTGTTTGAGTCTTTGAGATCATTGTTCTTTTCGTGCAGGTAGCGGATAATCTCATTCAATTCTTCCAGAGAAAGAGCGATTATCTTTTGTGTGGGTTCATATTGTGGCATAGACCGACACCAACTGTTTTGTTATATCCATTGCAGAGTAGCCCATTCCTGCCAGGTCGAGCAGTGTCTGGGAAGGGGATACTATCCTGATACCTTCCTTTTCACGGATATCATGGAATACGTCCCTGTCAGTACGGTATATGTATGCAATGGTTCCTTTATCAGAATCGGATGCGAACAGTTCCCTGAAGTAATTCAGATGTTCTTCCTGCATGTAGAGATATATGGCATCATGGCGTACCCCATAACCAGTGTATAGTGATGCGGCTGTGTAGGATGTGAAGCCGAAGGGCATGTCATTCTGAGCTTTGAGGGCTGATGTTATCTCTTTTGCTGCTGTTGTGGATTCTTCAAAGTCTATTCGTATCTCCTCGATCATGAGATTGGAGAACGGACGTTCCCATGCAATGCCGCTGAGGAGCTTGTTCACATCGGATATGCTGACATGGCCGTTATTCTGCCTGATTATGTTCTGCTGCATGAGTGCCTTTATGGTCTTGTGCGCCCAGCCGTAGGATACGTTCTCCATTAAGGAGAGTTGTCTTATGGACGTCTTTTTCTCCTTGAGCAGGCGGGATACCACTTTCCATGATTTCTCCGATGTTATCCTGTGACTGGCAGATGTGTACTGTTCCCTGCTTTCAGAGACCAGTGACCGGGGAAGCTTTATTGCTTCTATGCCCAGTTTTTTCATGAGCTTTTCTTCCATCTTCGGGATGTATTTTGCAGCAAGCACAGGCACGACCTGTTTCCCGCTCTCCTTCTCCCGCTGCCATAACTCACGGAACAGATTCAGCCGTGATATCGCATCTACCGTTGCCTTTGACCTTATTTCGATGACACAGAGCACATCCCCTTTTTCCAGTATCAGGTCCGGACTGAAAGGCAGACCGCTCAGGTAAGCCCCTGATGCAACAACCCCCGCACCATCAGGAATCCCCAGATGGTCCATGATGTACGCATGGGTGTCGTTCTGTTCGTCTCCACTTTGTTGTGTCATCTTAGTTATCACTATATAGTGATAACTATATATAGTTATCAGTGATATGTATCAGTGATTGGTGATAGGTAGATGAAGGTATCAGTGATAGGTTTGGAGAGAGTTGGAGCATATATATTGCCCCAGACTACCTGTTTAACAATACGCTCGTCGTCGTGGAAGGTGTAGCTGTTGGCTGAGTGGCGGACCTCGCTTAGCTGAGTTACTTGTGATAATCGACTTTTAAAGCAACATCAACTGCCTCAGGTATTTTATCTTCATCTGCGAATTTTCTAATTAAATCTAACTCTTCTTTCCAATCAGGTCCTCCTACTATCCACAGATAATTTGCAAAATCTAGCAAAGTACTTTTCTGAGGTTCTAACTTTAATAAACGCTGATATACCAGAAACATCAAATTACTTGGCATATCAAAGTTTTTTTTATCCTCTTCAGTTATATTGGTTAACTGATCAGAATCATCTGTTATTTCTAATTTCAGCTTAAATTCTTCAACAAGATTTGAAAAATGCAGTCTTACCTCTTTTAAGTCATTTTCATCATAATCAGATTCAGAAGAATTCATAATTATATTGATTTTATCTCTTATTTGAAGAATATTCATTATGACACCTCAAATCTTAGGGTAATATGTAGAAACACTATAAGTTCCATCGTTGAGTTGCATTAAAGTATAACCAACGTTATTGCCATTGACACTCACAGTTCTTTCAATAGCAGTATTAGTTGGTATATTTATTCCAGAATTTACAGCAGAATTTACATCTAATACTATTTCACTTTCTATTTCGTTAATAGATCCAAAACCAGTCACATCCCCTCCTGCTGGGTGATCTGAACGATATCCGTGTCCTGTGTTGATTTGTATATTTTTTCCATCATAATTTAGCGTTCTCCTTATGTTGTCTCCAGGAATAGGAGAAGGCTTCTTCACAATCGTTATACCATCCGCAAGACCTTCCGTAGATTTTGCAACATCATACAGATTATCAGCTTTATTTGTAGCACTTGCAGCTTCCGTTGTCTTATCCAAGAACTTGAACAAATCTCCAACATTATCCGCATGAGTCACACCTTCCTCAACAGCTTTAACCGCAAGCCTGCCACCTGTAGCACCCGGCAGAAGCAGACAAACCGCATCGGCACCCAGACCAATGTAAGTCCACTTATCAGCATTGCCCGTGCGGATGTCATTCAGATCCATTGCAAGGAAAGCAAGGTCAAGTCCAGTCTCAATATAATGCCCACTTGGATCATTATACTTCACCGGATTATCCAGACAATAAGCATACCTGTTCAAGTATTGTGGATTATACACATCCGGCAGCATCGTATCAGGCTGCACGAACACCCTGTACTCCGGCGAGTAATACCTGGCACCATAATTCATCAACCCGGTATCGGCATCATTCTCCTGCCCTGTAAAACCATACTTCTCCAGTCCACCAGACTGAACCTCACCATATGGATAGTACTCAGTACGCTCAATCTCAAGCCCACTTTCGTTAATCAACAAAGTGGTACTGCCAAGATGATCTGACAGATACCATTCCATGTCTCCAGATGTTTCTTTAGCTATCCTTTCATCATCGCGGAAGAAATAGCTGGTTGCAGTACCGTTCTCAATCTCATAGAACTGATTGACGTAGTAGGTGAACTCACCGGCAGAGTTCTGTTTCTTGACTCTCTGGCCGTTGGCATCGTACCAGTATTTCTCCACAAGGGAACTGTTGGATGAGTAACGGACCTCGCTCAACTGGTTAGCATCGTTGTAGACGTAGATGAAATCCTCATCCTCGATGAGGTTTCCATTGTCATCGTAATCGAGGCTTTCATTGTTATAGGTCACAGGAGCGTGGAACGGTGCCAGTGAATATTCATAGGATGAAATGGTAATGCCATTGTCAGTGACCTGCCTGATGCATCCGTACTGGTCATAGGTGAAATCCCTCAGGTAGGTCGGGACACTGTTGACCGACATGTCCGCACTGGTCAGCCTGTCAAGGTCATCGTATCCGTATGTCTTCACAGAATTGAGGACGTTGTCCTCAATCTCAAGGATGTTTCCGACATTATCAAAGTCGTAGTTAAGGTCCTGAAGACTTTCTGTGTAGATTCTGTCCAGCAGTAACTTTTCAGAATCATAAGTATAACTGGTGTTTACTCCGTTTGAAAGTTCCTTTGTAGTGATCTGGTTCCTTGCGTTGTAGTCAAGGTTGTCCACAACACCTTCAACACTCTCCAGAAGAGTCTGTGCATTGTATCTCAGGTTGACACTGTTGCCATCGGGATAGGTGATACTTGTTGGCCTGTCCATGCTGTCGTACTGGTAGGACGTGGTGTAATCTGTACCGTCAAGTGTTACGGTTTCGTTGTCTACACGGTAGCGTTGGTCATAGTCGTAAGCTGACGAGATGCCACCTCTGCTCACCTGTGAGAGTGTGCCATTAAGCCCAAGGTCGTAGGTGAAACTGACATCATCATCACTTGGGTAGTCGATGGCTGTGAGCCTGTCCAGTGCATCGTAGCTTAAGAGTGTGGAAACTCCACGTGCATCGGTCTGGTTGATAAGATTTCCGTTCAGGTCATACTCATAGGTCCAGTTACCCATGTCCGGGTCGTTCATGGATATTTTGCGGCCGAGGGAGTCGTAGGTGAAGTAGACATGCGGTGGAAGTGCAGTACCTGGTGTAACCGGTGTACTTGGGATGATCTCTACAAGATTGTTCATAGCATCGTAGCTATAGGAAGTAACATACGTATCACCCTCATTGAACTCATAGACTTTTACAATATTACCGAAAATATCACTTGTCAGAGTCTTGTTAACACCATTCTGATTAGTGATGGTGGTATTCTCAAGCTCGTACTGATATCTCAGGGTGGTATTGTCAGTGATAGTGATGACAGTTGGCCGGCCGATAGGGTCGTATTGGTAAGTGATGAACTGGCCGGATTCGTTTATGTAGTGGGGGACTTCGGTGCTTGAGACGAGGCCGAGTTCGTTGTAGGTGGTGATTTGTGAAATGCAATTTGATTCACCTTCATATCCTTTTAGTATTAACTGTCCGAATCCATCGTAGGAGTCAATTGAAACAAACCCGTTGTTAGTATAAAGTTTCTCATTAAGATCTAATTGAACAATACGAAGACTTTCCTCAGTTAAGCTTAGATTAAGATCGGATGTGGATACAGCCACCTGATAATCTGTCAAAGTTTCAAATACATTGTTGGTAATATTAATCTGATACCAAGTACCCATATCTTCGACTGTGACAGTTGGTATTACTGGTTCATATTTTCTGGCAAAAGCCCAATCCTGTGTAAATGACCCAGAATATGTATTTGCACCTAATCCGAGATTTGTAGTTGGTATATTTGTTGTAATGGTACTGAGTAATTGAGTGTCATCAATATAGTATTTTGCACTTGAACCATTGCATTCTATTTTCAAATTATAATATGTGTCTACTACCGTACTCGCAACACCTGCTGCTGTATACAAAACGGTTGGATTTCCGGTATTCCAAGCGAATATATAGTTTCGGGAATATGTAGCTGTTTGTGGATTTGGTTTTATTGTTAAACCATTTGATAGACCATCTGCCTGTGTATCAGCTAATCCAAACCATATATTTGCATCTCCGTTGACTTTGACTTTGGATTCGTAGATGACACTGCTTGGATCAACTGACAGTGAATCAAGATAACTCGATGTAGCTGGCCTATGATATTGTACAAACACATCACTTCCATTTGGCTCATATCCATCCTGTTTATAAAGCGCATACGTCTGTGTTTCGAGGGGCGCCATCTCATCAATTATCATAAATAATCTATCGTTATTGTCAACGCCTTCAATCCAATAAGACACTGGAATGTATTCAGAATAATAAGAATCAATAAGTTCTGTATAAAGACTCTCGCTGGTTGAATTAAGATTAAGGTCTGTTGATAATATTGCTATTTGATAATCTGTTAAAGTCTCATCTGCATTGTTGGTAACATAAATCTGATACCATGATCCCATATCTTCAACTGTGACAGTTGGTTTCAATGGTTCATACTTTCTGGCAAAAGCCCAATCCTGTGTAAATGACCCAGAATATGTATTTGCACCTAATCCGAGATTTGTAGTTGGTATATTTGTTGTAATGGTACTGAGTAATTGAGCGTCATCAAGATAGTATTTTGCACTTGAACCATTACATTCAATTTTCAAATTATAATATGTATCTACTACTGTACTCCCACCACCTGCTGCTGTATACAAAACGGTTGGATTTCCGGTATTCCAAGCGAATATATAGTTTCGGGAATATGTAGCTGTTTGTGGATTTGGTTTTATTGTTAAACCATTTGATAGACCATCTGCCTGTGTATCAGCTAATCCAAACCATATATTTGCATCTCCGTTGACTTTGATTTTGGATTCGTAGATGACACTGTTTGGATTAACTGACAGTGAGTCAAGATAACTTGATGTAGCCGGGCCATGATACTGTACAAACACATCACTGCCATTTGGCTCATATCCTTCTTCTTTATAAACAGCATATACTTTTGTTTCTGATGGACCCAGTTCATCAATCTTCATGAAAGTTCTATCATCACTGTCAACACCTTCAATCCAATAAGGTAATGTAGATGTCTGTGATAACAATGTAGATGTTTGTGATAACAATTGCACCTGAGAAGTGAATGTTAAATTGAAACAAGAGCTTTTAATGTCATCTTTTAATCTTGTGAGAATCTGTTCAGGCGCCACACCATCTTGTTCATAGGTATATTCTATAGATGGTAAGCTTGCATCATCATAAGGTTTAATCACTTTAGAAATCCTATGCAAATCATCATAAACATAATCAGTAGAAACCCCATTGATATCTGTTATTTTTGTGATTCTGCCAACGTCATTGTATTCATAAGACTCTTTTTGTCCCAGAGAATTCTCAATAGATACAGGATAAACATGGTCTTCATCATACTCTATAGTCTGCGAGAAACCTTTTGCATCCGCAATTTCCACAATGTTCCCATAGGTATCATAGTCATATTGAATAGAAGGATTATACCCATTATTATTCCATGATACAACTTTTGTCAGCAATCCTCTGTCAAGATCACTATTATCCTCAGTATCATCATAGAAGTACCATGATTCACTCATGTTGATGTGATCATGACCTTCTAGCCACTGATGTACAGTTTTACCTAAAATCCAGTCCTCTTCATCATTCACATACTCGTAGTGAAGATATCTTTCATCACCGGCAATATCCATGTCTCCGTATTCTGTGACAGAGAGTGGATTGCCATAATCGTCGTATTCGTCATATTCTGTGTAAGAAGACCAGCCTATGGAATCGTTTAAATTCTGTGCAAGACCATCAAACTGGGTACTTGATTCATTTTCAAGTAAAATAAGATTTACATCGGAATAAAGTTCCTGTGTAATGTATTCCTTATCGGCAGTACTATAAAGATTTCCATTTGTATCCCATACTTCAGTATGATTTTCAATTCCTTTAAGAATATCATCCTGATGGAATGTGTGCTTTGTTATTGAATAGTTATTTTCAACAGTAACTTCACCAAATCCCCTGAACTCTATTTCTTCAGGTGCATCATAAAATTGCATTCCATCTTTGTAAGAATAATTAGTTGATGATACCAGGTTTCCAGTACCTTCAATTCCATTGTCGCGTATTATCTGACTTGTGACCCATACATTTAAAGGCAAATCAGAAACGCTGTCATTACCCGTGTTATCAAATGTTGTTGAAGGGACATAATTAACTGTTGTGTTCGCACCGGTTGAATGATGAATCCCTCTCATTAGGCAAGGAGTATTATAATCCACATACGGAGGATTTGCACCTCCATTAGTGTTTATCCATGAATGGTACTCATCACCACTAGTACCAGTGGTATCATACCCCTGAACTAAGTCTACCAGCCCATCACCATTGAGGTCTGCAAAACGAACTCCTCTATCTGTTGTGCCTCCATATGAAAAAAAAGTAGGAGGATTCGAACCACATGACCACCCATTTCCAGTGTTAAGCCACGTATTATACTCGGTATAGCTATTTTTTTTATAACCCTGAACTAAGTCTACCAGCCCATCACCATTCGCATCTGCCAGACGAAGTCCTTTATCTTCTCCGTCATCTATAAAAGGAGTAAGAGGATTCCATGAAGAAGTGCTTGACCAACCACTTCCTGTGTTAAGCCATGCACAATACTTGTCGTTATCAGACCCATCCGCATCGTAACCTTGAATTAAATCAACCAGTCCATCCCCATTAAGGTCAGCTAAACGAAGTCCTTTATCTTCTCCTCTATAAGAAAATTCTTCAGGAGGTATCCATGAGCTAGGGGCATTTTCCCAACCGTTTCCATTATTGAGCCATGCACAATACTTGTCACCAGTTCGACCACCATCATAGCCTTGAATTATATCTACCAGCCCATCTCCATTGAGATCTGCAAAACGAACTCCGTAATCCATCCCGCGATATGAAATAATAGTAGGGGAGTTCCAGTAACCGGGTGCATCTTCCCATCCACTTCCGGTATTCAGCCATGCATTGTTAGTTTCCCCAGAGCCATCACGATATCTTTGAATTAAATCTACTAATCCGTCTCCATTAAGGTCTGTGAAACGGACTCCTGCATCATTTCCTTCATATGAAAAATAAGTGGGAGGGTTCCAAGAACCAGTTCCTTCCCAGCCATTGCCATTATTGAGCCATACAGCTTTTGCTCCGGAGTTATAACTTTTAATTAGATCAGCTAATCCATCTCCATTAAGATCTGCTAAACGAAGCCCTATATCTCTTCCGCTATTTGAAAACGCCTTATCATCTGGAGGGTTCCAGGTATTGGTAGGACCCCAGACACCCAGCGTATCATAGTCAAAACTCGTTGATGGGAAAGATTGGTTGTTCATTCCTGTTTTTGATATGTCTGCTAAAAATGATTTTGAGTTCTTACTCTCATATTCTAAGTTGTAGGTCCACAGGATAGATTCATTGTTAATGATTGTAATGTTGGATATCTGACTTTTTTCTCTAATGAAGTTACCTTGCTCGTATAAAGAAAATGTATTTGGTTTTTCAACATAACTAATGTCAATAAATGCTGCATTGTTGTTGTAAGAAATATTATCAAGATATGTACTTCCGATTTCTCCTGATCGTGGATTTTCGACATAGTTATATACGATTTGATTTCCATTAACATCTTTTGTTCGATCCAGCCACCATTTACTTACGTAGTTTCTGCTTTCAACAGAATTTGTTTGTTCAGAGACATTAGTATATCCGAAACGATAGGATGTTCCATCTGCATCCTTAATTATCCAGAAATCTCCATGCGAATTTGTACTTGTTGTATTTTTGGTTATTAACAAAAAACTTTCAACTTCAGTATGGTATGAATCGTCTTCTTCCACGTAAACAAGTTCATAAGTTGAACCATCTAATATCAGAATAAATCTGTCATCACTTACATTATCAAGAGTGTATCGTACATCCCTGATAATACAATTCTCGTTTAATGACCATCCCATTCCTAAAGAACCATAGGTTCCTTTTGACCCCTTGCTACTGGAATAACTTAGGGATACTTTTGGTTCCAATCCAGCCCTTCCTCTTACAGTTTCTATCTGATAAGTGTAGATAAAAGACCCTGTAAACAAACTGGTATCAAAACTATCCATACTGTTTTCAAAACTGGGATTAAGATAATTTGTAGCTCCTTCTATAACAATAAGAGGATCTTCGGTAGGTGCCGAACTTGAGGATAAAGTTACAACAGTATCACTCAAAAGCTCTTCATCATTGGTGCTTTCTATACTTGTGCTTTCTTCTTCTGTAGAGGTTGTTGTATCCTCTTCCGTAGTATCTTCTGAGTCCACTTGTGAAGTTTCAGTAGTTTCACTATCCGAAGACTCAGACATTTCTACACAATAAACATTTGGTGTCAATATGACAATAATCATAAATACAGCAATACATTTTTGAATCCATCCTCTACTTTTTAGTACCATTTTATTCCTCATGTTTGATAGTTTATGAAGTATGATGAAAACGAGTATATTAACTTTCTCATTTATATCTACAATTTAAGAAGTATTTTATATCTGTTCAGTAGTATAATAAAAACATATAATAATTTTCAATGTTGAAAACGTGGACTAATGAAAATGTAATAGAAATGCAGAACATCATGCGATTTTCTACGACAATCGCAGGCCTCTTATTTTTATAGATAAGAGTGCCCTGTCATTTTATGCTATAATTGCAGGTTTTACCCTCCGTTTCCTGCAGAATCCGTGAAGATCTCCTAGTGAAAAATGATAAAAACCTGAGAAAATAGTAAAACCACATGGAAAAAATCGAGCCTATTCACACCCCGGATGGAACAAGAATCTTAGGACCCTATGAGCTGGATATCTTCCGGGACTCAATAAGCAAGGATTATCTTACTACTATATTTGATGTTTGTTTCTGGTCAGGGATGCGTTACGTAGAGGTCCAGAGACTGCACGCTCATCCGGAATGGTGGCTGAAGGTCCGCAGGACAATACACCTTCCTGAAGAAGCTCAGAGGAAGGCCAAGAGAAAGCAACTGGAACGATACATACATCCTATCCCCCCACAGCTGGAGAATGTCCTGAACTACTTTTTCAAGAATAAGCAGCCACCTTCACAGTCAACATGGAATGAGAATCTGTTACGATGGGGTGAGAGATCTGGTCTGGATCTTGATGGTCTGAGTAGCAAAACGACCAGGAAAAGTATAGAGTCCTGGATGGTTGCTGCAGGGATTCCGCTGAACATAGTTTGTCTTCGGCAGGGACATGATAAACTTACATCGATGAACCATTACCAGGGACTACCATTTACGGAAGCTGAGAAGATGGAGATTCAGAGAAGGCTGGCGGGGTGGATTTAGCTTTTTACCTGTGCTACTTTTTTATACTCATCAATACCATCATACAAAGAATCAGCATGATTAAAGTGAATCCCGGAGCATTTCGAGTAGAACTGGTATTATCTTCCATTTCGTTTGATTCTGTTGTATCTTTTCCAGTGGAGTCTTTCAGGATGAAGTTTCCATTTTCATCCATATATACATCATCTATGCTAACATCAATATAATTTCCGTTTTCATCAAGCATTTTGACATAGGGATCTGGTGTCAAATCTGTCACTACAGCTTCATCATTTTGTGGCATTTCTGTCCACACAAACATAACTGGAATATCAGTGATACCCTCCTCTTCATAATGATTCTCAATTATGTGGTATATTTCACTGAGTATTGAATCATTAACTTGTTCAGGTGAATCTATGTTCACTCCAACTTCAATATATCCACTGTATTTTTTGAAACCATATGATATCACAGGGCCAGATGAGAAATACTGTTCAAGTTCTTTAATATGTCTAGCTTCATGGACTTTCTCTGACCATTCCAACCATTCAGCCTCATTAGCGAATAAAGGGACTGATCCCATGGCAGCTACAAATCCTGAACTGGTCTTTGCATTTTCAAATGCATTAGGATCGTATTCATATATTATATCTTCTTCATCTTCTGCCCACATAAAAACAACAGGAACTTCCTTTAAACCAGTACTTTCTTCACAATGAGCTTCTAGTTTCTGATATAATTGGTCGATTCTGGAATCATTGATTTCTCCTTTGTAACCAGATTTCAACTCAACTATAATGAACTCACCACATGCAAAAGAGCTTATAGCTTTATCAAATTTGTAATAAGAATATGAATCCGGAAGATTTGCACAGCAATTACCAATTGTATTTCTCCATTCTTGGTCAATTGTGTCTGTAAAAGTACCCCTGCTAGCTATAAAGTGAGGGTCTTCCGTATGTTCATTAAATGTATCAGTTGCAGCGCTTGAATAACTAGATAATAATATGCAAACTAATAACACAGGTATCAGTAATTTGCTTTTTAGTCTCATTTGAACCAAAACCACTTGAATGCTATAGATAATTACTTTAGCTTTACCTTTACTAGAACTAATAAGCACATGACTAGCATGATTGATGTGAATCCAGGGGTGCTTTGTGTATTAGATTCAGATGTGACCTCTACATTTTCATTCTCTTTAAGAACATAGTTCCCATCTTCATCAACGTATACATCGCTCTCATTGACTGTGATATAATTTCCGTTTTCATCCATAATAGTAATCATGTTTTCATCTGAGGGAGGATATTTCTTTTCTAAATCAACAGTTTCATGTTCCCACATAAAAACAACCGGTACATTATTTATTCCACTTTCTTCGCAGTGTTTCATTATTAATTCGTAAATATCATCAATAGTTGAATCATTTACTTTTTCAGGAGTAGTTGATTCAAATCCAACTTTTAGATATCCATTCATATGCCCTCCAAAACTTTCGACGGGGCCGCCTTGATCAGCAAAGTAATTACGAAGTCCGGTATTTTTATCACTATTGTAATTGACAAGTGATAAACTGCAATTTTCAAGCGAATTTAACCACTTTCTTTTTTCTTTTTCTTGATTTATTACTGGCATTTCCCCCTTGGCAACTATGAAACCTGTCTCATTCTTTGCTATCTCGAACATTTCAGGACCATAGTCGGGTAATAAGACTTTTCTTTCATACATGCTCTCTGATTCATTTAATTCATTTTGGTTTGCGCTTGCATAACTAGAAATCAATAAGAATACTAGTAGTAGATATAAAATGAATTTGTGAGATTTATGATTTGCTGCCATAATATTCGCCTTGAATTTAATAAATATAAACCAAAGCACTTTTGATATTGTGGAAAAATGCTTTGGTCACTTTGCTAGTTCAGGTCGTTCTATCAGTACAAAGGAGTGACGCCTAGGTCAGCCATAACTCCACTAATTGGAGAAAATCGGACGTATTCGCCAGCACTTGCTCTATGAATACCAACAAGTTTTACCTGTGTACTTCCATACTTCTTGAACACCGGAGCACCACTGTCTCCACCGGCAGAATCATAATCGGCAACGAATTGATAATATAGAGGACCTAAATCAGTCGTGTGTGTAACATATCTTTCCGTAACAGGACCGCTTGTTAATAGGGTTGATATTCCAGATTTATAAACAATATCACCTACTTCGGGGTCATCAAAACCATTTCTTACGTCACGAGTATTGTCAGTATCGGAATAATATATATCATCTACAACATTATTTGCTTCTACCCACGCAGCATCTGCAAAAACGTAGCTGTAATAATCAACTTCTCCTACCTGCCTTGAAGTATCTGGCTGATATATAGGTGCTCCAATACCACCTGCATTTATTGCTGCATGACCAGACATGATGAAACCTTTTGTGCCACTACTGTCTTCTTGCGCTGCACACATCAATGTGGAACCAACATTTCCTCCTCTTACTATTCTGATGCCACCTATCAGATTTGTCCATTGAGTTGTACGGGACTCCATGACTTCTTCTTCACCAATTCTGAAAACTACGGGAGTATCTACGATGTCTGCTTTTTTTGCATTGTTATCTATTATAGCATACAATTCATCAATTGTAGACTTATCGATTGTATCTTTTTGCTCCTTATCAAATTCTACAAAAATATACCCGCTGTAGTCGGTACCAAAACCAACAAGATTGCCTCCATTTTGAGTCATGTATGGTATAAGCTCATTCTGGGAGTTATTTATACATGTCCACATTGTGTTCATCCATTGTCTCTTTTCTTTTGCTTCTGTTATTTCAGGCACTGATCCCCTAAAATCAATTACTTTTTCATCCCCTTTAAGAGAATCAAACACAGTTGATCCGTATTCTGGGAAATAGTATTCGCCTTCAATCAATTCATTTTGAGTTGAATCCGTAGATTCAGCCCCCACTGTTCCTATCAGCATGATTGAAATAAAAAGCATGCGGAGAACTATTTTAAACGCATCTTTCATTTAAATCACTCCTTGTGTTAAAGTGCACTTGCTTTAACACAGATGCGTTTGTACCCAAAAGTAATATTATTTTTAATGATATAAGTCTTATGTAAAAACATTAGATTTAGTATTAAAATAATTACTATAGAGACATGTTAGTTTTTGATGTGCTGTCACTGGACAATCATGCAAAAACAATAGTAATAACAGTTAAAGCTGATTGCTTTGGCATAGTTTTTTATTCCTTTCACTAATGTAAGCCCTTGCAACTTGTACAGCTTCCGGATCTTCGAGCACATCCTTGTTCTCCTCATAGGTCAGACAGATGTGATCCACTCCTGCATTGATTTTGTCATCGAACTTTCTGGATACCCTGTTGATGGTAGCCTTTGATTTCTTAGAGATAGTTGTGTTAAGAACAGGTCTACGTGACATATTGTTACCTTGCTTTATTTTTGGCAACTCTGTTACAAAGTACAACCAAATTATTATTCTCAAAATAACTACTATTTTTTAAATGTCAATGCATTTATTAAGTCGCACAACTTCATAAATAACCAAGATTATAAAAGGTGTTGTTGAACATGAGTAAAACATTAGGATGTGCCATCTGTCTAATTGTATTCATATTATGCATGGGATGTATCGAAAACAAACAAGTACAATTAATCGACGAGGATGAATGCGAGAATACACGTAATCTCCTTACGGAAGAGAAGATATCTTTAATTGATAATTTTGCTAAAGATATAGATGATGCAGAGGAAATCGCATCCTATGTCGAGCAGATGAAAGTAATAGATTTTTATAGCAGGCCTAAAGCAGGCTACATATTTGGTGAAGAAGCATTTTACATGAATGACGATGAATTAGAGAAATTAGAGTATACAGAGTCGCTTATCCATTTTAACAGAACACCAATTCATTTTGTAGATCTCAATAACATCGAAGAGTTTGGTGATGTGGAATATGGCAGGTCACATTTGAATGCACTCATATCTTCCGCATTTACTCCGATGTATGGTTTTGAGGATGAACAACTTAATTGCATAATATTTTCAAGAAATATCCTCTTAAATCATTGTTTGTCAGAAGAACATAAAGAAAGATTAAAAGACGCCTTAAAGACAGTTGATACATGGAGTCAATTCAGAGAAAGCATGATAAATGCGAATGTTCCAATAAACGGTTCTGATGTGAATAGAACATTTGCAATTGATAATGTTGAAAATGTAAACGTAATAATGAAAACGGAATGGAGACAAGATGATCTTAAAAAGTATTTCGAATTTTTAGATTCATCGGGTTTTAATTCATCTGAAGAGTTATTGTCTTTTGCACGTCAATTCACAGTTGCAAAAAAGAGTATTGATGACGATATGTCTGAAAGTACAAAAGTCAAGATACTCGATGCAAGAGTGTCTGTAGTTGCCAATTTCCCGCAATATAGTGATGAGGGCATTCAAAAAGATGATATGCGTACATATCTTACTATGGGTGACTACAAAGGATGAAATCCTTTTTAGTACTCTTCTCACATCTCCGACCTTTTCCTGACGTGAGCCTCTTAGCTGCATGCCCTGGAGAGATTTTGAATCGTACCCAACCACTAACCACCACTCATTTCATCCGTTTTCGCTGACATTAGTAATATTAATCAATGATTATTGTATATGTTTATAGTGTTACTGTAGTGTGAGGTAATTAGATGGATTATAAAAAATCAATTGTTTTTATGGCCTTGGTTTCAATTTGTCTTTTGGTATCGGGATGTTCGGGCCCGGAAATGACAACCGAAATTACAGCAGATCATCCTTTGAGCTACAAGTATGCAAACCTTACATTGACTTTAACACCTGAAACAATAGATGCAAATGAACTTTCAAACCTACAGCTCAGTTTAAAAAATGAAGGGAAATACCCAATCAATGTTGACATATTCCGCCACCAGTGCAATTATAAAGTGATTTATGCTGATGGGTGGGACGTTGAATATGAGTCTACTCCGATGTGTTTACCGATAGGGGATGATTCACTTATCGAGCTCATGCCTGGAGAATCGTACACGATAAACGTAAGTGATGAAGGTCATTGGCAAGGACAGTTAAGAAAAGGCAACCAATCAATATCTGTTGTGTATTATCCTTCAGATAGTAGCTATACCACTCATAAGTTTTGGACGGGAAAGTTGAGATCAAACAACATAACTTACATTTCTGAAAGTGTCAATAACGAATCACAGGAAACCATAGAAGGCAACGTAATATTTAATGGTACAATTCAGGAAGTGGATGGGTATTTAGTAAATGATATTTTATTCAATATTAACTATATATCAGTCGGAACAAAATATGCAATCATCGCAGTATATCAGGGCAAAGAGAGAATTGAATATATTAAGATATACGAAGGTGAAACCCGCATAGTTAATTATGAAAACAGCCCTCGTATTGCATTGAAATTAATTGATACATTCGAGAGAGAAAATGTCGCAGGAAATTTTTCAATAACTGTTGAAAATAGCAATCTTCCGGTGCATGACGGCGGCATAATTGACGGCGGATTTTATACAATGTATCTAGAGGATTGACTAAAAAAGATTACAACTTCATTTTTGCTACAACGGAGCATAGTGAGATTGATTTGAACGGCTCGGAGTGCTTGACCTTCATATCAATCTTATCTTTTCTGCTCAACATCTTTTCCACATCTCCTACCTTTCCCTGACATACACATTCAAACTAAACGGCTTATCAGCTTTGGCATTCTTCTTCATGTAGTGCAAAGTACCTTTTAAGATTTCTTCCATCCTGCATCTCACTCGATATCACTATCTTCAAAGACAAAAACATCTTCAATTTTGGAGTCAAAAATACTTGCAATTATGTAAGCCAACTTTAAAGAAGGGTTATACTTTCCTTTTTCCAGAAATAATATGGTCTCTCTCCTGACCCCTGCTCTTTTTGCGAGATCTTCCTGGGTCATATCATACCGAGCACGAAGTTCTTTTATTCTGTTTTTCATGGATTCTGCTCGAAGCCTTTTTTGTCATAGTACCAACGTAAAATGCTCCAGGATAACATTGCAATAATATACAGCAGCGAACTGACTTCTTTGTACAGGAGTTCAGTGTGCCAATCGACCATTACAAGGATGGCCATGCTCATTATAAGTATCCAAAAAGCATGATATCCTGCTTTTTCATTAATCAGCACGCTTCTTTCATCACGTATGAAGTATTCCCTTGGTTTGCTGGATACATATAAAAACATCACTGTTAACGTTAAACTCACAATAATGAGGCAAAAGCCTATTCCATAATATTCAAGGTACCATAAGGTCAATCCTAGCAGGAATAGGATGGCTATAGTTTCCAAGAAACGTAAATTGTATTTGTCAATATTCATAACTGTGCCTCTTATACTTCTTTTTTACTGTAAAATTGTCTGAAACCTATTAGTGATGCCAACATCAGGAAAAAGATAAAAATCAATACCTGCATTACTTGCAACTTAAGTACACCAAAAAGTTCTCCCCCGAGAAACACAGCAATTGCTAACATGAGTACAATAATCGTACTTTGTGAAGCATTTCCTGCTATTTTTTTTGTTCGTTCATCATGCTCCGGTTCATCTGACTGCTGATGTGCCTTGCGATGAAGGAAGAATCCTATTGAATATCCTATAATAAATGGCACCAATTGCCCGATTATGTCTATAATATCCATATTTTACCTCTTAACGTTGGTTATTTCTCATATAATGTTAGATATTTATAACTTCTATTTAAAATTACTGTAACTAATAGATTATTTATTCAGTCACGACAAGAGTGCTAAAATTTGTTAATTATATTGTGTCCTGTTCTTTACCTGCACACAACTCGAATCCCTGGGTCTTTCTGATACTTTGTAGTCCTCTGAAGCATTCAAAAAAACTTAAATAATCATAAAACATCTAACTGATTAAAAAAAAGTGGCTATATTATGAAATATACTAATATGTTATCCTTGATGTTTGTATTATGTACATTATTGATTTCAGGGTGCGCAGAAGATTCTACTGTAAGTCCAGAGTCCATTATAAATGCAGAGTCGGCCGAAGATTTTAATATTGCAGCTGCAAACAATGCTTTTGCTTTTGATTTGTATTCTATTATGGCAAATAACGATGAAAATATCTGCTTTTCACCATACAGTATATTCACCGCAATGGCTATTTGCTATGATGGAGCGGAGGGTTCTACAAAAGAACAGATCTCAAATGTATTTTACTTTCCACTCAGAAAATCGGTTCTGGAAGGAAGGTCGAAAGAGATGATAGATATAATCAATGCTCACAACGATGCATATGAGTTTAAAACTGCGAATGCCCTGTGGGTTCGTGAAGATTATCTATTGAATGAACAATACACTTCTAACGTAGAAAACTATTATGATGGTACAATTACACCACTTGATTTTATGGGGGAACCCGAAGAATCCAGACTCATTATCAATAATTGGGTCGAGAACAAAACTAACAACAAAATAAAGGATTTACTTGCCAAAGGCATCTTTGATGGACCTATAAAGCTGGTAATTACCAATGCCGTATATTTTAATGGCACCTGGTCGCAGGAATTTAGTGAAGCAACCGGAGAGCGAGTATTTCACCTTTCCAATGGGCAGGAAACAAAAGTTGATACAATGTATGTCATAAACACATACAACTATGGAGAGGATGACAAAGCACAGATATTAGAATTACCATATAAGGGGGATGATATTAGTATGTACATTGTTCTTCCATATGTGAATGACATTGAAGAATTTGAAAACAACTTATCCCTTGATTATTATAGCATTCTTAAAAATAATGTAGATTCAAGTGAAGTTAAAATTCTGTTGCCAAAGTTTACGTTTAAAGCAAGAACGAAATTAAATGATCCGTTAAAGGACATGGGAATGGTTGACGCCTTTGATTATGCTGTGGCTGATTTCTCGAGTATCAGTAACACTAGTAGTTTATCAATAAGTGAAGTGGTGCATCAGGCATACATTAGTGTAAATGAAAAAGGAACTGAAGCTGCTGCAGCAACAGAAATAGAAAGTGTAGATTCAATGCCTGAGTATGATTATGAGTTTTCGGCAGATCATCCTTTCCTATTCTTCATAGAGGATAAGCGAACAGGGTGTATTCTGTTCATGGGTAAAGTGGAAAGTCCTGAATCTGAGTAAATGTCATAACGATATCTACTCTCTTATTTTTACTTCCGTCCCACATCTCCAACCTTTCCCTTACATGAGCATTCAAACTAAACGGTTTATTATCTTCAGCGTTCCTCTTCATGTAATAACGTACAATTTCTAATTATTTTTATACGCATGTTCATTTAAATCAGCTTAAATAACCGAACTCTCATACCCTTTTACTAGGAGTTTTATAAAGGGAGGTTAAATGATGGCAAAATATGGGGAAACAGCTGTCAAAGCAGCTGAGATATTAGCAGCAAGTAAAGAGTGGTGGATGAGATGATTCACGTGCTTAACTTGGTTGGTACTTGTTTGAGCGAGGCTGATGCAGGTTCTCGAGTATTAGCTTATGTTGGTCTGATGGGTTTGTTGATCACTTTAGAGGTAGGATATTTTACAATTTGGAATAATAAAAATCAGGATAATAAAAGAATAAAGACTGAAACAACTATTGATTTTATTAAAGAGTTTTATTCCATTGATTTCATTTCTCACAGAAAGGCAGTTTCTTTTCTGAAAGATAAGGTAAAAGTCTCTACTTCTCAACAGCAATTCATAGAATCTATTGCATGCGGTTTTGTATATCCTATGCCGGCTGGTGTAACATATTACAAGGGTAATGTGATAGATGGTCTCACAGAACATCAGCACATTAAACTATATTTGGCTTTTCTGCAAAGACTTGCCATATCTATTGAAAATGACCAAGCTGATCTCGCATCCGTCAAAAAAGCAATGGCAGATGCGTTTATATGGCATGCTGAACTGGTGCTTAAGGTATGTAATGAGATTCAAGTACAGGCGCAGGACAAATTTAAACTAATAAAGTGTCCAGCACAGTTAGTGATAGATTTACATTATCAACTTGGTTTTAGTAAAGATAGTTTAGAAGAAGAAATTAAAAGCTACGCTAAATGGCCTGAGCAGTCGCCGGACAAAAAAGCATTGTGGAAATGCCCATTCTTATGATTATTGAATGTTAATGCAGTATAAATTCACGGTGCTTGAAGATTCGACAGTGATTGATATACGTACGATATCAAACACATCTGCATGATTGCCTTAGAGGGTATGCTATGCCAACACTCCTGTCTGGTGTATCGTCCTCTAAACGTGAATATGGAATAGTAAGTTCTACAATTTTCGCATACAATACCAATAGTGCCATTAATGCAATGTATATTGCAATTAACAGCAACAGTGTTTTAACCAGCTGAGATTCTGTACGGATTCTCATCGTAACTATGTAATCCATATATTCACTATCAATATTCTATGGCCAATTAAAAAAACATATTTTTCTTAATCTAAATACTGCTGACCTTCCTCTATACTATTTTCACCTTATCACCTTCGAGATCCTGCCGTCATGATATGCCCAAACGATATCATCACCTTTGACTCCATCCAGTTGCTCAACCTGCTGAGCTGTCTGTTTCTCAGACATATCCATGGAAGGGTTATAGGCATGAACATATTGAACTCTCTTTGTCTTTTTGTCCTGGACCTTGAAGTACTGATCCACCAGTTCCTCCCTTCCGGTGAATCCATGGCCTCTCCAGCGGTTTGCCATCTGGCTTAAATGAGTGTTCCAGAAGTTATCTTCCATTGCCTTGAATACGGGTTCACCAGTTACATGCTGCTTGTTCCCGGTTAATGTCTTCTTATCTTCAAGCCTGCTGTCCGGATACTTCGGATCCCTGACCCTGGAATAGTATGAAGGGTTCTTCACAAAAGGAAGCTCATCCTTTCTCATCCTGGCAGTTGTCTCACTGTGGGTTGCAGCTTCTTCCAGATCCTTGTCTGCACCAATGTACGTGTATCGCTCAAGCATTCCTTTCCTGCGAGTGTCCATTGCCCTTAATGCATGGATCATCTCATGAGTGAGGACATCGTTGGCTTCATTCTTGTCACGCAGGTAACTTCCGGATATCCTGATCTGGCTGGTATTTGTCTTTTCATCATATATGTGAAAACCTGCAGCTCCTCTTCTGGTTTCAATTCCATAGGTTACCCTGTTCTGCAGGATATCAAGTTCGTGTGAAGAAAAGTTCCCGGCTGATCTGTTAAGTTCCTTTGGTAATTTAGGATTAGGAGAGATCACATCCCATTCACCGCTTTTCTTGTTCTTCTTTGCAAGAGCAGATCTTGGTGTAGTTGGTGGAACTCTTTGTTTCTGAGATCTTCTGGTCTTTTTCGGTGAGTAAAATTGTTTGCCAGGATTGTCATCGATTCCGATGATATCATACCTGTTTGGCTGAGCATACCATTTGTTCAATCCTTCCTGGTCGTCAGGTGTAAAGGTATTCATAGCAGTCAGAGCATGATCGAGATCTTTTGACCTTGGAGATCTTCTGGAATGCTTCAATATTGCACTTTCAAGTGACACATTCTGTCTGGACTTTCTGCTTTTTTTGGACATGAAAGTGTATCTGAATTTTCCGACTGATTAGGTTTGTGATTAATGACTTGAAATATCACTACCAATTTGGTAGATATTGGTACTTGCCGTTACTCATGACACACGTTTAACTTCTTTATATCGGTATATAAAGCTCCTACCTCTTTCAAGTTTATCGACATATCCCAGAGCATGGTTTAAATCAAATCGAACCCAAAAAGCATGCACAAAAGCAAATTGGTAGAGAAATAATTAATAGACAGAATCGGATTAAGATTTAATGATTTTAAACATCTTTACTCCACTCATCCGACAAACGATCTGCCTGATCCAACACCAATTTAATAGCTTCCTCCTGCTTATCTGGAGGATATTTGTAGCGTCGAAGAGTTATTCTTACAAGGTTGCGTAATTTTGCACGGACACTATCACGCTTTTGCCAATCCACAGTTGTGCTTTTACGTAGTTTTTCCGTTAGTTCCTGGGCAATTAATTTTAGAGTTACATCACCTAATTCGATAACAGCACTTTCATTATCTGCAAGTGCATCGTAAAAAGCAAGCTCTGAATCATTGAGACCTAGATCTTTACCACGTTTGGCAGCTTCACGGAATTCCTTGGCCATTGAAATCAGTTCTTCTATCACTTCAGCACTTTTAAGTGAACGGCTGTGGTATTTGTTAAGTGAAACCGTTAGACGTTCACTGAATTTACGCTCCTGAATTACGTTGGTACTTGTTCGTGATCGTATCTGATCCCTTAGAAGTTTTTGTAATAGCTCTACTGCAAGATCCTTGTGTGGCAAATGTCGCATTTCTTCGAGGAATGCATCAGAGAGAATGCTGAGATCTGGTTTATCTAATCCTGCAAGTTCGAAGATATCCTCTACTCCTTCAGCAAGAAGTGCATTATCTAGGATTTGTTTGATAATCTGATTCTTCTTTTCCTCTGCAAGTTTTGTCTCACTTGTTGATGCTTTGGAAATGATTACTTTTACAGCCTGGAAAAAAGCAATTTCCTCACGGAGATCCATTGCTTCATCTCTGGTACCACATAGTGAGTAGGCCTTGGAAATAGCAAGCACAATATCAAAATAGCGTTTTTTTCCTTCTTCAAGACCCAGGATGTGATTGGCTGCAGGAAGGAGTAATTCTAATGATCTTGTCCTGTAATTCGTGTAGTCGAACCCGTGGAACATTCCACGGGCCTTTTCCATTTCCTCTTTAAGTATAACCAGAGGTTCGATAGTATCAATAGTAGGTGCTCCTTTTCCACGATTATCTACATAGGTCTTCAGAGCTAATCGGATTTCTGCTGCAATGCCGATGTAGTCTACTACAAGACCACCCTGTTTTTCATGGAATACACGGTTTACACGTGCGATGGCCTGCATCAGGTTATGAGCACGCATTGGTTTGTCAACATACATTGTGTGCAGGCATGGAACATCAAATCCTGTGAGCCACATGTCTCGTACAATAACAAGTTTCAATGGGTCGTCCGGGTCCTTGAAACGATTTTCCAGCATCTTCTTTGTCTGGGAGTTGTAGATGTGTGGCTGAAGGTGCTTTTTATCTGAAGCAGAGCCTGTCATGATAATTTTGATTTCGCCTTTTAGGGGATCTTCATTGTGCCATTCAGGTCTTAATTCGATTATGGCATTGTACATGTGAACACAGATATCACGACTCATACCGACGATCATGCCTTTACCCTCAATTGAAGAGTTCCGGTTTTCAAAATGAGTGACAAGATCATTGGCTACTTCTTTTATCCTCTTGTCTGCTCCTACAAGCTGTTCAAGAGCTGCCCAGCGGGATTTTGATCTTTCACGCAAGGCTATGTCTTCCTCGTCTTCCAGAACCTCTTCGACTTCTGAGTTGAGTTTCTCTATCTCGGCCTGGTTTATGTCTAGTTTTGCCAGGCGGCTTTCGTAATAGATAGGAACGGTTGCACCGTCCATGACCGCATCCTGAATGTCATATATACTGACATACTCACCAAATATCCGACGTGTGTCCTTGTCATCGTTTTCGATGGGTGTGCCAGTAAAACCGACAAATGTAGCTGAAGGGAGAGCAGAACGCATATGATGTGCATATCCATATTTGAATAGACCTGTGCTTGTATCCAGTATGGCACGTAATCCATACTGACTGCGGTGTGCTTCATCGGCTATTACTACAACATTATCACGGTCTGTAAGTTTCGGAAACGCAGTTTCACCTTTTTTGAGCATGAACTTCTGGATTGTGGTGAAGATAATACCACCTGAAGGACGATTTGCAAGGAGTTCACGCAATTCCTCACGGCTCTCAGCTTGTACAGGTGTTTCTTTAAGCAGCATTTTTGCATTGACGAAGGTCCGGTACAACTGACCATCAAGGTCGTTACGATCAGTGACCACAACAAGTGTGGGGTTCTGCATCTGCGGCTGTTGCATCAGTTTACCGGCAAAGCAGGCCATGGATATACTCTTTCCTGATCCCTGTGTGTGCCAGATTATACCTCCTTTCTTTGAACCTGGCTCTACTTTCTCTGCATAGTTTGCACGTGGTTCATTTGCTTTATTGACTGCAGGCAATCCGGCAGCTATCACAGTGGCACGTACTGCTTCTCTTACTGCATGGAACTGATGATATCCTGCAATCTTTTTGATCTGTGTATCTCCTGCAGGTTCGAAAAGAATGAAATGCCTGAGATAATCAAGCAGCATTTCAGGATTAAAGAATCCACGAACTACTTTTTCCAACTCATATTCCAATAATGGTTTATCATCTTCATTGCGAATTGTACGCCATGGCAGGAACCATTCATTTGTTGCTGTCAGAGATCCTACACGTGCATTAAACCCGTCAGAGATCACAAGGGCTTCATTGAATACAAAAAGATCAGCTATTTCTTCTTTGTAGGTCTGCAATTGCTCATATGCGGACCATATGTCAGCCTGCTCAGAAATAGGGTTCTTTAACTCGATTACAGCAATAGGCAATCCATTTATGAATACTACGATATCCGGCCTGCGCGGTTGTTTCACTCCCTGAACTGTAAACTGATTGACAACAAGGTATCTGTTCATCTCCTTATGCTCAAAGTCAATGAGCCTTACCCTGTCCCCACGCATCTCCCCATCCATCTCATACTCCACCGGCACGCCTTCCAGCAACATCTCATGAAATGCCCGGTTATTCTGCACAAGAGAAGGATGCTGTGGCTTGCTGAGAGTATGCAGTACCTCTTCCAGTATTGAATCCGGAACACCCGGATTTAGACGATGTAATGCATCCTTCACACGACCATGAAGCAAGACCTGCCGGTAATCCTGACGCTCCGGTATAGGACCGTCATGAGCGATGTCTGGACCGTACTGGTATTCCCAGCCAGTGCCCTGGAACCATGTTAAACAAATTTGTTCAAGGTCGCTTTCATCTATCAACTATTGTGCCTTCCTGATTTAGTTCAGTAAAATAACTGAGAATTTTATTAGTAATCTCAGTTAAACCTTCATCTGAAGAAACATATTCACGCATTATTGAACGGAATGCAGTACGCATACTGGCCTTAACAGGTTCTCTTGTTTTCCAATCAATACTTTTCTTAGTTTTAATTTCAAATATAATTAATATTTTATCGGCAATAGCAAAAATATCCTTTTCTTCTAATTGTTGACTTTCTGTAGCATCCGCAATCAAATCTTTTAGTCTTTCTAAAACATCCTCTTCTTCAGCGGAACCATCTGTTTCTGGAGCGTTCTCTTCTTCAGCGGAACCATCTGTTTCTGGAGCGTTCTCTTCTTCAGCGGAACCATCTGTTTCTGGAGCGTTCTCTTCTTCAGCGGAACCATCTGTTTCTGGAGCGTTCTCTTCTTCAGCAATGCTTTCTGCAATCAATATATTACAGTACTCTGAAGCACCTAAAATATCAGGGAATAAACTAGCATGATGTACATTCATGCGTCTCAAATGACGTAAGCATTCATCGCGGTTCTTATTAGGGATATAAATCTTACATATGTACTTTGAGAGTTCAGTAACCTCATCTTCATCTGTTAAATTTTCCAATACTTCTTCTTCCAAAGAATCAATTAGATAATTCTCTAAAGTATTCTCATAATCTGAAAGGGTAAAAAGTCCCGCTTGATTCACCAATCTTCCGTGATTATCCTTCCGAGGTTCAAGAATCTTTATTTGAGGACAATTTTCATTCTTTTCAACGTAAGACTTATCGAGAACATAGATTACACGATAAGGATTTTGTTGTTTTTCTTCTGTAGAATCATCTTTTTCAAATGCAAAAAAAAGTGCAACATATGGCGAATATGTCCAATCTAGTAAAGGAGTACTCAAACCATGATGTTGACCTACAGACCACAATTCTTCCTCTTCACCATCGGCTACAATTGAAGAATCGCTAACACGTCCTCTAACAGCTCGCCGGAAATAATCTAATTGTTTCTTCGCAATTTTTTGTGTGACAATTCCCTTATCACTCAAACGTCCCAAAGATGGAGTAAGCCCCCAATCAAAACGACGATGTCCACGGAAAACTAAGTGAACATTTTTCTTATTAAAATAAGGTTCATCCAATATCTCAGTAAATTGACGCCAATCATTTACCCTTACTACAGGAATTCTATCCCCTGTTACCTCGGTCAAGACTGCAAATTCATTCCATATAGGAATCTTTTCTAATAAATCAATCTCTACCACTTTGATTCCACCATTCCCATTCGTTCAACAGAAAGCTCTCCGGAAACAAGTCTGGGTAGCAGTTCGTCACGCATTTTGGAAAGACAGTGATTTTCCTTGCTAAGTATTACTTGCTTTTCGTCCAAAGAAGATATGATTTGAGAATATGCTGCAGCCACAGCAGCTTGCGGAATAACGGTACGATAAGACTTTAAAACTCTTTGATTTATGTTTTGCTGTGCAGCCCCTACTGCAATTGTTTGCAGATTCGCACGTGCTTCAAGAAGTAATCTTCTGAGGAATGGCACACCATATTCAGACTTTGCAATCAAACCTGCCGCTGCTTGATTCGATGTACCTGGGCCTGTAAGAACTCCGAGGCGTCCTACGGTTGGCGATGCATATAAGGCAAAAAGAATTGTTCCTGCTGGCCATAACTTGCAAGATGAACCATCTAATGCTGCATCTGTTATATGTTCATCAGATTTGATGAGTGGTCCATCAAGAAGTTCACCGGTCTTAAACCAAGGTATAGTCCCGTTTACCCAAAAAAGAGGATTCTTTCTAGATGGTGTACCTCCACTTGTGATAGACTCACAAATACTTTCAATTGTACCGATTTTCCACCCTGTCGGAATTTTTCCGAATTCGGTTTCATCAAAACTATCTGGAAACAACTCAGCAATTTCCTCCGGCAACCCTGTATCTTGACCTTCTGCCCTTGAACGTACTGGATTAAAATCTACAAACCACGATTTAAAAATAGTCTGCGCGATGTTTTCAAGTGTTTCATTTATACGGCGGTTGCATTCAATCTTGTTGTCCAATGTACTAAGTATATGAGCAATGGTACGTTGTTCTGAAAGTTTGGGATAGTATATAACAACATCACTCAGAATTTTAGTATTCAGAGACGGCATCGTTGCACCCACCGCGATGGCTCTTATGTGTTCTTTAAAAGAAGGAAGACCAAAAAAGTATGAAAGATATCCGGGATCAATTATAGTTTGATTTGGCCGTATTCTCAAGCAACGACCAGAAAATAACCATCCTTCTTCTTCTCTGACCAATGCTCTTCTGTCAACAGACCCAACCCTACTGAATACAATATCTCCTTTGAGTAGAGTGTATTTAGAAAGGCGCTCACGATCTTCATCTGAAACACAAGGAATAACAGAATGCAAAATACGATTTTCCCCAAGGTGCTCCACTGTGATTATTGGTGTTCCAACAGAAACGTAGTCTTCTTTATGAAGTTGACTACCAAAAGGTCCTGTTTGCACACCACCTTTTGTAACACAAATGTCAATGAGGCGACTATATTCAAAATCTGCTGAAAAATTTCCATAGATTGTAGATTGCACTCTAGTCATGAATTCCTGCCTCCTCCAATTCACCCAATTCCTTCTCCAGCTCTTCAATTGTCGGCAGATTACCTTTCAAATCATCCGGCAGGGACTGGGCAAGCTTATACTCAGCCACGCCAAGTGGTTTGTGCACATCACGCAGGGAATACTCCACGATCACATGGTTCTTGCTTTTGCAGAGCAGAATACCGATAGTTGGATTGTCCTGTGGGTGGCGAAGTATATCGTCCACAGCAGAGAGGTAAAAATTGATTTTCCCGGCATGTTCCGGTTTGAATTCGGTCATCTTCAGCTCCACAACCACGAAGCAACGCAGTTTCAAGTGGTAGAAGAGCAGGTCAAGGTAGAAATCATCTCCTGCGACCTCAAGATGGTATTCATTTCCGACAAAGGCAAAACCCACGCCAAGTTCCAGCATGAATTCCTTCAGATGCTCCAGCAAGCCTTTCTGCAGGTCACGTTCCAGAGCCTTGTCATGCAGTGTAAGAAAATCGAAATTATATGGGTCCTTGAGTACCTGTTGTGCAAGCTCGGATTGTGTTGCAGGCAGTGTGTGCGTAAAATTGCTCTGTGCAGCACCCTGTCTCAAGTGAAGGGAAGACTCGATATGGGCTATCATTACCGCACGGCTCCAGCCGTTCTCGATACAGGCACCTGCATACCATTCACGCAGAGCAGGGTCTTTTATTTTCGTAATAAGGGTTACATTATGTCCCCAGGGTAATTGTCCAACAAGCTGTTGGACTATTGACACTTCAGGATAAGCATCAGCAAAAGCCCGCATGTAGAACAGGTTTGCCCGGGAAAGACCTTTCATATCGGGAAACTCACGCCTCAGATCATCAGCCAGGCGGTCGATAACCTTTGAACCCCATCCTTCCTGGTCCTGACGCTCCAGAATTGTCCTGCCAATATACCAATATAGCTGGATAAGTTCGCGGTTGACACTGAGCGCTGCATGTACACGGGCGGTTCGAATCCGGTTTTTCAGGTCTGCCAGCAGAGCCTCATAACCCGCAGGTATCATATCAGCTACCATATCCCAGTCCCTTCAGGTTCTCACGAATAGCCTGCTCCAGCTTTGCACTCTCTTCAAACTGCAATTCGAGTTCAATTGTCAGCCTTTCCATCTTCTCCCCGAAAGGCTCACCATCATCCTCCTGTGCAGCTGCACCGACATAACGACCCGGAGTAAGTACATGACCATGTTTACGGATCTCATCCAGTGTAACCGACTTGCAGAAGCCGGGCTCATCCTCATAATCCTCTCCCTTTTTCCATGCATGGAAAGTGTCAGCTATTCGGAGAATATCCTTTTCATGATCAAAATCACGCAGAACACGGTCCTTCATGTAGCCAAGATCACGTGCATCAATGAACAGTACCTCTCCCTTACGTTCCCGGCTCCCGTTGTAAGCCTCCTTGTTACGGGTCAGGAACCAGATACATGCAGGGATCTGGGTGTTAGTGAAAAGCTGTCCCGGCAGTGCCACCATGCACTCCACCAGGTCCTTCTCTATGAGCTCTTTGCGGATCTCACCTTCATTATTGGTGTTGGAACTCATAGAACCATTAGCAAGCAGCAATGCCATGCTACCATTTGGTGCAAGGTGATAGATCATATGCTGCATCCATGCAAAATTAGCATTATTGGCCGGAGGAATACCATATTTCCAGCGTGGGTCCTCCTTCAGTTGTTCACCGCCCCATTCCTTCATATTAAAAGGCGGATTGGTCATGATGTAATTTGCACGCAGGTCAGGATGCTGGTCACGTGAGAAAGTATCAGCCGGTTCTTTGCCAAAATCAAAATCCATACCCCGGATGACCATATTCATACATGCAAGCCTCCAGGTTGTAGGGTTTGACTCCTGTCCGTATATCGACAACTGACCGATACGTCCGCCATGTTCTTCCACAAAGCGCTCCGACTGGACGAAGAAACCACCCGAACCACATGCAGGGTCGTAAACTCTGCCCTGGAATGGTTCAAGCATCTCAACAATAAGAGTAACTATAGATTTGGGTGTGTAATACTGTCCACCCTTCTTGCCTTCTGCACTGGCAAACTGACCAAGGAAATACTCGTAAACGTGTCCAAGGATGTCCTTAGCCTTCAGGTTATCATGGATAAAAGGTATAGTAGCAATAAGATCAATCAATTCTCCAAGTTTCGCGGAGTCGATCTGAAGACGTGCATAGTCCTTGGTCAGCACACCTTTAAGTTTAGGATTATCCTTCTCGATTGCCTCCATTGCATCATCAAGAAGTCGGCCCACACTTACCATCTTATAAGTGTCAATCTTTCCGTTTTTGACAGTAATTTCTGTACCTGAAGGAAGCTTGGCACAGCTTTGCAATGTATCCCAGCGAGCAAGAGCCGGAACCCAGAACACATTCTTCTCAGTATAATAGTCCCGGATCTCCAATTCTTCAGCTTCTAATTCCTCATCTCCACCTAAATAATATTCATGTTCGGGATCTTTGAATTGTTCCAGAAGCTCTTTTCGTCGCTCCTCGAATGCATCAGAAACATACTTAATAAAAACAAGGCCGAGAACTACATGCTTATAAACGGCAGCATCCAGATTGGAACGTAATTTGTCTGCGGATGTCCAGAGTTTGTTATCGAGATCTTTGAGGAAATTTTCGTTTTCATCCATGGTATAAGTTCCTGAACTGTGATGAAGCATTTACGAGTACACACAATATTAAAGCGGACACGTAGTTCTTAATTAATGATTAAGTTTATTTTGGATTTTATGACTGTACAAAGTAATAACTCTTCCGATTCTTTTTTGCAGATAAGTAGATAGTAAGCAGCATTGTTGCATTTATCTAAAAGTCACATTATTGGCCAGATGATTTGTTTAAGTGAACTGAATAATACCTAAACATAGCAAGACATAGTAGAATCGAAAGTTCAGCATCTTCCCTGGTAGCAGTATACCCGCAATGTGGACCTATATGATGATATTTCCATATGTTTTGTCGTAAGTTCTCAACTTTACCGCTTTTTGGATCTTCTGTTCCTCTTTGGTGAGTAAAACTGTTTGCCGGGATTATCGTCAATTCCGATGATATCATACCTGTTTGGCTGAGCATACCATTTGTTCAATCCTTCCTGGTCATCAGGTGTAAAGGTATTCATGGCAGTCATAGCATGATCGAGACCTTTTGACCGGGGGATCTCCTGGAATGCTTCAATATTGCACTTTCAAGCGATACACTCTTTTTAGACTTCCTACTCTTTTTGATAATGAAAAGTATGTAGTTTTTATAGCAGATAACTCTTATGATTGTTTAAGGCAGTCTGTGGTTAAAACAGGCCGGTTGTATATGTTTAATTTCAAAACTCTTTTTACTTTAGACCCAAATTGCTCTTCATGATATTAGGCACGGATATGTTAATTGTTGGTCTTGCCATGTGAACACTAATACATAGTATTATGTCTTCCGATTTGTCAAACTAATAGGAAATATTTTTCCGCACCTTCAACCGATGCGAGTAAAACCGAGATAGTATAAAAGGGAAAGTGCTATTTTTCAGTATGCTGTTGGAAGTTAGAAAAGTGTTACTCTGATGTTTTTAGAACCAAATACCCGCGCTTTTCTAACTAATTGATGAGTTCCTGGTCCGTATATGTTGCAAATCTTGCTTGTTTCCATGTTGGCTTATCCATATTTCTTCCTTTACTTGGCGTTTCCTGTTATCGTATTCCGTTACTGGGTGGTTTCGACAGCCTTCCAATCAGTTAAATGCTCAATTCTTTCTGCCAATGGGAAGCCACACAGCTTAAAAAAATCAATAAGCTCTTCCTTTGCTTCTTCCTCAGTCACTTCATTCTCAAAAGTAACAGTCTGCCGTTCTTCTTTTCTGGTATTGAATATTGACCATGCTTTTGATTTTACCATAACTTCCTCACTCACCTTTCCTCTTCTTACTCTTGACATTGATCTCCTCTCCTATGGGTTTACGGAAGATTCTAACGCCGTTAGCTTTTCCTCTATAATATTCAGCCGTTCTTTTATTACAGGAAGTTCTCGCTTGATCTTTCCCTGAGCGACAATAACCTTATTTTCAAAAGACTTTTCTTTGTTACTCAGTTTCGTACTGCATTTAGACCCTTGGGAAATAACAGCCCTTGAAGATCGTTCAACATACTGATTAATGCTGTTTTTGATGTCAGCAAATCCAGAGCTATCAAATAAAGTATCAATTTCATTTTTGATCTCTGTTAGTTGTTTCCTTAATTCCCGGATATCACCGTCATGAGATATCATTCTGTAATCCAGCTCATTTGCTTCAGATTGGGCTTTCCTTAATGTATCAAGGACATTCTTTTCCCGAGCTGTCAGGTCTGCGTAATGCTCCCACAGAACCTTCAGGATGTATTGACGTAATGGGTTTTGCATGACTTCACCTCTTCTATCGTATTTCAGCTTCTGCTTTCCTGGTCCAGTATCCTTTCCAGGACTTACTGCTTATGCCGAAAAAGCCGAAACCTCTATCCGTTATAGTTGTCTTGTTTCTGAGCCGTAGCTTTCCACATTCTGTACATGTATCTTCTTCTTCAGGATCAAGTTTCATCCAGTTTGCATGACCACATCGGTTACACTTCCACATTTTCTAGCCTCCTTAGTTATGGATCATAGAATTCCAGCTTTCTTTCGATCTGTTCAGAAACTAGATCCATCGTAGGAGCAAAAAAATGATATTGGTCCCCAAGGAACCAGCGCATTAAAACATCAGCCTTTGCAAGAACCATATACAGCTCCATGGCAGTTTCCTCTCGCAGTTCAAGAGCGATCATTCCTGGACCCTCCTGAACGATTCGTTCTGCAGGCACATGCTGCATGGGAACTCATCAGCCTGTAAGGCATCGTACCTGCAGGACCCGCATGTTTCAGGATCCGGATCTGTCTCTTCGTACCTGTCCTTGATCTCTACAGGTCTGTGTCTGCAGATCCTCAGGTGCCGGACAACATCACCGTACCTGGTGAATTCATCGTTGCAATATTCACATTCCCATGTCATATTTTACCGCCTCAGTATCACGTAACCGATCAGCATAAGCAGCGATCCTACCGGAACGGTCACCGTTTCAGTCTGCAGGAAATCATAATTCCTTGCAATGACAATCAGGAAGATTGCCGCTAAAACGGATTTTGCAATATCCACAAAATCCCGGAGTAAAGTGAGTAATGTCAAATTATCACTCCTTCGTTCTTCATTTTATCAAAAAACCATGTTTTAAAATCATTAACATTTGAGAATTGGTATCGTGGAGCCATGTTTTTCCAGTTTGGCTCACTACCTTTTCTAAGCATTTTCACAGCAGATTCTACATGTTCTGCGAATCTCTTATTCCTGAAATCTTCGAGATAGGTATCTAATCCTCTATCTGTTTCAGACTCAGCCTTTTTGCTGGCTTTCTTCTGTCGCTCCAGGACCTCCAGCTCAGCTGCCTTTGCCCGAAGCTCAGATAGTTCCTGCTCCATCTGAGAAATCGTGAGCTGGACAGAATCCAGTGGCGATACTTCTCCCAGGATCTGCCTGATCCCGGTCTCCAAAACTTCAGAGAATGTTTTGTTGTGAAGAGATTGTGTTGCTTCAAATGATGATTTTAAGTATGAGTCAATGGAAGTTGTTACTTTGATCTGCGTGATACCACCTCCTATATTTCTGGTCGATTTTCAAACCGAATAATACCCGGAAAAAACCGAAAGCCGCATACGTACGTATGGGTACGTACGTATGCCAAGGCAACAGAGCCTCGGCTATGTTACCACTTCGGCTACGCCGCAGCATAGCGATACGTGCTAGGGGTCCGGGGATTTTTGGCGTACGTATACGTACGTATGCGTATTCCCCATCGGAGCACTTTTCCAACTTTTCTTTAAATGTTAAATCCCAAGAGTTTACTCTCTAATAATTACATATAGCTGGATTTACATACTCTTTTGACTTCCCATATTGTCTACATGGTTTTATACTAATCAATACGAGATGCAGGAATGTATGTAACATGGCACAGGAGAGATTCATTTAAGAAAAAAAAAACCAGGCTAATAATTACCTGGAATTTGATTCGTAACTGCGAGTAAAGAGTATTTACCTTTTGTTCATGAATTAATTCAAATGTTTCATATAGGTAATAATTATAGTTGACGTCGGTTGCCACTAAAAGACACTTCTACCATTTCCCCTTCTTTTTGATTAGTAACCGATATCAGAATAGAAATGAAAAATAATAGTGCTGGCAATATGTAACCTAAAATTGCGTAAATACTATGGGAATATACAACAGTATAAATCGTTGAAAAAACAGTGCCAAAACAACTGGCTAGTAACATAAAGTAAAGACTAGAATAATACCTCATTTTGTTCAGTTGCTTTGTATCTAAAAAGTATGAGAAAGTCAATACAAAAAGTATGGACATAATCAAAAACCAAGCATATAAACTGGTTATAGATGGTGTTTTTGAAAATAATTTACCAAACAAATCTTCAACTGCATAAAATAAAAATACGAATCCACTTAAAACTAAAGTAACTGCCCAATAAAAAACGACAAAAGATTTTGTGTAGTAATATGCATGAAAACCCAAATATGCAACAAAAAAGAACAGGCATGCTAGAATGGTAAGTTCTTGACCCCTTGATCCATCTCCTAGAAAAGTAGCTATTAACAAAGATGCTGTAATTAGAAAAGCCAGTGGCTGAAGTTCACCAAGGCATTTAATAAATGATTCATAATCAGTCGCATGCCTATCTTCCAGCATTAGTCTAATATCAGACTTCCCATGTTTTTTAGGCATACCATCTTGTATATTTGACAAGGTAATAAACTTATCTTTTTACAATTAAGTTGATTTAAAAATAAGTATCCATTCATACGTCAAATAATCCTTCAGTATAATGGAGCATAAAAAAACATAAAAAGAAAAGGCAACACCTCCTTAGTATTAATAACTAAAAAAAATTGAAAAGAAAAAATTATCTTTATTCTACATTCACAGCAACAAGAGAAAGCCCAAGTTCTTCTTCCAGTTTCTGGATTTCCTCAAGATCCTCTTTTGATAATTCAGCGTTACTGATCTTAATTCCTGAAAATGCAAGCAGAGTTACGCCTGTTTTGTCTTCAAGTTCTTTAATTACTTTCATCTGCTCGTCTTTGAGTACGGAAAATCCCCATAACATATTTTTTGGTCTCCTATAGTATTATTGTTATTTCTTAACCATTTCTGGTCTTGCTAGAAAGAGAGACAATCGTATTTAGTGTTTCTTATAATAGATGCAATTATTACCTGAGAGCATACCCGTTCAGCAGTAAATAATTAGTGCACATCGAATAAGTAAAAAAGAGAAAAAGAAACAGGATATTGCGAAAATACCCTGCTGCCTTAACGCCTGACTTTAGTTTAATTCCTTCTTACAAAAACTGCACAAAGCAGTCCGATAATTCCGAATACCAGCTCAAAGCCCGGAGCATCTACAGAGCTTTCTACACCCTGTTCTTTGTCCTCAGAGGTTGCAGAAGTATCTACTTTGTCAGTAACTGAGGATGCAGAATCCGTATCTTCATTAGATCCTCCCATATCCACAACTACAACTTCTTCATCCTCAGCAGTTTCAGTCTCTTCTGAAACTGTTGCAGGAACGGCCATTGTACATGTCTTCCACAATGACATTTTCAGAGTGCTTCCACTGGTGTCCTCTGTTTTAATGTAAATGCCACTGTAAAGATCGATCATCTTGTCTGCATTAAGGGTGATGTCCTTATTACTTGACATGACAATAGCGTCATCATCGGTATTCAGAACTGTTCCTGAGCCGCTTCCGGCATAATCAGTACCATTCATCTCTAATGGAACTTCAAAACCATCAACTTCAAAGGCACCATAAGTGTTTCCGGATTCAATGGTCATGATATCGCCACGAAGGTAAGCATACTTGAAAACTGCAAAGTCAGTGTCTGTACCTCTGAATATTGACTCGACACTGCAATAGAATACAGGGTAATCATCACTGTCCTTGTAGAGATAGGTCTTTTCCATGTTGGTCATGTTTGCAGAGGAACTGATAACTCCACTATCGATTTCCTCGCCATCTTTCTTCAGGTGCACCCAGACCTTTTCTCCGTCAACATCGATCTGGTCTGCAACCAGTGTCCAGCCATCAGCAAGTTCCCACTCTTCACCGGATTTCAGCTGTTTCTTGTCATCGCTTCCATACTCTACAAGTATTTTTGCGATCTTATCAGGTTTGCAGCCTGCGGAAAGAGAAGAAGGATTTTCAGGCATAGCAACGTAGCCGGAACCGAAGAAACCTAAAAGATAATACTTTTTAAGGTCGACATCATCAACAATATATGTGCTTTCATCATCTGAGCCGCCGATCTTGGTCTTCTTCATCTGCGGCTTGCTCACATAATAAAGGTCGCCTTCATCTATAGTGTCACCAAGCTGGAAAGTAGATGAGGAATTATCATTGTATAAATAGAGCAACTCACTGGAAAGACCAGGTTTTATCTGATACCAGAAACCCGGGAAAGTGTTTGCATCCCAGTAGTAATCACCGGTGCTCAGAGATGAATCACAGTTGTCATAGATGGTGCTTCTTATTTTGTAATTTACATCTGTCGCATTTGCAGCAGGAGTAACTGAACAGGTCTTCCACAATGACATTTTCAGAGTGCTTCCACTGGTGTCCTCTGTTTTAAGAGAAATTGCACTGTAAAGGTCGATCATCTGGTCTGCGTCAAGGGTGATATCATCACTATTTGACATAACAATAGCGTCATCACCGGTATTCAGAACTGTTCCTGAGCCGCTTCCGGCATAATCAGTACCATTCATCTCTAATGGGACTTCAAAGCCATCAACTTCAAAGGCACCGTAAGTGCTTCCGGATTCAATGGTCATGATATCGCCACGAAGGTAAGCATACTTGAAAACTGCGAAGTCGGTGTCCGTACCTCTGAATATAGATTCTACACTGCAATAGAACACAGGATAATCATCGCTGTCCTTGTAGAGATAGGTCTTTTCCATATTGGTCATGTTTGCAGAGGAACTGATAACTCCACTATCGATTTCCTCGCCATCTTTCTTCAGGTGCACCCAGACCTTTTCTCCGTCAACATCGATCTGGTCTGCAACCAGTGTCCAGCCATCAGCAAGTTCCCACTCTTCACCGGATTTCAGCTGTTTCTTGTCATCGCTTCCATACTCAACAAGTATTTTTGCGATCTTATCAGGTTTGCAGCCTGCGGAAAGAGAAGAAGGATCTTCAGGCATGGCAACGTAGCCGGAACCGAAGAAACCTAGAAGATAGTACTTTTTAAGGTCAACATCATCAACAATATATGTGCTTCCATCATCGCAACCGCCGATCTTGGTCTTCTTCACCTGTGGCTTGCTCACATAGTAAAGATCGCCCTCATTTATAGTGTCGCCAAGCTGGAAAGTAGATGAGGAATCCTCATTGTATAAATAGAGCAACTCACTGGAAAGTCCTGGTTTTATCTGGAACCAGAACCCTGAGAAACTATCTGCATCCCAATAGAAATCACCGGCATTCAGTGATGGATCAGTATTATCGTACACAGTACTTTTTATTTTATATTTTACATCTGACGCATTAACAGGCACAACTAATAAAGATATAATAGCCAATGCAATTAAAATTCCTGTCATTTTTTTCATTTAATAGCTCCTGACAAGAAAATCGGATAATGCAACTTCTTTTTTATTCCACAGCTGATTCCTGAAGCAATAAACTACAATAAACCTGTTTGCTGTTTATATTACTAAAGTTACAACAAATATGATTTTCTTTTATTTTCGTGTTACTAGAATGAAATCACAAACAATGTTATGAGATAAAAAGATATTCATTTGATTAAGTAACACTAAACAATAATATTTTAATAATAACTTGCTATTATATACCCACAAGTAAGAATAAAGATGATAGAAACACAACAAACATAAAATCAAAAACAACGATATTACATGTACTGATACTTTGTATCTCAACATTTGTATAAAGTATTCTGACAAATTCCTTTTCCTGAAGAACGGAACGATATTTGCAGCAGGAAAAATGGAAGATATAACACCCGATATCATCAGAGAAGTCTACGGAGTTCCTGTTACAATACAGAACTACCAGAATGTTTCAGTTGTTATACCTGTTTGAGATCATATTAACTATTAAATTACAAAACCTTTCAAAAACAAAAGAAGATGGTAAAAATGGTAATTGATGTGGATTGGAGCAATGTCTGGATAGAACAGATGAAAAGACATCTGGAAAGCGGAAACAAGAAAGAGTGCGCTTCCATTTGGGAAGAAAAAGAAAGCGCTAAAAAGTTCTGGGAGATGTCACTGAGAAATAATCAGCAAAGAGCGCGTGATGTCATCAGTGGCCTGAACCTTACACCTGAATCCAGGGTTCTTGACATTGGTGCCGGGCCCGGAACACTTGCGATCCCAATTTCAGAGAAAGTGAAACATGTTACAGCCGTTGAACCTTCAACCGGCATGATAGAGGTCATGGAAGAGAACATGGCCGCTTATGGCAGGAACAATATCAGCATCATCAAGAGAAGATGGGAGGATATTGATATTGAAAAAGAACTTGATGGAAAGTACGATGTAATAATTGCCTCATTCTCACTGGGAATGCCGGATATCCGCAAAGCTATCGAGGACATGCTTGCGGTAGCCTCAGGACATATCTACCTCTACTGGTTCGCAGGAAACACATCATGGGACGACCATTCTATAGAGATATGGCCAAAGCTGCATGGCACTGAATATTGCATAACGCCTAAATGTGATGTGCTTTTCAATGTGCTGTATCAGATGGGAATCCATCCGAATATGGAGAACTTCACTCTTGGAAGGACTGAAATATACGCAACTCTTGACGAAGCAGTTGACAACCTGTCAAGTCATTTCTCACTTAAGAATGATGAACAAAAGAAGATACTTGAACAATATCTTGAAGAGACTCTTCAAAAAGAGAACGGGCACTATATTTACGATGCCTGCTCAAAGCGTGTGAAGATATGGTGGAACACTCAGGAAAAATAAAACCCCTGTATCCCGGGAAGGTCATACCATTAGATCTTCTCTTATCTTTTCCACAACATCCATCACTTTATCTTTTCTGCCAATCTCAATTATGTGATCGGCAAACGACATGTAAAGTCCGGTTCGCTCTTCATAAAGTCCGTGCAGACCTTTTTCCTTGAGTCCCACAACGCCACGGGTCGTGAGATTTGAAAGGCGGGATACTATTGTTCCAAAAGGAACATCAAGATAAACAATGACTGAGTTACTTTTAAGGAAATTCATTGCTTTTTCCGAGTAGACGACACTTCCACCTGTGGCAATGATACAATTATCCTTCAGTTTCATGCTGATGATACTCTGCTCCTCGGCTTTGAGCAGCGCCATATCACCTAGATCATTGACTATGTCCTGCAAGCCTTTACCAGAGTCATCGATAACCAGTTTGTCCGTATCGATGAACTCATAACCAAGTAAGGAAGCGAGTTTTATCCCCGCAGAGCTTTTGCCTGCGCCCGGCATGCCGATGAGCGTTATTATCATATTATCATCACGTATCCTTTTTCAGATCAGCACTAAACTAAAACATGTCCAATATATCCAGCATATCCAATATACCTAACATATCTGACATATCAGTTGGTAAGTGATTGTATCGGTGCAGGTATGCGGCCGCCTCTTGAGATGAACTGCTCAGAACTGAAATTATGCACCGGCATTACAGGAGCGCTTCCAAGCAGACCGCCGAATTCTATCATGTCGCCGACCTTTGTGCCCGGAGCTGGAATTACCCTGACAGCAGTTGTCTTTTTGTTGATCATTCCAATAGCCATCTCATCGGCTATGATCGCAGAAATTGTGGATGATGAAGTATCTCCCGGAACTGCTATCATATCAAGACCAACGGAGCATACACTTGTCATTGCCTCCAGTTTGTCCAATGAAAGGGAACCCCTCTGGACAGCCCTGATCATACCCTCATCCTCGCTGACCGGAATGAAAGCACCACTCAGACCTCCTACTGATGAAGATGCCATAGCTCCTCCTTTTTTGACAGCATCGTTTAGAAGCGCCAGTGCGGCGGTTGTGCCGTGGGTACCGCAGCTCTCCAGACCCATTGCCTCAAGGATCGCGGCAACACTGTCACCTATGGCAGGGGTTGGAGCAAGAGAAAGGTCAAGAACTCCAAACTGAGCATGGAGCCTGCGGGCAGCTTCACGTCCTACCATTTCACCCATTCTGGTAATCTTGAACGCGGTCTTTTTGATGCACTCTGAAATATCGCCTAACGTGGGGTCTTTTAGGGAACGCACCGCAGAGTTGACGACTCCCGGACCACTCACACCAACGTTAATTACACAATCCGGCTCACCAACACCGTGGAAAGCACCTGCCATGAACGGATTGTCTTCCGGCGCATTGGCAAATACCACCAGTTTTGCGCAACCTATTCCTGCATTTTCTTTTGTCATTTCCGCGGTTTCCTTGATGACCTTGCCCATCAGGGCAACAGCATCCATGTTGATACCTGCTTTAGTGGTTGCCACATTCACAGAGGAACATACTTTGTTAGTACTGGCAAGAGCGCGAGGGATGGATCGGATAAGATTAAGGTCACCTGGAGTCATGCCTTTCTGGACAAGTGCGCTGAAACCTCCGATAAAGTCAACACCTGCATCCTGTGCTGCCCGGTCAAGGGTCTGAGCAACTGAGGTGTAATCTGTTGTATCGCAGCTTTCTGCAACTATGGCAATTGGAGTTACAGAGATACGCTTGTTGATTATAGGAATTCCATAAAGGTTCTGGATATCGTTGGTGGTCTTTACGAGATCCTTTGCATAATACATAATCCGGTCGTAGACATTCTCGTTGAAAGTATCTATATCAGGATGACTGCAGCCGCGCAGGCTGATACCCATGGTGACGGTCCTTATGTCAAGGTTCTCGTTACTCACCATTTTTATTGTTTCAAGGATCTCTTCAGGATGAATTAGCATGACAGCACCTCAGATCCTGTGCATGAAACGGAAGGCATCTTCGTGCTGGACCTTGACCTCCACGCCAAGAGCAGTACCGTTTTCAGACATTGCCTGCTGGAAAGCTGCCAGGTCGAAGTTCTCTTCGGTTATCTGGGCCAACATTATCATGGTGAACAGGTCATCCATGATCGTCTGGCTGATGTCTACTATATTGACATTATACTGTGCCATTGTCTGCGTGATGCCCGCAACGATACCTACTTTATCGATACCAATAACAGTGATTATAAAACGGCTGGATGACATGGATTTTCCTTCTTTTGATTTTTTTAAGTGAGCTTTAAAGTGATCAAGTAACTATAAAGTAGCATAATAGATGAAATGCTATTTTGACTTTGCCGATGAAAAAAAACATTGTCGGAAAAAATACATTATTGATCCAATGAAAAAGTATATTTGCCAGTGGCTAAATCTTCTTAAACTACTATATCAACAAAAATCATTCTGATTGCTTTGCCGGTTTTGCACAATCAAAAGTTAGCTAACTATACAGTTAAGAGAAAAATATGAGTCATACAGTACTATTATATTCGTACAAAGAATATATTGGTGCAAATATATAATATGTGCTGTAAAAGTCAGATAATCCTTAAAATCGCTTTTGAGCAGGCAACAAAGTTTATATACAATTTTCATTATGATTATAATGATGATGGTTTGAACGGCTAAGTTCATCAGATGATTCAAACAATCAGGAGATACAATGGTTAAAATTGTACACGCACAAACTGTACTCACGGAAGATGAACTGGCGGCTTTAAAGAAGAAATGCAATGAGTCGTCAACAAAAGAAGCTTTGAGTATGGCAGTGCAACACTATCTCGAGTGCGAATATACCGACCTCGACGATAAAATGTGGACCAAGAAGCTTGAAAAAGTGGTCCAGAAAAAAAAGCAGAGAAAAGTATAGATTTCTGAACAAGAGAGGAACAAATTATGAGCAAAGCAAACCAATTCTTAAATGAGGATGCAGTATCTCCGGTCATCGGCGTTATCCTGATGGTCGCTATCACTGTCATCCTTGCTGCAGTTATCGCAGCGTTTGTATTCGGCATGGGACCACCAGAACAGGCACCACAGGCAAGCATCAGAGCAAGTGCTGACACAATGAATAGCCTAAATGCTATCAAGATTGAACACCAGGGTGGCGATGCAATAACATTTACTGAAGCCAGAACAAAAGTGACTGTATCTGGAAATACATCTACTGCAGGAACTGTAACCCTTAACTCAACAATGGATGATACCCAATTTGATGCTGGTGAAGTTGTATACATATACAATGAAGGCGGAACGATAAAAATTGACGAAACAAACATTGCTGATTCAGAAGCGGATACAATCATAGCAGCATCTGGAGAAACAATCAACGTGAAGTTGATAGACGTTTCAAGCCAGCAGCTCATTGCTGACATGGACGTAAGATTCTAAACACAATTTCAATGACGCATTTGCGTCATCATTTTTCTTTTTTCAAAAACTATCACGTAGATAGCTTTATATATATTACAGGTGACAAGACTTTTGTTGATATTTATGGTTGTGGTACATATCGATTACGAGTTAAAGAGGGGGAGCTCCTGAATTATTTGTGATCATAGATGAACCACTCAGTAGAAAAATAATAAACATTTATGGAGAGGTATTATGAGCGAAACTAAATTAGGAGTTAGTGAGAACATAGCAGGATTGCTGGCCTACATCCTTGGCTGGATCTCTGGTCTTATTCTGCTGGTTATCGAAAAAGAGAATAAATTCGTACGCTTCCATGCAGCACAGTCCGTGGTTTTGTATCTTGCATTATTCATTTTGAACTTTATTATTGGATTCCTTACATCCATACACTACATCGGTTTTATCTTTGCACTAATATCAATGCTGATAGCATTGATCTCATTTGTACTGTGGATATTCCTTATGTACAAAGCATTTAAGGGTGAAATGTACAGACTTCCAGTAATTGCAGATTATGCAGATCAGCTGGAACAGAAGTTCTAAAGTGATCTTTGACCAATAAGATCAGAAAAATGTTTGTTGGCAACATGTCATCAAACATCTATTTTTTATCCATTATCTGATTGATCCCATTTATGTATTCATACAAGCTTTTTTAGAAAAGTTTAAGTAATACAATATAACAACATACATTATAATTATAATGATATTTTAAAGGAGAAGTAAATACTATGAGCGAAACTAAATTAGGAGTTAGTGAGAACATAGCTGGAGTGATAGCCTACATCTTAGGGTTTATTACCGGCATTCTTTTGTTGATAATTGAAAAAGAGAACAGTTTTGTGCGCTTCCATGCAGCACAATCCACCGTATTATCCGGAATATTGTTCATACTGGGCATAATCCTGGGATTTATACCAATCATCGGATGGTTAATAGCATTGTTTTTGCCTTTTGTGGCAATCATACTCTGGTTATTCCTGATATACATGGCTTTCAGTGGCAAGATGTACAGGTTACCAGTACTTGCAGACTTTGCAGACAAACTTGAAGCAATGTTCTAAAACCAATAATATACTTTCAAAAGAAGAAATGTTTGCAGGTCATACCGACCTCAAACATTTGATATTTCCTTTTTTATACCTACTTTATTAAAGACAAATTAAACCAGATCTCAGATTTCCATTCTCAAATTCCATAGATCTCTGAACCTTTCTTGACCTTCTCTATATCCCTTTCTATTACAGAAAGCCTGTTCTTGTCAACTTTCATACCTGCAAGACTTTCAATGAACCAGATGGATTTCACGTGGTCATCAGGAGTAAGCTTCCAATCTGGTTTTTCCATATAGAAATCGATGCCTTCAGCATAATGAAGAAGCTCCATCCTCACTTTCTCAGTGATCCAGCCAAGTTCCTCGTAATAGGACAATATATCAGGAAGGTTGTTGCGACCCACAAGCTCCATCAAAAACTCAAGCCATTCCATACAGAGTTTCATATTACTGGAATTTTTCACAATATTGGAAAGGTGGACATTCTGCCCAAATCCCTTGTAGCTTCTCGCACCAAGTTTCTTCAGTTCACTTTCCATATATTCAGTGAGGGAATCTATCTTTTCCATTACAGCAACATTTTTCTGTTCGGACTGCTGCCTGAATTCCTGGAACTCAGAAGATACCTTTCCAAGAGTATCAACCATTGACGACATTGAACGGGAGAATTCCTTTGAAGTGGACTTAGATTCTTCCTGCATCTTCTCTATAAGCTCAACCCTCGGACCTAAAGAATCGATCTTAGATGATACTTCAGCCAGAATAGCAAATTTAGACTCATTCTCCTGCAAGGACTCATGTAACTGAGCAAGAAGAGCTGTATAAGACCCTACAAGTTCAGTGATGCTCTCTTCTATCTGTGACATATCAGCCTTCATGGAAACATTATCAGACTGCAACGAAGTGATAGAAGAATCAAAACCGGAAACTTTGCTTTCAACCTGTGAAATCTTGCGGTTAACAGCATCAAACCGTGAATTGTTCTGGGACAGGGCATCCTTTAAGCTCACCGCAGCAGCTACAGATTCAGTGATCTCCGATATCCTGTTGGAAAACTCTTCAACTTCAGAATGCATAGAGGAGAATTGAAGGTTCATATCATTCAGACTGTCTTCCAGTCCTCCTATATCATTTTCCAGATTTTCAAGCTTTTTATCCGTAGTTATCTTTATATCCTTTAGCTCTTTGGAAAAGACTTTCCTCGAAAGCTCCATACCTGATGCAGAAGACGTATTTTCATGGGAACTCACACTTTCTGATATTTTGGAGAGCTCAGGTTTAGCTCCAGCTTCAACATCTGTAAGCTCAGGCAATGAATGATGAAACTGTTCAGGCATAACTGATCCATCAGATCCTGCCATAGACTCTGCTACATTGTCTGGTTGGGGCATTGTAAATGCGTCGTTTACAATATCATTAACTACTAATGAGGAATCTGCTACATTCACAAAAGGGTCTGAAGCTTCTGCAAATACATTATCACTTTTTGGCAATACAATGCCATCTACACCTGCATCATCTGAAATTTCGGAGTCAATCAGGTATTCCTCCTTCATTTCCATAATTGGATTCTCAATAGGAGTCACCTGACGTATGTCATCAACACCGTCATCATCACCTTCACCGCCACCATTTTCTATAGAAGGAGTAACAGGCTCATTGAAAGTTGCCTGTACAACAGGATTGTCCTCATTAAAAGATGACAGGAATGGATTAGAATCAATATTATCCTGCGGAGTTTCAAATGGATTGGAATCAAATGGAGATTTATCCAAAACCTTTTCAGCTTTTGACCCGGTATCCTGCCTTGCAGATTCGGCAAAATCCACTTCTTCCCGCATGTCTTCCATCCTCTCAATAAGGCTTTTTCCTTTTGTCAGATTTTTAAGTAAACCTTTTGTGATACCAGAGATGCCTCCAAAATTCTTCTTAAATGAACCTATATCGATTGGCAACTTACCCTGAGACTTTTGTGAATGCTTACTCTTTTCAAATGAACCTGCATCATCAGGAACCGAACCACCAAATGGATTTCCAGGCTGAATAACACCGGATGTTGGTGCAAAAGGATTAGACTCAACAGGAACAACGCCAGAGGCAAAGGGATCACCAGATGAAACACCGGCAGAAGCAAAAGGATCAGCAGGTGGAACGGATCCGGGCGTAGAGCCAAAAGGATTGGACTCAGAAGAAACACCGGCAGAAGCAAAAGGATCAGCAGGTGGAACGGATCCGGGCGTAGAGCCAAAAGGATTGGACTCAGAAGAAACACCGGCAGAAGCAAAGGGATCAGCAGGTGGAACGGATCCGGGCGTAGAGCCAAAAGGATTGGACTCAGAAGAAACACCGGCAGAAGCAAAAGGATCAGCAGGTGGGACGGATCCAGGCGTAGAGCCAAAAGGATTAGACTCGGCAGGAACACCAGCAGAAGCAAAAGGATCAGCAGGTGGGACGGATCCAGGCGTAGAGCCAAAAGGATTGGACTCAGAAGGAACACCGGCAGAAGCAAAGGGGTCAGCAGGTGGGACGGATCCGGGCATGGATTCAAATGGATTAGACTCTGCTGGAGCAACGGGAGAGGTAAAAGGACCCGGAGTTGGAAACTGAGACTTTTCTACTTGTGGATCAAACGGCAGGGGCTCACTTGATCCGGGAACAAAAGGTGGTGCAGGTTCACCAATACAGGGAGGAGAAATTCCGTGTGGTTCCTTGGAACCGACAAAAGGCTCAAATAGGGGCGGTGGGGACCTTTTCTTTGCAGATTTCCCCACAGAGGATGGCTCAGGCGGCTGGTCTAAAGACGGAACCATATCTGGCTGATCCGCATTTGGAGGTGCATTCATAAATGGAGGCATCCCCATGGGAGCTTCTTTTTTCTCAACAGGAGGAGCATTTGGAGGAGTTCCACCTAATGCTGATAGATCAGGGAGGTCACCAAATGAAGGAAAAGATGCTTGTGGTGCCCCTGAATCTGCCGGTGAAGGACTGTCTTCATGCACCTCTATTTTTGCCTCTTCCATTGGTATGTCGGCAAAAGCATTTGCCAGTATGTCGGGAATCGGTGGTGTGGAACTGTTTTTCTCGCCGGATGTATTTGCAGATGATTTATCCCCTTCGACTGAGGAAATGATCTCTGCTACCTTTTTATTCTCCCATGGAAGTTCACTCATAAAAATCAACTGATCAGAAGTATTGATATTATTATAATTACAGGATTATTATATGCAAGATATTTATATAAGAGTTGCTCTTGACTACAAAAGGAAAGTTTGAGAAAATCTAAAACATCACAAATGATAGTGGAAATACCAAAAGAAATTCAATGTAGTGAAATCCAATGCAGAGAAGCAATGTTGATAGATTTTGAAAAGAGTTTAGGCGCACGGGAATAATTGAGGGAATGGACGAGAGATAAAGGATGAAATTTGTGCTAAAAATTCACTTTGCTGTGAGTTTGTGCGCCTAAATGTGCATTGTTAATGATAGTATATAAGTATTTTGCACCACTTCCAAAAATGAACGGAATTATGAACACATGATGAAATCACTAAGCCGGACATCAATAAGAAGGAGAAATATAATAATTAAAAATAAAATTACAAAAAATATATTTGTGCAAAATGCACACAGAAAAAATAAGAAAAGTGCATTCCACTTTCATAGATCAATCATTCAGATTGATCCAGGATATGCAAGCATTTTCCACAGAAACTTCCACAAGATCTTCTATATCGATCTTAGCTTCCTCAGCAATCATTGAATCTATTGCTGCTTTCACCTCAGGATGTACAGGCACAGCACCGCATCCGCCTGTTTCACGGACAGAGATATCATATGTTCCTATCTTTCTTGCAATGTCAATGATCTCATTCTTATCCATAGCTATCAACGGATGATATAACGGAACGCAGAGTCCGTAAAGTTCGGCATACATATTGAAAGTAGTCTGAGAGGCCACCTGACCTATGGAAGAGCCGGTAACGATCCCTGCTGCACCTTCGTTTCTCATGATCTTAAGGGCAATCCTGTACATTGTTCGTTTACATATCAGGCATGTCTTGTTCTTTGAACAATTATCGATGAAAGACTGCAGATTATTTCCGTGAGGAACTTCATATACCTTGAAAGGATGACCCGGACACCATTCCTGAAGAGCTTTGAGACAATCCATTGTGCGTTTGTGAGCACGGTCATCATTGAAAGGAGTGTTATTACAGTAAACCGGAATTACCTCGATGCCACGTTTCATCATAAGCCACGTTGCAACAGGAGAATCAATACCACCTGATACAAGTGAGATCATCTTACCCTGGGTCCCCAGTGGCAGACCTCCGACACCTTCCACGGTCTCAGTGAATACATAGGACTTGCTCTGGCGCATTTCCACAAATATTTCCCTGTCAGGGTTTGTGAGGTCAACTGAAGGCGTGAAACCTTTTGATTCAAGCATCTGCCAGACAGCATCCCCACATTTCATTCCAATATCACGTGATGAAAATCGATGATTGCCTGTGCGCCTTGCCCTGATAGCAAATGACTGCCCTTCAGAGACATAACCATCTGCAATCTTTGCACATAAGGCTCCTGCTGCTTCTATTGTAGCATCTGTAACCTGTGCAAAAGATGTGGAAACCACACCGAAAACATCCGCTCCTGCCTGTGCAGTTCTTACATCATCACTTTTGATGAATATTCTGCCCCATTCCCGAGTTATATTGGAATAGGAGATATCACGATGATCCAGCATCGCAGATATGTTCCTTACAAGGGTTTTCTCATACCAGTTACGAACACCTGTGCTCTTTAACGCAAGTTCACCATATCTTACAATGATAACGTTTTCCATTGTTTAGCAATCAACTTTAGACTATTAAAGGTAATCGGAAAAAGTAATTTTTGAAAGATTGCTCAGGAAAAATACATGGAAATTGGGCTCAGTAGAAATCATGTAAAGATGAGAGGGAAAAACGTTTTTCATTTTCATTTCCACAAAAACAGCCTGCAATCTGAAAACAAAGCAACCATCCGCCAAAGGCGTCACATTCCCATGCTGCTGTGCAGAATACCAGTCATTAGATCATTGTATTCTACTGAGAATTCCACATCGGTTGTGCGAATAAAGTGCTCCAGAGTATTCATAACGATTTTTGTTTTTCTGGTGGGAAAACGCCGGCTTCGCCGGACCCTCCGGGATAATAACCTGAATCCTCTTTAGTTATTCACGATCTGCGATAGACCATAATAATAGGATTTATACAGAGCCAATATTTCCGAATATAAAGACAAAAGAAAACAGAACAAAAAACGAAATGAAGAAAATTGAAAAATAGAAATCTAGCGTTTTATAGAGAAATCAGTATACTCACACGTGGATTCTGACCACTTTACACTGACATCCTCAACGTTTGCAAGAGCCGGGCCAATGTGAAGGAGATCTATGAGCTTATGGATCATAGTTGCTTTGCCTTCTGCAAACACCTCAACCCTGCCATCAGAAAGGTTTCTGGCAAACCCGACAAGTCCGAGCTTTTGCGCATTATCCACAGTGAACCTGCGGAAATAGACTCCCTGAACTCTTCCTGTAACAAGTATTGTTGCAGAGGAAATATCCTCTGCGTTGGATAAGTTATCCTGCATACACTTTAATTTGCAGAACGGGCTTATAAGAATTTTGGCCTCTGTGAGAGCATCTTTGAAAGGCAGAGCCCCTTGTACGGCATGCCTTCGGTTTCTGAAGCGATCCTTGCATTAAGTTCTTCAGGAGTCATTTCTACCTTCTTTGGTGTCTTTGGCTCTGATTCTGCACGGATGGTCACATTGATGGTGCCGCTCTCGATCTCGCTGTCACCAACAACGACAACATATGGGATCCATTCACGACCTGCCTCACGTATCTTCTTACCAACTGTATCTTCCCTGTCGTCGATATCAACACGACAGTTAAGTTTGTCAGCAACCTGCATGGCATAATCCATGTGTTTGTCAGCAATTGGAAGAACTCTTACCTGAGTTGGGGAAAGCCAGAGTGGAAGCATTGGAACTCCACCTTCTTCAGCCTTCATTGCCTCTTTCTCAAGAAGACCATAGATACAGCGCTCTATCGCACCACTTGGTGAGCAGTGAAGAATTACCGGCCTGTTGGCACTTCCATCTGAGTCTATGTAATTAATGTCATACCTTTCAGCATTCTCAACATCTATCTGTACGGTTGAGAGTGCGCTTGCCTTTGCAAGAGCATCAACGAAGTTGAACTCGAATTTAAGAACGAAATAGAAGAAACGGGTATCCCACATCTCAACAAGTACCGGTTTGTCCACGGTTTTTGCAAGCTGTGTAATGAAATCCTTGTTCTCATTATAGAAGTCCCTGGTAAACCTGATAGCAACCTCGAAGTCATCGACCTTAATGCCTATCTTGTCAAGGACAGCGATACACATGTTGTACTGCTTGCCGAACTGGTCGATTGCTCCTTCCATATCTGCACAGAGACTGTGCATATCTGGCATTGTAAAAGCCCTGAGTCTTCTAAGACCGACAAGCTCACCACGCTGCTCCTTCCTGAAACTGTACCTGGTCATCTCGACCATCTTAAGTGGCAGGTTCTTGTATGAAATGGTCATGTCGTGGTTCATAAGGAACTGACCGAAACATGCGGCAAATCTCAGGAACATCTGCCTCTTGTCAGACTCAATTGAATACTGACGTGCAGGGAACCTGTCAAGATATTTCTTCAGGGTAGGGTGGTTCATGTCGTACATAAGAGGTGTTTCTACCTCCATTGCACCAACCTTTGAAGTTTCCTCAAGCACGAAGTTCTCAAGGAGTGATTTCATAAGGCGTCCCTTTGGATAGTAACGCATGTTACCGGAATCTGATCCTGGCTCATAGTCTGCCAGTTCCAGTCTGCGCATGAGCTCTACATGTGGTGGAGCCTTTTCAACAGCTCTCTTCTTGGAAATCTCATAATCCACAAACTTGCCAAGGTTGTCATGACCTGAGAAATCAAAGGTTGTAGCATCATGCAGCTCACCATCTGGAGTCAGGACATGCCAGTAGGATTTTGCAGTGCTCTCTGCCTTAAGAGCTTCGGAGACAACTTCCTCCTTTACAACCTCACCGCATGCTGAAGACTCTGCACCAGTTGATTCATCAGGAACAATTGAACGTGAAAGCTCTGAAAGCGGGTGTCCTTTACAGCTGATCTTGAATGCCTTGTACCAGCCAAATGGCGCCCTTTTAACAGTATAATCACCGGATAATGCTTCTTCAATGCCTTTAAGGACTGCAACGCCGGCCTTTGGGGAAGAGAGGTCTGAACTCAGGTGAGCATACGGGTACACCATGATGTTCTCAGCTTTTACCTGTGTAGCTACACTTTTTATCTCCTCTACGGCTTTTAGGATAGCACCTTCCACATTTGCCTCGTCGACCTTTTCGACTGCTATGAAAGCTGTAAGAGCTTCCTCAAGCCTTCCCTGTTTGAAGGAATCTTCGATCTTTTCAGCAACCGGAGTGCTCTTTTTCACTTCATATTCAATATAATCAGAATGAATAAGTAATAACTGCATAAATTCACCTTTAAGATTCTGCTACCTTATTAGACCAATCCTTATTAACCTTTTTCAATTCATGAAAAAACAGAAACGAGCCGGTAATAAGATCAAACGCTGCGATGCCCGGATTCAGCATCATCTTTGCATATCCCGGCGCTTACCTGTGAGCAGATAGCAGTATTGTCATTAATGTAAACCCTGTATGCTGCAACAATTGCCCCAAGCACAATGGGAGCCAGGAAGAAACCTGCGACGCCACCTACAAAACCACCGCCAAGGAAAGCCAGAAGGATCAGGAAAGGATGGATCTGGGATTTTATGCTTGCAAGATACGGACGCAGGACGAGTTCCGGAGGTGCGTAAATGACAATGGATGAAACAATGAAGAACACAGCCGCACTTTCAAGCCCCTGCTCCATGTAGCGATATGCCGATAGCACCAGCAGGACCATATAACCAGCGAACATCGGGATCACAGAAGCCACGAATATAAGGGCTGCAAGTGCCAGTACGTGACTGAAACCAAATGCATAGAAGACGATAAGTGACAAAACACTTACAATAAGTGCTGCGGATGCGTTACCTACAAAGATTCCCTGTAATATAACATCAAGATGCAGCACAAAGCGCTCAAAATCAGGTTTGTGCCCTGCAGGAACCACTTTTAGTATGGCCCTGTAGAGACCATCACCGTCAGCCAGCAGGAAATAACACAAAAATATAGCCAGGAAAAGATTGATACCAAACATCACGAGGTTGCGGGCATAGGCGATCAGACCTATTTTTCCAAGTAATGGCAGAATAGAAGTTGATATGTTCCATACCATCTGCTGCACATCATCGCTGTATCTGGCCGGTATATCAATGGACCTCAGGAGGTCAAGACTTGTGTTAAGTACATAAGACTGGTTCTCTATCACCCAGACGATCTGGCGGAGTATCTCTACTATTCCCGAACCAATGATGAATACTACAGGAATTACAATACACAAAGTTGCTATGAGCGCACCGATCCTTTTCAAACGCCTGAGCTTCATGTATATAGGACGGGCAATGTAAGCGAATACAAGACCAAGGACAATTCCGTCTGCAAGCGGGAAGAGTATGTAGCAGAACAGGAGGAAAAGAAGCAGAACTACAATAGAGGAAGCTATATTCCATTTTGCCGCAATGATACGGGAAATTCCATCCATTTCACTTTGAACCATTTTTACCTCGAACGTCTTTGTCGTTTATATAATATTTAAGCTATTAATAATTCATCCCCATTAATATCTATAGTTTCTCAAGAAATATAGTTTCATGCGGCAGGATTAATATGAACTAATTATCGAAGCCTGTCTTCATACCTCAGAACTACACAGGAATCCGTACACTTTCCACAATGGATGCAGCTTTCATTTATGCATACATGCCCATCTTCTATTGAAATTGAATTCACAGGACATGCCTTGATACATATACCACACCCCGTACACCTGTGAGCTTTCAATAACTGTCGGGAGGCTTCAGCAAATATGAAGTCTGCTGATGACCTGTCATCAGAGTTCACAACAAGGTTTCCTGATGAGAAAATCTTGATGGATGATGATTTTTCCCGAATCATGAGAAGACCAAGTTCTTCTGAAAAAACCGTTTTTCCCAGAATTTCCATTACATCCCTGGTTCTCTTCATGGAGAAACCATGAATCGAGGCTTCAATGGTATAACCTCCTGCCTTGCATGGAGATATACCCGATGTGATGCTCACACTAAATTCAGATTCTGCTGCCGTTGCAGAAGAAGAGATACCCATATCCTCACAGAGTTTGATCATCTTGGGAGGAAGTTCCTTCCACCTCCACAGACCATGTTCTATGAATGACTCTGAAAGACCATTCTTCTTCGCCCACTGCATGAGGAAAGTTTCCCATCTTTCATGTAATTCCGGGTGTAAGTCCTTCAAACGCTGGTATTCCGCTGAGAGGGCTGCCGGGCAAAGATAGCACCCCACCCTTTCAAACCCCAGGTCGTAGAGAGGATTATAATCAAGTTTTCTCCAGTAAATGTAAAGCCATACCTCAATTGCTTTCCAGTCCTTTATCGGGAAGATATTGAGCTGCCCTGGAACGAATGGATTGTTCTCGCTGGTGGATATGCGTGCCCTTGAAAACGATTCATACCTTCGTTTACCGTCAACGGTTATGCATGTGGGAGCTTTTTTAAGACACTCCTCTATTGCTTCATTTGCAGGTGCAAGCTTGCATATTTTACAGCACCAGCGGAAGTCTTTGGCAGGAGGACCGAATGCATCTACATTGTCCCAGAAATCCGAAGCTGCCTTTTTTTCTATCAGCTCGATGTTGCTGTCTTTGCAGAATTTTCGGGCAAATTCCACCGTTTCAGGAAACTCTATACCGGTATTGAGGAAGAACGCGCGGATCTCCCTGTCAGCCTGGCTCTTCAGTGCACTCAGAGTAAGATCAAGCACAACAAGACTGTCCTTTCCGCCACTGAATGAGACATTTACAGGTAGGTCTTTGTACTCTTTCTGGTTTGCAATACCCTTGATCGTGTTCATTGCATTCCTGCCAAGGTTGCGTATGTGAGGGACATTTGCAGCCACCACATCATCCATGCCAGGGGTTTTCGGATTCAACGAAACATGTTGAGAGTCCACTTTTCTGACCCTGAGTACTGGAGCATCTGAAGTTGGTGCATCTTTTGAATTACACAATGCCACACCAAAACCGGTGAGATTGCCCGACCTTATAAGAACAGTATCATTTTTCCTGATGTCATCTGACATGGAATCTACCATGTCGTAACTGACCTTCTTACCATTAATATGCCGGGAATTCTTTTTCAGAACCACGATTTTCTTTTCCGTGTTCTCAAGAAGTATTTGGGCACCTAACACAGAAGGCTCAAACACATAACCCAGCTTTTGCATGTCAAAACGAAGGATGCCGAATACAAAACTATCAACTATGACCTCATCTGTCTTGTCATCCCCGGGTATCTTGTTCAGCAGAATTATCCTGTCACCAAGAGGATCAGTTCCAAATTCAGAGATCAGAGCACCATGGAGAACTTCCCTTTCATGGGGAGAACAAAACCTAACATCTGCCGGTTGTGACAGGTCTATCCTTATTCCTTCACCGGAACAAAGGCCACATTCCTTTTCGATCAGCGGTGTATTGCACTCCTGACACCAGAATATGTAATCTTTCTCATTGCTGGCATATTTCTGAACTGGTTTACCGTGGCCGGGTCCTCTATCCTGTTTTTGTGAATGAGCGGAAGACTTCCTGTACCCGGATGAGAGTGAACCTGCACTTCTCACATGAGACTTACCGGAAGAACTACTTTGCTTGCTGGATTTTCCAGAACCACTGGAAGAGGATTTGCCTTTTTTCATTGATACCATGTAGAGCACACCAGCTTAAAAAACTGTCCGGGAAAGAAAATGAAAAATGAAAAATATTGCGGCTTTGCAGAAATCCTGCCATGTAAACTTTAAGTAAGCAGGATGGTTTTGTCAGGTCCGATATTATCTAATGTCTTTCATGAGTTTCTTAAGCAATCCCGAAGGGTCCGGCGAAGCCTGCACTTTCCATATAATAAAATAAAATGATCTGCGTAATGTCACAGAATTCTTTTCTTGCTGGACTTCTATAGCATTCTCAGTATAAATGCAATGATCCCTGGAATTATCTTCTGTATGGCAGCATTGGAATGTGCCGCCTACGGCGGAGGGTTGTTTTGGTTTTAACTTACCGGTCGATTTTACGGAAAAGAAAATAATCAAAGTTTGTGCCCTCATATAAAACAGGATTTCTACTGGGCCGAAAGATGAATGAAACGACTAAAAAAGGTTGAAAATGAAAGGATATCCGGTTAAACCGGATACTTAAGTTATGAAATAAGATTCTCAGTTATACTCAGTTATTGAGGTACTCATTAATTGCCTTTGCAGCAACCTTTCCGGCACCCATTGCACTGATAACCGTTGCAGCACCTGTGACAGCATCGCCACCAGCATAGACATTATCAAGTGATGTCTTGCCGGATTCATCAACGATAATTGTGCCTCTTGAATTGGTATCAAGTCCCTCTGAACCGGAGAATATCATTGGGTTTGGTGATGTTCCAATGGCAATGATGACGATGTCAGCAGGAATTACATGCTCAGAACCTTCCATAGCAACCGGACTTCTGCGGCCGGACTCATCAGGCTCGCCAAGTTCCATCTTTATGCATTCCACACCATTGACGGTCATGTTCTCGCCCTCAAGAATCTTTGTTGGGTTGGTGAGAAGCCTGAAGACAATGCCTTCTTCCTTTGCATTCTCGATCTCTTCCTTTCTTGCAGGAAGTTCATCCTCGCCGCGGCGATAGACAATGCTTACTTCATCTGCGCCAAGGCGGAGTGCGCTTCTTGCGGCATCCATTGCAACATTACCGCCACCGACCACGATGACATTCTTTCCTCTCTTGATAGGAGTGTCGTAGTCAGGGAACTGGTAAGCTTTCATCAGGTTGACCCTTGTAAGGAACTCATTTGCAGAGTAAACACCGTTGAGGTTCTCGCCCTCAATTCCCATGAACTTTGGAAGTCCTGCTCCGGTTCCAAGGAAAACAGCATCGTACTCATTTCTAAGCTCATCGAGGGTCTTTATCTTGCCGATAACATAGTCAACCTTGACATCAACACCAAGCTGTTTGATGTACTCGACCTCTTCCTTTACTATTGCCTTTGGAAGCCTGAATTCAGGAATTCCGTAGGTCAGCACGCCACCTGTGTCGTGGAGTGATTCAAAGATAGTAACTGCATGGCCTTCTTTTGCAAGGTCTGCTGCTGCTGTAAGTCCTGCCGGACCTGCACCAATAACTGCAACCTTCTTTCCGGTTGACTCTGGACGCACTGGCGAAGTTACACCTTTTTTCCTTTCATAATCTGCACAGAAACGCTCGAGTCTGCCAATTGCAACTGGTTCTCCCTTCTTTGCCAGTACACACAATTCCTCACATTGTACTTCCTGAGGACACACACGTCCGCATACAGCAGGAAGTGCGTTTGTAAGTTTGATAGTCTCAATGGCACCGTCAAAGTCCTCTGCCTTGATACGTGCTATAAATCCAGGGATGTCAATATTGACCGGACATCCGTCAACACATTTAGGACTCTTACACTCAAGGCACCTGGAAGCTTCCGCAAGAGCCATCTCATCAGTGTAACCAAGTGCGACCTCACTGAAGTTCTGTGCCCTTACTTCAGGATCCTGCAGTGGCATTGCCTGTCTGTCCACCATCAGTTCTCACCCCTGCAGGTACATTTGTGATCGTGATTTTCCTGACACTTTGACTCTTCACTTCTATAAAGTGCAAGGCGGCTCATAAGCAGATTGAAGTCGACCTTGTGAGCATCGAATTCAGGACCGTCAACACATGCGAACTTTGTTTCGCCGCCAACGGATACCCTGCATCCTCCGCACATGCCGGTTCCATCTATCATGATAGGATTGAGACTTACAATCGTCTCAACGCCATATGGTGCAGTCATACCTGCTGCTACCTTCATGAGAATTGGAGGGCCAATGACCACGATCCTTGCAACCTTCTCGCCGCTGTCAAGAATGTTCTTTACTACATCCGTGACAAAACCATGGTGACCTTTTGAACCATCATCTGTGGCAACATGAAGCTCATCGCTTGCTGCTCTCATCTCATCCTCAAGAATGAGAAGACTCTCGTTCCTTGCACCGATCACGGAAATTACCTTGTTTCCTGCCTCACGGTATGCCCTGACCTGCGGGTATACCGGAGCAATTCCTACTCCGCCGCCTACAAGAATGACGGTTCCAAGTTCCCTGACATCTGCGGGAGTTCCCAGTGGACCGACAAAGTCCTGAAGCTCATCTGAGGCTGACATTTTAGCAAGCTGCTTTGTTGTCTTGCCCATTTCCTGGAAGATTATGGTAACAGTGCCTTCTTCTGTATCAAAATCAGCAATGGTGAGCGGAACCCTTTCGCTGGTCTCATCAATACGTAAAATGATAAACTGGCCTGCCTTTGCGGCTTTTGCAACATCGGGTGCTTTGATCTTCATCATGTGCACTGATGATGCGATCTCTTTTTTCTCTATAATCTGGTATGACATGTGATCACATTTTAGAAAGTTGAATGGAAAATTATGGGTAAATGTGAGGGTATGATTAGGTTTATAGTACTTAAGAATTGAGATTAATTTTCACGTATCGATAATAAATGAAAAAAACAAATGACTTCCAGATATGAAAAGCATCCTGCATATATCTAATTCCGCAAGGCCTAAATAGAGATGTAGCAATTTGATACATAATTTATAAATTTATATTTATGATGACTGATGTTTGAGGAAAGGACATGGTTCGAAGGGTATTAGTAGGAGATTTTAAAATTGGTCCAGATGAGCGAAATGCAGTAAATGCAGTTCTAGACAATAGTAGGATCTCTGAATGGAAGCATGTCAAAGAATTTGAAAAAGCATTCTCAGATTATATAGGCACAAAATATTGTGTTGCTGTTAGTTCAGGAACTGCTGCGCTTATTACAGGATTATTAGCTTTGCTTTATGATGAAAGGTACCCTAAAGCAAAGAAAGGAGCAAAAGTAATTACAAGCCCTGTTACGTATGTTTCCACAGTAAATGCTTTAATACTTACAGGATTTGAACCTGTTTTTGTAGATATTGACAAAGAAACCTTTGCATTGAATATGGATCAGGTAGAATCATTAGTCAAAGAAACACCTGATGATTATGCAGGAATCTTACCCGTACATCTTATGGGATACCCTAATGACATGGAAAGAATGAATTCTCTTGCTGAAAAGTTTTCATTATTTGTTTTCGAAGATTCTGCACAGGCACATGGATCTTTGCACAAAGGTAAAAAGCTTGGATCATTTGGATTGTTGTCAGATTTTTCATTTTATATTGCACATAACATACAGGCTGGAGAAATGGGATGTGTAATGACAGATGATCTGGAATTATACAAAATAATGAAACAGCTAAAAGCAAATGGAAGACTTTGTAACTGTGAAATATGCACTAGAATGGAGGGAGTGTGCCCTGGTGCAAAAAGGTTTTCCCAATATGGAGATTATGACCCAAGATTTACTTTTGAATATATATCATATAATTTTAAAACTAATGAATTTGCAGCCGCCCTGGGATTATCACAGGTAAAAAAAGCGGACATGATATTTGAAAAAAGGCAGAATAATGTTAAGTATTTGAATAAAGCGTTGAACAAATACAATAAGTATTTTTATCTGCCAAAATACGATGAAAATGTAAGTTACCTCGCTTACCCCATTATTGTACGCGAGAATGCACCTTTTGACCGAAAATGGATTCGTTCTGAGCTGGAAACAAAAGGGATAGAAAATCGAACTCTTTTTGGATGTCTTCCTACTCAGCGACCCGTATTTGAAAAATACAAATCAGAATATGAATCCTTACTTCCAATAGCAAACTATGTAGGTGCAAACGCATTCTATATTGGATGTCATCAATATATGGATAAAGAAGACCTCGATTATATAATCCAGGCATTTGAATCTATTCTTAGTATTTTTAATTAGTATGACATATAAAATTTGCTAACATTGAAAAATATATAGAATTATCCAAACAAGGAGAGAAATAGTGTTATCTGTCGTCATTCCTACGTATAATGAAGCATTGAACATCCAGGAACTTGTAGAGTGCATTTATGTAACTTTGGACAAACACAAAATAGAATGTGAAGTTCTCGTTGTTGATGATAACAGTCCCGATGGTACCGGAAACATTGTAAACTCCATGATTAATAAATATCCATCTCTCAAACTTATTAGCAGGCTAAAAAAAGAGGGATTAGGAGTAGCACATTTAGCAGGTTATAACGAAGCGAAAGGAGACATCATTGTTACAATGGATGCTGATATGTCTCATCATCCCAAAGAACTTCCTGTGATGTATCGGAAAATAAGTGAAGGATATGATATGGTAATTGGCTCTCGATATATAGACGGAGGAGCTGTAGAGAATAAGAGATTGTTCAATGTCATAGCCAGTAAGATTGCAGGCGTTATCGCCCGTGTTGGATATGGAGCTAATATAAAGGATTTCACCAATGGATATCGAATGTTTAAAAGAGACGTGTTTGAAGACGTAAGAAATTTAAAATATTCAAATGGGAATGTTTTCCTTGCTGAGTTCGTATACTATGCCCACAAAGAAGGGTATAAGATAACTGAAATTCCGATTCTGTTCTCTGAACGAACAAAAGGCGAAACTAAAACAAGTGTTTTCAGGGAGTCAAAAGCACTTTTTAAATCAGTAGTCAATAGGCGGCTTAACCGCTGAGGATTTACAGAGACAATATATTTTGCAATTATAAAAAATACAGAGGGATTGATTTGATTGTATCTGTTGTTGTACCAACATATAACGAGAAAGATAATTTACCCGTTCTCATAGATAAATTAAAAAATGTATTTGATATCAATAATATTGACGCAAGAATAATAGTTGTCGATGACAATTCACCAGATGGTACAGGCCAAATTGCCGATGAACTTGCTGTCAGGTATAACCAATTGATCCATGTGATCCACCGTAAAGGTAAGCTTGGGATTGGATCGGCACATATAGCAGGATTCAAATATTCTATTGAAAAAATAAATGCAGATGTTATAATCTCTATGGATTCTGACCTGTCACATGACCCAGAATATATCCCTGATCTCCTACGCCTATATGAAAAAGGATATGACGTTGTAGTAGGCTCCAGGTATGCTAAAGGTGGAAAGGTAAATGATTGGGGACTGCATCGCAGAATAATGAGCAAAGGTGCAAACATGCTTGCAAGTACTGTTCTTGGTGTAAAGGTAAACGATATGACTACGGGTTATCGTTGCTATTCCAAAGATACCCTTCTTAGCCTGAATCTTGATTCTATTAAATCCGATGGTTATTCTTTCCTTGAAGAGATATTGTACTATTGTAAAAAGAAAAACGCCAGAATTGGCGAGACACCTATTATTTTTGTAGATAGAACGCTAGGAACATCCAAGCTTTCAAAAAAAGAAATAGTCAATTTCTTTTTGACTATTGTAAGACTTAGAATTCATAGTTGAAACAAATATGAATTTACTTTTTTTCTCTTTATGATCAACCCGATCGATCCTAAAAGAGTTACAAATGATATTGCAAGACCTATTTTAAAATCTGTAGGATCAAATACAAATTCAACGTCCTTACTTGCATCATTTATCTGAGATCCGACCATGCTTCCAACATTTTCAGCTGCATCTCCATTTACTTTCCAGCCTTTGTAGAAAGAACTCTTATAAACAACAATATCACCCTCATTAACAAGAGAACTATCTACTGTTACCTTATTTGGAGATAAATATTTTGCTTCAAGTGGAACCAGAATTCCATTTCTGATTGCAAATACATTTGGAAGGCTATTAGGAAGCTCAATAACTGAAACACCATTTACATCAAATAACGCAGGTGCATCTATTGCCTCACCTGTTTCAAGATATTGCGTATCAATCAGATAATTTGCCGGATAATATGAAATATCACCAATCTGAACGGTCGAGGGTACTGTGTTAAGGAAATATGCATAATAAGCACGCTGCATGTGTAACCCGGCATTCATCGCTTCATACGCGTAATCCATATGATAATACGGCCATCCGTCTGTTGTTAGCCATATCTGCTGGTTGTTTCCTGAATCATATTCCTTTATTTTTAGCATTAGCTCATTGCTTGTCGCATTTTCGATATTGTTTTCATATGGTTTAAATATTGTAATATTTGTTGCGGCAATCAGAACAATACTGGTAAACAATATCATAAAAATAATTTTATTTGATGTAGTGAGAATATTCTTATTTTTGATAAGAAGCAAAAATGACACCGCGACTATTGACACCAAACCTACAAAACCAATTCCAAGATCAGAAAAGAGAACTTTCCCGGAGTCAATAATAAATTCCTGTAGTTCAAAGAACAATATAACTCCTATCAAAGAAAGCAGATATACAAGTGCTTTTTTGTCTTTTTCATACGATTCAATGAACCATTGTAATCCGTATAATGACAGTGCAATGACAACAAAAGATGCAAAAAGCATGGATCTGCCTGGAACACGGAAGTTTTCAAAAAGCGGCAGATAACGCAAAATGCCAAATAAAGTATTACCGCCACCTGCCCATAAAAGGAAAGCTATAAAGGAAGGATAAAGGAACAATTTTTTTTCAGAGCGATTAAATACTGATAACATTGCAAAAATAAAAGGTATGAAGCCCAAATATGCATAACTTTCATAGTAAGGATACTCATCTAATGAATTTCCTGTGAAAAACAAAGTGAATGTTTCCTTGAAAATGCCGCTCCCTTTGAATGGTTGAATGGGATCTATTCGAGTAATATTGTCACCAATAAGAAGCACAGGGATAAGCTTAATGGAGCTGAACATTAAAAATAGTATGAAAACTAAAGATAATACTTTGAAATTATCAAACTTCAGACCATACTTTCCATTGCGAAGAGTCACACAATTTAATAAAGAGTAGATGAAGAACATCATCATGAAGAACGCAAGATAGTATATTGCCCCTCCAAAAACAAACATTGAGAGAGAGATTGCAGATAAAATAATGTAGAATATATCTTTATTTTCAGTGGCCTTCACGATAAAAAACATAGAGAGAGGAATAAACATCTGTGTTGTCAAAAGTTCAGTATGGCCTGCATCAATCCTTCCTGCAAGGGATCCTGACAACATGAACAACAACGCACCATATAATTGAAGCATTTTATTAGAAGTGATTGTTGTTGAAAAAAGCCAGAAACATACACCTGCCAGAAAAACATGTAGTACAACTATTACTTTGACTCCATCTAACAAACCAAATAGAAGATAAGGCAATGTTATTAAAGGATCATAAAGAGCGCTAATAGGACTCGCATATTCAGGGAAGCCACCAAACCAAAGATGGTTCCACAAAGGAAATTGATGATATACCAGAATGGATTCAAGCTGAGCTATGACAGGTAATTCAATAAGATCACTTGAATGACCCGGTAGCATACCGGTTGCAAAAATAATTTTCCACAAATAAAAAATGGCAGATAAAGCCAATGTAAAAATGACAATTAGTGATTTTGAATCAAATATTTTTGATTCAGCTTTGACTTCACTTTCTGATTCTTCCACAGGTTTCAGATTTTTTTTTGACATATTGTCCCCTCTAACAAATATAACATTAATTCTTAGTTCTAGATCTCAATTAAACTTTTGGCGATGTGAATATATAGATCCCGGTTATCTGACCCACATAAGATGCATTGTTCTGAAGCCATGCCAATGCCGTACCTTCAGGATTTGCAGCATTTATATCTCCGGTTACAATGAACCATGATCGAGAATATGTAGTTGATGTTAATGTGAGTGACTGGGCATCAAAACCTTGTCCAGTATAAAGCATAGTCCCATCAGTCGAATTCGAATAATAGAAAACTAATGGCTGATACATATAGCCGGGCAGTGGGATGACAACGTCACCTTCCTGAGTCATATTCTCCAAATTAGGAGACAAAGATCTCCAATCATTTTTCTGAACCGTTGTATAATATTGAGACATCAACGGAACGGTCATTAATAAAATAAGTAACACTATCACTCCAATAACCATTTTTTGTGGTCGTTCGTTGAGTGTCTTTTTAGTTTTCGGATATATAAAATAAGCAATACCGGTGATTCCACGGGCAACTAATAACAGATAAGCAGGCAACAAAAATAATAGATACCTGGAGCTGAATGGCATTTTTGCAGCAAGTATGTAACTTGCTACAAATGGAACAAAGAGGTATATTCCCAAAAATGTGAATTGGTCCCTCTGCTTCATTACTGAAGCAATGAGGCCTAAAGCAAAAAGTAATATAAAAATAAGAGAGGAAGAGGAACTTCTTGTACTGAATTCAATCAATATAGTTGGAACAAAGTTCAATGATTGACCAATTCCCCATGTAGGAGCTCCTGAAGTGCGAGCAATCGATTGCTGTATAAAAGGGATCAATAATGGCGAAGTTGCCACCAGAATTCCTGTAACGCTTAACACAAAGTGCCTTAAGTTACTGTTATCTTTGATTGAAAAATCATCTTTTTTATACAAAGGAATTACTACTCGCATCAATATGTAATAAACACCTTCGGGAATCAGGGCAAAAACTGCATAATAATGTGAATAGAAAGCCAATGATGATGAAATGACATACATTACCCAGTTTCGTTTTGAATTTGTGTTAATTGATATATAGAACAGATACAAAGATAAAACCGAGAAAAAAACCATTTGTGTGTAAGTACGTGCCTCCTGGGAATACCATAAGTGCATCATTGATATGGATAAGAGAAATGCACCTACGATACCTTCTTCTTTTCCAAAAAGACGCTCACCTAACAAATAAGTAACAGGAATGGTTAAAACTCCAAATATAACAGAAGGAAGCCTTAGACTGAATTCACTGGAACTGAAAAAAGTCATAAAATGCAATATGATCATATGGAGAGGTGCCTGCATTGCTGCTACTGATTTACTATAGGTAGCAACTAAAGTATCCTGTATGTACCCATAACTTGCAGCTTCATCCAACCACATGGACTGGGTTCCAAGATGATATATCCTCAAAACAAAGCCAATTATCACGATGAAACTTAGTAGTAACAAATATTTATCCGAAAATAAACCATCATTTTTAACAGGACTTGTTTCCATATCCTTCGATTTTGACTTCACATCTGATTCTCTTCTTTTCTTTACCATTCTTTCATCCTGTTACGATAATTACTCTTTTTTAAGTAATAGGTATCATTTTATTATTATACAGTAAATATTTAAGTATATTGTAATCATTTACAAATCAAATTATTAAATAAAAAAAATAAAGTTTCACGAAGATAAAATATGAAAAAAACAGAGATTTCAGCACTTGTATTTAGCAAGAAAACTATAGTCTCATTTTTAATTTCCTTTCTGATACTATATATATTAGTAAAAAACGTAGATGCTGAGTCAGTGTTGAATGTTTCAAGAACTGCTTCGCTGCCACTATTGATAACAGCTTTTATAGTGCATTATCTTTCATTTCTTGTAAGAGGAACAAGATGGAAAACACTATTGAATATCATAGGGATTTCTTCAAATACATTGAAACTTACAAAAATGGTGTTTCTTTCATGGTTTGTCAATAGCATTGTTCCTGCAAAACTAGGGGACATTTACAGAAGCTATCTTCTAAAAAAATCTACAGAAACACCCATTTCCGCTTCACTTGGAACTATATTCGTAGAAAGGATATTTGATATTGCAGTTCTTCTTTTGTTGTTAACTTCCAGTGGTTTATTGATATTCAAAAATAACATTCCACAGCAAATATCAGAAGCAATGGGAATCGGATATTTATTACTTATAATTATATGTATAGGGTTAATTTGCTCATGGTTATTTAGAGACAGAATATTTGAACTGATACCTGAAAAAATACATTTCCACACAAGAAACCTACACAATGGAGTATATATTTCATTATCCAGTAAGAGTACAGTTTTCAAGACAATTCTGCTAACCCTTGTAATCTGGACACTTGAAGCATCAAGATTTATGCTGGTTACAAAATCTTTGGGACTGCATCTGGGATTCGAACTTATAATATTTGTTGTGCTTGCAGCCTCATTATTAACAGCAATTCCACTTACTCCAGCTGGACTGGGAGCAGTTGAGGTATCAATAGTATTCCTATTAGGAATCTTTGGAGTTGGCACAGCAACCGGAACTTCAGTTGCATTACTTGACAGACTCATCAGCTATTGGAGCATACTGGTGACAGGTACTGCCGTATATATATTTGATAAAGAAGACTGATATTTAAAGCAATTACTATATATGCTAAATTAAAACTATAATAACCAAATGTGAACTTAAAGATTCCATTACAGGGGATGAGACTATTAAATCAATAATACTTGCAGGCGGTTCTGGAACACGCCTTTGGCCTCTTAGCAGAGAATTGTATCCTAAACAATTTCTAAAACTTGAAGAAAGGTCTCTGTTTCAGGATACGATCCTTAGATGTCTACAAATATCGGAAATATCGGAAATATATGTAGTCACAAATGAATTGCACAAATATTTTGTTATTGGTCAAATAGAAGAGCTCGGGTATGAAATCCCCAGAGAGAACATTCTTCTGGAGCCTGAAGGCAGAAATACCCTTCCTGCTATATATTATGGAATTAAAGAAATTAAAGAGAAGTATGGAAACTCAACCGTAGCCATATTTTCCTCAGATCACAAACTTGATTCGAATGCTATGGAAATCATAGAAAATTCACAGATATTAGCCTCAGAATATCTTGTAACTTTTGGAATATTACCTGATTATCCTCATACAGGCTATGGATACATAAAACCGGGTGAAAAAATAAAAATTGGACATAAAGTAACCGAATTCAGAGAAAAACCGCAAATCGAGGATGCTAAAAAGTATATTTCAGACGGTTGTCTTTGGAACAGCGGCATGTTCTTATTTTCTACAGATATTTTTTTAAAAGAAGTGGAGTGCTATATTCCTGAAATAAAAGCAGCTTTTGATAGTTCAGATGATATTCAAGAGATATATAGAAAAATTCCAAATATATCAATAGATTACGGCATAATGGAAAAATCTTCCAAAGTAGTTGTTGTCCAATTAGACCACAAATGGAGTGATCTGGGTAATTTCAATGCACTTTGCGATGAACTTCCTAAAGATAACGAAGGAAATTGTGTACTTGAATGTGAAGGATTACTTATGAATTCAAAAGATAACTTCATATATTCAAGTTCTGGAAAATTGGTATCGGTTGTAGATATCAATGACCTTATTGTTGTTGACACTACTGATGCATTGATGATATGTCCTCGTAATAGTTGCGAGCAAGTAAAAGAAGTTGTCAACATCCTTAAACAAAAAGAAGATGAACGTGTGAACCTCCATGAAACGGTATATAGGCCATGGGGTTCATATACACTTCTTGAAAAATCCGAAAAGCATAAGATAAAAAACATATCTGTTCTGCCGGGAAAGAAACTGAGTCTGCAATTACACCATCATAGAAGTGAACACTGGGTAGTTGTAAAAGGAATTGCATGTGTAGAAAATAATGGAGATAAATTTTTCCTTAGGCAGGGTGAAAGTACATTCATAAGAGCAGGAATGAAACATAGGCTTTCAAATCCAGGAAAACTGCCCCTTGAAATAATTGAAGTTCAACTTGGGGAATATGTCGAAGAAGATGATATAATCAGATTCGACGATGAATTCGGAAGAGTAAAAAAGGATTTGGAAAACAATCTGTAATCAATACATATTTGGATCACATATGTCAAAAAATGCATTTATTACGGGTATTTCCGGGCAGGATGGATCCTATCTCGCTGAGCTCTTGCTGAGTAAAGGATACAATGTATATGGGCTCCTACGAAAACCAGATTCATCTGATACATCCAGAATCGATCATATAATTAATAATATAGAAATTATTCAAGGAGATTTAAGTAATCAGGAATCTATAGAAGAAGCGGTCCGCATTTCAAAGCCGGATGAGGTTTACAACCTTGCTGCCTACCATAATGTATCAGGTTCCTGGAAAGAACCTGTATGTGCTGCAGACATTAATGGACTTGGAGTTATCCGTGTCCTTGAAGCTGTTAAGAATTTTGCACCCTCTGCACACATATGTCAGGCATCATCAAGTGAAATATTCGGAAAAGTAAGGGAGACACCACAAACAGAGCATACTGCTTTTTATCCACGGAACCCTTACGGTTTTTCTAAAGTACTTGGCTACTGGGCTTGTGTGAATTATCGTGAAAATTATAATATGCATGTAAGTAACGGAATATTATTTAATCATGAATCCCCGCGAAGAGGAATTGATTTTGTTACACGAAAAATAACAGATAGTGTTGCCCGCATAAAATATGGTTTCTCCAATGAACTAAGACTAGGAAATCTGGATGCAAAGAGAGACTGGGGTTATGCAGGCGATTACGTTGAAGCTATGTGGAGGATGCTCCAGCAAGACAAACCTGATGATTACATAATAGCAACAGGTAGAACACATTCTGTACTGGATTTCGTAGAGCTTGCTTTTTCAATAGCAGACCTTGATTGGGAAAAATATGTTGTAGTGGACTCTAAATATACCAGGTCGCCAGAGGAACACCTGCTGGTTGGAGATCCTTCTAAAGCAAAGAGTGTAATTGGATGGAAACCAAAGGTCAAATTTGAAGAACTTGTTGAAATGATGGTCAATGCAGACTTAGAAAAATGGAAGAACTCTACTGAGAAATGATCTGCACCCTTGAATAATTATTATATTTTATGAATAAACCAGCAATATAAAGAAGGATTTTTTTATGAAAGTTATAATTCCCGCAGCAGGAACAGGAACACGATTATTTCCCCATACACATACAAAGCCAAAACCGATGGTTTACATTGCAGGTAAACCTATTATTGGACATATTCTCGACAGAATGAAGGATCTGGAACCAGAGGAAATAATACTCGTTGTCGGCTATCATAAGGAGCAGCTTATTACATATGTTAACGAAAATTATTCAGACATATTCAATATCAAATACGTTGAACAAGAAAACAGGCTTGGTCTTGGACATTCTGTATACATTACTCGTGAATTAATAAAAGGTTCAGATGTAATGATAGCATTAGGAGATATGATATTCAAAACTGGATATCAGGACTTCTATAATAAGCATATGAAAAATGATAAATGCGCAGGTTCTATTGGAGTCCGTGAGGTAGATGAACCTCAAAAATATGGAATCGTTGAACTTGAAGAAAATTCACCTTGTATCAAAAAACTCGAAGAGAAACCAGAGAATCCTGTATCAAATCTGGGAATATCAGGAGTGTATTTTGTAAAAGACACCACTATTCTTTTTGAAGTGCTTGAATGGATGATACAAAATGATATTAAAACGCGCGGAGAATATCAGCTTACTGATGCACTGCAGGAAATGATAAAAAGAGGGTGTAAATTAAAAACTTTTAAAGTTTCAAGCTGGTATGATTGCGGACACGCTAAATCCCTGCTAGATACAAATAAGGTTCTACTATCTGAAAATGAGTTTATAAGTTCTAATTTTGAAAGTGAAGATTCAGTAATAATACATCCGATAGCCATTGGAAACGATGTAAAAATACTAAATTCTGTTGTCGGTCCTTACACATCCATAGCTGAAGGAACTGTTGTGGAAAGTTCTATAATTTCAAACAGCGTAATAGGAACACGTACACACATATCCAAAGTTAATTTGCAGTCATCCATCGTGGGAGATGACGCAAAAGTTGCAGGGAAACACAATTCATTGAATATAGGTGACTCATCATCTATTGAATTTTGAAGAGGGATACAATGAGATCAATAGTAACCGGTGGTGCAGGATTTTTAGGATCACATCTATGTGACAAGTTGTTAAAAGAAGGACATGAAGTGATATGTATAGATAATCTGGTAACGGGTAACGCAAAGAACATTGCCCATATAAAAACAGACAAATTTACATATTTGAAATTTGACGTCACTAAACCAATATATTTTGGAAATAAAATAGATTATGTATTCCATTTAGCAAGTCCGGCATCACCGATTGACTATCTGGAGTTACCAATCCAAACCCTAAAAGTGGGAGCACTTGGTACGTATAATATGCTAGGACTTGCAAAAGAACAGGGAGCAAGATTTTTACTGGCTTCTACCTCCGAAGTATATGGCGACCCTCTTGTAAATCCACAACCGGAAAGCTATTGGGGAAATGTTAACCCTATCGGACCAAGGGGAGTCTATGATGAAGCAAAAAGATATGCTGAAGCTATCACAATGGCGTACCACACCCATCACGGCATTGACACAAGAATTGTCAGGATATTCAACACATATGGGCCTCGAATGCGAGCCGGTGATGGAAGAGTTGTTCCTAATTTCATCAACCAGGCTTTGAAAAATGAAGACATTACCGTTTATGGAGATGGATCTCAAACACGCTCATTTTGTTATGTTTCAGATCTGATCGAAGGTATATACAAACTAATGATGTCAGATTATTGTGAACCTGTTAACATTGGAAACCCAGATGAGATGACAGTGCTGGATTTTGCAGAGGAAATCATAAGATTGACAGGAACAAGATCTAAAATCGTATTCAAGGACCTTCCTGTTGATGATCCTAAAATTAGAAGACCAGATATTAGTAAGGCTAAAAAAATTCTTGGATGGGAACCTACTGTAAAGTTAAAAGAAGGTTTGCATGAGACCGTGGATTATTTTGAACGTTGCAGAGAGTGAATATTTATATTACTTTAGCATAATATTAAAAACTAATAGGATATGAGGGAAAGCAAATGACGAAAACTGCACTTATAACTGGAATAACAGGCCAAGATGGTGCATATCTTGCCGAGTTTTTACTAAAAAAAGGATATATCGTACATGGTATCAGAAGGAGATCATCGTCCTTCAACACTAAAAGAATAGATCATTTATATAGAGATTCACACGAAAAGAATGTGAATTTTTTCTTACACTATGGGGATCTTACTGATTCCACTAATCTGATAAGGATCATTCAGGAAACACAGCCAGATGAAATATACAATCTTGCTGCACAAAGCCATGTACACATATCATTTGACGCTCCGGAATATACTGCAAATTCAGATGCAGTTGGAACATTAAGAATTTTAGAAGCTATACGCATTCTTGGATTGGAAAAGAAAACTAAATTTTATCAGGCATCTACCAGTGAACTTTATGGTAAAGTGCAGGAGATCCCACAAAAAGAGACAACACCTTTCTACCCAAGAAGCCCATATGGCGTAGCTAAACTATATGCTTACTGGATCACTACAAACTACCGAGAAGCATATGGGATATTTGCCTGTAATGGAATCTTATTCAACCATGAATCACCTATTCGTGGCGAGACTTTTGTAACAAGAAAGATCACAATGGCTGTTGCCAGGATAAAAAAAGGCATGCAGCAGAAATTATATCTCGGAAATCTGGATGCAAAAAGAGATTGGGGATTTGCCGGAGATTATGTAGAAGCTATGTGGCTTATGCTTCAGCAGGATACACCTGATGATTTTGTTATTGCAACCGGTGAAACACATCCTGTCAGAGAATTTGTGGAACTTGCCTTTGCAGAAGTAGGGATCAAAATTGAATGGCAAGGTAAAGGAGTAAATGAAGTAGGTGTGGATGCAGCTACAGGTGATGTTCTGATAGAAGTTGATCCTAAGTATTACAGACCAACTGAAGTCGATATTCTTATAGGAGATCCTACTAAGGCCAAAGAAAAGTTAGGATGGAAAACTAAAGTAGAGCTTAAGGAATTGGTCAAAATGATGGTTGAAAAAGATTTAGAGGATCTTTGAGATTTTAACCACTTTAATTATAATCCATAAATGACAGCTATGTTTGTGGTAAAAAACCTCTTATCACGCATCATGAGCATAGATGCAATCAGGCGTCAGAGCATAGTTTCACTTGTATGGCAGGTTGCTCTTACAGCCATTGGTTTTGTAAGTACGATATATATTGCACATGCTGCAGGTGCAAGTGTTCTAGGAGGATACTTCCTGTTCCTTGCATACCTTAACATCATTGATCAGATAGCTAATGGTGGCTTTGGCGAAGCTGCAATTAAACGAATAAGCGAAGGAGAAGAACAAGACGCTTATTTCAGCGCATTTGTTGTGCTTCGCTCTTTTTTTGTAACGTTAGTGATTATTATTCTAATTGCGCTTCGCAGTCATTTTGTTGATCTCAACGATGCAGGGATATTTACATGGCTCATATTAGCGCTTATTGTAGGACTCTTTTCGTGGGCGGTATCTAGTGGCATATCTGGCCGTGGAAAAATAGGCATAGCTGAAACTGCAAGATTTATGAATAACCTTTCACGCGTAATTGTTCAGGTCATTGCTGTTTTCCTGGGATATGGAGTAATGGGGCTTGCAGGTGGTTTTGTAGTAGGGATATTAATTGGATCCCTAGTACAGCTGCGTTTTTTTGACCTGCATTTTGTGCGTTTTGAATGGAGACATATTAAAAGTCTGGCTACCTTTTCATTATGGGTGTTTTTGATATCAACAGGAGTTACTGTATTTTCAACTGTTGACATCGTCATGATAGGCTACTACCTCAATAATTCAGATGTTGGTGTGTACCGTGTAATATTGCAATTCACATTACTAACTACGTTTGCAACAGTCGCACTGCGTTCAACACTTTACCCCAGAGTTAGCCGGTGGAGCAAAACCAAAGAAAACAGATTAATAGAAGAATCGTTAGCTCGTGCAATTACATACTCACTTGTTCTGGCCATACCAATGTCGATGGGTGGATTTTTACTTGGTGATAAACTCTTGTATTATTTATATGGTGCAGAGTTTGAGCAAGGATATATGACTATGATAGTATTGTTTATGGTGCAAATTGTAAACATATTTAGCTTTTTTTTCACCACTTACCTGACTGCACTGGATAATCTCAAAGATTTATTTAAAGTGACAGTGGTGGCGGTTTTGGCAAATGTTGCATTAAATGCTTCATTAATTCCAATCATAGGAATTTTAGGAGCTGCAATTGCCACCTTTATTACTATGGGACTAAATGCAGTTTTGGCATTGCGGATGCTATCAAAAAGACTGACAATCCAGGTTGAATATGATAGTTTGCTGAATATTTTAAAGGCATCTGTCGTGATGGGGGTGTTTGTAGGTGGGTATAGATTTTTTGTGCCGCTGTCAAATGTATGGGTGATATTAATCCCAGTTATAATGGGAATTGGAATGTATAGCATATTAATATTAAAATTCGACAGGAAAATATATGAAGAATTGAAAGAAATTATGTTGAAAATGAATATCGTATGGCCGGAATGGTTGTGACTAATTTAACAGGAATGTTAAATGAGATGAACTATTATCAAATTAGCTTTTAGATATTATATAATCTAACAATTGACTTAACATTGCCAATGGACCAATAATATGTACACTGAAATCGAAAAATGCCGCGTAAGTGGCAGCACAAACTTAGTTACGGTATTATCACTTGGTGAACAATGCCTTACTGGCGTATTTCCAAAATCACCAAATGATCCGATCACAAAAGGACCACTTGACCTAGTATGGTGCCCTGATAGTGGTTTATTGCAGCTGAAACAATCATACAGTCTGGAAGAAATGTATGGAGATAATTACGGTTACCGTTCAGGCCTCAACAACTACATGGTAAAACATCTGCAGCAAAAAATACGCACATTAGAACAAATGGTGAACCCGAATGACACAGATCTGGTCATTGATATCGGTAGCAACGATGCAACATCCCTTAAAGCATATACGGGCAAGTGCCAAAAAGTGGGAATTGACCCTACAGGAAAAAAGTTTAAACAGTATTACACTGATGATATAAATTTAATTCCGGACTTTTTTTCTGCTGCAACATTCAACGCTAATTTTCCAGGTAGAAAAGCAAAAATAATAACTTCCATATCCATGTTTTATGATCTGGAAGATCCTACAGCCTTTGTTAAAGATATTGAAGCAGTTCTTGCAGATGATGGCATATGGCATTTTGAACAGAGTTATATGCCTAGTATGCTCCGTACTAATTCATATGATACTATTTGCCATGAACATTTAGAATTTTACTCATTTAAAGTAGTCAAATGTATGTTGGAAAATTGTGGATTAAGAATTATTGATGTGCAGATGAATGATATCAATGGCGGCAGCTTTGCAGTAACCGCATGTAAAGAAAATGGACCGTATAGATCAAATTTACCGATTATTAATTGGATACTTAAGCAAGAAGTTGCAATGGGTTTAGACACTCCAAAACCGTATCTTGATTTTGCGAAGAGGGTATTTGATCACAGGACAAATCTAAAAGATCTGATAGAATCACTAGTAGCAGATGGAAAAAAGATCATTGGATATGGTGCAAGTACAAAAGGTAATGTATTGCTTCAGTTTTGTGGATTTACAGCGGAGCACATACCTTGTATTGCAGAAGTGAATGAAGACAAATTTGGCTCATTTACACCAGGTACGAATATACCAATAGTTTCCGAAAAAGAAGCTAAAGCTATGAATCCTGATTATTTTTTGGTACTTCCATGGCACTTTAAGCATAATATTCTGGAAAAGGAACAAGAGTTTTTGGCTAGTGGTGGCAAGTTCATATTCCCATTGCCAGAAATTGAAATTATATAATAAATTAATTGTTTGATTTGGAGAAAGAAAATGACTAGGCAACTTAAAGGGTTATTTTTGAATACCCCAAAAGCAGTTTGTAGTATATATGAATCGGGAAAAATGGCATACGAGTGCCTTGTTTTATCTGAAAAATACCAGTTAGATTATCAAGAATTAAGTAAAACAAATAGAGATATAAACACTGACTATGATTTTTATGTTTTTAACTATCATTGGGTCACAATGGGATGGTTAGACACACAATTCATAAAGAAATTGCCAGGGTTTAAAGCAACTATTGTTTTAGAAGTTTCTATAAATGACCCTTTTGCCTGTGTATCTCCAAATGATTTCGATGCTTATATTGTTTTAGATCCTACTTGCAAGCATGCTCAGCATAACGTCTACGCGTTCCCTCGACCGATATATATTCCTGAACATTCAATCACACCTTATGAATCAGGAAAAATACCAGTAATAGGAACATTTGGTTTGAGTGCTACTGATAAAGGTTTTGATGAAGTAATTAAAGCAGTTAACGAAGAGTTTGATGAAGCTTTAATAAGGATAAATGTACCAAAAGCAGATTACATACCTTCAATTGACTTTGAGAATTTTATAGAGAACATAAAAAACATCCAGAAAAAAGAAGAAATAAAGCTGGAAATTACCCGCCATTATTTTAACAACGATGAATTGATTAACTGGTGTGCTCAAAATACCCTAAATGTGTTTTTATATAACAGACGTGTTGGGAATGGACTATCGGCTACCACTGATCAAGCAATTGCAAGTGGTAGACCACTTTTAGTATCAACAAATCCTACTTTTAGACATATTCATAGTTATATCAAACCTTACCCATATCTGAGCCTAAAAGAGAGCATTGAATTAACTGCACCTCTTGTCCATAAAATTCAAGAAGATTGGAAGCCTTTAAATTTTGCATTGAGATTTGAAGAAGTGCTACAAAAAAATAACATTCAGCCACTGAAAATGTCTAATGGAAAAAAAATAAAGATGCGAACCATCAATATTTTAGACAAAGTCATTAGAAAACTACAATTCCCAGATTTCATACCACCCGTTATATTGAAAATGCGATCTGAATTAATAAAAAAGAAAAACCCGGGACATATATCATTGAATCCTTTTGTCCATCCTGCGTTAAAATCTTATAGCCAATTTCAAGAAGACTTATTAATAGATATGTTGCTCAATAATCAACAAAATGGTTTTTATGTTGATGTCGGTGCTAACGACCCTTTTAGTGGTAGTAATACCCATCGTTTTTATTCAAGAGGATGGAGCGGTATAAATATTGAACCGAATTTAGACGCGTACAACAAAATTGCAGAGAACAGACCGGATGAAATTAATTTAAATGTAGCTATCTCTGAAAATACAGGCGAAATCACCTTTTATTTAATTGGTAACGACTCATCCATTTCTACAGTAGATTATTCTCAAGCAACTAAAATGGCAAAATGGTTGAATTTAAAAATAACTCCTACATCTGTAAAAACTATGCCCCTATCCGAAGTATTCGACACATACTTAGATAAAAAACATATAGACTTTATGTCAGTAGATGTAGAAGGTCATGATTTAGCGGTATTGAAAAGTAATAATTGGGACAAATATAGACCAACTTTCGTATTGGTGGAATCCAATATTGAAACTAGGGATATAATATTATTTATGGATAGACAAAACTATTTATATATTTTTAGTAACCGTATCAACGCACTGTTCATTGATAAAATGGCAAATAATAAAAACATTATTTGGAACTGAATGTACTCAAGACCAATAATTAGAGAGGTGTTAGTATAGCAGAAACACTAGGATCACTTTGCGATAAACTTACAGTTGTCAACCTTAAGTTATATCATTCGGATAATAATAATAAATCACTTAGTCTGAAACAACAGCAACAACAACTTATAAATGAAATTGATGATTTCGTATCAGATGCAATTAATGGTACCATTCCTGTAAAAAAACTAACATTCCAATCTAATAAAGTGGTTAATGGAAAAATGGAACAAATACAGAATGTTAAAAGTACTATAGGTATTACTTTTGGCAAACTTGCCGATACAAATTGTCTTCTTTGGCATGAACAGGAAAAAGTATATGAGTTTGAAAAAGTGCCCAATGATGAAAAAGATAAAGTGATTAAACAACTGGCACTGCTTAATCTTGAAAGAACTATGTGCATTGATGCAATAGATAATTATTTTGCTAATATCATTGAAGAAATACTAATTAAAAATGATGAGACCATATGAAAGCAATAATATTTGGCATAAGTGGACAAGACGGATACTACCTCTCAAAGTTACTTCAAACTAAAAGCATAGAAGTATTAGGAGTATCCCGTTCCCATGGTGACATAAAAGGAGACGTAGCAGATTATTCATTTGTAGAACAAATGATTAAAGAACACAAGCCATACTATATTTTTCATTTTGCAGCTAATTCTACTACATCCCATTCAGCATTATTTGAGAATCACAACTCAATAAGTACCGGGACATTAAATATTCTAGAGAGCGTTCGAATACATTGTCCGGCAGCTAAGGTGTTTTTGTCAGGTAGTGCTATGCAGTTTAAAAATGAAGAACTACCCATCAATGAACAAACACCTTTTGAGGCAAATAGTCCGTATTCCGTATCCCGCATTCAATCTGTTTATGCAGGTAGATATTATCGCTCGGCCTTTGATTTGAAAGTATACGTAGGATATTTCTTTAATCACGACAGCCCACTAAGATCCGAGAGACATGTAAATCAGAAAATAGTGAGCTCTGTAAAGCGAATTGCAAATGGTAGTGATGAAAAGCTGATACTTGGAAATATTGATGTCAAAAAAGAATTCAATTATGCAGGCGATGTGGTTGAAGCGGTTTGGACATTGGTAAATCAAGATACAGTATTTGAAGCAATTATAGGAAGTGGAATAGCGTATAGTATACGAGAATGGGTAGAATATTGCTTCAAAAAAGTTAACATCGATTGGAAAGAACATGTAATAATTGAGCAGGACTTCATTCCAGAATACAAAATACTCGTGAGCAATCCTGAATTAATACGAAGTATCGGCTGGAGACAAAAGGTAGACTTCCATAAACTGGCAGATATAATGATGGAGGCACAATGATTACTATTTGCGAACCGCATGTAAAAGGTATCAGCCATGAAAAAGTTAATAGTGGCTTTATTTATGGACTACGGCTAGCCTATCCTGAAGAGAAAATTCGATTCTACGCAGATATTACACATATAATTGCCATCAAAGATATTCTGGATATCGATAAAATCAATATTGAAAATATCGAATATGTTCCTATCAAATTCCATGATCTATATAGCATAAAAGGTATGTTTACATATTATTTTCTATTTAATAGGATATTTACAGAAGTGCAGGAAGCAGGAACAAACAAGATTTTCTTCTTATCTATGAATCCCACCACCCTTTATATAATCAAAAAACTGAAGTTCAAAAAAAAGTATAAAGAAATGAAGTTCACTTTAGTTCTTCATGGAAGATTTGACAACATAGCATATGATGATGCTACTGGAATAGATTTGCCTCTTAAAAGTATTAAGAATAAACATCGTGTTCAATTAGATTATACTGTGCAAATGCTAAAACAAATGAAGCTTATAGCGGCATCCAAAATACTAATCTCAAATGTTCTTAATCGTTTTATAATGCCTTGGCATTTAATATCCGAAAAAGTATTCACAGATAAGAAAATATTACTATGGGAACACTCCACAGATTATAAATATATAGCATTATCACCCCATATTATCAAAAATGCAGAAAAGTATCTGAATGTAAAGGAACTGAATATGTACGCGGTCATCCTTCCTACAATATTCAAGAAGCCTAATAATTACCCTACCAATGAATATCCTAAATTTGCAATTTTCGGCTATGGCAACCCATTAATGTTACATAATATACTGATTCAACTCTCACAGAAAAATATTAAGAATACATATGAGATTCGTATTATTGGAATGGATAATAGAGGTACCTCACAGTTTCCTAACGTCACATGCCCAAGCCCTGGAAAAAGGCTTGATAGGAATGAAATGGAAAAATATGCAGAAGACATCGATATGTTCTTGATATTATATGATAAAACTCGTTATAGACTCAGTTGTAGTGGATCAATCCTAGAATCTCTTTCTTATACAAAACCGATACTGCATTTTGATAATGATTGCATCAATTTTTTCAACAAATCGGAAAATCCAATCGGAATCCGTTGTAACACCCTTGAGGATTTTGTAAACAAAATGGAAGATATTATTGAGAATTATGAATCTTATCGCCCTGAATTCCAAAAATTCAGAAATAATATCCTTAAATTACGCAATGAATGCTCCATTGAAAGCTCAGTGATCACATTAAAAGAGAGCTTTACATGGTAAGTATCCAGATTAACTACAATAAACTAAATGCGCCCAATAATTAAAAACGAACTTTATATAATAAAATGTACATAATATGTGCATACATCCATAACCTTGAGTTGGTAGACACATGCAAGATACAACAATTGATGGATCTTTATTTGAAGGAAAAAATATTCTTCTTACAGGAGGAACAGGTTCTTTTGGAAAAAAATTCACAGAAATAATTCTAAGAGAACATAACCCCAATAGTTTGAGAATTTATTCAAGAGGAGAGTATAATCAATACAAAATGCAGCAGGAATTCAATGATAAAAGACTTCGCTTTCTGATAGGGGATGTCAGAGACAGGGAAAGACTTTATCGTGCAATGAACGGAGTTGACATAGTAGTCCATGCTGCTGCATTAAAGCAAGTCCCTGCATGCGAATATAATCCAATAGAAGCTATCAAAACTAATATAGATGGTTCTGTGAACATCATCGATGCTGCAATTGACAATTCAGTAGAAAGAGTGATGGCAATCAGTACAGATAAAGCAGTCCACCCGGTAAATCTCTATGGCGCAACAAAGATGGTTGCTGAGAAACTATTCGTTCAGGGGAACACTTACACCGGTAAAGGAAGGACAAAGTTTAGCTGTGTAAGATATGGAAATGTAATTGGAAGCCGTGGCAGTGTGATACCACTCTTTAAAGAACAGAAAGAAAATGGTAAACTAACGATCACTGATGAAAGAATGACACGCTTCTGGTTGACACTTGATCAGGGTGTACATTTTGTGCTTAACTCAATTCAAAGAATGACAGGTGGAGAAATATTTGTTCCAAAAATCCCCAGCATGAAAATAACCGATCTTGCAGAAGCTATTGCCCCGGAAGCAAATAAAGAATTTACAGGGATCAGGCCTGGAGAAAAACTGCATGAGATAATGATAACAGAAGATGAATCCAGACATGCAAAAGAATTCTCAGATTACTTTATAATTGAGCCTGAGTTCCCATTTTGGAAAAAGCAAGCAACTAGTTCAGGAAAAACTCTGCCTGATAACTATCGCTACTCCAGTGACATTAATGATGACTGGCTTACTATAAACGATTTTGAAAAAATGATATGATTTGCAATGTTATATGACAGATTAAAGCGGATCAAACATAAAAGAGATGACGGATGGCTTTCTGAAGTCATCTCGATGAACTATGATGATGAGCCTTTTAATTGCATACACAGCTATATAGTATCGATTGAGCCTAATAGAACAAGAGCAAACCATTACCATAAAAAGAAAGAAGAATGGGTTGCGTTGGCTGCCGGGAAGATCAAACTGTCACTAAAAGATATTATTACCGGTAGATTTGAAGAAATCACTATGGATTCGCAGTCCTATACATATGAAGTTATCCACATACCACCTTTTGTTGCTCATGCTGTTACTAATGTTTCTGAAAGAGAGGCAAGTCTGATAGTATTCAGTAAAAATCCGGAAGACAAAGAAGATACTATTCCTTATGAGGTTGTATCATGATCCCTTATGGACACCAGACAATTGATGATGAAGATATCAGTGAAGTCGTTAAGGTCTTGAAAAGTGATTGGCTGACCACCGGACCAAAAATAAAAGAGTTTGAAGATGATCTTTGCAAGTACATTGGATGCGAGCATGCAATAGTCATGAATAGTGGTACCAGTGCACTGGATGTTGCTGTAGCGTCTTTAGACTTACCGAAAGGGTCTGAAGTAATTACAACACCATTTACATTTGCAGCTACCAGCAATGCACTTCTTTATAATGGGATTAGGCCTGTTTTTGCAGATATCAAAGAAGGAACAAGAAATATCGATCCTGAAGATATCAGGCAGAAGATAACTGAAAAAACAAAAGCCATTTTATATGTCGATTATGCAGGTCATCCATGTGAGATTGAAGAGATTAAAGAAATAGCAATAGAACATGACCTTTATATGATAGAAGATGCCTGCCATTCACTGGGATCCAGCTATCACGGGAAAAAAGTAGGAACACTTGCAGACCTTACTATTTTTAGCTTCCACCCGGTAAAACCCATAACTTCCGGAGAAGGAGGGGCTGTTGTCACTAACAACGAGGATCTTGCAACGAAAGTCAGGATGCTACACAGCCATGGAATTGATAAGGACGCTGCTTCCCGCTATGGTCCAGATGCTGGCTGGGCATACGATATGAAGTTGTTAGGCCGTAATTATCGCATGACTGATATTCAAGCAGCGCTTGGAATATCGCAATTAAAGAAAATAGACCTTTTCATACAGAAAAGGAACAAAATTGCTTCACAATACAATGAACTCTTTGAAGAATGCAACCTTATAAGTACTCCCCATACTGAAAAAGGAATAATCCACGGATGGCATATATATACTATACTGCTTGACGAAAAAATAAACCGGGATCTATTCTTTAAATCAATGAGGAAAAATAACATTGGAGTAAATCTTCATTATATACCTGTTTACAGGCACAGCTATTACACAGAGAACTTTAGTTTTGACAAAGCAGACTACCCGGTCACAGAAGATGTATTTAAAAGAATAATTACTCTCCCAATATTCCCGTCTATGACACACGAAAATATTGAATATGTAGCATCTACTGTATCAAAAATAGTTAATGACCAATAAAATCCTGTAATAAAGAGCTGTTACTATGAATGTTGTAGGAATAATCCAGGCCAGAACTGGATCAACCAGATTACCCGGAAAGGTTGTTAAAAAGATAGGGGATGCAACAATTCTGGAGATATTACTGACCAGATTAAAAAATGTAACTGCTCTGGACGAAATAGTAGTTGCTACAACTACCAGAAAAGAAGATGACATTATCGAAGAATTATCCTTGCAGAATGATGTTAATGTATTCAGAGGATCTGAAAACAATGTGTTGGACAGATATTACAAAGCTGCTGAAAAATATAATGCAGACATAATTGTGAGGATTACAAGCGATAATCCATTAGTTAGTCTGGATCTCATTTCATATCAAGTCGACTATTTGATCAGAGAGAATTGTGACTATGTAAATTCAAAAGGAATAATATTAGGCACAGGTGTCGAAACCTTTAGTTTCGAATCACTTAAAGCGGCATGGGAAAATGCAAGAAATGAATATGAGACTGAACACGTTACTCCTTATATATATGAGCACGAGAATATTTTTAAAATAAAAAATGTAAGCCAGCTCAAATTCTTAGAAAGAAACGATATCAGATTGACTATTGATACTCAGGAAGATTTCGATATCTATCTACAGTTAGAGAAGGTTTTTGGAGACCTGACAAAACCGACCCTTTGTGAAATAGTCGAGCATTTAGACAAAAATAAAGATATGAAAAGTATAAATCAGAATATCGTACAAAAAAATTATCGTGATACTTGATCCTGTGTGTAATATGCTAAGTACCTGATAAAGGTGAGAAAAATGCTCTCAAGACTAACGCTTGGAACAGCGCAATTGGGTTTGAATTATGGAATAAATAATAAATTGGGAAAACCACATAAAGAACAGGCTTTGTCAATACTTGAATCTGCATATTCAAACGGTGTTACTTCATTTGACACTGCAAGTGCCTATGGGAACAGTGAAATAATTATAGGGGATTTTGTCGAAAATAAAGAACGTTCAAAATGTTATATTGTCTCAAAGTTAGAACCATTGGCTAAAAACAATGTAATCCAGGATAATCTTGAAAAGAATATATTTTCAAAGATCAACTCATCGCTTAATAATTTAAAAACAGAGTATATTGATAACTACTTAATACATGATTTCAAAGATATTGGTCACTATAAGGACCTAGTTCCTGTACTTGTAAAAGCCAGAGAAGAAGGTTTGATAAGAAACATTGGTGTTTCAGTATATTCACCTTCTGAAGCAGAAACCATACTTACCATGAATGATTTTGATGCAATACAGGTACCCTTGAATATTTTAGACCATAGGTTCCTTAAAAATTCTCTCCTTAAAAGATTAAAAGAAAATGGATTTACTATATTTTCCAGAAGCGTGTTTCTTCAGGGGCTGCTATTCATGGATCCAAATAAACTCCCTGTGAATCTGCTGGCTGCAAGAAGCCACTTGATGAATATTAATCAATTAGTCCAGGACAATAACATCAGTATATCCCAATTAGCACTGAATTTTGCAAGAGTCATTAAAGAAATTGATTCTATAATTATAGGCGTTGACTCAGAAGAACAACTTGAACAAAATATAAGAGATTTTAATATTGCAGGATCTTTTGACATTGATGCATCAATTCTTGAGAATGCGGATGAATCGATAATTGATCCAAGAAGATGGTGATGAACTATGTTATTAAAGGACATGTTTGATCTGAAAAACAAAGTAATCCTCATTACCGGAGGAAGCGGCCATCTGGGAAAAAGCATGTGTGAAGCACTTGCAGAATATGGCGCCACATTGATAGTTGGGAGTAGGGACGTTGAAAGAAATAGAGAATTTTCAGAACAACTGACCAATGACTTTGGAAATGAAAATTGTCCGCTAATGATTGATGTTTCAAGTTCTGAAAGCATCAACAATACAGTGAGATATATAACTCAAACTTATGGCAAAATTGATGTTCTTATAAATAATGCATCCTTTGGAGCTGGCAGAGACATTCTGTCTATGACAAATGAGCAATGGGAAACAGGTATTGATGGCACCGTTAATTCTGTATTTAGATGTACAAAGGCAATTTTACCTCACATGCTTGAAAATGGTTACGGGAAAATAATAAACATATCTTCAATGTATGGATTGGTGTCTCCAGATGTTTCGATCTACGAGAACAATGATTATTACAATCCTGCAAACTATGGAGCAGGAAAAGCAGCAATAATACAATTCACTAAATACGTTGCAGCAGTTTATGGCAAATATGGAATAAATTCCAACTCCATCTCACCCGGGCCTTTTCCAAGTGTAAAAGTACAAAATGACACACAGTTTGTTGATAGGCTGACAGAAAAAGTCCCTTTAAAGAGAATAGGAAATCCAGATGATTTAAAAGGCGCCGTCCTATTGTTATCTTCAAATGCTTCTAACTACATTAACGGAGCTAATATAGTGATAGATGGAGGATGGACAATATGGTAAATATAGTTAACAAATACAAGCTAACATATATTTATAGTGAAAAATATATTATGCTGTAGAAGGTGAGCTTTTGAGAGCAAGAATATTAGAAGCAGATGGACTCTATTTATCGAATATGGAGTTCACGGATCTGGAAAATATCAAAATTTGGCGCAATGAACAAATGTCCATACTCCGACAGTGGAAGCCCCTCACTGACAGCAATCAGGAAAAATACTGGCAGATTATTGCAAGTAGCAGCGATTCAGTTTTGTTTTCTATCATTAACGAAAAGGATGAATTGGTCGGATACTGCGGACTCACCAATATAGATTACATTTCTTCCAGGGGAGAATTGTCCTTTTTGCTTGATACCAGAATTGATTCCGATATATCCTTGCACGATAAATCATTAATTGCAGTCCTCAAAATGCTTTGCGAATATGGATTTAAGCATCTTAATCTGAATAAAATATTCACAGAAACATACGATTACAGGAAGGATCATATTAAAACTCTGGAATCTTTTGGCCTGAAAAAAGAAGGTGTTCTTCGAAAACATGTTTTTAAAAATGGAGAATACCACGATAGTATAATACATTCTATATTAAGGAATGAATATTAATAGAAGGGATCTTTATGTTTTTCAAGAACAAAAAAGTATTAGTTACTGGCGGAGCAGGTGTAATTGGGAAAGAACTTATTGACATGCTCAGAAAACAAGAAGCAATAATAAGATGTGTTGATTTTCAGGAGAAGCCAAAAGAACTGGAAAACATTGACTATTACCAGATGGATCTTTCAAGACCCGATAACCAATTTTTGTTCCGCTTTGAACCTGAATATGTATTTCACCTTGCCGCTGATTTTGAACGAACAGAGGAAAGAAAAGACTTCTGGGAGTCTAATTTCAGAAATAACATACTGGCATCTCATTATATGATCGATCAAATAATAAGGATTCCTTCGTTGAAAAAAGTTATTTTTGCATCCAGCTACCTGATATATGATAAAAAGCAGTACAGGGACATTAATGAACAGAACCTGTTAAGTGAAGATTGCAACATAAATCCCAGAAACCTTGTTGGTGTTGCAAAACTCCAGACAGAAGCTGATCTGGAATTCCTTGGCAGGAATAACGAATATCCTTTCGATTGTGTGTCTGCAAGAATATTCAGAGTATATGGAAAAGGGTCACGCGATATAATTTCACGATGGGTAAGAGACATTCTTCAGAAGAAGGACATAATATTGTTCAATGAAGACAACCGTTTTGATTATATATTTGCAAAAGATGTCGCTACAGGACTTTTGAAATTGGGTGAAAATGAAAAAGCTATCGGGATTTACAATTTAGGTACTGGTGAGTCTCCAAGAGTAAAAGATGTTGTTTCAATTTTAAAGAAGAATCTTGGGGATTTCAAAGTAAACACGATTGAATCCAAAGAAGAACTTGTAGAATCAAGTTGTGCAGACATAACTAAATTGCAAACTGACCTTTTGTGGAGGCCAGAATTCGATCTAGAATCAGGAATTAAAGAAATAATCGGTTATGAAAGTAAAAAGGATTACTGAAATGCATGAAAATATCATTTTAATAACCAGTGCTTCCACAAAAGTATTGCTGGTAAAAGAATTTAAAAAAGCCTTAGTCGAAGAAAATGTAAAAGGTAAAGTAATTGGAATAGACATAAATCCCCTATCTGCTGCACTTTACTTCTGTGATGAATACAAAATATGCCCAAGACTTGATAATCCTGATTACTTAGACTTCATTGAAAAACTCTGTATTGAGAAAAATGTAAATCTTATAGTTCCAACCAGAGATGAAGATGTACTCTATTTAGCAGCGAATAAAAAGTACCTTGAGAACAGGACAAATGCCAAGATAATGGTTCCTGATATTGAAGTTGCAAACATATGTTCAGATAAATATGAGTTCTTCAAGTTCTTACAAAAGCATAATTTACCAACAATAAGATCATGGGCAGATATCTCTGAAGAAATTACATATCCATGTGTGTTAAAATCGAGAACTGGTGCTGGTGCCCGGAAGTTTTGCATTGTAGAGAGTGCAAATGATTTATCAGAAATCATCACAGATTTTGGTGACCCCATAATTCAGGAGTATGTAGAAGGTACTGAATACAGTATAGATTATTTTTCAGACTTAGAGGGGAAGTGCCTGAGTGTTGTGCCCAGAATAAGAATGCGAGTTATTTCCGGAGAGTCTAAAGTTGGAATGACGATTAATGATCAGGAAATATCTGACCTTTGCGTTGAACTTGGTTCAAAATTGAATTTGATTGGGCATAATGTTATACAGTGTTTTAGAACAAACTCGGGAGAAATTAAGTTCATAGAAGTAAATGCCCGGTTTGGAGGCGCCTCTAATTTAAGTTTTGCTGCAGGAAGAAGTACACCCCTCTATTTGCTTAAATTGTTGAATCAAAATCCAATTGAAATAACTCCCTTTAAAGAAAAACTGGTGATGCTAAGATATAGTGAAGACATATTTATTGATGCACCATGATTAAAGTAATTATTTTTGACCTTGACAATACTCTTTACAATGAGTATGACTATGTGATCAGTGGGTTTAAAGCAGTTGCTTCATTTTTAGATAAAGAAGAATCTATTGACTATTGTGCAGCTTACTCATTATTACTGGAATCCTTTGTTTTGAATGGAAGAGGAAATAACTTTGACTACCTATGCCAAAAGCTAAACATTGATTCAGACATAACTAATAAACTGGTTGATGTTTACAGGAAACATTGTCCGGAGATAATACTAAGAGAGGACATAATTACTTTTCTCATAGACTTGGCTAAAAAATATACACTTTGTTTACTCACTAACGGCTGGGTTGTACCTCAAAAAAGAAAAGTTGCTGCTCTGAAGATCAATGAGTATTTTGATTCGATCATTTATTCACAACAGGATGGATTAGATTTTGCAAAGCCTCATCCAAAATACTTCGAACACATACTGGAATTATATGATATAGAACCGGAAGAAGCATTGATGATAGGAGATGACCCCATAGCAGACATCCAGGGTGCTCAAAATGTTGGTATGCCCTGTTTTCAGGTTACAAATAAACTGGATGATGAAGAGAAGAAATATATTTCTCAATTACTGCAGGAATACTCTCAATCTAACATATAAATAGTATAACAAGGATTAATAATATAAGAGAGAGAATATTATATTCATAACAATTATCCAAATTCTTTGAGGGAAGCATGGAAATCAAAATTGAAAATAGGCAAATCGGTGATAATCATCCGGTTTTTATAATAGCAGAAGTTTCTGCAAATCACCTTCAAAAATACGATCTTGCTGTGAAAACAATAAAAGCTATTAAAGGATCTGGAGCAGATGCCGTAAAGCTACAAACATATACACCAGATACGATCACAATTGATTGTAATAATGAATACTTCCAGATAGAACATGGAACTATATGGGATGGAAAAAACCTTTACAATCTCTACGAAGAAGCATATACCCCATGGGAATGGCAGCCTGAGCTTAAAAAAGTAGCTGAAGAGATGGGACTTATCTGTTTCTCTTCTCCTTTCGATAAAACTGCGGTTGATTTCCTTGAAAAAATGAATGTTCCTGCCTACAAAGTTGCTTCTTTTGAAATTACAGACATTCCACTAATAGAGTATATTGCATCAAAAGGAAAACCTGTGATCATATCTACAGGCATAGCGACACTTTCTGATATAGAAGAAGCTATCAATGCCTGCAAAAGAATGGGAAATACACAGATCGCATTATTAAAATGCACATCTGCATATCCTGCACCACTTGAAGAAATTAATCTGAATACCATACCAAATATAAAAGATACTTTCAAAACCGTGGTTGGACTTTCAGACCATACACTTGGAATATCTGTGCCCATAGCATCCGTTGCACTTGGAACGAAGATAATAGAGAAACATTTCATTCTTGACCGGAGCATGGGAGGACCTGATGCTGCGTTCTCCCTCGAACCACATGAGTTCAAAGCAATGGTAGATTCAGTCAGAGAAATTGAAAAGGCACTTGGAGAAGTGACATATGATCTTACTGAAAAAGCCAGAAATAGCAGGGATTTTTCAAGGTCATTATTTGTTGTTGAAGATATTTTTGCAGGAGAGAAGTTCACTGAGAAAAATATCAGATCCATTAGACCAGGCTATGGATTGCATCCCAGGTATCTACCCAACATTATTGGAAAGAAAGCGAAATCAAGTCTTAAAAAGGGTACGCCTTTAAAATGGGAATTTGTGGAATAACATCAGGTCTAGAAATTGATTTGAAATTTGTTTTATTGATTCTCTGACATGAAGACTAACCTAACTAGCACTAGAATATCCGAACATTGGAATACTCCTCCCATAAACTAAAAAGTTGATATCATGCATAAAGGTAAAGTAATTGCAACAGATAGAGATACTGATATTATTGAATGTGAACTTTGTGGGTTTAAACACCAGAATCCAATTCCCTCAAAAGAAAAAATTCAAAAATATTATGAAGAAAAATACTATCAAGAAACAAAACCCAAACTTTTAGACTATGAGAAAGAGATTAGGGATTTGAAATGGTCACATTTGTGGTACAGGGATAAATTAGACATATTGAACAATTATGCAAATTACTTTACTTCAAATAGGCGTTTATTAGATGTAGGTTGTGGAAATGGACTATTCCTCAAATTTATGGAGGAAAATAATTGGGATGTATATGGTATAGAACCTTCCTGTGAAGCAAGTGAAAAAGCTAATTCTTTAATTCATAATGTCTATAATACAACTCTAGAAGAGTTTTCAGATCAGAAATGGCATGGGTATTTTGATTTTATAAATTTGAAATGTGTACTGGAACATGTACCGGACCCCATTGAAGTAATAAATATTTGCAAAGATTTGCTAAATGAATCTGGAATGATATGTATAGAAGTTCCAAATGACTTCAACGTTCTCCAGCTACAAACTGAGAAAAATGGCTTATGCAAGTCGAATTATTGGTTAGCGATACCTGATCACATCAATTATTTTGATTTTGACAGCTTAACTAAATTACTGGACAAATGCGGATTTGACATTTATTTGCAAACTGCAGATTTTCCGATGGAACTTTTTTTACTAATGGAAGAAAACTATGTTGATCATTGTGAAATTGGGAGTGCAGTTCATGAAAAAAGAACTAAGTTTGAAATGAATATCGGAGATGAGCTTCGAAGAGACATATACAAGTCATTGGCAAAACTGGGTATTGGGAGAACTTGTATAGTATATGCAAAATTGAAGAAATGAAAATATCAAATTAATTGTGTATATAAAGAAATCAGCGTGACAAAATGAAAAATGTTAATTTGGATAAAACCGGAATTGGTGTGGATATTGAAGATATCGAACGCTTTAAACCTTTGAGATTAAATGAAAATGAAGGATTTTTGCGTAAGATATACACTAAAAAAGAGTTAGAATACTGCTTTTCCAAAAGAAATCCTGCCCAACATTTGGCAGTTAGATATTCAGGGAAAGAATCAGTTATAAAAGCTCTTTCCAGTTTAGGATTAGGAAATACACAATTACATGATATTGAAATATTCAATGAAGAAAATGGTGTTCCAAAAGTTATAATTCATTCAGAAAAAATAGAAAGAATAGAAGTAATCATCAGTTTATCGCATTGCGAAGACAAAGCTGTATCTTTTGCCTTAGTTACTATCTTAGATTAGCTAATTGAAGGACATCAAAATGAGAAAAGTAAACATTCTCGAAACAACCCTTAGAGATGGGAGTTATGCAATTAATTTCTCCTTTACTTCAACAGACACATCAATTATCTGCAAAGAATTAGAAGAAGCAGGTTTTGAGTATATAGAGATTGGACACGGCGTAGGGTTAAACGCAAGCAATAGAGGATATGGAAATGCAGCAGAAACAGATGAAGATTATATGATAGCTGCAGATTCCGCCCTTAAAAAGTCAAAATACGGTATGTTTTGCATACCTGGAATTGCAAAAATAGAGGATATTGATAAAGCAGCAGAACACAATATGGGCTTTATAAGAATTGGTACAAATGTTACTGAGGTGAAAGATTCTACTGAATACATAAAAAGAGCAAAAGATCACGGTATGTTTGTAGCAGCTAATTATATGAAATCATATGCTTTGCCACCTGAAAAATTTGCAGAGAAAGTAGCAATTTCCGAAAAAGCAGGAGCAGATCTTGTATATATAGTAGATTCTGCTGGCGGCATGTTCAGAGAAAATATCAAAGAATATTACGATGGCATACGAAAATATTCTAACATACAAATTGGATTCCATGGTCACGATAATTTAGGATTAGGTGTTTCTAACAGTATTGAAGCTCTGGAGATGGGCATTGATTTTGTAGATAGTTCTTTGCAAGGACTTGGAAGAAGTTCTGGTAATGCTTGTACAGAAATATTGGTCATGGCTTTAATGAAAAAAGGATATGAACTTAATATTGACTACTTAAAAACTCTTGATATCGGTCAACAATATATACAGCCATTAATAACCTCCAGAGGAAAAATGGTTTTAGATATAATTGCAGGATATGCTGATTTTCATTCAAGCTTTATGCATTATGTACAAAGATATTCTGCAAAATATAATATTAATCCAGTTAGTCTGATAATAGAAATTGGAAAAGTAAATAAAATTCAAGTAAATGACAAGTTGATGGATGAGGTTTGCCAAAAGTTGACTAAAAACAAAAACATCTATCTTGGAAAATATGAGTTTAACAGGTATGTTGGAAATGAACAAGATGAAAGATAAAATAGACATCGGTAGTACATTGAAGCATATTTTTATGAGTAACTGGGAAGACTATTTTCTTTATGATGCAATAAATGGAAATAATTATACATATAACTCTTTTTTTAATAGTGTTGTTCAATACCAGACCATTCTCAAAAACAAAGGTATTAAAAAAGGAGACATTATCTGCTTGTTGCTTTCAAACTCAATCGAACTACCAATACTGTACTTTACCTCATTAATAATGCAGTTAACAGTTGTGCCAATTGATACAAAAAAAGGGTATGATGAAATCAAGGAAATACTCGCTCAACTAGGCTACAAAATGGTACTACATGATAATGATGTTTTAGTAAATGATATTGCAACTCTTGTAGATACAAAAACACTAGCGAATGAATATTCTAGTAAAATAGAGATTGCTGTTGAAGATTTAAGTATCTTTGAAAACATTGATTATAACAAGCCCTTCTTGATAACATTTACATCAGGATCGACGGGATCAGCAAAGGGAGTAGTGCATTCATTTAGGAACTTATATCTAAGTGCCTATTACTTTAATGAAGGATTCAATTTTGATAAGAACAACATATTTTATAATAATCTACCAATGACTTATATGGCAGGAATTCTAAACCTTTTTATCTTGCCTTTTATTTGCGAGAGTAAAATTGTAATAGATGAGAGATTTAGTATTTCTAAGATAATGAGATTTTGGGAAAATCCTATTAAATATTCAGTAAATACATTCTGGTTTATTCCAACTATTCTTAATCTTCTTCTCAAATTGGACCGAGGAAATCAAGGAATTGAATATTCTAATAAAAGGAATATAATAGGCTGTGTTGGCACTGCCCCCCTTAGTAATAAAACAAAACTAGATTTTAGTAAAAAATATAATATTCAATTATTTGAAAGTTATGGATTATCTGAAACTCTTTTTATCTCTACTAATTCTCCTGGAAAGCCACAGAAATCTAGCAGTGTAGGAAATTTGCTACACGGAATAAACTTGGATTTTTGTCCAGATAATGAGATTGCAGTAGATGTTCCCTGGATGTTTTTAGGTTACACAAACCAAGAGACTCAGAATTATTTTAAAAATGGGAAGTATTTGACAGGTGATCTCGGCATTATTGATGAAAATGGGTTCCTCTCTATAACAGGAAGAAAGAAAGATATTATAATAAGAGGAGGAATAAACCTAAGCCCTAAAAAGATTGAAGGAATCATCGAATCAATTGATGTCTTTGAGGATTATGTAATTATAGGACTGGAAGATGAGAATTTAGGTGAAAAAACAGCATGTTTTTTTGTTCCATCTTATGAGGATTACAAAAATATTCTCAAGAAAATTAACAAAGAACTAGTTGAAAAATTAGGAGAAGCATATCACATTGATGAATTTGTGAGGATGAATGAAATACCCAAAAACATTAATGGTAAAATTGATAAAATAGCAATCAAGAAAATGTATGAAGGGAAATAAATGATAATTAAGATTGATCATATAGCCCTTTCCTCATTGTCATTTAAAGACGACATTAAGCTATTGAAATCTTTAGGATATAATCTTGTTATCCTTGAGGAAAATATAGAAAATCTTTCTCAGAAAGAGTCTCTTTTAAGTATATTTCATAAACGTCATAACCTTGCATTATTGACTTCTAATTTAAATTATGATATTGAACTCTTAGATCATGGGCAATTAACATCTAACAGGGGATATATCATACCTTTTTTTGAAAATATTCCCCCAAATGTCATTAGAGATACTGGACATGAAAGAGTGATAAATGGAACTGAGTACAAAGAAGAAATAATAAGATCCATGAATATCTTATTTTATACTCAAAATCTCGCCAGACAAAATGATTTTAAATTTAATAAACTCATTGTTGAAAGTACAGACATTAACAAAAGTATTGAATTTTGGAAATGTTTAGGATTTAAGGTGCTTACGTCTGGTGAACAGAATTGTCTGGAATTTAAATCTATTTTTGACAATGAAAGTTATTATATAATTGTAAACAAATCAAATAATAAAGAAGTGCAACGACATTTTCTAGATGATATTGGGTTTAACTGTATGGCGTTTGTTACTAACTCAGCTCAACATGAAAAAGAAAAGTTAAATGAAAAAGGCATCAAAACCACAGAAATTGAACAACTTCGTGTTAATGAAAAGTTACTAAACATTTTTTTTGCCCTTGGGCCCTCTGGCGAGATTGTTGAAATCATAGAACTAATCAGAGAATAGTCTTTATAAAAATTCAGTAAAATTAATGGAAATTGGTAGCATGAAAGATATTATAGACTTGACATACAACATTGAAGAAGGAATGACCACGTTTAATGCACCTTGGCATCCTTTAGTTGAAATACACAAATTGGGTAGGCATGAATTTGAAGGAAGAGAAACAAGAAAGATAACGGTTGGTACACACACAGGAACACATGTTGATGCACCATTGCACTTTATAGCAAATGGAAACAGTGTAGACAAAATACCTCTCAGCAAATTAATGGGAGATGTAACTGTACTTGATTTCTCATACCTCGGAGAAAACGAAAGTGTTACCAAAGAGATGCTAAGTGATATTGATCTTGGTCGAAAAATAATTTTTAAATTTGGGTGGGGAAAACATTGGGGTCACAAAAAGTATTATGCAAATTATCCTTATATTACTGAAGAAGCAGCCAACTACATAGTATCAATGAATGTTGAACTTATTGCTATGGATACTCCATCACCGGACGACAGCAGAATAAAACCCGATGACCCCCATGATTCCCCTGTACATAAAATACTGTTAGGTAATGAGATAATACTTGTAGAATATCTTGCAAATACAGAACAGATAACTAATACTGAAGGTTGGAAAATAATAGTAATGCCTTTAAAAATCAAAGGTGCAGATGGATCTCCTGCAAGAATTTGTGTATATAAATAAGGAGGAGCATTTGTGAATACAAAAAACTGGATAATCCAATGGTTTGAAGACAACACCGATATGGAATATGCTGAAATTGAAAGTCAAACAGATGTCAATTTTCTTGATAAAGCTTGGATTGATTCCTTTAAATTCATTTCCTTTATAGATGATATTGAAAATGAATTTAATATCCGATTTTCAAATGACCAGTTTCAAGATAGAAGATTTTCAACTGTAGAAGGACTTATCGAAATAATAGAGGATAAAATCAATGGATAACTTTGACTTTTCAAAATCAGACATTGTTAATGCACTAAAAAATGTTGGTCTGAAACCAGGAGATAATATTTTTGTGCATAGTAATATCGGATTTTTTGGTAAACTTGAGGGTGGAAACAACAAAGACGACTATTACAGAATATTTAAAGATGCCATTTTTGAAGTTATTGGATCGGAAGGAACTTTAGTAGTACCTACTTTTACTTATTCCTATTGTTGGAACCAGGTATACGATAAACATTCTTCAAAAAGCACCTGTGGTTTTTTTTCAGAGATGGTCAGAAATGATTCTTCGTCTGTTAGATCTGAAGACGGAAATTTTTCAATTGCAGCAATTGGAAAAAATGCATTATATTTTGTATCCGACTCGCCAAGTGATTCATTTGGAGAAGATTCTTTTTGGGGGAAATTTTTAAAATTAGAGGGGAAGTTTTGTAATTGGAATTTTGATAGTGCTTCTACATTTATTCATTTTGTAGAAAAACAACTTAATGTTGACTATCGATATGATAAGACTTTTTTAGGAAAATCGTTGATTAAAGGAAAAAAAGTGGATAAAAAATTCACCCATTTTGTGTATGATTTAGAGAAACCTGAAAACTCCCCGGATTTCTCAAAATTTGATAAGGTAGCTAAAAGTCAAAACTTTGCAAAAACCGCTGATTTGGGAAAAGGACAGATAGTATTAATATCTGCGAATGATACTTTTAAACTTATTGAAAAAACGATTAAGTTTTGTCCTACGTTTTTAATTAAAGGAAATACTGCCAGTAAGTGAGGAGAAAACGTTATGCTTAAAGAAACGACTCTAGACGAGAGCATTGGGCGAGACATGCATAATTTAATGACAGAGCTTTACCCAATTTGTAGAAGTATTACAGGCAACGGAGTAAGAGAAACCATTTCTATTCTTAAAAAATACATCCCTTTGCAGATTCATGAAGTACCAACAGGAACAAAAGTTTTTGACTGGCAAATACCAAAAGAATGGAATATAAAGGATGCATATGTTAAAGACTCTAAAGGAGTGCGCATAATTGATTTTCAAAAATCAACTCTTCATGTATTAAATTACAGCATTCCTGTTAATAAAAAAATGAATTTTGATGAACTGAAAGAACATCTTTTCACATTACCAGATAATCCAGAGTGGATACCCTATTTAACTTCTTATTACAAAGATAATTGGGGGTTTTGCATATCTCAAAATCATTTTGACACATTGGACGACACCGAAACATATGAAGTTGTGATTGACTCAAGCTTAACAAATGGTAACCTTACTTATGCCGAGCTATTTCTTCAGGGAGAAGTTGAGGAGGAGGTTATGCTTACAACTTATTTTTGCCATCCATCATTGTGTAATGACAATTTAAGTGGAGTCGTCATATTAACATATATTGCTAAATATTTAATGGGACATAAATTAAAGTATTCGTACAGATTTTTATTTATACCTGAAACAATAGGCTCAATAACTTGGCTTTCCAGAAATGAAGATAAAACTACAAATATAAAATATGGATTGGTGGTTACTTGTGCAGGTGATCCTGGAAAGTCCACATATAAGAAAAGTAGGATGGGAAACTCGTTAATAGATTCTATTGTACCTAAAATTCTCGAAGATTCTAAAGAACCATACGAAATTCTTGATTTTTTCCCAATGGGAAGCGATGAAAGACAATTCTGCAGTCCTGGATTTAACTTACCTTTTGGCTCCTTGATGCGAACGCCGTATGGACGATTTCAAGAGTACCATACATCTGCAGATAATTTAGAATTTGTGACCGCCAATAGTTTGAAAAACACTATTCAAAAGTATATTGACACCGTTTATTTGATTGAAAACAATAAAACCTACAATAATCTTAATCCTAAATGTGAACCTCAGCTTGGAAAAAGAGGACTGTACAGAATAATAGGAAGTCAGAAAACTACTAATGTTAGTGATATAGCAATGTTTTGGATACTAAATTTATCCGATGGCACTAACTCTCTTTTAGATATTGCGGTTCGTTCAAAAATAACATTCCGACAGATTAAAGAAACATCTGATGTGCTGTATGAGAATGGCCTATTAGAATGAATACAAAGTGAGTGATGCTATATATTACTATATTATATTAAAAAATTAATATCTTGATTTTAAACATATAGTTAATATTACAAATAATACGAATATCGGTGATATAAGTGAAAGTGCTCATATATATGCCTTTTGCAGATTGGGTCCCACATCTTGCAACAGATCTTGAAATTGCAATCAAACATATAAAAGCAGGTGACGAAGTCCATGTAATCCAATGTTCAGGAGATTTGCCATCATGTGAACCAAATCCAAATCATATTCAACTTAGGTGCATTCTTTGCAAATCGAGGGGTGACAAAGGACTGAATTTAATAAAAGTACCCAAAGAAAACCGGCACGAATTGAATTTAAAACATTTCACAAAAGATATAAATATACCTGATATTTATACAATGGATGACTTAAAGGAATGCAATATTCAAGGACTTGATGCAGGAATGGCTGTTGCTTCATCAATGATTAGTATGATAAGGGAAGCAAATGTTGACATGACTCAGTACCAGCCATTTATTAAAAAGAACCTTCTTATGTCAGTAGCAGTATATGAATCCATTAAATACTATTTAGATAAGATTCAACCGGACATATTTTATCTTTTTAATGGAAGATATTCACCACTTAGACCTGCTTTAAGAGCAGCTCAAGAAAAAAAAGTAAAAACATTTGTTCATGAAAGATCAGGTGTTCTCAACAAATACACATTAACAGAAGATACTTATCCACATGATCTTGAATACCAAAAAAAGCAGATAGATAAATATTGGGAAGTTGAAGATGATGTTGAAAAAAAAGAACAAATTGCAACTTCATGGTACGAAGAACGTCGAGGTGGAAAAGATCAAGGATGGTATTCATATACCAAGAGTCAAATCAAAGGAAATTTGCCGGAAAGCTTTGAATTGGATAAACGAAACATTGCCATTTTTATTTCATCACAAGATGAGTTTGAAGCAATAGAAGGATGGGAAAATCCATACTATGACACACAGACAGAAGCTATAGAAGCAATTATTAATTCAGATGTTGATCCTGAAATAAGGTTCTATCTGAGAATACATCCAAGTTTAAAAGGTTTGAAAAACACTCAGATAAAAGAATTAAATGAATTGAAATCGGCAAATTTGTTTACAATTCCCGCAGACTCAAAAATAGACTCTTATGAACTGATGGCTGCATGTGAAAAAATTATAACTTTTGGATCTACAATGGGCATTGAAAGTGTATTCTGGGGCAAGCCATCCATTTTAGTCGGAAGAACCACTTATGAAGACATCGGTGGATGTTACGTCCCAAAAGACCGCAATGATATAATTGATCTAATAAACAAAAAACTTGATTGTTCTGATAATACAGGTGCCATTAAATTTGCATATTGGCAAAGTGTAAAAGGCCATGAATATATATATTACAAACCGGAGTCCGTGAGGCAGGGTACATTTATGGGGAAGTACCTAAAGAATCCTCATATTCAAAGAATAAAAGCAAGGATCCTGTCCAACGACCTCTTTTCAAAAATTATCTTTAAAACTGCATATTTATTCAGAAAAATCAAATGGAAGCTTCATTTATCTTAATAATCATTCAATGAAGATAAAGCCGAATGACATAACCGAACAAAAGGTCATAACAATGTTGTTTGATATAATAGATTCAATATTTATCTGGAATATTCTTATTATATTTGAGATAATTCTTTTCACATCGTACACTTTGGTAACGTACATTTATTCAAAAAGAGAAATGAAGTTACCAGAAATAGAGAATTTACCTACGGTCACATTGATCATACCAATGTACAATGAAGAAAAAGTGATCAAAGAAAAAATAGAAAATACTTATAGAATAGATTATCCTGTAGACAAACTCAAAGTTATAATCGTTGATGACTATTCTACTGATAACTCCGAAAAGATAGCATCAGAATGTATAAACAAAAACGGATTTAAAGTATCTGTAGTCAAAAACGAAGGTGGCAAAGGTAAAGCAAGAGGGCTTAACTGGATATTCTCAAAGATCACCAGTGAAATAACAGTAATAACAGATGCGGATGCAATATTAAAAGAAGACTCTCTATTAAAGGTTGTTAAAAATTATTCAAATCAGAATACAGGTGGAGTCACAGGGAAAATAGTTATCATATCAGATAAAACAAGAATTTCAAAATCACAGGAAGACTCTTACAGGCATTATTTTGACCTTTGGAGACAGGGAGAAAGCAACATCGCTTCTGTTTCTGTTTGCAATGGTCCATTGATGAGCTTTAGAACGAAGCTCCTGCAACAGATAAAAATCGATCCAAATGCCTATGCAGATGATTCTGATATGCTTTACAAAATAATTGGTTTGGGTTATAATGTCGTATACGAAAAAAATGCTGTAGTATACGAACGTGTTCCTCTAACCTTGAAAGGACGAACTATCCAAAAAATGAAAAGAATAAACGGTTTGAGGAAAGTCTATCTCAATAATTTAAAACTTCTGGGAAAAGGAAAATTTGGAACTATTGTTTATCCCTATGCACTCCTGACACACTTAATCTCGCCCTTTGTGGTCTTGTTGATAACAATAATGTATCCTTTGGTAATCATCAAGCAACCACTGTACCTTGGGCTTTTAATAATACTTTTTGTCCCTAAAATTGGAAATCTGGCACTTTCTTTTGTAACAACCCAATTAATAATGAATTTCTCATTTATAATACCAACTTCTGGGTCGTGGGAAGCTGTAGAAGATGCTCGATATGAATTAAATACAGTAGACGAAAAATAGAGTATGGATTTAAATAAACAAACATAATTAAATTATAAGATTTAATGCATTAATTACATGAGGGAGTAAGGAAATGACCATTAAAAACAAACCACCACAACTATCTTCAAGCAACTTAATATATTTCATAGGAATTGCAATATCATTCCTGATTGCGATATATATCAGAACGATTCCTAAAGCAGGCGTATTTATTTCAGAGTCATTTACACGTTTTGGAGGAAATGATCCCTGGTATCATTTAAGAAATGTTGAATCGATAGTTCACAACTATCCAAATATGCTGTGGTTTGATGCTTATACACAATATCCAAATGGTAGCAATCAGGTGTTTGCTCCTCTTTTTGATTATTTCCTTTCAACTGTAATATGGATTATTGGATTAGGTAATCCTGATCAGAGTTTAATAAACACGATATGTGCATATAACCCTGTAATTTTAGGTGCTCTGGTCATCATACCAACTTATTATGTCACAAAACACCTGTTTGATAAAAGAGCAGCTCTTTTAGCAGCATTTTTAATAGCAATAGCTCCCGGGCAATTTTTATCACGTTCAATAATCGGTTTCAACGACCACCATATTGCTGAGACACTGCTCACAACAATCATTGCAATGTTTATGATTCTCACACTGAAAGCTGCAAAGAATCATGAAATTACCTTTGAGAACATAAAAAACAAGGAGCTCAATGCACATAAGATGCTGTTCATGTATATGATATTGACAGGAGTTGCACTTGGAGCATATTCGTTAGCATGGATTGGGGCAATATTCTTCAGTTTTGTCATTGGAGTATACATTACAATACAATACATTCAGAATCATATGCATGGAAAATCAAATGACTATGTGGCGATAACAGGTGTAGTTGTTTTTACTGTTGCGCTTATAATGGTTTTAGTAACCCCGTATGTAGGAAACACAAAGTCACTAACTCTAAAAGGTTTAGCAGCCGGAATAGTTGCGTTTCCAATTTTAAATTTACTCTCTACTGTAATGAATAAAAAAGGTATCAAAAAAACATATTATCCATTGGCAATTGTTCTTATGTCCCTGGTTGGCATAGGAATAGCAAAACTACTATCTGAATCTGCTTATGAACTTATCACAAGCGTATTTAGTTTCTTTATGCGTACAGGTGGCGGACTTACTATTGCAGAAGCTTCCCCTCTCCTGTCTTCTGGTGGAGTATTTACACTCCAGCCACTCTGGTACAACTTTGGAACACTGGGTTACATATCATTCTTTGCACTTGCAATACTAATATACAAAGCATTCACAAAAAAGAACACACCGGAGAATACATTCCTGATAGTCTGGACACTTATGATAATCTGGGCTATGCTGCAACAGAACCGTTTTGCATACTACTATTCAGTAAATGCAGCAATACTCAGTGCATGGATTGGAATTAGTATTCTGGACCTTGCCGGATGGCAGAATCTCACAAACAGTATCAAATCAAAAACATTTACTGCTAGCAATATTAAAGCCATGCACATACTTTCAGCCATATTCATAGTACTAATTATGGTATACCCAGGTTACAGCATTGCAATGCAACAAAATCAGGGAACTGGTGGACCAAATGGTTACTGGATAGAAGCAACTCAATGGCTAAGATATAACACTCCGGACCCTGGATTAGATTACTATGAGAGCTATGAAAGACCCGATACTGGAGTAAGCTATGATTACCCGGATACTGCATACGGAGTCATGTCATGGTGGGATTATGGTCACTGGATAGAAGTGATCGGGCACCGTATTCCAAATGCCAATCCATTCCAACAGGGAATTGGCGGGCGTACTAATAGCATAGAAGAAGAAAACCGCCCAGGTGCATCCACATTCTTCACAGCGTCATCTGAAGAAAAAGCCACAGAAGTTCTGGAAGCTGTTAATCCTGATCCTGACAAAGCAGGAGCTCGTTACATCGTTTCAGATGTTGAAATGGCAACTGGAAAATTCTATGCAATGACAGCATGGACACTGGACACTGCTGATTATTATGTGCAGGTTCAAACTGAATCAGGATACATGTCAGTTCCAGGACAAAGGTACTATAATTCAATGGAATCAAGACTTCACATATTTGATGGAAATGGCCTTAAACAATATCGCCTGGTCCATGAATCACCAATAGCAAGCACTCAGGAGACTGGATATAAGAACGTCTACAATGTACTCTTTGGTGGAAATCTGGCAGAGGAGAACTCGGGTTATGTCAAGATATTCGAGTACGTAAAAGGTGCCACTGTCACCGGTACAGCGTCTGCAGGTGAAACTGTAACCATCAGCAATACCATACTGACAAGCCAGATGAGGACATTCACGTACACACAAACTGCAACTGCAGGATCTGACGGAACTTACTCGTTCACAGTCCCGTATTCAACAACCGGGCCTATTGAAGGAGAGACACAGTTCGATACCATGCCAACCGGATCTTATGTGATAAGTTATGGAAACACCACGCAACAGGTCAGCGTCAGTGAAACAGACGTTTTGAATGGGAACACAATAACTGTTTGATCATTTCCCATTCTTCCCTTTTTTACTTTTATTCATTTTTACATTTTGTCTCGTTCCCGACACTTACAAATAATATCATGCAGAAGCTAGCCTTAAGGTGATATATTGGACAATATAATCAAGGGAAAAGCATGGATATACGGTAGCGATATCGATACCGATGTAATAATTCCCGGAAAATACCTGCGCACAAAGGACATGCAGGTCTTTGCAGATCATGCCATGGAAGGAATTGACCCCGGTTTTTCAAAGAAAGTGCAGAAAGGCGACGTTATTGTTGCTGCTGACAACTTTGGATGCGGGTCATCCAGAGAACAGGCTGCACTGGCACTCAAATACGCAGGAGTAGGCTGCGTAGTTGCAAGATCTTTCGGAAGGATATTTTTCAGAAATGCTATCAATGTAGGACTTCCTTTAATGGAAGCTAATGTTGAATGCAGCGAAGGCGATGAAGTTGAAATAGACTTGCTTCAGGGAACAGTAAAGGTCAATGGAAAAGTATTCCAGGGTAACAAACTTCCTGATTTCCTGCTTGAGATGCTCACTGACGGCGGTCTTGTAGCCCACAGAAAAGCACAGAAGAACAAACAGTGACAAGGTTCAAATGATATTTCCGGATGAATACAAACACGTAGGGCACAGTAAAGCGACGCCTGCCGGAGAAGACAGGCGAATCTATTTTCTCACTAAATACCTGATAGTAGAAAACTGTGAAACAGGTAACTACTCTCTTTTTGAGGTGGAACACCAGGGAGAAGGATTACTTCGGGATGCAACCAGCCTTAAAGAACTGGCTTCAGGTGAGGAGATCGTGCGCTATGAAAAGGAACTGAATATCAAGGAAAGGGCACTTCTTATAGACACCGCAACTGAAGTATGTAAAAGCAAAGGTAAGGTCAACACTGTTATATTTACAGGAATAGACAAACATCTGACATTTGTGCACAAACCTGATGCTTCTGAAATTCTTGAAATTGAGATCGTGGATATTTTTCCACCGGAACCTTCGTGGCTTGCAAGCGTTGTCCGCAGAATAGAACAAAGCGGAGTATGGGGAGATCTGTCTATCAGGTTCTCAGAGAACCTTACTGACCTGAGACAGTTCGAAGGTGAGAATACGGTTTTCCCTTGTTCTTCTTCAGGACTTAAGGGTAAATGCCTTGATTGCGATGTTATTGAAGAGGACGGAGCACTGCTTGTAGGTTGTGAGATCTCAAAGAGTCTTTTTGAGTCAAGGTTCCCGGGAATAGAGTATTCATTTGTTAACATCTGTCCCTTCAAATCAGACATATTCAAACCCAGCAAAGCCTTCATTACAAGATGCTGCCGTGCTGAGAATTCCGGAATTGTGACGATTGCAGGCATCAGAGGAGCAGTTGTACACTGGGGAGCTTCAGAATTCGATGTGACCATGGCGATCAGGGATCTTGTTCAGGAGCTAAGGCTTTCAGGTAAGAAGGACAAAGTATAATTACGGACATTATAAGATGATCGGGGAATTGACATGAAACTTGCAGTTATAGAAGGTGACGGAGTTGGGAAAGAAGTAATTCCGGCAGCCATTGAAGTTCTTGATGCGTTTGGGCTTGATGTGGAGAAAATTCCTCTGGAACTTGGATATGGCAGATGGGAACGTACAGGTTCTGCTATTACTGATGAGGATATCAACACGCTGAAAGATTGTGATTGTGTTCTTTTCGGTGCGGTGACAACACCACCTGATCCGAATTACAAAAGTGTTCTTCTGACTATCCGCAAGGAACTTGACATGTATGCAAATGTCAGGCCGATACGGCCTCTTCCTTCGGTGAAGGGAATCCATGACAGGACAGATTTCAATTTTATCATTGTAAGGGAAAATACCGAAGGACTCTATTCCGGAATCGAAGAGATCGGTGATGATGTTTCCACCACAAAAAGAGTGATCACAAGGAAAGGCTCAAAGAGAATTGCAGATTATGCCAGCAAACTTGCAGGTAGCAGGACTAATAAACTGACAATTGTCCACAAGTCCAATGTGATGAAATCCGACAAATTATTCCTTGATGTTTGCCGCCAGTCTGCATTGGACGCAGGAGTCGTACATAAGGATGAACTGGTGGACTCTTTCGCCTACAACCTGATAAAAAATCCGTGGAACTATGATGTAATAGTCACTACTAATCTTTTCGGAGATATACTCAGTGACATGTCTGGGGCTCTTGTAGGTGGACTTGGTCTGCTTCCAAGTGCTAATATCGGTGAGAAATATGCGTTCTTTGAACCGGTTCATGGAAGCGCACCGGATATTGCAGGCAGGAACATTGCGAACCCTCTTGCAACGGTACTCAGTCTTAAAATGCTTCTTGAATGGCACGGAAATATGGCTGAAGCAGCACTCCTGGAAGAAGCGATTGACACATCTCTTAATCTTGGAATCTGCACTCCTGACCTTGGAGGAAAGAGCAGCACATCAGAAGTGGGCAAGTACTTAGCCAATTACATCAAAACAAGGGTAAAATAAGACAGGACTTTGTTTGTCTTATTTTCTATTTTCTATTTTCTATATTTCAGATATGTTATTTTCCGTGTCACGCAATACCCAGTAGTGATGACACTGCTGCCATGGTAACCACAGCACTTGCACCGGATATCCATACCATGATAACAAAATCAATCGTAGCACTGAGCATATGACCACCATCCACAATTCTAATCAGGATAGCGGACATCAGAGAGTGACCCACCATGATGGCCATAACCATGTTTGAGAGCGTGTCTATGTTTCCTACATTGGTATAGAGAACCATTCCCATGGACATACCTGCCGGCATTTCCACAGATGAGAACATATCCTGCATCAGTCCGACCACACCAAGGGAAATGTACATTGTAAAACCAATACCACCGGTCAGACCGTAAAGAACACCCACAAGACTTCCTGCAGACTGTGACCTTTTCTTTCTGAGAGTTACTATCTTATGGAAATTAGTGGCGATAATGTCCCCTATAACCTCTGGCTGACCACCAAGGTTTGTAGCCTGGACAAACATACCGGAAAAACGCTGTATAAGATTGCTACCGGTATTTGAGGCGAAGTATTCCCATGAACTGAACTTGTTTATCCTTGTCACAAGCATCTTGTAGAGATTATTTACATCTTTTGTCAGAGGTCCGAAGTCGTGTGCTCTCAAAGCTTTGAGGGCATCATCGATAACACCACCCCTGGCTCCTGCCGAGCTTCCCAGAGAACGAATAAATGCGGGGAAATTCTCATCTTTTCTCCTGATAGCTTTTTCTATCTTCCTTGAAACATGTCCTGTATAAACCAGAGGAGTAATCACCATTGCAACTGCAATACTTGTCTCGATCTTCCCGTAGAGAACCACAGCTATCAGAACAACAATACAACCTGCGAGAGAAACAGGAACTGAACGATATAACTTCAGTTTGTTCTCGGTCATATTGGATGACTGGCTCCACGCAGGGTCTTTTGGGATCTTGCTCTTTGTGAACATCACCATTACAACATCAGTTACAAGGAAAATGATCACCACAACACCCATTAGAAGTTCGGCATTCATACCGGTTATCACTGGCATGATGACAGCAAATGAAGCCATGAAGATCAAAGACATGACAAGGGACACGAAAAGTTCCTTAATTATCTCCACAACATAGAGAGCACCATTGTACATTGCCTCATACTCGTTCATTACAACATTCTGCTCTGCAAACAGGAAAGTCTTAACGTCTTCTCCTGACTGAAGAGCGTGTGCGAACCTGTCCAGAAAATCCTCAAATATTATAGAAGGAGTCCTTTTTGAGACAAAGCGGCATGCGTCTGCAAGACTCAGATGCCACACCATGACCAGATTGAATATCTTCTTTGTTTCGTCTGCAAGTTCCTGATAATCCTCATTTTCCGAGACGATACGTATGATATCTATTCTTGGAGTTTCCGCAGTTGCAATGGAACCCAT